>NZ_JAOBZC010000002.1:0-532379 GCF_029838645.1 Enterobacter sp. GD03975
ACTGCGGGGCGGGTGGAATTTATATATATATACGTCCAATCCAATAACAGAAATTGACCCTCTTGGATTAGCGGGGTGGAATTCATTAGGTTCCTATATTAACCAACCAGGGTATAAATCAAAAGTTACAAATGTAGCCCAGGAAGGGGTCGATACTACAAATCCAGTTTCATTAAGGCCTGATGGTTACCCTTGGGGATATGGTTGCGGAGATGAAAGTACAGATAAATTTGTTCCAGATGGTCTGTATGGTGTTAGTTTTATGCAAGCTTGTAGAAATCATGATATCTGCTATGGAACATCAGGAAGCAGTAAGCAATCATGTGATACTCATCTTGGGAACGATATAGTGTTGGCATGTGACAGAATCTGGAAGGATACACTGAGCTCAGATGATATGCTTTATAAATGCTATACTGCTGCGGGTATTTATCAGTTAGCAGTGGAAAAAAAAGGTGGCCCCGCTTTCGAAGCGGCTCAACGAGAGGCGGCAAATAAAACATCAGGGAACGGTACAAACTAATGCACATAAAAAATATACCGTTTACCCCCCTAAAAATAGCGACCCTAACCCTTACATTATTCATTGTTTCCTGCGATGCCTATGAGGCTGAAAAAAATCTATCACTGACATCTATGGCAAGTTCACCTATTGCTATTGGTGGGTTAAAGGAGATATGGTTTTTTTGTGAAAAATGTTTGAAAAAAAACATGTGCAAACAAAATGAGTTTAACCAATGTTCATTAGTGACAACCCAAGAAAAGAATGAAGCGCTAAACTTAGCTGTAGGAAGCGCAAATATTGAGGCAGTACACTTTTTAGTTGAAGTAGCTCAAGCAGATGTAAATTCTGTTACTGGCAGGTATAATGAGACACCTTTAATAATTGCTGCATATTATGGAACGGAGAAGCATAGAGATATAGCTAACTATTTACTATCTCATGGCGCTGACATTGATGCAATAGCAAAATCACCAATAGATACTGCATTAATTACCGCCATTTGGAAAAACAATATTAACTTTGCAAAGTTATTGCTTGAAAAGGGAGCTAATCCTTCGCTTTCGGATGTTGGGCTAAAGCAAGATTATGCGTGTAAATATGCCATTCAAAAAAAGCAGGCAGAAATCTTGCCATATATACCAAATTGTTGTTCTTTGATCGAGCAGAATTCACATTGGGTTACGGATATAGGTTATTTTTGTCCTTAGATAGGCATACTGAGCAGTCAGCGGTGCGGCTCGATGCGGATAGCTGAACCTATACAACTTGCAGGACGGTATAGAATGTTTTTTTACAAATTACATCACATGGAATCGTACCGGAGGATCGAATCCGGAATTCAGCGTGACCTTCCCGCCGGAACTAAGGCTATGGTAGATAATCTGGAAGCGGAGCTACAGCGCGGGGAACTCAGTGAAGCAAACCAGCGGTGACTGGCGCAGGGCGGGGTGACACCGGAGCACCAGATAAAGGCGGAGTACGCGCCGAAAAGAAATATCCACCAGTACCACTGCGGCCACCGGCCCTGGTCAGCCATTCCGGGAAAAAACACTGGTCGGCAGAATACGATGCGTGGGGGAATGTGCTGCGCGGGCAGAACCCGCACAATCTGGCACAGCTCATCCGCCTGCCGGGGCAGCAGTATGATGCAGAGACGGGGCTGTACTATAACCGGCACCGGTATTACGACCCGCAGCAGGGACGGTATATCACGCAGGATCCGATAGGACTGCGGGGGGGGGGGGTGGAATTTTTATCAGTATCCGTTGAATCCAATTCGATTTATAGATCCACTAGGTTTGGCACAAATATGTACAAGACCGCTTAAAGGTTCGAGAGGTTTTAGGACAAATGGCAAGACAGGTTTCGATCTTGGCATTTTTCATGCACACATATTCTTTGATGATGGTACTAATATCGGCTATGGTGGTGATAGTGGATTATTCAGTGAACCTAGAACCAATGATTATACCTGTAATAAAGAAAAATATAGCGATGAAATAATGAAAAAAGCAGTGGAAATAGTCAAACATGAACCTGATAGCTTATTACTTCCGAAAGGAAGCAAACAATATGGAAGTGATAACTATGGTTTTATAGTAAATAACTGCCAAGACTGTGTAAGTGATGTTCTGGATGAGTACAAAAAAAATAGAAGGCGCGAAACAATGAACGGTTTCTTGGTAAGAATTTTTATTGCTGACATATCTATATTGTCAATTCAGGCCGCATTGCTACTTTACCATCCATTTAGCTCGCAGAAAAATGATGTAATATCTGATTTTATTATTCGTTTAACGTTTACTATAAAAAATGATACTATTCTTTTTATAAACCCTCCTTTGTTAGTTTTTATATATTACGCTCTATTTTTTTTAACAAATAAAACTGATGGATTGATACTGAGGTTATCTCTGTTAGGGATTTTAAATTTCATTACTCTGTATTTCTTTTCTTGGGTTGAAATGCTTCTGTTAATAGCCAATGACGTTAGGGTATAGAAGCACGAATACGATTAACTCTGAGAGGATGATTTTAGTTAAATGAACATGCCCCGTATCAGCAGTTGGCGGAACAACTGGAGAAAGAGTACCTATAGGAGATGAAAGTTCATCTGCATAACTGCAACCACCGGGGCCTGATGCTGATACACAGCGACGGCAGAATCGGATGGCGAGCGGAATATAGCGAATGGAGCAATGAGCTGCGGGAGGATAACCCGGAGAATCTCCGGCTACCGGGGCGAAAGCAAGATAAAGAGACGAGGCTGTGTATAACCGGTACCGGTATTACGACCCGCAGCAGGGGCAATATAAAACTCAGTACCCGATAGTATTGATGTGTGGGTGGAATATATATGATTAAGGAAAACATGAGCGTGATCCTGACCCACTTAAGGGAAGCCATGGTTGTATGGCAAAAAATGGCAGTTCTATTCATTGGCATTATGATGTAAATAATCAAAATCCCAAAACATGTGAGTGCAACCATGCTAAACATGAATTTGGTGGGTGCGGTGTTGTACCATGATACAAGGACAATGATTATGACACACGATTTTGAAAATATCTCATTGCATGACAATGCGATACATGGAATATTTTTGCCGGAAAATATTGATGGTAGAATATCTCCTTTACGTTTTGATATAGATCATATAATAGAATGGAGTGAGGATACTTTTAGTGGAAAGCCATTATTTTCAGTTTGCCAGGCTGTTGTTTCTTTTTCTGATGTTACAGATCTCAAAGTTGATATTGAATGGGCTGAAAGTAAGTACACCGCCTCAGAAACTGGTTTATACATTATTGATATAAATAAAATAAATGTAAAAACAACACTTCGATTTCCACAGTACTATAAATGGGAGATAATAACAAACAATAAAAATTGTTATTTTTCTTTCGGTGCATCAACATTTTCAATGAGTCTTTTAGGTGATACAAGATTGATTGGCAGACAATATCTATTGGGAGAAGAGAGGGCATCAACCTTACAACTTACTGACAAATAATCTTCACAAAAAGGGGGTTGTAAAATGGATGACAATAATTTTATTATACAGTAGCATGATTGAGGAGATAAGTAGTGGTATATACACAAAAGCGATAAATCTATATCTACCACTGCATCCGCCGATTCTTAGTAGGGTGACGAATAATTCGGTGGCGCTGATGTAGTCCTTGCAGGTCAGCGTTCAGAAATCTCTGCTGGTTGGCAAAGGGGATGACGCCAGCGTCACTGTGGGGAAAACGCGGACAGAAAGCTCCGGAAAGATGGCAGTCTACAGCGCCGGGGAGTATCACTTTCTGGCACGGTCATAAATGCTTCACTGTCGTCTGGTTCAACTTATTCTAAGCAATAACTACTGATGTAGGATTAGTGGCTAATGGCTCAGTATCGGTTCTTTCTCAATTAAATAAAAAAGGAAAAACCTACAGATATATCAGCAATTATGGGTGATGGTTAAGTATTGGAAATACCGCCAGAAATATGTCACATAAAAAACATCTAAGCTATTCTAATTAAGAAAAAATGATAACCGGAACGATAAATAGTTTCGGTTATCAACGAGAATCAAATACTTTGCTGCGTTAGTTGACCCTGACGATACTCCCCCTGCCGCTCCAGCATCCAGCCCGGATATTCACGCGGCAGCGCGCTGACGGCATCCAGTTGCTTAAGCTCGTCTTCGCTTAAGCGGATCCCGGTGGCGGCAATGTTATCGTCAAGCTGATCGACGCGTTTCGCACCAATAATAACGCTGGTCACTGCTTTCTGGTGCAGCAGCCACGCCAGGGCGATTTGTGCGACGGAGACGCCCTTGCTCCCGGCAATCTTGCGCATAACGTCCACGCAGTCGAAGGCGCGGTCTTTATTTACCGGCGGGAAGTCGAACGCCAGACGACGACCACCGGTCATGCTCTGCCCGTCTCGATCGTATTTTCCGCTCAGCAGACCGCCCGCCAGAGGGCTCCAGACCATCAGTCCGACGCCTTCGCTCTGCATCATTGGCACCAGCTCGCGCTCAAGGTCGCGTCCGGCGATGGTGTAGTACGCCTGCAACGACGCAAAACGCGCCAGCCCCAGACGCTCGGAAATGCCCAGCGCTTTGGCAATCTGCCATGCCGCCCAGTTCGAGACGCCGATGTAGCGCACGTGGCCATGCTGCACCAGGTTATCCAGTGCGTAGAGCGTCTCTTCAACAGGCGTTGCCGGGTCAAAGCCGTGAAGCTGATAGAGATCGATATGATCGAGCTGCAAGCGGCGCAGGCTCTCCTTCACGCTACTGATGATGTGATACCGCGAGCTGCCGCGCGAGTTCACCCCCGCGGTGCCGGTTTCACCAAACACCTTGGTGGCAACCACCACGTTTTCGCGCGGAATTTTCAGGTTCTTCAGCGCCTGCCCGGTAATCTCCTCTGAACGCCCTTCCGAGTAAACGTCAGCGGTGTCGATGAAGTTAATGCCGGCATCCAGCGCGCGGCCCACCAGCTGCTCGGCCTCACTCTGCTGTAGCTGACCAATCTTGCCCCACATGCCGCCTTCACCCCCGAAGGTCATGGTGCCGAGGCACAGTTCAGAAACAAACAGCCCGGTATTGCCCAGTTTTTGATAACGCATAAATCATTCCTCGCATGTCGTTTGGGTGTCTGTCAGTTATACCCGCCCCTCTGCCCTCGCGAATGTGGCGTTCCTGTCCGTTTCTTGCCCATTTCTCTGAATTTATCCGCGCGGAGCGTCGCCAAAGACAGCATAATCCGGCAGTCGCACCTGCTGATACGGCTCCCAGCCGCCGCCGAGGGCTTTATAAAGCGCCACCAGGTCAAGCGCGCTTTGCACCTGCGCCTGCGCGCGCTGCTG
Organism: Enterobacter sp. GD03975; assembly: GCF_029838645.1. Taxonomy (NCBI): domain Bacteria; kingdom Pseudomonadati; phylum Pseudomonadota; class Gammaproteobacteria; order Enterobacterales; family Enterobacteriaceae; genus Enterobacter; species Enterobacter sp. GD03975. Next base: position 5,369 of record NZ_JAOBZC010000002.1, read on the forward strand.
TTCGGCCTGGGCCAACTGACGCTGGGCGTCCAGCACGTCGATAAAGCTGGCGATCCCCTGCCGGTAGCTGTCGCTGGCGAGATCAAAGGCGTTTTGCAATGCGTCGATGGTTTTCGCCAGACCCGCCTCACGCTGCTGATCGGTGCGATAGCTCACCAGCGCGTTCTCGACATCGCCGAGCGCCGTCAGCACCGTCTGGCGATAGTCCAGCACTGCCGCGCCCTGCTGCGCGCGCGCCACCTTGACGCTGGAGACCAGCCGACCGCCCTGGAAAATCGGAATGGAAACCTGCGGGCCGAAGCTGTAGAAGTGGCTGCTCCAGTCGGTCAGCCAGCCGGATTCGCTGTTGCGCAGGCCAAACTGTCCGGAGAGGGTGAAGCTCGGGAACAGTTCAGCCACCGAGACGCCAATCTGCGCCGTGGCGGCGTGGAGGTTCGCCTCCGCTTCACGCACGTCGGGACGGCGGCGGGCCAGCGTCGACGGAATGCCGGTCTGCACGATATCCGGCAGCGCGGGCATCGGCTGCGCCGATTGCAGCTCGGCGTCCAGCGCTCCCGGCGGTTTACCGAGCAGGATCGCCAGCCCGTTCATCGCCTGGCGTTCCTGGGCCTGATACTGCGGCAGCTGGGCTTCAAGATTACCCAGCTGCGCCCGGGCGTTTTCCACGTCCATCTGCGGCGACAGCCCGCCGCGCTGGCGGCTTTCGGTCAGATCCAGCGTCTGCTGCGCGCTCTCAATTTGCGTATTGAGCGTGGCGATGATGCTCTGCGCCCCGCGCAGCTGTAGCCACGCCCGCGCCACTTCGGCCTCCAGCGACACCAGCGCATCGTTACGCTGTTCGATGGCGGCTTTCTGCTGTGCTTCAGCGGCTTCCACCTGACGGCGCACCTTGCCCCAGAGGTCGATTTCCCACTGGGCGTCAAAGCTGCCCTGGTAAAGATTGATCGGCTGCGTCAGCGGGCCTAACGCGCTTCGCAGCTGCGGATCGACATTATCCAGCTGGTCGTACACACCGTGGGATTTTAGCTCCCCTTCCAGCCCAAGCTGCTGGCGCGTTGCCTGCACATTGCCATTCACCGACGGGAAAAACGCCCCGCCCGCCTGGTTAATCTGTTCGCGCGCACCGGCAATGCGCAATACCGTTTGCTGTAACGTCAGATTCCCGGCGATGGCGCGCTCAACCAGGCTGTCGAGCTGCGGCGAGCCGAAGGTTTTCCACCAGCGCGGGTTAGTGGCGGCGGAAGACGTTTGCGATTTCACCGCGCTGTCGCCCTTATCGTTCCAGTGCGTAACGGCGGGCGGCGCGGGCGGCTGGTAGTCCGGCCCGACGGCGCAGCCCACCAGCAGCATCATTATCATCAGGGGGTGTAAACGTCTGTGTATCATCAGTGTGCTCCTGCACTCCCCTCGCTCTTAACCGGCGAGAGCAACAAACAAAACGGAATCAGTAAGAAGGCCACCGCGCTCAGAATGGTGAAGACGTCGATGTAGGCCAGGAAACGCGACTGCTCGATCATCGTCTGGTACATCCGCCCGGTGGCAATGCCGGTCGGGTCACCCACCTGGGTGGTGAAGTTCTGGATCGCCTGCGCGCTTTCACGTATTGCCAGCTGGAACTGCTCGTTAAACGGCGAAGCGTGGTAGGCCAGGTGCGCGCTGTGCGCCTGCGAGCGCTCGGTGATTGCCGCCGTCGACAGCGAAATGCCAATCGAGCCGGCCACGTTGCGGAACATGGTAAACAGCGCCGCCGCGTCGGCGTTGAGCCGCCTTGGGATCGAAATAAAGGCGATGGTGGTGAGCGGCACAAACAGGAACCCCAGCCCAATCGACTGGGCGCTGCGGAACAGAACCAGCGTCTCGAAATCGATGTCCGGGGTCAGGGTGCGGGACCAGAAGAACGACACCGCCAGGCAGGTAAAGCCAAAGGCGATGATCCAGCGCGTCTGCACCACCGGCATCAGCTTCAGCACCAGCGGAATAGTCAGCACAATCAACACCGCCCCGGGCGACAGCACCAGACCGGACCAGGTGGCGGTATAGCCCAAATCCTGCTGTGCCAGCTGCGGGATCACCACCGAGCTGCCGTACAGGATCATCGCCATTCCCGCCATCAGCAGGCTGGAGATCGCAAAGTTGCGATCCTTCATGCAGTGCAGATCCACCACCGGCTTTTTGGCATACATCAGCCAGTAGATCGCGCCAATAATGCCGATCAGGGTCAGTACCGCGAAGGTGCGGATAAAGTTCGAATAGAACCAGTCATCGTCTTCGCCCCGGTCGAGCATCACCTGCAAACAGCCAAGGCCGAGGGCGATCAGGCCGATCCCCGTCCAGTCGACGGTGAGCTTCTCTTCCGACTTTTTCTCCCACGGCGGATCTTCCAGCAGCTGGTAGATCGCCAGCACCGTCACAATCCCCACCGGAATATTGATGAAGAACACCCAGCGCCAGGAGTAGTTGTCGGTGATCCAGCCCCCCAGCGTCGGGCCGAGCACCGGCGCAACGATAATCGCAATGGAGGAAAGCCCAAACGCTTTGCCCCTGTCCTCCGGCTTGAAGTAGTCGAGCAGCACCGACTGCTGGGTGGGCTGCAACCCGCCGCCAAAGAAGCCCTGCATCACGCGGAAGAGGATGATTTGCCAAAGCTCGGTGGCGATGCCGCACAGGAACGAGCAGATGGTGAACATCACAATGCAGATCAGGAAGAACTGCTTGCGGCCAAACAGCCGGCTCAGGAAGGCCGAGATCGGCAGCACGATGCCGTTCGCCACCAGGTAGCTGGTCAGCACCCAGGTGGATTCGTCGTAGCTTGCCGAGAGCGACCCCGCCACGTGCGGCAGCGCCACGTTGACGATGGTGGTGTCCAGAATCTCCATAAACACCGCCAGGGTGACCACAATCGCCACCGCCCACGGGTTACTGGCGGGCTTCCAGTTTTCGTGGCTGCTGTCCGTCATTCCACGGTGACCTTCGGTTCAACCGACAGCCCAAGCGGCAGCGACTTGTTCGGATCCAGCCCTTTATCAATGACGATTTTCACCGGCACGCGCTGCACGATCTTCACAAAGTTACCGGTGGCGTTTTCCGACGGGAAGGCGGAGAAGCGCGAGCCGCTGCCCTGCTGGATGCTGTCAATATGGCCTTCCAGCGCCATATCCGGCCAGGCATCGACGGACACGGTCACTTTATCGCCCGGCTTCATGCGTTCAAGCTGCGACTCTTTAAAGTTCGCCACCACCCACACGTTCGGGGAGACCAGCGAGAACAGCGCCGTGCCCGCCTGCACCAGCGTACCGGGCTGGACGTTGCGCTTAGTGACAAAACCGTCGAACGGGGCGCGGACTTCGGTATAGGAGAGGTTCAGGTTGGCGGTTTCCAGCTGCGCCCTGGCCTGATCGACCTGCCGTTCCCGGGCTTCAACATTCGTTTCCTGCTGGCGGATTTGCAGCTGAACCTGCTCCGCCACTTCCAGCTGCGCCTGCGCGCTGGCCAGACCCGCCTGTGCGCTGCGCAACTGAGCGTTTGCGGAATCGATACTTTGTTGCGTCGTCGCGCGCGGGTCAACGCCGCGCTGACGGCGGTACTCCGCCTGCGCGTTGGCCATCTCCGCCTGCGCTTTCAGTACCTGGGCTTTGGCTTCATCACGCTGGGCGGGGTATTGCACTTTTGAGAGCGCCAGCTGCGCCTGGGCCTGATGCAGCTGCGCCAGCGCCAGCCCAAGCTGGGCCTGAGCCTGATCGCGCTGGGCGGTGGTATCGCGAGGATCGATCACCACCAGCACGTCCCCTTTCTTCACGCGCTGGTTATCCCGCACGCGAAGTTCAGTTACGTAGCCCGCCGTTTTAGGGGCAATGGTCACCACGTCGCCGTCGGTAAAGGCGTCGTCGGTGGTCTCTTCGTTGCGGGTTAAAAACCACCAGACCAGCGCCACAATCACCATCACGATGACCACAATGCCGAGGATAATTAACGGTTTTTTGCCCGGGCGCTTGCGCTCGTTATTGTTTTTATCCTGCTCGTCAGCAGGTGAAGTTTGATCTTCTGCCATAGTTCAGCAACGGTCCTGTCAGTGAGCGGCATCACACTATGCCGTTCACTAAAGCTAGGACGTTGCTATACATTTGCCAGGAAAAACTGACAAATTGCGCACTATATGAGAAGGAATAGTCCGAAACCTATCGCCGCTGACCAGAGCAGCATCGGGATTGACCATAGATGGAAGCGCCACCAGATGCGGCGATCGTTGGCCATGCGCAGGGCGATAAGGTTTGCCAGCGAGCCGGGCAGCAGCCCAAAGCCACCGACGTTGACCGCCCACGCCAGCAGCACCGTAGGGGGGACATAGTTAAGCAGTAAAATGGTGGACGGCACGTTACTGATTACCTGCGAAAGACCAATCGCCGTCAGCCATAATCCCGGCTGCGACAGACCGCTGACGCTCTGGAGAACGTTCTGCAATGCCGGAAGCTGAACCAGCAGGTGCACGTCAATAAACATCGCCATAAATACCAGCAGCAGCGTCCAGTCGACGCTCACCAGCACCCGCCGGGCGAGGAACAGGAAACCGCACGCCACCAGCAGCGCGCCCGCCAGCGCCTGGTTTAGCTCCAGCGCGGTGAGGAAAACGATATACAGCCCCAGGCAGCTCCAGACGAGACGCGGCTGCCACTGGGGGCCGGCTGTACCGCTGTGGTACTGCAACGTTTTATTGGGGAAGGCAAACCAGCAGACCCCCAGCAGCGTCGCCACGATCGCCAGCGCCAGCGGCGCCATCTGCCCGGTAAACGCGGTAAACGACAGGCCCGAGCGTCCCCACAGCAGAATGTTCTGCGGGTTACCGATCGGCGTAAGCAGCGAGCCCGCATTGACGGCCAGCGCTTCAAAAATAATCAGGCGGGTGACCGGTATTTCGCACAGCTTACGCAGCGTAAGCGTCAGCGGCACCACAATGAACAGCGCCACGTCGTTAGTGAGAAACGTCGACAGCAGCGCCGCCGAAAAGACCATGAACAGGGCCAGCTTGCGCTCGGTGGCAAAGCGGCGCACCATTTTGCGCCCCAGCACGTCAAAATAGCCGCTCAGCTCAACGCCTTTGGTGAGCATCATCAAACCGCTCAGGGTAATAATGGTGCGCCAGTCTATTGCCGCGGGCCAGGCCTGCGGCCTGAAGGGCACAAAGACGCTGAGCCCAACGCCAATGATGAGTAAAAGATGGAAAAAGCGATCGCGTTTCAGGGCCTGCAAACCGGGAATGTTCATTCAGCGGAGGGACCGTATTTGAGCGTAAATTCGCGGAACTTCACCAGCGTCTCTTCGCTGACGTGGTGCTCCATCCCTTCGGCATCCCGACGGGCAATGTCCGGGCTGACGCCCAGCACCAGTAAAAAGTTCTCGACGATCTGATGGCGCTCGCGGCTCTCCTGCGCCAGCTTTTCGCCTTCAGCGGTCAGAAATACCCCGCGCCAGGGGATCATTTCGATCAGCCCTACCGACGCCAGACGTTTTAACATTTTGGCCACCGTTGGCTGAGACACCCCCAGCCGGGCGGCCATATCGACCTGGCGCGCTTCGCCCACCTCACGGATCAGGTCGGAGATCAGCTCTACATAATCATCAATCAGTTCCCGGCGGTGCGCCTCACGCACCTGACGGAAGCCTTCCACATGCTCTTCAACGTTCACCAGTTGCGTCGTTTTTTTTGTTGTTGGCTTACCTGCGCGACGGTTCATTGTGCTTCCTCAATGGGGTTGACGCTTCCAGCGCCTTGTAACGGAGCGCACATTGTAAACCATAGCTCTACAAGCACAAAAAATTAACGAATTAGCCATAGCTATACAATATAGCCTGTGCTATATCTGTATGTAATGCAGTCACCCTTCACGGATCGAAGGGATCATGAATCAGGAGGTCTTATGAATGAATTCAAGAGGTGTATGAACGTGTTTACCCACTCTCCTTTTAAAGTGCGCCTGATGCTGGTGAACATGCTGTGCGATATGTTTACCACCAAACCGCAGCAGGACGACAAATCTTCCCACTAAGCGGCGTCGCGGTACGCCGCTTCATTTTCCCGTCATTTTTCCCCGGCACACTGTCCTTTTCCCGATTATTTTTGCGGATTTGCAGCCCCCTTCGCAAAACATCTGTTTAGCAACTGTTGACCTTACTTCACGCTCGCACTATCTTCTTGCAGCCCTGCATCCTTTGCGGCTCGCTGAAGCGGACCCCTCATTCCCTTTTCACGCACAGTCAGGCAGGCTTTGACCCTTGGCGCCAGGGTGAGCACATGGCGTTTTCGTGATAGCGATCTATGAACGTAACCCTGATTGATACACTTGTTACCCGCAGCCGGGCCTTAAGCCCGTGGACGGGATTCTATTTTTTGCAATCGCTGCTGATTAACTTTGCCCTTGGCTACCCGTTCAGCCTGCTTTATGCCGTCGGATTCACCTGCATCCTTCACCTGCTGTGGCAAAGCGCACCGCGCGTGCAAAAAGTGCTCATCGGGATCTGTTCTCTGGTTGCTGCCGCCTATTTCCCGTTTGGCCAGGCCTATGGCGCGCCGAACTTTAATACCCTGCTGGCGCTACACTCCACCAATATGGAAGAGTCCACGGAGATCCTGACGATCTTCCCGTGGTACAACTACGTGGTTGGCCTTTTCATTTTTGCCCTGGGCGTGATGGCGGTTCGTCGTAAGCCCGTCGAGAAAAAGCGGTGGGGTAAAATTGAAAGCCTGTGCCTGGCCTTTAGCGTGGTGACGTTTTTTGTCGCGCCGGTACAAAACCTGGCCTGGGGCGGCGTGTTTAAGCTGAAAGATACCGGTTATCCGGTGTTTCGCTTCGTTAAAGACGTGGTGGTGAATAACGAGGAAGTGCTCGACGAGCAGGCGCGTATGGCCGAGCTTTCCACAATGAAAGACACCTGGAACGTGCTGGCGGTAAAACCGAAGTATCACACCTACGTGGTGGTGATCGGTGAAAGCGCGCGTCGCGATGCGCTCGGCGCGTTTGGCGGTCACTGGGATAACACGCCGTTTGCCAGCGCCGTCAACGGTACGCTGTTTACCGACTACGTGGCGGCCAGCGGCTCAACGCAGAAATCTCTCGGTCTGACGCTCAACCGCGTCGTGGATGGAAAACCGCAGTTTCAGGATAATTTTGTCACCCTGGCCAACCGGGCCGGTTTTCAGACGTGGTGGTTCTCCAACCAGGGGCAGATTGGCGAATATGATACCGCCATTGCCAGCATCGCGAAGCGTGCCGACGAGGTACAGTTCCTGAAAAGCGGTGACTTTGAAGCGGACAAAAATACGCAAGATGAAGCACTGTTGAAAATGACCGCGCAGGTTTTTGCCACCCAGCGCACCCAGCCGCAGCTGATTGTTCTGCATCTGATGGGTTCCCATCCGCAAGCCTGCGACCGCACGAAGGGAAAATACGCAGATTTCGTGCAGTCGAAAGAGACCTCCTGCTACCTCTATACCATGACGCAAACCGACGATCTGCTCAGCAAGCTGTACGCACAGCTGCGCAACAGCGGCGACAGCTTCTCAATGGTCTATTTCTCTGACCACGGTCTGGCGTTTAAGGAGCGTGGAAAAGAGGTGCAGTATCTGGCCCACGATGACAAATTCCAGCAGAACTTCCAGGTACCGTTTATGGTGCTGTCGAGTGATGACAAAACGCATCGCATCATCAAAGCGCGTCGTTCCGCGAACGATTTCCTGAAATTCTTCTCCCAGTGGACGGGGATTAAGGCGAAAGAGATAAAAAATGATTACCCGTTTATCTCCGGCAAGAAGGGCCCGCCAGTGTACATTACCAACTTTAAGTTACAGAAAGTTGACTATAACCATCTGGGAACGGATATTTTCGATATTAAGAGTAAGTGATCTCTGCCGTCTCGTGCGGACTGATGCCTTCACGCTGGCCTCTCCCACCGGAAGAGGCACAAACACTAAAAACGGCAACCTCTGGTTGCCGTTTTGCTTTATCTTCCATAAAAAAAATCCGCCTCAAAGGGCGGATTTTTTACTGGCTCACCGAAGTGATTAGAAGCGGTAACCTACGCCCGCAATCCAGGTGCCAACGTCAACGTTGCGGATACGGCTCTGCTCATAGGAGAAGTCCAGAGCAACGTTTTCGATTGGGTTGAACTGCATACCTGCGCCATAGGAGAAACCGTAGTCGCTGTTGCTAGCAGTACGGTTCAGACCCTGGTTTTCGGTCTGCTGGAATTTACCGTAGCCAACACCTACAACACCGTAGATGCTTGCCCAGTCATTCAGGCGGTAAGCAGGACCCGCGGTGATGCCGTAGTACTGACCTTTATTGTAAGAGCCATTTTCAGTACGATCTTTCTCGGTGTAAGTGAAAGAACCGATCACACCCAGCGGGTTGTTGTCTTGCTCGTAACGGTACTTCAGGTTGAAACCGTTGGTTTTGTTCATCACGCCCTGCATATCGCTCTGAGCGTAACCACCAGTTACAGTAGAAGTTGCCGCTACAGCGGTACCTGCGGAAACAGCCAGAACAGCTGCCAGTGCTGAAAGACATGCAATTTTTTTCATAACCACCTCAAATGTGCTTCAAGTAAGTCCGTAAGTTTTAAATATATCAAAAAAATCTGTGAAACTCTTTGTCATTCACGATGTCTAATGCGACCTTTCCTGTAACAGAACATTTCCAGCACCAGCTATCTTGTTCAAATAACTCCAGATTTTCACCTTCAAACGTTAATAGTGCGCGTCATCGCCAGAAAGTTCATCCAGATTATTCCTAATCTTTCAGGCGATAAAAGCATCAACCTTTCCTCATTTTACGGATTTTCCCTGGATTTTTTTCAACAGTAGCTCAACCGTCGCAGCTTATTTCCATTACACTGCGACTTTTACCTCTTTTGACAAAAATTGACAGGAGAAAGGATGCCTGGTTTACCCCGTAAATCGTCGGTCTGGATGCCGGTGGTCGTCATACTTATCGCGATGATGTCCATTCAAAGCGGCGCGTCGCTGGCAAAATCGCTCTTTCCGCTGGTTGGTGCGCCGGGCGTTACGGCGCTGCGTATCGCGTTAGGCACCCTGATCCTCGTGGTTATCTTTAAGCCCTGGCGGCTACGTTTTAAAAAGGAGCAGCGCCTTCCCCTGCTCTTCTATGGGCTGGCGCTGGGAGGGATGAACTACATGTTCTACCTCTCTATTCAGACTATCCCGCTGGGGATCGCGGTTGCACTTGAATTTACAGGCCCGCTGGCGGTTGCCCTCTTCTCTTCTCGTCGTCCGGTGGACTTTATCTGGGTCATACTGGCCGTGCTGGGGCTCTGGTTCCTTCTGCCGCTCGGTCAAAGCGTTTCACAGATCGATCTGACGGGGGCTGCTCTGGCGCTGGGCGCGGGGGCTTGCTGGGCGGTGTATATCCTCACTGGCCAGCGTGCGGGGGAAGAGCACGGCCCTGCGACGGTCGCCCTGGGCTCGCTGATTGCCGCCATCATCTTTGTCCCGATCGGCATGGCGCAGGCCACGGATTCGATCTGGCAATGGTCCATCCTGCCGGTTGGGCTGGCGGTCGCCATTCTCTCCACGGCGCTTCCCTACTCTCTGGAGATGATCGCCCTGACGCGGCTGCCTACGCGTATTTTTGGCACGCTCATGAGCATGGAGCCCGCGCTGGCCGCAATCTCCGGCATGATTTTCCTCGGCGAAACCCTGACGCTGGTGCAGACGTTGGCGCTCTGTTCCATTATCGCGGCGTCAATGGGCTCCACGCTGACCATGCGCCCGGAACCAAAAGTTGAAAAAATTGACCTCAACTAGCCCTTAAATTCTGCATGGCTTACCGGCCATGCAGAATAGAGGTCTCGTCCGCGCTTCAAATAATTTCTTACAAACTCTCTTATATTGCCAAAATATTTCAGCTGCCCGCCTTGTCTGGGAAGGAATTAAGATTGATCTGCATCAATTTATATAAAATATATAAAAGTCAGTAACTTAAAACTTCAACCCACCTTTCGCTATTAAACCAATAGGCAGAGCCAAACCGCAGGGAAAAAATCCGGTGCTATACTTAATCCCGTAATTACCTGGGACACAAACATCAAGAGGATATGAGATTATGAGTACCGCTAAACTGGTGAAAACGAAAGCGTCTAATCTGCTTTATACCCGTAACGATGTATCGGATAGCGATAAAAAAGCGACCATTGAGTTGCTGAATCGCCAGGTGGTCCAGTTCATCGATCTTTCGCTGATCACCAAGCAGGCCCACTGGAATATGCGCGGTGCAAACTTTATTGCCGTTCATGAAATGCTGGATGGCTTCCGCACAGCACTGGTGACTCACCTGGATACCATGGCCGAACGCGCCGTACAGCTGGGCGGTGTGGCGCTGGGTACCACGCAGGTGATCAACAGCAAAACGCCACTGAAAAGCTATCCGCTGGATATCCATACCGTTCAGGATCACCTGAAAGAGCTGGCGGACCGTTACGCGATCGTCGCGAACGACGTGCGTAAAGCGATTGGCGAAGCGAAAGATGAAGACACTGCGGATATCTTTACCGCTGCCTCCCGCGACCTGGATCAATTCCTGTGGTTTATCGAGTCCAACATCGAATAATCCCTGCGGATTGTCTGAATAACCCTCGCCCCCGGCGGGGGTTTTGCACATTTATGGTGCGCACTTTTGCCCGCAATGGTCGCAAAAGTGAATGAAATGTAATAATCACCTCACACAACCGTTAACGGAAGATTGTTTTTTCGTCAGATTCTGCGCTAAATATCCCCCTGTCAGAAGACCTTAACGAAGCGCACCAAAACGGTGCTCCATTCTGGTGCAACATGACAGGATTGCCACGCTTTTTGTGCAATGCGTGACATCATCCCCTTTGCAAAACAACAGCTTGTAAAACTGGCATGATTTTTTCATTGTGCCAGAGGTTCTCGCAGGGGATCGCCCCGTGGATATAAAAGGAAATGCTATGAAGTCTGTATTAAAAGTTTCACTGGCTGCACTTACCCTGGCGTTTGCGGTGTCCTCGCAGGCCGCCGACAAACTTGTTGTGGCGACTGACACGGCGTTCGTACCGTTTGAATTCAAACAGGGTGACAAATACGTTGGTTTTGACGTCGATCTGTGGGCCGCTGTCGCAAAAGAACTCAAGCTGGATTACACCCTGAAGCCAATGGACTTCAGCGGTATCATCCCGGCGCTGCAAACTAAAAACGTTGACCTGGCGCTGGCGGGCATCACCATCACCGAAGAACGTAAAAAAGCGATCGACTTCTCTGACGGCTACTACAAAAGCGGCCTGCTGGTGATGGTAAAAGCGGATAACAACGACGTCAAAAGCGTGAAAGATCTCGACGGTAAAGTGGTCGCCGTGAAGAGCGGCACCGGTTCCGTGGATTACGCGAAAGCCAACATCAAAACCAAAGACCTGCGCCAGTTCCCGAACATCGACAACGCGTATATGGAACTGGGCACCAACCGCGCTGACGCGGTGCTGCACGACACGCCTAACATCCTGTACTTCATCAAAACCGCAGGGAACGGCAAGTTCAAAGCTGTAGGCGATTCTCTGGAAGCACAGCAGTACGGTATTGCGTTCCCGAAAGGCAGCGACGACCTGCGTAATAAAGTGAACGGCGCGCTGAAAACCCTGAAAGAGAACGGCACCTATAACGAAATCTACAAAAAATGGTTCGGTACCGAGCCTAAATAACTTCACCTGAACTCAGGTTTGTAACGCCCGGTGGCGCTCACGCGCGCCGGGCCTACGTTTTTCGTTTTTCACCACGGTATACAGGAATACATCATGCAGTTTGACTGGAGCGCCATCTGGCCTGCCATTCCTCTCTTGCTTGAAGGCGCTAAAATGACCCTGTGGATTTCGGTCCTCGGTCTGGTTGGCGGGTTGATTATCGGTCTGGTGGCCGGTTTCGCTCGTACCTACGGCGGCTGGATTGCAAACCACATCGCACTGGTTTTCATCGAAGTGATCCGCGGCACCCCCATTGTGGTGCAGGTCATGTTTATCTACTTCGCCCTGCCGATGGCCTTCACCGACCTGCGCATCGACCCGTTCAGCGCAGCCGTTGTCACCATCATGATCAACTCCGGCGCCTACATTGCGGAAATCACCCGCGGCGCGGTGCTGTCGATTCATAAAGGCTTCAGCGAAGCCGGTCTGGCGTTAGGCCTTTCCCGTCGCGAAACCATCCGTCACGTGATACTGCCGCTGGCGCTGCGCCGCATGCTGCCGCCGCTGGGTAACCAGTGGATCATCAGCATTAAAGACACCTCGCTGTTTATTGTCATCGGCGTGGCCGAGCTGACCCGTCAGGGCCAGGAGATCATCGCGGGTAACTTCCGCGCCCTGGAAATCTGGAGTGCGGTCGCCGTTGTCTACCTGATTATCACGCTTGTCCTGAGCTTTGTTCTGCGTCGTCTTGAAAGAAGGATGAAAATCCTGTGATTGAATTTAAAAACGTTTCCAAGCACTTCGGCCCAACCCAGGTGCTGCACAATATCGATTTGAACATCAGGCAGGGCGAAGTGGTGGTGATCATCGGGCCGTCCGGTTCCGGTAAATCCACCCTGCTGCGCTGCATTAACAAGCTCGAGGAGATCACCAGCGGCGATCTGATCGTCGATGGCCTGAAGGTTAACGATCCGAAAGTGGACGAGCGCCTGATCCGCCAGGAAGCAGGCATGGTGTTCCAGCAGTTCTACCTGTTCCCGCACCTGACGGCGCTGGAAAACGTCATGTTTGGCCCCCTGCGCGTGCGCGGGGCCAGCAAAGCGGCGGCGGAAGCGCAGGCCAAAGATCTGCTGGCGAAAGTGGGTCTGGCAGAGCGTGCCCACCACTACCCGTCAGAGCTGTCCGGCGGCCAGCAGCAGCGCGTGGCCATTGCCCGTGCGCTGGCGGTGAAGCCAAAGATGATGCTGTTTGACGAGCCCACGTCCGCGCTCGACCCGGAGCTGCGTCACGAGGTGCTGAAAGTGATGCAGGATCTGGCGGAAGAAGGCATGACGATGGTGATCGTGACCCACGAAATCGGCTTTGCCGAAAAAGTGGCGTCTCGTCTGATCTTCATTGATAAGGGCCGTATCGCGGAAGACGGCAATCCGCAGGCGCTGATTGCGAACCCACCGAGCCAGCGTCTCCAGGAATTCCTGCAACACGTCTCCTGATAGCCATACACTGAGCCGGGCATGCCCGGCTTTTTTACGCCGGATTGTTCCCAAAAACTCCCCTCCGCGTCTCGCCCTCTATACTTATCATTTTGCACGATATTTTTGTCGGAGGACGCCGTGCCGTGGATCCTGTTACTCCTGTTTAGCCTGTTTAGCGCGCCATCGCTCGCTGTAACCATTCCCGGCGTCACCACCGGAGCCACCGCCACCCAGCAAAATGCGGCCCCAGAACCGGACGCTGAAAAGAAAAAAGCCGCCTACAGCGCGCTTGCCGACGTGCTTGAGAACGATACGTCCCGGCAGGAGCTGGTCGATCAGCTGAGGAAGGTGGCCGCCACGCCGCCTCAGGATCCAGTTCCGACCATAGCGCCGCCGGAAGCCGAAGAAGAAAAGACGGTGCTGGAAAACGTCACCGACATCAGCCGCCACTACGGGGAAGCCCTGTCGTCGCGTTTTGCCCAGCTCTATCGCAACCTGATTGGCACCTCGCATAAGCCTTTTAACCCCCACACCTTCTCCGCAGCCGCCACGCAGTTTTCTATTCTGGCGGGTGCGGTATTTATCTTTTACTGGCTGCTGCGCCTGTGCGTCTGGCCGCTCTACCGGAAGATGGGCCAGTGGGGGCGTAAAAAGAATCAGCATAAAAGCAGCTGGCTGCATCTCCCGGCCATGATTACCGGGGCCTTTATCATCGATTTGCTGCTGCTGGCGCTGACGCTTTTTGTCGGTCAGCTGCTGGCCGACCGTCTTAATACCGGGAATAAAACCATCGCCTTCCAGCAGGGGCTGTTCCTGAACGCCTATGCCCTGATCGAGTTCTTTAAGGCGCTGCTGCGGCTAATATTCTGCCCGAACGTACCTGACCTTCGCCCCTTCGCCATTCAGGATCGGAGCGCCAAATACTGGGCGGTGCGGCTGAGCGTGCTGAGCGGGTTGATCGGCTACGGCCTGCTGGTCGCCGTGCCGATTATCTCCAACCAGGTTAACGTGCAGTTCGGGGCGCTGGCGAACGTGCTGATCATGCTCTGCATTACCGTCTGGGCGCTGTACCTCATCTTCCACAATAAAAAGGCCATCACCGACAGCCTGCTGAACCTGGCCGACCGCTCCCTCTCCTTTTTCAGCCTGTTTATTCGGGCCTTTGCGCTGGTGTGGCACTGGCTGGCCAGCGCCTATTTTATCGTGCTGTGCTTCTTCTCCCTGTTCGATCCGGGCAACAGCCTGAAATTTATGATGGGGGCGACGTTCAAAAGCCTGGCGATTATCGGCATAGCGGCGTTTGTTTCTGGCCTGCTTTCCCGCTGGCTGTCGAAAACCATCACCCTGTCGCCGCAGATTCAGCGGAATTACCCGGAGCTGCAAAAACGGGTTAATGGCTGGACGTCGGTGTCGCTGAAGGTGGCGCGCATTCTGACCGTCTGCGTGGCCATCATGCTGCTGCTGAACGCGTGGGGCCTGTTTGACTTCTGGAACTGGCTGCATAACGGCGCGGGGGAAAAAACCGTCGATATTCTTATTCGTATCGCGCTGATCCTGTTCTTCTCCGCCGTCGGCTGGACGCTGCTGGCAAGCCTTATCGAGAACCGGCTGGTGTCGGATGTTCACGGCAGGCCGCTGCCGAGCGCCCGCGCCCGCACGCTGCTGACCCTGTGCCGCAACGCGCTGGCGGTGATCATCAGTACCATTACCATCATGATTGTGCTGTCGGAAATCGGGGTCAATATCGCCCCGCTGCTGGCAGGTGCCGGTGCGCTGGGGCTGGCGATCTCCTTCGGCTCACAGACGCTGGTTAAAGATATTATCACCGGCGTTTTCATCCAGTTTGAGAACGGGATGAACACCGGTGATCTGGTGACCATCGGACCGCTCACCGGCACGGTGGAGCGGATGTCCATTCGTTCGGTAGGCGTGCGTCAGGATACCGGGGCGTACCACATTATTCCGTGGTCATCGATCACCACCTTTGCCAACTTTGTGCGCGGCATTGGTTCGGTGGTGGCGAATTACGACGTCGATCGTCACGAGGATGCCGATAAGGCTAAGCAGGCGCTGCGCGCTGCGGTGAGCGAGCTGATGGAGATGGAGGATATTCGCGGGCTGGTGATTGGCGAGCCGTCGTTCGCGGGCATCGTCGGGCTGACGAACACCGCCTTTACCCTGCGCGTGTCGTTTACCACCCAGCCGCTAAAACAGTGGACAGTGCGCTTTGCCCTCGACAGCATGGTGAAAAAACACTTCGATCTGGCGAACGTGAGAGCGCCGGTGCAGACGTATCAGGTATTGTCGCCGCCCGCTTCGCCGCTCCCTCCGCAGGAGCCGACGCTGTAACCGAGCCGGGTGGCGGCTTCGCCTTACCCGGCCTACGATGGGGTGCTATTTGCGGCGTTTGTTATCGTCCATAAAGGTCCAGGCGATAAAGCGGCTCTGCTTCTGGCCCTGCGCCATCTCTTTTTTGACGACCTTCACCGCACCGACGTCGGTGAGCGCACGGTACAGCGGCGGCAGGTTATCGCCACGGGAGACCAGCGTGGTAAACCATTTCACCTGGCGACCGAAGCCTTTACTCTCGGTAATCATGCGCAGAATGAAGGCCACTTCCCCGCCCTCGCACCACAGCTCCTGCTGCTGGCCGCCAAAGTTTAGCGCGCCATCTTCAGCCTGACCCAGGTTACGCCGCTTGCGTTCGCTTCCCGCCCGTGCGGAGGCGGCGGAGTCGTGGAACGGGGGGTTGCACAGGGTGGCATCATAATTTTCGTTCTTGTGAATAATGCCGTTGAAAATAGCGGCCGCATCCTTCTGACGACGCAGGCGAACGGCTCGGCTTAACCCCGGATTAGCGTTAATAATGGCCTGCGCGCTGGCGAACGCTTCGTTACCAATCTCGCTGCCGGTAAATCGCCACTGGTACTCATGCGCGCCTATCAGGGGATAAATCAGGTTCGCGCCGGTACCGATATCAAGAACGGTAGCCTGTTTCGGCACTACTCCATCGTGGTCTTCCGCCAGCAGATCGGCAAGGTGGTGGACGTAATCCGCACGCCCCGGCACCGGCGGGCAGAGAAAGCCTTCAGGGATGTCCCAGTGCGTAACGCCATAAAAATGGGCCAGCAGCGCTTTGTTCAGCGTTTTAACCGCCAGCGGATCGGCGAAGTTGATCGACGGCCCACCGGCTGGGGTCTGAACGATAAAATCCTGCAACTCAGGGCAGCTCTGGCACAGGGCTTTCATGTCGTAGCGGCTACGGTGGCGGTTACGCGGGTGCAATCCCGGCTTTTGGGAAGTCATGGCATTCTCCTTTAAACAGCCGCGTAAGATACCCTGTGACGGCGCGGGGGTAAATATCTCTCTGAGCCGCACAAAAAAACGACAAAAATCAGCCACCTGTATGTCTATGATCTGTCAGCAAATTGTCAGTATTTATCGTTCAAAAAACACGCAGATCATCATCAAATTTTTGCGTTAAATCACACTCGTCAGGCTTCTAAACTAAAAAGGAATCACCTGTTGTTTCCCTGAGGATGTGAAGATGAAAACGTATTTGACCTTTATTATTGCGGGTGCGCTGGCAGGCGCATCGTTCTCCGCCTGGTCCGTTCAGCCTCTGACCGACAGCACCGACACCGGTCAGCTACACGCTGCCGGGACTGTCTCCGTCAGCCGGGCCAGCAACCTTGATGACCTTCAGGACAAGCTGGCCGAAAAAGCCCGTCAGGAAGGGGCTAAAGGCTTCGTAGTAAATGCCGCCGGTGGCGATAACCATATGTACGGCACCGCGACTATCTATAAATAACCCACCTCCTTCCGGACTGCATCCGCCCTGCGGATGCAGTTCTCTTTCTCTGCGCCTTGACTGTGCGTTTTTTAACCCCATATTGATAATATGGCTTTAACCACTCAGGGGAACAGTATGGCTTCCGGTTGGGCGAATGACGACGCCGTTAACGAACAGATCAACAGTACCATTGAAGATGCGGTCGCGCGTGCTCGTGGCGAAATTCCGCGCGGCGAAAGTTTGACGGAATGCGAAGAGTGCGGGGAACCCATTCCCGAGGCACGGCGTAAAGCCATTCCCGGTGTACGGCTTTGCATCGCCTGCCAGCAGGGGAAAGATTCAAAAAACGCTTCACATTCAGGATATAATCGCAGAGGATCGAAAGACAGCCAGTTACGTTGACTTTCCTTTACCGAAGCTAACCCCACTTGCCGCTTCCTTTACGCTCACGACTTTTAGCGAAGCGCGTAGCAAAACGTGCCCTTGTCATCCGTTCTGTAAAGCGCTTCAGCAAGAAGTGTAAATCGTGCGTCTGAATTTATTAATAATCAATAAGTTATTTGTCATTCAAATTTTTTGAGCAACCACGTCAATTCTCTTCGATTTTATCTCTCGCAAAAAAGCGTGATACTTATCACATCGACGGAACATCGTCCCCTTAACAGAATATCCTGCGAGAATTTAGCCATGAAAACGATCAAATATGCTGTTGCTGCTGTTGCCCTGTCCGCCCTCTCTTTCGGCGCTTTCGCTGTAGAGCCTGTTTCTTCTACTCAGGCACAGAATCTGAATAAAATCGGTGTGGTGAGTGCAGAAGGCGCAACCACGCTGGACGGTCTGGAAGCAAAACTGGCTGAGAAAGCAGCGGCTGCCGGCGCAAGTGGATACACCATTACCTCCGCTAACGGTAATAACAAACTGAGCGGTACTGCGGTTATCTACAAATAATCGAACGAATTTTGCTCCACCCTCACCCTCCCTCTGGTGAGATGCTCCAACCCTCATTGACCCTGTTGTTGTTACCCTTTGTTTGCCCGTCCGCCACTGGACGGGCTTTTTTTTATTTAAAAGGACTGCGCCACGCGCTGCATTCCGGCTTCTACCGTCTCCACTTCTCCCGTAGCCAGCAGGCAGCAGGCCATTTGCAGCCGGATCGACTGCGGAACCGGCACCTTTCCGGCCAGACACTGCACGATCCAGTGCGCGGTAACCTGCGGATCTTTCGATTCAGGCAGAATGACATCGCTGCTTTCTTCCCCACGTTCGAGCACAACGCGGGTCCCGGCAGGCTCAATGAGCATCATCTGCGGACAACGCTGGGGATTGGCGTAAACCTCCCCTTCGGTTCCATGCATCAGCAGCGCCCGCCCACCGATTTCGGCAAAGAATTGCCCGACGCGCGTCACGTACTCCGGATGGGAGACGCTGGAAAGACGCAGCGCGGCGTCTTCGGCAAACGGCGTCACCAGCTTTGCCAGCGTGTGAGCGCTGTTACGTACGCCCATGCGCCAGCGCATGTCCAGCTGCTTTTCCAGCGGCGGGCAGAGCGCACTCACGGGGATATAGACCGGCTGGTTCCCTTCCAGCTTTGCCTGCGCCTGGCCGGCATGGAGGGTCGGTTCGATGCCTAACAACTCAAGTATGGTTTCTGTCAGCACGCGCGTCGGATCTTCGCTCACGCCATGGACCACCACCGGGAAACCGAGCTTCTGCAACAGAATAGCCAGCAGCGGCGTGAGGTTTGCCTGTTTACGCGCGCCGTTATAGGTCGGGATCACAATCGGCATCGGCTTCGTGACGGGCGGGGTTAAGCGCATTGTCTGCGACTGCATGGCCTCATAAAAGCCGCGCATCTCCGCCTCACCTTCCCCTTTAATACGCAGCGCAATCAGTATGCCGCCCATTTCCAGTTCCGGCACGTCGCCATTCAGCATGTGCGTGTACAACGCACGGGCTGTTTCCTGGTCCAGATCGCGAGCGTGGTTTTTTCCACGCCCTACCTCTTTGATAATTTTGCGGTAATCCACGACATTTCTCCTGACTGCATCATCTTGTTAACAATATAGCCCTGATGACTGGCTGGCCGTTAGTTTTTTATCAGGCAAGGCAACCTTCTGTTTTGATGATAAAAAATAAACACAACCTTTTTTTCAATTATTTGTGATTTCTATGGCTAATTCATAACCATACATTTTTTGATTAAATAACCCACGAAAAGTCATTAAGGGTCAACGGTGAAACGTCCAGGCAACGTTCTCGCCAGAAACATATCAGGATTTGCTATGAACAAGGTTGCTTTAGGTTTAATCATCGCCGCAGCGGTGGGATGTTCTGCATCCACGTTTGCGGCAACAAACGGTGAAGGACAAATAAACTTCACCGGTGAAATTATCGATTCTGCTTGTCAGGTCGTGAATGGATTAAGTAATCCATTAAATGTGCAGTTGGGTAAAGTGTCTAAAACGGTATTTACCGGTGCAGGCTCTACCAGCACCTTAACGCGGTTTGATATTAAGTTAACGAATTGCCCTGACACGGTCACCTCCGCTGCGATTAATTTCGGCGGTAAGCCGGATGCGAATAACAATTCAACGCTTGCCTTAACGCCAGATACCGATGCGGCGACGGGCGTGGCGATTCAGCTGGTGGATGCGTCAGAGCAGCCGGTCAGCCTGTATACGCCGTCGCAGCAGTATCAATTAACCTCCGGTACGGCGGTTAACGATCTGGAGTTCGGCGCGCGCTATATTCAAACCGGCGCGGCAATTACCGCAGGCCCCGCTAACTCTGTATCGACCTTCACCGTTATTTATAACTGATCTTATCAATCCGGAGAGAGTAATGCTTTTGCGAGCATTACTCTCTCCTCTATTAATTGAGAAATCTTTATGCGCCACGGTTATTTACTGAGCACGCTTTTACTGGTAGCCGCCACTGCACATGCAGGCGTCATTATTAATGGCACCCGGCTGGTCTATCAGGGAGATAAGAAGGAATCTTCTCTTGGTCTTTCAAATCCAGATGCGACGGATTATCTGGTGCAGTCCTGGGTCGATTCCGGCGGTAAAAACCAGGCCAAAGCCCCGTTCCTGATCACCCCGCCGCTTTTCCGTCTGGATGCGCAGGAAGATAACGTTCTGCGCGTGGTGCGTACGGGCGGAAATTTACCGGAAGACAGGGAATCCCTGTACTGGTTGAACATTAAAGCGATCCCTTCCTCAAAGCACGTTGAGGGCGTGAATACGCTGCAAATTGCAATCAACACCCGCATCAAACTGCTGTATCGCCCGTCTGCGGTAAAAGGCCGACCGGAAGATGTGGCCGATAAACTTGAATGGCATCGCGAAGGCAACGACCTGGTGGTGAATAACCCTACGCCCTTCTATATGAATTTCCAGACCGTCACGCTGAACGGTCAGAAAGTCACGAAAGCGACCTGGGCCGTTCCGAAAACGGAAACGCATTTTGCCTTACCGGGTAATGTCGGGGGCTCGAACGTGACGTATTCCATTATTACTGATTACGGCAGCATCAGCCATACGTTCTCGAAATCCGTTCATTAATACTTCCCCGGTAATAAAATAATCATGTACAGCGATAAAAAGCCGTTCACCTGCCGAATTTCATCACTGCTGGTCATTCTTTGTGGCCTGGCAATGGCGATCTTTGCCCAGCAGGTAATGGCTGATGATTATTTTAACCCGGCCCTGCTGGATATTGATAATCCCCAGCAGGGAAAAACCGATCTGTCCGTTTATGAAAAAGGGCCCGGTCAGGCACCGGGAAAATATGAGGTCGCGGTGTTTATCAATAATAATAAAATTGATACCCGCAACGTGACCTTTACGCTTGAGAAAGATCCGCAGGGCAACGGCACGCTGCAACCATGTTTTAGCCTGGACGATTTAAAAAGCCTCGGTATCAAGACCAAAAAATTTCCGCAGCTGATGGCCAAAGGCCAGTGCGCCAATTTACGCGTCATCCCTGCGGCATCCGCAACCTTTCGCGTTCGCAACCAGCAGCTGCTGCTGAGCATTCCTCAAACGGCGCTGGGCCAGGTGCCTCGCGGTTACATTGACCCGGAAGCGTTTGACGAAGGCATCACTGCGGGCCTGCTTAACTACAGCGCAAATGCCAGCCACAGCCGTGCTCGCCAGCGCGGCGAGCAGGATAACAGCAGCCAGTACGTTAACCTGCGTCCGGGTTTGAACGTTGGCGCATGGCGCGTTCGCAACTATTCCACCTGGAATCGCAGCACCACGGGTAAGGAAGAGGAGCAAAAATTCACCTCCGTTTATACCTATGCGCAGCGCGATATTGTGGCGATGAAAAGCGACGTCACCGTCGGCCAGAGCTCATCGCCTGCCGATGTTTTTGACAGCGTGCCCTACACCGGCGTGGAGCTGAAATCCGACAACGACATGCTGCCGGACAGTGAGAAAGGCTATGCGCCCATTATTCGCGGCACCGCCCACAGCAACGCGCTGGTGGTGGTTCGCCAGAACGGCTACGTCATTTATCAAAACACGGTCGCGCCGGGCGCGTTCGAAATTAACGATCTTTATCCCACCGGAAGCAGCGGCGACCTCCAGGTGACCGTGAAAGAGACCGACGGCAGCGAAAGCCATTTCGTGGTGCCGTTTGCCTCCGTGCCGGTATTGCAGCGTGAGAAAAACCTGCGCTACAGCGTGACCGCCGGGCGCTATCGTTCTTATGACAAAGACGTGGAAAAGGCTCCGTTTGCCCAGGGCAGCGCCATCTACGGTTTACCCTACGGTGTTACCGCCTACGGTGGCGTGCAGCAGAGCAGCCATTATCAGTCTCAGGCGGTCGGCGTCGGGAAAAACATGGGCGATTTAGGCGCCTTCTCCATTGACGTCACCCGTGCCAAAGCCCTGCTGAAAAAACAGCAGGCCAGCAAAGGCCAGTCGTGGCGCGTGCGCTACAGCAAAGATATCGTCCGCTCGGGCACTAACTTCTCGCTGGCCGGCTATCGCTATAACAGCAAAGGGTTTTACACCCTGGAAGACACCTTGGAGTCCTATACCCGCGCTGACGACTGGTCTGCACCGCAGCAGCGCCGCGCCCGCACCGAAGCCACCGTTGACCAGACGCTGCCGGAAGGCTGGGGGTCCCTGACCCTGAGCCTGGTGAAAGAGACCTACTGGAGTCAGAGCCAGAACATGACCTCCGTGAGCGTCAGCTACAACAACAGCTGGCACGGCGTGAGCTACAGCCTCAGCTACAGCATGAACAAAAACACCAACGACAGTGACGAAGACGGCAATGAGGTGACGAACGATAACCAGTTCGCGCTGAGCGTCTCGGTTCCGCTGGATCGCTGGATGCATAACACCTGGGCCACGTACAACCTGAACAACACCAAAGAGGGCACCACGCAAAACATCGGTCTGAACGGTACGGCCCTGAAAGAGGACAACCTGAACTGGAACATTCAGGAAGGGCTGAGCAGTACCGGCAGCGGCAACTCCACCAGCCTCAACGCCGATTACAAAGCAACGTACGGCGAACTGAGCGGCGGCGTCAGTCAGGATAAATATCAGCAGAGCGTGAACGTCGGGCTACAGGGCGGCGTGGTGGCCCACGCAAACGGGATAACCCTGAGCCAGCCGCTCGGTGAGACCATCGCGCTGGTGAAAGCGCCGGGCACCCACGGGACGCACATTACTAACCAGACCGGCGTTGAAACCGACTTCCGCGGCTACACCGTCGTGCCGTTCGTCACTGCGTATCGCCACAACACCATTGCGCTGGATACCGAAACGCTGCCGGACGACGCCGACGTCACCCACGCGGCGCAGATCGTCACCCCAACCCGCGGGGCCGTGGTGCGCGCCAGCTTTAACACCCGCGTGGGCAACCGCGTGCTGATGACGCTCACGCACAACGGCAAACCGCTGCCGTTCGGCGCGACGGTCACCACGGAGGATAAGGACAGCGAATTTATCGTCGGTAATGACGGCCAGACCTATCTCTCAGGTCTGCCGCAGCAGGGGCATCTCGCCGTTTCCTGGGGACAGGACGCGAGCGAGCGCTGCATCGCTGACTATGCGCTAACGGATGAGAAAGAGAAAACCAGCATCATTAACGCTGCCGCGCAGTGTCACTGATCCACCGTTCAGGCTAACGATTATGCAAATGATTAAACAGTGCTTTTTCTTACTGGTTCTCGGGACCGCGGCGTTATTTATCCCGCACGCGAAGGCAACCTGTACGTCGTCCGATTTGCCCCGGCAGATTAACGTCGCCGCCATCTCCGTCTCCAGCACCCTGCCCGTGGGCGCCACTATCCCGGGTACGGAACAAACCGTTCACGTGGCGGGTAACTGCTATAACCCTTCTGACTACGGGCTGCCGATTGTGGCGTGCTACTACGGCTCGGGTCTTGAAATACCGGGGCTCTCCGGCGTTTATGAGTCGGGCGTTGAGGGCGTTGGCGTGGCGCTGATGAATGATAAAGGTCAGCGAATTACCGGCGCGGGCGGCATGTACTGTAATTCCACCGCCACGCCGCTCGGGTTTGTTTCAACGGATTCCAGCGAGGCGTTCAATTTTAACGTGACGCTGGAGCTGGTTAAAACGAGCGATACGGTGAAATCCGGTTCGCTTTCTCAGGCGCAATCAAAATTTGGCATCGGCGTTTATCAACATGAAGGCATCAGCGATCCGAACACCATTTCCTATGCCGGGAACGTTGAACTTCAGAACGTGACCTGCTCCGTCCTGCCGAAAAACCTGACCGTAAACCTGGGCGATTTCCCGGTGAGCGATTTTGTCAGCGTCGGGATGCTGTCAAGTCCGGCGCAAAACTTTGACGTTACGGTGAACTGCAACAGCACCGTGCAGCCAGAGGTTAAGGTCACCAGCGCCAACGGCTATGAATCGGCGTTCGAAGGGGTGCTTAAGCTCACGCAGCAGACCGGCGTGGCAACCGGCGTCGGGGTGAGAATGCTGTTTGATGACCATATCGCCACCTTTGATACCTATGTGAACACGCAAAGCGAGGCCATTGCCAACGAAACGCTGGTGATCCCGTTTGAGGTTCGTTACGAGCAGGTCAGCGATGTCGTTACGCCAGGGCCTGCCAACACCGTTGCCACCATTACCCTCGCCTATAAGTGACCGACATGAAAAAGCGTATTGCGATTCTGGCGCTGGGGCTGATCGCCCAGGCCCACGCCGACGATATCCAGATCCAGATGAACGGGAATATTTACGCCAACACCTGCATCATTGACAGCGCCAGCCGCAACCTGACGGTAGATTTAGGCCAGGCGGTGTCGGGCAGTTTCAAAGACGTGGGGGATACCGGCGAGTGGAAAGACTTTTCGCTCTCGGTGTCGCACTGCCCGGCTACGCTTGCGCTTGCCACGGCCTATTTCTACGGCCAGGCCGACAGCGTGCACCCGACGAAATTCGCCAATATCGGCAGCGCAAAAGGGCTGGCGCTCGAGCTGGCAGACCGTCAGGACAAAATCCTGATTGCCCCGCAGGCCGCCTTTAACGCCGCCATTAACCCGAGCGATCATACGGCCACGTTCCCGCTGTCCGCACGCTACTACGCCACGGCCATGCCCGTCACCGCCGGCACGTTCAGCAGCGTGATTCAGGTGACCTTCACTTACCAGTAGGACCGCGCCCCTTAGCACGGATGCTTTTCCTGCGCCCGGCGGCCAGTTTTGCCGGGCGTTTTTTTACCTCCGGCACTTCCGGCTGCTCAATCGGGAAGATCGGCAGCGCGTTCAGCAGTCGCTGACCGTAGCTTTTGGTGAGCAGACGCTTGTCATAGATCACCACTTCCCCCCAGCAGCCGTGACTACGAATCAGACGCCCCACCTGCTGAATCAGGTTAAACGAGGCGGCGGGCAGGCTTTGCACCTCAAACGGATAGCGGTTGAGGCTTTTCAGCCACTCGCCCTCGGTGATCACCACCGGGCTGTCGATGGGTGGGAAGGCGATTTTATGGATATGCACCTGCGTCAGGTAATCTCCCTTCAAATCCAGCCCTTCAGCAAAGGACTGTAGCCCCACCAGCACGCTGCGCTCGCCGCTGTCGATGCGCTTGCGGTGGGTTTCCACCAGCCGGTAACGGGGCTGGTCGCCCTGCACCAGCAGGAGTAAACGCAGGTCAGTGACGTGCTCCAGGAAACGCTGCATCGCCCGTCCGCTGGCAAACAGCACCAGCATGCCGGGGTATTTTTTACTCTCGACCTGCTCGCGGAAGTAGGCCGCCATCTCCGCAATATGCTGCTCTTCATTGTCGATGAGCGGCTCGTACTGCATGCGTGGAATAACCAGCTTGCCCTGCTCGCAGTGGTTGAACGGCGAGTCCAGCGCCACAAAGCGGTCGCCCGCTTTCTCTTTCAGGCCGCTCATCTCCTGCAACCGTGAAAAACTGTTCAGGGAGCGCAGGGTCGCGGAGGTCACCACCACGTGCGGCACGCTGCGCCAGATGAGCTTTTCCAGCTGATCGGCCACGCGGATGCCCACGCAGTGGAAGAACAGGTGGACCTGCCCGTCCCGCACTTCGCGGGTGGCCCATTTGGTGACCGGTGCGCCCGACGCCTGCGCCATAGAGGCCAGCCGCCAGAGCTTGCTCTGGGCTTCAAACATGCCCAGCGCGCGGTTCATTTGCAGCAGAATACGGTGCAGACGCACCACGTCATGGCTACCGGTTTTCTCGCTGAGATCGTTTAAGAACATCTCCGCCAGCCCGCGCAGCTTTTCGAGGTGCTTCGCCAGCTGCTGGCAAATGTCCATCACCTCTTCCGGCAGCTCCCCCATTGCAAAGCGGTGTTCCGCTTCCTGGGCGGCGGGAAGATAGAGGTTGAGAATGTTATTGAGCGAGGAGATAAGGCCGTACACCTCTTCGCAGTGCTCGCTCAGCCGCTCCGGAACCGCCAGCGGCGGCGTGGTTTTCGGGCGGAATTGCTCCATGCAGGTCGCCACCAGCTTGCAGAAGAGATCCAGCTGAAGTCGAAACCACGGGGCGGTGATTTCTGCGCTCATCTCCAGCGCATCCCGCGCCACGTCAGGCAGATGGTGGCCTTCATCCAGCACCAGCAGCAGGTTTTTCGGCTCCGGCAGCACCGCCTCACTCTCCAGCGCGGCCATGACCAGCGCATGGTTGGCGACAACCACCTCCGCTTCCTGAATTTCACGTCGGGCGACGAAAAATGGGCACTCACGGTAGTAGTGACAGTTACGGTTCAGGCAGCTGGCTTTATCGGTGCTGAGCCTGCGCCAGAGGTCGTCGCCGATCGCCTGGCTGGTGTGATCCCGCAGGCCGTCCCACTTGTAGCCATCAAGATCGGCCTTCAGCTTTGCGCACTGCTCCTGCTCCGCCTTGTTATTCGGCGTCAGCTCGTCATCAAGAAACGCGAGCAGATCCTGCTGCGAGGGCTCGCTGCTGGCCAGTGCCGCCAGATTGCGCGGGCAAACATACCGCCCGCGCCCAAAGGCGGCGGTGAAGCGAAGATCGGGGATGATTTTGCGCAGCAGCGGCAAATCTTTGCTGAAGATCTGATCCTGCAAGGCCACGTTCGCGGTGCTGACTACCAGCGTTTTGTCTTCTTCCCGCGCGATGGCGATGCCGGGAATGAGATACGACAGGGTTTTCCCGACGCCGGTCGGGGCTTCAATCGCCAGATGTCGCCCGTCGTCCCCGGCGAGCGTTTTTGCCACGTCGGCAATCATCTGCCGCTGCGGCGCTCGGGGGATAAAGTCGGGGATCTGCTGCTGTAGCGCCTTATACCAGGCGCCTATTTGCGCTTTCAGCGCGGCGGTTAAAGCCATTGGAAAACCTGAAATACTGTATAAACAGCCACTATTGTGGCACTTTCTCTTCGCCGTCGCAAAAAGAAAAGCCCGGCTTTACGACCGGGCTTCCAGATTACTGCGGGTTAGCAGGCTTGCGCGGGCGGCGTCGGCGCTGCCCCTCGCCTGCCGGTTTGCCTTCACCGCTGCGCCACGGGTTTTCACCGGCCGGTTTGCCGTCGTTATTACGACGCGGCGGTTTGCCCGATGACTTCGGCGCGCCGCCTTCGGAACGACGCGGCTGCTGGCCACGACCGCCGCCGCCCTGACCGCGACCGCCGCCCTGACGACCGTTCTGAATCGGCTCGGCTTTGATGGACGGGTCAACTTCATATCCCGGGGTTTCGATGCGCGGGATCTCTTTCTTCAGCAGGCGTTCAATGTCGCGCAGCAGTTTGTGTTCATCCACGCAAACCAGAGAGAGCGCTTCACCGGTGGCCGCCGCGCGACCGGTACGGCCGATACGGTGTACGTAGTCTTCCGGCACGTTTGGCAGCTCGTAGTTCACCACGTGCGGCAGCTCTTCAATGTCCAGACCGCGGGCGGCGATGTCGGTCGCCACCAGCACGCGAATATCGCCAGATTTGAAGTCCGCCAGCGCGCGGGTACGCGCGCCCTGGCTCTTGTTGCCGTGGATCGCCGCGCTGCGGATGCCGTCTTTATTCAGCTGTTCCGCCAGGTGGTTGGCGCCGTGCTTGGTGCGGGTAAAGACCAGCACCTGCTGCCAGTTGCCCTGGCCGATCATCTGGGAGAGCAGTTCCCGCTTGCGCTTCTTATCAACGAAGTGCACGTGCTGCGTCACCTGTTCGGAGGCGGTGTTGCGGCGCGCCACTTCCACTTCCAGCGGGTTATGCAGCAGCTTTTCCGCCAGCGCCTTGATCTCGTCGGAGAAGGTCGCGGAGAACAGCAGGTTCTGACGACGCGCCGGCAGCTTGGCCAGCACGCGGCGAATGTCGTGAATAAAGCCCATATCCAGCATGCGGTCGGCTTCGTCCAGCACCAGAATTTCAATGCTGTCGAGCTTCACCGCGTTCTGGTGCTCCAGATCCAGCAGACGACCCGGCGTTGCCACCAGTACGTCCACGCCGCCGCGCAGCTTCATCATCTGCGGGTTAATGCTCACCCCGCCGAACACCACCAGCGAGCGAATATTGAGGTAGCGGCTGTACTCACGCACGTTCTCGCCAATCTGGGCTGCCAGCTCGCGGGTTGGGGTGAGGATCAGCGCGCGCACCGGACGGCGTCCTTTGGCGTGCGGCTGGTTTTTTACCAGCAGCTCTAGCAGCGGCAGGGTAAAGCCCGCAGTCTTACCGGTACCGGTCTGCGCGCTGGCCATCAGGTCACGGCCCTGCAACACGGCCGGAATGGCCTGCTGCTGGATAGGGGTTGGCTCAACGTAGCCCTGCTCTGCGATGGCGCGCAGAATTTCCGGGTTCAGACCAAGGGAATCAAAAGACATAAAAACTCCGAACCGCCCCGACCATCACAGGTGTAGTTTTCAGGGAGATATAACGAATAAGAGGACAAAAACCACAATGTCGCGAAGGTGCGGAGTGTAGCAGCTTTTGTGACGTGGCGCATAAAATATCCCCGGTGATGGCTCGACGTTTGCGGAAATCAGGCATAATCTTAATCAATCGATTGATTAATTTTTAATGACGCTATGAATACAACCCCAACGACGACCAAAGGCGAACAGGCGAAAAGTCAGCTGATTGCCGCCGCGCTGGCACAGTTTGGCGAGTATGGTCTGCATGCCACCACGCGGGATATCGCCGCCCAGGCCGGGCAGAATATAGCGGCCATTACCTACTATTTTGGTTCAAAAGAGGATTTATATCTCGCCTGCGCCCAGTGGATCGCGGATTTTATCGACACCAGCTTTCGTCCGCACGTGGAAGAGGCCACCGCGTTATTCAGCCAGCCAGAGCCGGACCGGGCGGCCATCCGCCAGCTGATCCTTAACGCCTGCCACAATATGATCCGCCTGCTGACGCACGACGATACGCTGAACCTGAGCAAATTTATCTCCCGCGAGCAGCTCTCCCCCACTGCCGCCTACCAGCTGGTGCACGATCAGGTGATCGCCCCGATGCATAGCCATCTGACCCGGCTGATCGCCGCCTATACCGGACGGGACGCCGGCGATACCGACACCATTTTGCATACCCACGCCCTGCTGGGCGAAGTGCTCGCCTTCCGTCTGGGGCGCGAGACCATCCTGTTACGTACGGGCTGGACACAGTTCGATGAGGATAAAGCCGGGCAAATTAGCCAGGTCATTACCTGTCACGTTGATCTCATCCTGCAAGGCTTAACGCAAAGGAGCCAGAAGTCATGAAAAAACCTGTCGCCATCATACTGGTGGTTGTTGTTTTGCTTGCTGCGGGAATCGGCGGCTGGCTGTGGTATCAGAGCCAGCAGGATCGCGGCCTGACGCTGTACGGCAACGTGGATATCCGCACCGTGAATATGAGCTTCCGGGTTGGCGGGCGTCTCGCCTCGCTGAGCGTTGACGAAGGCGACGCCATCAAAGCCGGGCAGACGCTGGGGATGCTGGACAAAGCCCCGTTTGAGAACGCGTTGATGCAGGCAAAAGCAGGCGTCTCCGTCGCCCAGGCGCAGTACGACCTGATGCTGGCGGGCTATCGTGACGAAGAGATTTCCCAGGCGGCGGCTGCCGTTAAGCAGGCCAAAGCCGCCTATGACTACGCGCAGAACTTCTACAACCGCCAGCAGGGGTTGTGGAAAAGCCGCACCATTTCCGCCAACGACCTGGAAAACGCGCGTTCATCTCGCGACCAGGCTCAGGCGACGCTGAAATCGGCACAGGATAAGCTCAGCCAGTACCGCTCCGGTAACCGCGCGCAGGATATCGCCCAGGCGAAAGCCAGCCTCGAGCAGGCGCAGGCGCAGCTGGCTCAGGCGGAGCTGGATCTGCACGATACCACGCTCATCGCCCCGTCTGACGGCACGCTGATGACCCGCGCCGTGGAGCCGGGCAGCATGCTCAGCGCAGGCAGCACCGTGTTGACGCTGTCCTTAACCCGTCCGGTCTGGGTGCGGGCCTACATTGATGAACCGAATCTCGGCCAGATGCAGCCGGGCCGCGAGCTGCTGCTCTATACCGACGGTCGCCCGGACAAGCCGTATCACGGTAAAGTGGGCTTTGTCTCTCCTACCGCCGAATTCACGCCGAAGACCGTTGAAACGCCGGACCTGCGCACCGACCTGGTGTACCGCCTGCGCATCATCGTCACCGACGCGGACGATGCGCTGCGTCAGGGCATGCCTGTTACCGTGACCTTAAACGACGGGGAACGACATGAATGATGCGGTTATCCAGCTCAATAATCTGGTCAAACGTTTCCCGGGAATGGACAAACCGGCGGTCGCACCACTGAACTGCACCATTCAGAAAGGCTATGTGACCGGGCTGGTGGGGCCGGACGGCGCGGGTAAAACCACGCTGATGCGGATGCTGGCGGGCTTACTGAAGCCGGACGAGGGATCGGCCCGCGTGCTTGGCCTCGATCCGATCAAAGACGACGCGGCGCTCCACGGCATACTCGGCTATATGCCGCAGAAGTTTGGCCTGTACGAAGATCTGACGGTAATGGAAAACCTCAATCTGTATGCCGATCTGCGTAGCGTCACCGGCGAAACCCGGCAGAAAACCTTCGCCCGACTGCTCGAATTTACCTCCCTCGGCCCGTTCACCGACCGCCTGGCGGGCAAGCTTTCCGGCGGGATGAAGCAGAAGCTGGGGCTGGCCTGTACGCTGGTGGGCGAACCAAAAGTGCTGCTGCTGGATGAACCCGGCGTGGGCGTGGACCCGATATCCCGCCGCGAGCTGTGGCAGATGGTGCACGAGCTGGCGGGTGACGGCATGCTGATCCTCTGGAGCACCTCTTACCTTGATGAAGCGGAGCAGTGCCGCGACGTGCTGCTGATGAACGAAGGCGAACTGCTCTATCAGGGCGAGCCCACCGAGCTGACGCACACCATGGCCGGGCGAAGTTTTCTGCTGCATAGTCCGCAGGAGTCCAACCGCACGCTGCTGCAACGGGTGCTGAAGCTGCCGCAGATCAGCGACGGCATGATTCAGGGCCGCTCGGTGCGCGTGATCCTCAGCAAAGAGGCGACCGCCGAGAGTATCCGCCAGGCGCAGGGGATGCCTGAGATTGAGATGCAGGAAACCGCCCCGCGCTTTGAAGATGCGTTTATCGACCTTCTGGGCGGGGCGGGAACCTCAGAATCACCGCTTGGCGCCATTCTGCACACGGTGGAAGGCACACCGGGCGAAACGGTCATCGAGGCGAAATCGCTGACCAAAAAATTCGGCGATTTCGCCGCCACCGATAACGTCAATTTTGCCGTGAAGCGTGGCGAGATTTTCGGCCTGCTCGGGCCGAACGGGGCGGGAAAATCCACCACCTTTAAAATGATGTGCGGCCTGCTGGTGCCGACGTCCGGCAAGGCATTGGTGCTGGACATGGATCTCAAGGTCAGCTCCGGCAAGGCGCGCCAGCATCTGGGCTATATGGCGCAGAAGTTTTCGCTCTACGGCAACCTGACGGTTGAGCAGAACCTGCGATTTTTCTCCGGCGTCTACGGCCTGCGGGGGCGGGCGCAGAACGAGAAAATCGACCGCATGTGCGAGGCCTTCGGTCTGACCGATATCGCGTCACACGCTACCGACGCGCTGCCGCTTGGCTTCAAGCAGCGGCTGGCGCTGGCCTGCTCACTGATGCACGAGCCGGATATCCTGTTTCTTGATGAACCCACGTCAGGCGTGGACCCCCTCACCCGCCGCGAATTCTGGCTGCATATCAACAGCATGGTGGAAAAAGGCGTGACCGTGATGGTCACTACCCACTTTATGGATGAGGCGGAGTACTGCGACCGCATCGGGCTGGTCTATCGCGGCAAGCTGATTGCTCACGGCACGCCGGACGACCTGAAAGCGCAGGCCGCCGACGACGTACAGCCAGACCCGACCATGGAGCAGGCGTTTATCACCCTCATCCACGACTGGGATAAGGAGAATGCTCATGCGCAGTAACGCCCTTTCCTGGCGCCGGGTGCGCGCCCTGTGCATCAAAGAGACGCGGCAGATCGTGCGCGATCCCAGCAGCTGGCTGATTGCGGTGGTGATCCCCCTGCTGCTGCTGTTTATCTTTGGCTACGGGATTAACCTCGACTCCAGCAAGCTGCGGGTCGGTATTTTGCTGGAGCAGCAGAGCGAAGAGGCGCTGGACTTCACCCACGCCATGACCGGTTCGCCCTACATCGACGCTACCATCAGCGACAGCCGGCAGGAACTGATTCAGAAAATGCAGGCCGGGAAAATTCGCGGCCTGATCATCATCCCGGTGGATTTCGCCGCCAACATGGCGCGCCCGGGCGCCGATGCGCCGATTCAGGTGATTACCGACGGCAGCGAGCCGAACACCGCCAACTTCGTGCAGGGCTATGCGGAGGGGATCTGGCAGCTGTGGCAGATGCAGCGCGCCGAAGACCGGGGGGAGACGTTTGAACCGCTGATTGACGTGCAGACGCGCTACTGGTTTAACCCCGCCGCCATCAGCCAGCACTTTATTATCCCGGGGGCGGTGACCATCATCATGACGGTGATTGGCGCGATCCTCACCTCGCTGGTCATCGCCCGCGAGTGGGAGCGCGGCACCATGGAGGCGCTGCTTTCAACCGAAGTGACGCGCGTCGAGCTTTTGCTCTGTAAGCTCATCCCCTACTACTTTCTCGGCATGCTGGCGATGCTGCTGTGCATGCTGGTCGCCGTCTTTATCCTCGGCGTGCCGTACCGCGGCTCGCTGGTGCTGCTGTTCTTTATTACCAGCCTGTTTTTACTCAGCACGCTGGGGATGGGGCTGCTCATATCCACCATCACCCGCAACCAGTTTAACGCCGCGCAGGTGGCGCTGAACGCGGCTTTTCTGCCGTCGATTATGCTCTCCGGGTTTATCTTCCAGATAGACAGCATGCCGGCGGTGATCCGCGCCGTGACCTACATCATTCCGGCGCGCTACTTTGTCAGCACCCTGCAAAGCCTGTTCCTGGCGGGGAATATCCCGGTGGTACTGATTATCAACACCCTGTTTTTGCTGGCGTCGGCGGTGATGTTTATCGGCCTGACGTGGATGAAAACGAAAAGAAGATTAGATTAGCCATCGGATTTTGTAGGTCGGGTAAGCGCAAGCGCCAC
Organism: Enterobacter sp. GD03975; assembly: GCF_029838645.1. NCBI lineage: Bacteria > Pseudomonadati > Pseudomonadota > Gammaproteobacteria > Enterobacterales > Enterobacteriaceae > Enterobacter > Enterobacter sp. GD03975. The sequence goes on from NZ_JAOBZC010000002.1 coordinate 38,400, forward strand.
CCGACAGGAGGACGACGCGATGTTTCACCGTTTATGGACATTGATCCGCAAAGAGCTGCAATCGCTGCTGCGTGAGCCGCAGACCCGCGCCATTCTGGTGCTGCCGGTGCTGCTTCAGGTTGTACTGTTTCCGTTTGCCGCCACGCTGGAGGTCACTAACGCCACCATCGCGATTTACAACGAAGACAACGGCAAGCATTCCGTCGAGCTGACCCAGCGTTTCGCCCGCGCTAAGGCCTTTACTCATGTCCTGTTGCTGAAAAGCCCGCAGGCGATCCAGCCCACCATCGACACGCAGAAAGCGTTACTGCTGGTGCGCTTCCCGGCGGATTTCTCCCGGAACCTGGACACCTTCCAGACCGCGCCGATGCAGCTTATCCTCGACGGGCGTAACTCCAACAGCGCCCAGATTGCGGCAAACTACCTGCAACAGGTGGTGAAGGATTATCAGCAGGAGCTGATGACGGGTAAACCCAGGCCCAACAACAGCGAGCTGGTGGTGCGCAACTGGTACAACCCGAATCTGGACTACAAGTGGTTTGTGGTCCCGTCGCTTATCGCCATGATCACCACCATTGGCGTGATGATCGTCACCTCGCTGTCCGTGGCGCGCGAACGTGAACAGGGTACGCTGGATCAGCTGCTGGTCTCTCCGCTCGCCACCTGGCAGATATTTGTCGGCAAGGCGGTGCCGGCGCTGATCGTCGCCACCTTCCAGGCCACCATCGTGCTGGGCGTCGGGATTTGGGCCTACCAGATCCCGTTTGCCGGATCGCTGGCGCTGTTTTACTTCACGATGGTGATTTACGGCCTGTCGCTGGTCGGGTTTGGGCTGCTGATTTCCGCGCTCTGCTCAACCCAGCAGCAGGCGTTTATCGGGGTGTTTGTCTTTATGATGCCGGCGATTTTGCTCTCAGGGTACGTTTCGCCTGTTGAGAACATGCCGGTGTGGTTACAGAATTTGACGTGGGTAAACCCGATTCGTCACTTCACGGATATCACCAAGCAAATCTATCTGAAGGATGCGAGTCTGGATATTGTGTGGGGAAGTTTGTGGCCGCTACTGGTCATCGCGGCCACAACGGGCTCAGTGGCCTATGCGATGTTTAGACGAAACATCGCGTAGCTTTTTCTCTTTGGTGAGCAACGACACCACTGCCGGCCCTGCGAGGATAGCCAGACCCGCCAGGGCCAGCAGCAGGTTATTTTGCAGCACGCGTGACAGCAGCCACAGGACGATCATTGCCGCACCAAAATACCAGGTCGTGGTGAGCTCTTCGAGCACATCACCCACTTCACGCCAGCGCGCGTCGTGGTGACGCTGTAAAAACAGCATCGACAGCACGGTCACGCCGTAAAGCACACATAGCCCTAAGCCCACACGCACCAGCGTGCCGCTCATCCAGCCCATTACAAGTACGGCCACGACCAGTAAATGCAACATTATCTGCCAGCAACTCAAACCGGTTGCGACACGAACGCGTTGTTGCCACTTCATGGCTTCTCTCCTGAAGGATTTTTCTCTGCTAGTTCAGACTACCGCACTTTACGGAAAATTCCGTAACGCCGCATCTTTTTGTGACGCCTACTACACTTTATTTTCATCGGGATAGTCACCCAGGAAGGTGTTTATGAGCAAAAAAACGCAGCATTTCTCACTCAAGGTGCTGACGATTAACATTCATAAGGGCTTCACAGCATTTAACCGCCGCTTCATTTTACCGGAGCTGCGCGACGCGGTACGCACCGTCAGCGCCGATATTGTCTGCCTTCAGGAGGTCATGGGCGCGCACGAGGTGCACCCGATGCATTTCGAAAACTGGCCCGACACGCCACACTACGAATTTCTGGCGGACACGATGTGGAGCGATTACGCCTACGGGCGCAATGCGGTCTACCCGGAGGGGCATCACGGCAACGCGGTGCTGTCGCGCTATCCGATTGAACATTATGAAAATCGCGACGTGTCGGTCGGCGAGAGCGAAAAGCGTGGGTTGCTTTACTGCCGCATCGCGCCGCCGGATCTCGATTTTCCTGTTCACGTGGGCTGCGTTCACCTAGGCCTGCGTGAAGCCCACCGTCAGGCCCAGCTTCAGATGCTGGCCGAGTGGACGAATGCGCTGCCCGAGGGCGAACCCGTGGTGGTGGCCGGTGATTTTAACGACTGGCGTCAGCGCGCCAACCATCCGCTGAAGGTCAATGCGGGGCTGGAGGAGATTTTTACACGCGCCCGCGGTCGGCCCGCGCGGACGTTTCCGGTGCGCTTCCCCCTGCTGCGCCTTGACCGCATCTACGTAAAAAATGCCCACGCCAGTAGCCCGACGGCGCTGGCCTTGCTCAACTGGCGACATCTCTCCGACCATGCCCCACTCAGCGCGGAGATCCACTTATGAAATGCACATGGCAGGAAGGTAACCGTATTACGCTGCTGGAAAATGGCGATAACTTTTATCCGGCGGTCTTTGAGGCGATCAGCCACGCACAGCAGAAAGTATTCCTGGAAACGTTCATCTGGTTTGAAGACGACGTGGGCAGGCAGTTGCACAGCGCGCTGCTGCATGCCGCCCGTCGCGGTATAAAAATTGAGGTTCTGCTCGACGGGTATGGTTCGCCGGATCTGAGCGATGAATTTGTTAACGAACTCACCGCCGCAGGGGTAGTGTTCCGCTATTACGATCCCGGCCCGCGTCTGTTCGGCATGCGCACCAACCTGTTCCGCCGAATGCACCGCAAAATTGTGGTGGTGGACGAAACGGTGGCCTTCGTGGGCGGCATCAACTACTCCGCCGAGCATATGTCGGATTACGGTCCTGAGGCCAAACAGGATTATGCGATCCGCATTGAGGGACCGGTGGTACAGGACATCCAGCTGTTCGTGCTGGAAAACTTACCCGGCAAAGAGGCCGCTCGCCGCTGGTGGCGACGCCGTCATCGCCCGGAAGAGAACCGCAAGCCCGGCGAGGCGCAGGCGCTGTTTGTCTGGCGGGACAACGAGGAGCACCGTGACGATATCGAGCGTCATTACCTGAAGATGCTGGCGAACGCCAAACGCGAGGTGATTATCGCCAACGCCTATTTCTTCCCCGGCTACCGGATTTTACACGCCATGCGCAACGCGGCCCGACGCGGCGTAAGCGTGAAGCTCATCGTCCAGGGCGAGCCCGATATGCCGATTGTGAAGGTGGGCGCGCGTCTGCTCTATCGCTATCTGGTTAAAAGCGGCGTACAGATCTATGAATATCGCCGCCGCCCGCTGCACGGCAAAGTGGCGGTGATGGATGACCACTGGGCGACCGTCGGCTCCAGTAACCTCGATCCGCTGAGCTTATCGCTCAACCTGGAAGCGAACCTGATTATCCACGATCGTCAGTTTAATCAGACCCTGCGCGATAACCTTCAGGGTCTGATCAATAAAGACTGCGTGCGGGTGGATGAGTCCATGGTGCCGAAACGCAGTTGGTGGAACGTGGGCATCGGCGTGGTGGTGTTCCACTTCCTGCGCCACTTCCCGGCCATGGTGGGCTGGCTACCGGCGCATACGCCGAAACTGGCGCTGGTGGATCCGCCCGTGCAACCCGAAATGGAAACCCAGGACCGCGTAGAGGCGGAAGATGGAGGGAAAACCTGATGTCGAAATCTCATCCTCGCTGGCGGCTGGCGAAAAAAATCCTGACGTGGCTGTTCTTCATCGCCGTCGCGGTACTGCTGGTGGTGTACGCGCAAAAGGTAGACTGGGAAGAGGTGTGGAAAGTTATCCGCAACTACAACCGGACGGTGCTGCTGGGCGCCATTGGGCTGGTGATAGTAAGTTACCTGATGTACGGCTGCTATGACCTGTTAGGGCGCGCCTACTGCGGGCACAAGCTGGCAAAGCGGCAGGTCATGCTGGTGTCGTTCATCTGCTACGCCTTTAACCTGACGCTGAGCACCTGGGTGGGCGGGATTGGCATGCGCTATCGCCTGTACTCCCGCCTTGGATTGCCGGGCGGCACCATCACGCGCATTTTCTCGCTGAGTATTACCACCAACTGGCTGGGGTATATTCTGCTGGGCGGGGTGATTTTCACCATTGGCGTGGTACAGCTGCCTGCGCACTGGTACATCGATGAAGCGACGCTGCGCATTCTTGGCATCGTGCTGCTGTTGATTATCGCGGCCTACGTGTGGGCCTGCGCCTTTGCCAAACGTCGCCATATGACCATTAAAGGGCAGAAGCTGGTGCTGCCTTCATGGAAGTTTGCCGTCCTGCAAATGGTGGTATCCAGCGCCAACTGGATGGCGATGGGGGCCATTATCTGGCTGCTGATTGGGGAAGATGTGAATTACTTCTTCGTGCTGGGCGTGCTGCTGGTAAGCAGTATTGCTGGCGTGATTGTGCACATTCCGGCGGGGATTGGCGTACTGGAAGCGGTGTTTATCGCGCTGCTTGCGGGTGAGCATGTCTCTCAGGGAACGATTATCGCCGCCCTGCTCGCGTACCGCATGATCTACTATTTCCTGCCGCTGGCGCTGGCAACGGTCTGTTATCTGGTGCTGGAGAGTCGGGCGAAGAAGTTGCGCGCGAAGAATGAGAGGATGTTAGCGAAGTGAATAAGTCGGGTGGCGGCTTCGCCTTACCCGACCTACGGTTCGCCTTTCGTAAGTCGGGTGGCGGCTTCGCCTTACCCGACCTACGGTTCGCCTTTCGTAAGCCGGGTAAGGCGAAACCGCCACCCGGCAAAACAATCCTAGCGACGGTTGCCGAAAATACGCAGCAGCATCAGGAACAGGTTGATGAAGTCCAGATAAAGCGTCAGCGCGCCCAGAATGGCGTGTTTGCGCAGGTTTGAACTGTCGCGAACATCAATTTGTTCACCAATGTTTTTCAGCTTCTGGGTGTCGTAGGCGGTTAAGCCAACGAAGATCACCACCCCGATATAGGTCACCGCCCACATCAGCGCTTCACTCTTCAGCCACAGGTTCACCAGCGACGCCAGCACAATCCCGATCAGCCCCATGAACAGCATGCTGCCGAAACCGCTCAGGTCGCGTTTCGTGGTGTAGCCGTACAGGCTCATCACGCCAAACATCCCGCCGGTTACCACAAACGTGCTGGCAATGGAGGAGTAGGTGTAGACGATGAAAATACTGGAGAGCGTCAGCCCGGTCAGCGCTGAATAGAGCATAAACAGCGTAGTCGCCATGCCCGCGCTGAGCTTGTGTACCAGCCCGGAGAGAACGAACACCAGCGCCAGCTGCGCAATGATCAGCCCAAAGAAGGTGATTTTGCTGGAGAAGACGAACATCATCAGTTCAGGCGTGTTTGCCGCATACCACGCGATAAACGCGGTAAGCAGCAAGCCGACCGTCATCCAGCCATACACCTGAGCCATGTAGGTTTGCAGCCCGCTACGGGTCTGCTGTACTATCGAATCGGAACGCGGAAATCGGTCCATGATTCACTCCTGATTAAGTAAAGACACACGTTAAGACTAACACATCCTCATAAACCTGTTACCAGCGGCTGGCAGCCTGTTTGTCGCTGTCCCGCGATTCCACCCAGCGCTCGCCTTCCGGCGTCGCTTCACGCTTCCAGAACGGCGCTTTGGTTTTGAGGTAATCCATGATGAACTCCCCCGCCGCAAAGGCGCTTGTGCGGTGTGCGCTGGTGACGCCGACAAACACAATCTCTTCACCGGGCCACATTTCGCCGATGCGATGGATAACCGTCACGCGCCCCAGCGGCCAGCGGCCTCGCGCCTCTTCGACAATGGCCGCCAGCGATTTTTCGGTCATCCCCGGATAGTGCTCCAGCGTCAGCGCTTTTACGCTGTCGCCGAGATTATGATTGCGCACTTTCCCGGTAAACGTCACGACCGCGCCGTCTTCATCGCGCTCTGCCAGCCAGCTGTATTCGGTACCGACGCTAAAGCGTTCAGGGCCGACCAGAATTCGGGTGTCCGTCATCTTAACCCCCTGTGACCGGCGGGAAGAACGCCACTTCATCGCCGTCAGCCAGCGGGTGCGTAAATTCAACCAGCGTCTGATTCACGGCGGCCAGCAGCTTGCCTTCATCCAGCGCCAGCGCCCAGCGGTCGCCCTGCGCCGCCAGGTGCGCACGCAGGGCGGCGACGTCTGCAAAAGCGCCGTCCAGCGTCAGGCTGTCGGTATTGACCAGCTCACGGACCTGGGCAAAAAAGAGCACCTTAATCATGGTTTTCCACCTTAAAATCACCGGATTTGCCGCCGCTTTTTGCCAGCAGACGCACCGGGCCAATCACCATATCTTTCTGTACCGCTTTACACATGTCGTAGATGGTCAGCGCCGCCACGGAGGCTGCCGTCAACGCCTCCATCTCCACGCCGGTTTTCCCGGTTAAGCGGCACAGAGACTCGATGCGCACGCGGTGATGCTCCGGCTGCGCCTGCAAATTCACTTCCACCTTGCTGAGCATCAGCGGATGACAGAGCGGGATGAGGTCCCAGGTACGCTTCGCGGCCTGAATACCGGCGATGCGGGCGGTCGCAAACACATCACCCTTGTGATGGCTGCCGTCGATAATCATCGCCAGCGTCTCCGGCAGCATGGTAACGAACGCTTCAGCACGCGCCTCGCGCACCGTTTCGGCCTTGGCGGAGACATCCACCATATGCGCTTCGCCAGCGGCGTTAATATGGGTCAGTTGTGACATAGCTTATTTCTTTAAATGAGGATGGAAATTACACGGACGGGTGCGGGCATCCAGCTGCGGGGCAATAATATTTTCCCACGCGGTGCGGCAGGCTTTGGTCGAGCCCGGCATGGCGAAAATCAGCGTATTGTTCGCCATCCCCGCTACGGCACGGGACTGGAGCGTGGAGGTGCCAATCTCTTCAAACGAGAGCATGCGGAACACTTCGCCGAAGCCTTCCACTTCGCGATCGAACAGCGGAAGCAGCGCTTCTGGCGCCTGGTCGCCTGCGGTAAAGCCGGTGCCGCCGGTGATCAGCACCACCTGGACGTCGTCACTCGCAATCCACTGCGAAACCTGCGCGCGAATGGCGTAACGGTTCTCTTTGACGATCGCTTTATCAACAATCTGGTGTCCGGCTTCGTGTGCCGCCTCGCGCAGCCAGTGGCCGGAGGTATCATCCTCTTCACCACGACGATCGGAAACGGTAAGAATAGCAATGCGTGTCGGGATAAATTCCGCGCTTACCTGACTCATCTTCTGGTTCCTTCTAAAGCATGATTACCCGCCGATATAGGACAGGTTCTGAGTAATGCCGGTGTTGCCCTGATGCAGGAAATGGGTCTGCTTTTTGTGCGTCAGCGCCTCGGAAATGCGTGCTTCAAGTGCGCCCTGCTGGGCATCGTCTTCCAGCAAATCGCGCAGTTCTACGCCACCATCCCCGAACAGGCAGAGGTGCAGCTTGCCAACGGAGGAGACGCGCAGGCGGTTGCAGCTGGCACAGAAGTCTTTCTCATAGGGCATGATCAGGCCGATTTCGCCTTCGTAGTCCGGGTGACAAAAGACCTGCGCCGGGCCATCGCTGCGCTGGCGGATCTGGTGGATCCAGCCGCGTTTCAGCAGTTCGTCGCGCAGCACCATGCCGGAGATGTGATGCCGACGGAACAGATCGCTGCCCTCACCGGTCTCCATCAGCTCAATAAAACGCAGTTGAATGCGGCGTGGTTTGATCCACGCCAGGAAGGTGTCCAGCTGATGATGGTTCACGTCACGCATCAACACGGTATTGACTTTGACCTTATCGAAACCGGCGGTGAACGCGGCATCGATGCCGTCCATCACCTGGCGGAACTTGTCCTGGCCGGTAATCGCGTGGAACTGACGGGCGTCAAGGCTATCAACGCTGACGTTAATCGCCGTCAGACCCGCATCGCGCCAGTTCGCTACGTCACGCGCCATGCGGTAACCGTTGGTGGTCACCGCAATCTGGCGGATACGTTCGTTTTCACGCACGGCGGCGATGATGTCGGGGAAATCACGACGCAGGGAAGGCTCTCCCCCGGTCAGACGCACTTTTTCCGTGCCGAGTTCCGAGAACGCACGCGTGACGCGGCGTACTTCATCCACGGAGAGAAAGCCGTTGTTGGTGACGCTGCCGGGCTTGTAGCCATCGGGCAGGCAGTAGGTGCAACGGAAGTTGCACACGTCGGTAATCGACAAACGTAAGTAGAAAAACTTACGCGCGAAAGCATCAGTAAGTTGTGAAGCCATGTACACCTTTCCAGATCGGGAGGCACAGTCATTTCTTTCTGTACCCTGGTGGCAAATCCGCCACGGCCAGGGCGCCATATCTCTCGACACAGGCGCCAGGGCTAGAGTGTATGTTTTCAGTTTTGAAAACGTGGTTATGGCGATAGTAGCGTGGAAATCGCCACTTCGCCATTGTCGCTTTTCGCTATATAATCTTATACATAACGGTGATATCGTGCATTTTCCCTACAGAATACGCAAAAACCGCGCTTTCGCATTGATATACGTCATTATGGATTGTGAGAGGCATCGTCTTTTAGGAGTAGTTGCGTTACTGTGACGCAAGCTAAACAGGATAAGGAATGGGTATGCGCAATCGCACTTTTGCGGATCTGGACCGCGTGGTCGCTCTTGGCGGGGGTCACGGTCTGGGACGGGTCATGTCGTCGTTATCGTCACTGGGCTCACGCCTGACGGGCATTGTGACAACAACGGATAACGGCGGCTCGACCGGGCGGATCCGACGTGCTGAAGGCGGGATCGCCTGGGGTGACATGCGCAACTGCCTTAACCAGCTCATAACGGAGCCCAGCGTGGCTTCAGCGATGTTTGAGTACCGTTTTGGCGGTAATGGCGAACTTTCCGGCCATAACCTTGGAAACCTGATGTTAAAGGCGCTGGATCACCTGAGCGTGCGCCCTCTGGAAGCGATTAATTTAATTCGTAACCTGCTTAAGGTGGATGCGTTTCTGATCCCGATGTCCGAACAGCCGGTAGATTTGATGGCGATCGATGCCGACGATCACGAAGTGTATGGTGAAGTGAATATCGACCAGCTTCACCTGCCGCCAAAAGAGCTGATGACCTACCCCAGCGTACCCGCGACGCGGGAAGCGGTTGAAGCGATTGGCGAGGCCGATCTGATCCTGATTGGGCCGGGGAGTTTTTACACCAGCCTGATGCCGCTCCTGCTGGTCAAAGAGCTGGCGCAGGCGCTGCGCAGAACGCCTGCACCCATGGTCTATATCGGTAATTTAGGCCGCGAACTTAGCCCGGCGGCGGCAAGCCTGTCGCTGGCGGACAAGCTGAACCTGATGGAACAGTACGTCGGTAAGAAAATTATCGACGGGGTCGTGGTTGGGCCGAAAGTGGATGTGTCAGGGATTGGCGATCGCGTGGTGGTACAGGAGCCGCTGGAAGCCAGCGATATTAAATATCGTCACGACCGCCACCTGCTGCGCGAGGCGCTGGAGAAAGCGATTCAGGAATTGGGTTAACAAAAACCCCGGTGGCGCTGCGCTTACCGGGGCTACAAAAGACGCGAAACCTGTAGGCCCGGTAAGCGCAGCGCCACCGGGCAAAAAACTCACGATGCCGCGATAAACAGATCCCGCAGCTGATGCAGCTGATCGCGGATTTGCGCAGCCTCTTCGAACTCCAGGTTCTGCGCGTGCTGCATCATCTGCCCTTCCAGCTCGTGGATCTTCTGCTGCAACGCTTTCGGCGTCAGCGCAACGGTATCCTCTTCCACCACTGTACGGGCCTTGCCGCGGCCTTTCGCTTTGGTCTTCGCTATGTTCTGACCCAGCGCCAGGATATCCACCACCTTCTTGTTCAGCCCTTGCGGCGTGATGCCGTGCTCTTCGTTGTAGCGCTGCTGTTTCTCGCGACGGCGCTCCGTTTCGCCAATGGCTTTGGCCATCGACGGGGTAATTTTATCCCCGTACAGAATCGCCTTCCCGTTGACGTTACGCGCGGCGCGGCCAATGGTCTGAATCAGCGAGCGCTCAGAACGCAGGAAGCCCTCTTTGTCCGCGTCCAGAATCGCCACCAGCGACACTTCCGGCATATCCAGACCTTCTCGCAGCAGGTTGATACCCACCAGCACGTCGAACTCGCCCAGGCGCAGGTCGCGGATGATCTCCATACGCTCCACGGTATCGATATCCGAGTGCAGATACCGCACCTTCTCGCCGTGTTCTTCCAGATACTCCGTCAAATCTTCCGCCATACGTTTGGTGAGCGTGGTCACCAGCACGCGCTCGTTGATGGCGGAACGGGCACGGATTTCCGAGAGCAGATCGTCCACCTGCGTCGCCACGGGCCGCACCTCGATAATCGGATCCAGCAGCCCGGTCGGACGCACCACCTGGTCCACCACGTCATCACCGGATTTTTCCAGTTCGTAGTTGCCCGGCGTTGCCGATACGTAGATGGTCTGCGGGGCGAGCGCCTCAAATTCTTCAAACTTCATCGGACGGTTGTCCAGCGCCGACGGCAGACGGAACCCGTACTCCACGAGCGTCTCTTTACGCGCCCGGTCACCACGATACATCCCGCCGATCTGTGGGATCGTAACGTGAGATTCGTCGATCACCAGCAGGCCGTCCGCCGGAAGGTAGTCAAACAGCGTCGGCGGCGCTTCGCCTGGCCCGCGCCCGGAGAGGTAGCGCGAGTAGTTTTCAATGCCGGAGCAGTAGCCCAGCTCGTTCATCATCTCCAGATCGAACTGGGTACGCTGGCTCAGGCGCTGCTCTTCCAGCAGCTTGTTGTTCGCCAGCAGCACCTTGCGGCGGTCCGCCAGCTCGCCTTTGATCTCCTCCATCGCCTGCACGATACGCTCGCGTGGCGTCACGTAGTGCGTTTTGGGGTAGATGGTGAAGCGCTGGATCACCGACTCGACGTGACCGGTTAGCGGGTCGAACAGCGACAGGCGTTCAACCTCTTCGTCGAACAGCTCAACGCGCAGCGCCATGTCGTCCGATTCCGCCGGGAAGATATCAATCACCTCACCGCGCACGCGGAAGGTCCCGCGCTGGAACGCCTGATCGTTACGAGTGTACTGCAACTCCGCCAGACGGCGCAAAATCGCCCGCTGATCGATAATCATCCCCTGCGTCAGGTGCAGCATCATCTTGAGATAGAGATCCGGATCGCCCAGGCCGTAAATCGCCGACACCGAGGCCACCACCACCACATCGCGACGCTCAAGCAGCGCCTTGGTCGCAGACAAACGCATCTGCTCGATATGTTCGTTCACCGAGGCATCTTTCTCGATAAACGTGTCAGAGCTGGGAACGTAGGCTTCCGGCTGGTAGTAGTCGTAGTAAGAGACGAAATATTCCACCGCGTTCTCCGGGAAGAACTCTTTCATCTCACCATACAGCTGCGCCGCCAGCGTTTTGTTCGGCGCGAGGACCATCGTCGGACGCTGGAGATCGGCAATGACGTTGGCAATGGTGAAGGTTTTACCCGAACCGGTTACCCCCAGCAGGGTCTGGTGCGCCAGCCCGTCTTCCAGCCCCTCTTCCAGGCGACGAATGGCCTCGGGCTGATCCCCGGAAGGACGGAAAGCAGAATTCAGTTTGAACGGTTTACTCATTGGCGACGACCTGATGACAGAATAAGCGGCAGGTGAGTAATTTTACTCGTTGTGGCCAGGATTGCCAGTAAAAAACACTGGATGAAAAACCAGTAGCGTGTCAGGATATTTAGCGTAGCACGGAGAGGATTAGTGCCTTCGCGAGCCAAATTTCGACTGTGACCCTATAAAACACCAGCCTCAGGGGGTTATCCCCAGAACTATTACTTTTTTAACATTTGTCAAGGGCAGTTATGAAAGTTTTATGGCAACAGGTCTCGCCAGGATTGAGGGAATTGCTTTTATCTAATTCGTTAAAAAATATAGACTATTTCCTAAAGCCGCGTTTCGCATCAATTTGGGCGTAACCCGCGTATTCTCTCGCTTATCGCGTGTTTTCTAACTCTAATGCACAAGGTTATCCACAGGAATAGTGGATAACTGCCTCCAGCCCGTACAGCATGCACTCCCGCAAATTCCCGGTTTTTCCCACGAAGCGGCAATAAAATATTTTTATCACTCTTTTTTGCCTGGAAAACGTTCATTTTTTCATAAGCACCTGGCGAGATCTTAATCACATTTCCGTCATTTTCACTGCACCACAACCCGACAAGCACGGCACCGGAAGCGTGCATTTCGAACAAACGTTGCGCTTTTAGCAGTGAGTTATTCCTAAAAATGGCCTTTTTTTAATCATTATGAAGTTCCTGGCAGGTGTTTTGCAGATATCAATCTGAGCATCACCCCACACATTTTTAAGGAGAGAAAGATGTTGAGTCTGCGTGCTGTAAATCAGTTTTACGGAAGCCAACATACGCTATGGAACGTGAATATCGATTTCCCGCAAGGCATCTGTACAGGCATCGTTGGCCTGCCGGGTATGGGTAAGTCCACGCTCATGAACTGCATTACCGGGAAAGTGCCCGTCGAGAGCGGCACCATCATCTGGCACGAGGCCGGTGCACCGCCGCAAAATTTGCTCAGCCCTGGCTCAGAATTTCCGGCGACGCCAACGATAGGCTACGTCCCGCAGGACCGGCGGATATTTTCCCAACTGACCGTCGATGAAAATTTGCATATCGCCATGCGGGCGACGGGGAAACCCGATCCGGCATTAAAAAATGAGGTATACGCCCTGTTTCCGGAGCTTTATACGCTGCGACAGATCCGGGCCTCTACGCTGTCCCCTGACGACCAGTATCAGCTCGCCCTCGCCAGCGCGCTGGTTAATCGCCCGCGCGTGCTGATCCTGGACGAGCCTATGCATGGAACAGGACAACGTTTTGCCCGCAGGCTCGGGCAACTGCTGGTGCGGCTAAATCGGGAGCTGGGCATGACGGTGCTGTTAGCGGAGCAACAGCTGTCGTTCATCCGCCGGGTCGCGGATCGTTTCTGCATGCTTTATCGCGGGCGTAACGTGGCGCAGGGCCACGTTAACGAGCTGGATGACGATCTTATTGCCCACTGGATGGCGCGGGACATAAGGCGCTGAGATCAAGATAGCGCCCGGTTTCCGCCTGCTCTGCGCCGACGGCAAGCCACGGGATCTCCCCGAGGAACGGCGCAGGCAGCATTCGCTTCAGCGTCGCCAGATACTCAGCATGACGTTTACCCGGCGCAACCACGTCGTTGGCAATCCACCCAGCCAGACGCAACCCGGCCTGCTGCACCGCCTGCGCGGTCAGCATGGCGTGGTTGATGCAGCCAAGCTTCACGCCCACCACCAGAATGACCGGAAGCTGTTCGGCCTGCACCCAGTCAGCAAACGTCTGCTCGTCAGTCAGCGGGGTGAACCAGCCACCGGCCCCTTCCACCAGCACCCAGTTGGCCTGCATTTCCAGAGCGCGTAACCCGGAAGAGAGAACCGAAAAATCAATCGGCCGATCTTCATCAGCGCTGACGATGTGCGGCGAGGTGGGTTCAGCAAAGGTATAGGGGTTTACCGCAGAATAGGCCAGCGCAAGGCTGCTGTTACGCTGTAGCGCCAGCGCATCGGTATTGCGTAAGCCTTCCGGCGTCATCTCGCTGCCAGAGGCCACGGGCTTGTACCCCGCCGTCGTTTTCCCCAGCAGACGCGCCGCCTGCAACAGCGCGGCGCTGGCAACGGTTTTACCGACCTCGGTGTCCGTGCCGGTAACAAAATAACGTTCAGTCACGTTCAATAATCCCATGAAAAAGATGATAAGAGAGCGGGAACTGGCCCCGTTCCTGCGGCCACGCCAGCTCCAGACGCTGGAGCTGGCCGCGGGTAAGGGGTTTCTTCTCCCGCCCGGCGTGCAGGTGCGTAGCGCCTATGCCCTTAAGAGAGCGCATGGCGCTTAACGCATCGCTAAATTCGAGGGTGACGGTCTGGACCACGCTGCGATAGCGCCAGCCGGCCAGCGCCTGAATGACCTGCTCGTGAGCGAGAAACCGGTTGGCGTGCGGCTGCTCGTCCACCGCCTTCCACGCCTGATTCAGCTCCGGCAACGAACTTTCCAGCAGGGTGGTAAAGGCCACCGTTCCGCCGGGACGCGCCATGCGGTAAAGCTCGCGTAGTGCCTGCGGCAGGCTGGCGCACCACTGCACCGCCAGATGGCTCCAGACGAGGTCAAACTGGGCATCCTCCAGCGGAATGGCCTCGATGTCGGCCACCAGATAGCGGTCTGCTGACTGCTGCTGGCGGGCTTCATCCAGCATCTGCGCGGATAAATCCAGCGCCGTCACGTGGCCGCCCGCTGCGCGCCAGTAGCGGCTATTGCCTCCTGGCCCGCAGCCGGCGTCCAGCACCTGCGCAAACCGTCTCTCACCGAGCGCGGCCAGCAGCCCGCGCGCGCTCAGGCGTTGAAGTTCATCGTGCCGGGAATAGCTTTGCGCTGCCCGGCCAAACGCGGCGGCAACGGCCTGTTTATTGACAGGAGACATGCAGAGCCTCCAGAAGCGTATCGATATCCTGCGGCTCGTGCGCTGCCGTGAGCGTCAGACGCAAACGCGCTGTACCCGGCGGCACGGTGGGCGGACGGATCGCCGTTACCCACTGCCCGCGTTCTCGCAGCATCTGTGCCAGCGCCAGCGCGCGCGGGTTTTCACCCACCATTACGGGCTGAATGGCGCTGCGGGAGTCGGTTAGCCGGAAAGAGAGCTCGCTGACTCCCCGACAAAAACGCTGAATATGTTCAGCCAGGCGCGCGCGGCGTTCAGCGCCATCCTCGCCGCGGATCACGTCCAGCGAGGCAGACAGCGCCACGGCCTGCGCCGGGGGCATGCTGGTGCTGTAGATCAGGTGTCGGGCGAACTGCATCAGGTAGTCGGCCACCGGCTCGCTGCATAACACCGCGGCGCCGCTGACGCCAAAGCCTTTTCCAAAGGTGACCACCAGCAGTTCCGGCCTGACGCCCTGCTGATAAGCGCTTCCGCGTCCCTCCTCGCCGATAACGCCAATGCCGTGGGCATCGTCAACCAGCAGCCAGGCGTTCTGCTGCTTTGCGGCGTCGTGCAGCGCGGCAAGGGGCGCGCTGTCGCCATCCATGCTGAAGATCCCTTCCGTTACCGCCAGCTGAAGTCCTGTGCAGGGTTTCCCCAGAAGGACGTTCAGCTGAGCGGCATCGTTATGGGCAAAACGCCGCAGCTGTGCCGGGCTGAGGTGTGCCGCTTCAAGCAGGGAGGCATGGCTCAGGCGGTCCGCGACAATGCGGTCGTCTTTGCCCATCAGGGCGGCAATGACCGCCTGATTCGCGGCAAAACCGGAGATAAACAGCAGCGCTCGCGGGTAACCCAGCCAGTCGGCCAGCGCCTCCTCCAGCGCCTGATGCGCCGTGGTGTAGCCGCTGACGTGCCCGGAGCCACCGCTGCCCACGCCGTATCGTTCCGCGCCCTGCTGCCAGGCGCGAACGATCTGCGGGTGCTGGCTCAGGCCAAGATAATCATTGCTGGAGAAATTACAGAACCGCCGGCCTTCCCGGGTGAGAAAACGGCCTGCGCCGTTTTCCACTACCCCGCGTACCCGAAACGCATCCGCTGCCCGACGCTCGTCGAGCGCGGAATTGATACGTGCCTGCCAGGTCATACGGCTGCCGCGTTGTAGAACTGGTCGGTGTCGGCGTTGAAAATCTGCTGCTCCAGCTCCTGCTGTTGCTCATTATCCCCCGACAGCACCTCTGTCTGGTGCGGGTTCAGCCCCAGCTTGCGGAACAGCTGGACGTCTTTGTCCTCTTCCGGGTTCGGCGTGGTCAGGAGCTTGCAGCCGTAGAAAATAGAGTTGGCCCCGGCCATAAAGCACATCGCCTGGGTCTGCTCGCTCATCTGCTCGCGACCGGCAGAGAGGCGCACGTAGGAGGTCGGCATCATGATGCGCGCCACCGCGATGGTACGGATAAAATCGAAGGCATCCACGTCCTCGTTATCCGCCAGCGGCGTGCCTTTTACCTTCACCAGCATGTTGATGGGCACGCTTTCCGGCGGGGTCGGCAGGTTCGCCAGCTGTAACAGCAGGCCGGCACGATCTTTTACCGTCTCGCCCAGCCCCACGATACCGCCGGAACAGACCTTGATCCCCGCATCGCGCACTTTATCCAGCGTGTCCAGACGCTCCTGATAGGTGCGCGTGGTGATGATATTGCCGTAAAATTCCGGCGAGGTATCAAGGTTGTGGTTGTAGTAATCCAGCCCCGCCGCCGAGAGGCGCTGCGCCTGCTCCTCGTTCAGCGTGCCGAGGGTCATGCAGGCCTCAAGCCCCATCTCCTTCACGCCCTTCACCATCTGCTCCAGATAGGGCATGTCGCGGTCATGTGGATTCTTCCACGCGGCGCCCATGCAGAAGCGGGTCGAGCCGGCGTTTTTGGCCTTACGCGCGGAGTCGAGTACCTGCTCGACTTCCATCAGGCGTTCGGATTCGAGACCGGTTTTGTAGCGCGCGCTTTGCGGGCAATATTTGCAGTCTTCCGGGCAGGCCCCGGTTTTGATCGACAGCAGCGTGCTGACCTGCACATGGCGAGGATCGAAGTGCTGGCGGTGCACCTGTTGCGCTTCAAACATCAGCTCCAGGAAAGGTTTATTGAATAATTCAGTGACTTGCGACATCGTCCAGCGTGCGTGGTGAGCCATCGGGCTTCTCCAAAGGGTTTTGTTAATTGTCGGTTCGGTTTATACTTGTAAACCTAAAACTTTTCAAAATGGTTTACAAGTCGATTATGACCCAGGACGATCTCGCCTTCGACAAGCAGCATATCTGGCACCCTTACACCTCCACGACCCGCCCCCTTCCCGTCTATCCGGTGGCCTCAGCCCACGGCTGCGAGCTGCATCTCGCCAGCGGCGAGCGGTTGGTTGACGGAATGTCCTCCTGGTGGGCGGCGATCCATGGCTACAACCACCCGCGGCTGAACGCGGCGATGAAGGCGCAGATTGACCGGATGTCACACGTGATGTTTGGCGGGATCACCCATCAGCCTGCGGTCGATCTGTGTCGCCGCCTGGTCGCAATGACCCCCGACGCGCTGGAGTGCGTGTTCCTTGCCGATTCCGGCTCGGTTGCCGTGGAGGTGGCGATGAAAATGGCGTTGCAGTACTGGCATGCGAAGGGCGAAACGCGCCAGCGGTTTCTCACCTTCCGCAACGGCTATCACGGCGACACCTTCGGGGCGATGTCGGTGTGCGATCCGGACAACTCCATGCACAGCCTGTGGAAAGGCTATCTGCCGGAAAACCTGTTTGCCCCGGCTCCGCAAAGCCGCTTTGACGGCGAATGGGACGAGAGGGACATGGTGGGCTTCGCGCGGCTGATGGCGGCCCATCGCCATGAAATTGCCGCCGTTATTCTCGAACCGATTGTGCAGGGCGCGGGCGGAATGCGGATGTACCACCCCGAGTGGCTGAAGCGCATTCGCAAGATGTGCGACCGCGAAGGTGTTCTGCTGATTGCCGATGAGATTGCCACCGGCTTTGGCCGCACCGGGAAGCTTTTCGCCTGCGAACATGCGGGGATCGCACCGGATATTTTGTGCCTGGGTAAAGCGTTGACCGGCGGCACCATGACGCTCTCCGCCACGCTCACCACCCGGCATGTTGCCGACACCATCAGCGACGGCGACGCGGGCTGCTTTATGCACGGCCCGACGTTTATGGGCAACCCGCTGGCCTGCGCCGTGGCAAGCGAAAGCCTCACCATTCTGGAAAGCGGCGAGTGGCAGGCGCAGGTGGCGGCGATTGAGGCGCAGCTGAATCAGCAGCTGAGCGCGGCGGCGGAAGCGGAATACGTTGCGGACGTCCGCGTGCTGGGCGCCATCGGCGTGATCGAGACAACGCATCCGGTAAACATGGCCGCATTGCAGCGCTTCTTCGTTGACCAGGGCGTGTGGGTGCGGCCCTTCGGCAAGCTGATTTACCTCATGCCGCCGTACACCATTTCTCCGGAGCAGTTACGCAAGCTGACCGACGCAGTGGTCAAAGCCGTTCACATGCCAGCGCATTTCACGATTTAGCCCCATGCGTTACACTTTCTGAATGAGTCAGTAACGAGGGAAATCGGATGAAAATCATCAGTAAAGATTTGCGCGACGGTGAAAAGCTGCCGGAACGTCACGTGTTTAACGGGATGGGCTATCAGGGGGATAACATCTCTCCCCATCTGGCGTGGGACGACGTGCCGCCGGGAACCAAAAGCTTTGTGGTGACCTGCTACGATCCGGACGCCCCGACCGGCTCCGGCTGGTGGCACTGGGTGGTGGCAAACCTGCCTGCGGATACGCGCGTGCTGCCGCAGGGGTCGGGCTCCGACCTGGTCGCCCTGCCGAACGGCGCCATACAGACGCGCACGGACTTTGGTAAAGCGGGCTACGGCGGCGCGGCGCCGCCAAAAGGGGAAACCCACCGCTATATCTTCACGGTGCACGCGCTGGACGTGGACAAGATTGAGGTCGACGAAGAGGCAAGCGGCGCGATGGTCGGTTTCAACGTCCATTTCCATACGCTGGGCAGCGCGTCGATCACGGCGATGTATTCGTAAAAAAAGCCGGGTGGCGGCTACGCCTAACCCGGCTTACATTTCGCATTCGCAGGCCCGGTAAGCGCAGCGCCACCGGGCAAAAAATCACAGCACGGAAGGTAGCATTCCTGCAAGGGTTCCTTCTTCCAGAAGCTGCATCGCCTTATCAATATCCGGCGCAAAGAAGCGGTCATCATCGTAGTGCGTAACGTGCTCGCGCAGCGTATGACGCGCCTGCTCCAGCAGCGGACTGGATTTAAGCCCTTCGCGCAGATCGATACCCTGACACGCCGCCAGCCATTCTACTGCCAGCACGCCACGGGTGTTGGAGGCCATCTCCCACAGTCGACGCCCGGCAGCCGGGGCCATCGACACGTGATCTTCCTGGTTCGCGGAGGTTGGCAGGCTATCCACGCTGTGCGGATGCGACAGCGCTTTGTTCTCGCTTGCCAGCGCCGCAGCGGTCACCTGGGCGATCATAAAGCCCGAGTTCACCCCGCCGTTGCGCACCAGGAACGGCGGCAGCTGAGACATATGTTTATCCATCATCAGCGCGATGCGACGTTCGGACAACGCGCCCACTTCGGCAATCGCCAGCGCGATATTATCCGCCGCCATTGCCACCGGCTCGGCGTGGAAGTTGCCGCCGGAAACCACCTCGTTTTCCTGGGCAAACACCAGCGGGTTATCGGAGACCGCATTGGCCTCCACCAGCAGCACCTCTGCCGCCTGGCGCAGCTGCGTCAGGCATGCGCCCATCACCTGCGGCTGACAGCGCAGAGAATACGGATCCTGCACCTTCTCACAGTTGTGATGCGAATCGGCAATGTCGCTGGTGTCGGTGAGCAGGTGACGGTACATGGCCGCGGCGTCAACCTGCCCGCGCTGGCCGCGCACCGCGTGAATACGCGCGTCAAACGGACGACGCGAGCCGAGCACGGCTTCGGTGGTCAGCGCACCGCAGACCACCGCGGAGGCGAACAGATCTTCCGCTTCAAACAGGCCGCGCAGCGCGAAAGCGGTCGACGCCTGGGTGCCGTTAAGCAGCGCCAGCCCCTCTTTTGCCGCGAGGGTGATTGGGGTTAAGCCGGCTTTTGCCAGCGCCTCTTTCGCAGGCAGCCACTCGCCCTGCCAGCGCGCTTTGCCTTCACCCAGCAGCAGCAGCGACATATGCGCCAGCGGCGCCAGATCGCCGGAGGCCCCGACAGAACCTTTTGCCGGGATCCACGGGTAAACTTCCGCATTGACCAGCGCCATCAGCGCCTGGATAACACTCAGGCGAATGCCGGAAAAACCGCGCGCCAGGCTATTGATTTTCAATACCATCATCAGGCGGACAATCTCATCATCCAGCGGCTGGCCAACCCCCGCCGCGTGCGACAGCACCAGCGAGCGCTGTAGATTCTCCAGATCGTGCGTAGCGATGCGGGTCTGCGCCAGCAGGCCAAACCCGGTATTGATGCCGTAGGCGGTGCGTCCTTCGGCAACAATCGCTTCTACGCAGGCGACGCTGTCGTTTATTGCTGCGTGGGCGCTTTCGTCAAGGGAGAGCGTGACCGGCTTACGCCAGACGTTACGCAGCTGTTTGAGCGTCAGAGAGCCGGGAGTGAGTGTTAAGGCGTTCATGCAGGCTTTCCTTGTGTGGCGTGGATCATCGGCAGGTTCAGACCCTGCTCTTTGGCACAATCAATGGCAATCTCGTAACCCGCATCCGCATGGCGCATCACGCCGGTTGCCGGGTCGTTATGCAGTACGCGAGCAATACGCGCCGCCGCTTCGTCGGTACCGTCACAGACAATAACCATCCCCGAGTGCTGGGAGAAGCCCATCCCGACGCCGCCGCCGTGGTGCAGCGACACCCAGGTCGCACCGCTGGCGGTATTCAGTAAAGCATTCAGCAGCGGCCAGTCGGAGACCGCATCCGAGCCGTCGCGCATGGCTTCGGTTTCACGGTTCGGACTGGCGACGGAGCCGGAGTCCAGGTGATCGCGACCAATAACAATCGGCGCGGAGACCTCACCGCTGCGCACCATTTCGTTAAAGGCCAGGCCGAGTTTTTGCCGCCACTCCAGCCCGACCCAGCAGATACGCGCCGGTAAGCCCTGGAAATTAATGCGCTCGCGCGCCATATCCAGCCAGCGGTGCAGGTGTTCGTCGTCAGCAACAATTTCCTTCACTTTGGCATCGGTTTTGTAGATATCTTCCGGGTCGCCGGACAGGGCAACCCAGCGGAACGGCCCAATGCCGCGACAGAACAGCGGACGAATATAGGCGGGCACGAAGCCGGGGAAGTCAAAGGCGTTATTCACACCCATCTCTTTCGCCATCTGGCGGATGTTATTCCCGTAATCAAAGGTTGGAATACCCATCTGGCTGAAGGCCAGCATCGCGGAGACGTGTTCCGCCATCGAACGCTTCGCCGCCAGCACCGTACCTTCAGGGTCGATTTCTGCTTTTTGCTGGTAGTCTTCCCACGTCCAGCCTTTTGGCAGATAGCCGTGGAGCGGATCGTGGGCGCTGGTCTGGTCCGTAACCAGGTCCGGACGCACGCCGCGCGCGACCAGTTCAGGAAGAATATCCGCCGCATTGCCGCACAGGGCAACCGACACCGCTTTTCCTTCGGCGGTGTAGCGTTTGATGCGCGCCAGTGCGTCATCGAGGTTGTCGGCCTGTTCATCGACGTAACGGGTACGCAGACGGAAATCAATGCGGCTCTGCTGGCACTCAATATTTAGCGAGCACGCGCCCGCCAGCGTCGCGGCCAGCGGCTGGGCACCGCCCATGCCGCCCAGTCCGGCGGTAAGCACCCAGCGGCCTTTCAGCGAGCCGCTGTAGTGCTGGCGACCCGCTTCCACGAAGGTTTCATAGGTGCCCTGCACAATCCCCTGGCTGCCGATGTAGATCCAGCTGCCGGCGGTCATCTGGCCGTACATGGCCAGCCCTTTCGCGTCCAGCTCGTTAAAGTGCTCCCACGTCGCCCAGTGCGGCACCAGGTTGGAGTTGGCAATCAGCACCCGTGGCGCATTTTTATGGGTTTTGAATACGCCGACCGGCTTGCCGGATTGCACCAGCAGCGTTTCGTCGTTTTCGAGATTCGTCAAAGAGTCGACAATGGCGTCATAGCACGCCCAGTTGCGCGCGGCGCGGCCAATACCGCCGTAGACCACCAGCTCGTGGGGATTTTCAGCCACCTCAGGATCGAGGTTGTTCATCAACATGCGCAGCGGTGCTTCGGTGAGCCAGCTTTTTGCGGTGAGCGTGGTGCCGCGCGGGGCGCGGACATCCTGCTTGCGGTATTTATCTGACGACATTGTGTGTTCCTCATAAGGGACAGGTGATGCATTTAGATATACTTGTATAGACAAGCACACACAAGGCCGTATTTAACAAAAAAGATACAATTTTGCTATATTGCGTTAGCGATCACGCTTATAAAACTTATGACATAAAATGGCCCTGCAAACGGTAGCGATCCCCCGGGAACAGCAGCTTCGCATGCGACACAATGTGCGTGGACGACCAGGTCCGACGGCGGATCAGCAGGCAGGGATCGTGCTCTTTAATGCGCAACAGCTCGCACTCCTGCGGGGTCGCGCGCACGGCCTCCACGATATGCTCCCCTTCCGTCAGCGGGGCGACGAGCGAGAGATACGCGTGCGGCGTGGTTTGGGTGTAATCCTGATTCAGGTACTCCGGTATCCGCTCCGCGTTGACGCAGCGATCCTCAATCTGGACCGGAATGTCGTTCTCATAATGCACCATCACCGAATGAAAAATTCGCGTGCCCTCTTTAACGTTCAGCTCGATGGCCTGCTCGGCGCTGGCCTGCGTCTCTTCAAGCACCAGCACCTCGCAGTGGTGCTGATGGTTACGGGCGGCAATTTCATCGGCAATGCTGCGGATTTCAAACAGCGCCGACTGCCCTTTGGGCTCGGCCACGAAGGTCCCGACGCCCTGCAAACGCACCAGCAATCCCTCATCGGTAAGTTCCCGCAGCGCCCGGTTGACGGTCATCCGGCTAAAGCCAAACTGTGCGACCAGCTCGGCTTCGGAGGGAATACGATCGTGCGGACGCCAGACGCCGGCAGCAATTTTTTCGCTGATCGCCTTTTTCACCTTCTCATAAAAAGGTGCGGGTGGGCTGGAGGGTTGCTGCGGTGAGCGTGAAAACATGCTGACTCCTGTAATGTGGTTATGCCCACCAGTGAGCAATTTGCCAGGCCAGTCGGGCAGCAAGTTTCGCCCCCTGACCGTCCCGGTCGTAGTGCGGATTATATTCCACCAGATCCGCCGCCTGTAGTTTACCGCTTCGGCAGATACGCTCAATCACCGGTAACAGATCCAGCGCCGGGATCCCCAACGCCGCAGGGGCCGACACGGCGGGCATTTCTGCGGCGGGCAGCACATCGAGGTCAACGGTAAGATAAACCCGGTCTGCCTGCGCAAGCACGCTATCCAGCGCGGATAACGCGTCGCGGCGAAAATCAAGATCTTCGACCAGCGTAACGTTCAGCCGCCCGGCTTCCTCCCACAGCGCCTGGGTATTCGCCGCGCGGCTGACCCCCAGGCAGGCGTAGAGAAAGTCCCGCGACTGCGACGCGCAGTACTGCGCCAGCTGGCGGAACGGCGTGCCGGAGGTGGCCCGCTCGGCCTTGCGCAAATCGAGGTGCGCATCCAGGTTAATCACCGCAACGCGATCCTGTGGAAAAGCGTCCAGTACCCCGCGCCCGTGCGCCCAGGCGGTTTCATGCCCACCGCCGAAAACAAGGGTACGCATCCCGGATTGCTGGCACGTGGTTATGGCCTCGCTCAGCGCCTGCTGAGCCGCCTCCAGCGCGTTGCCCTCAACGTAAATGGAGCCCATATCCACGAGGCGCGCATGTCCCTGATGGCTTGCCATATTCGCCAGCGCGCCGCGCAACGCATCGGGCGCCCGTGCAGCGCCGGGCCTGCCCTGGTTACGCTTTACGCCTTCATCACATTCAAAGCCCATCAGGGCGATGCCCGACGGTACGGGTGAAAAGCGTTCGCGCTGCTGTATGGTCTGGAAGAGACGTTTTGCGGTGCTGGACTCGGCGCTGTCGTCACGTCCCTGCCACACCTGCGGGGAAACGGGATGCCACAATTTCATGCTACCTGCCCCCGAAACACGCGTTGATATAAAGGATTCCGCCCCGGCTCATAAACCATCTCAACCGGATGGTCCGCCTCCCAGACGACGAAATCAGCCACATAACCCGCCCTTAACTGCCCGTGCGTCTCACCACGTCCTAACGCCTGCGCCGCATGGCGCGTCACGCCAGCCCAGGCCTCTTCCGGCGTGAGGCCAAACTGGACGCAGGCCATGTTCATCGCCAGATGCAGGCTGGCAAACGGACTGGTGCCGGGGTTGTAGTCGGTGGCGACGGCCATCGGCACGCCCTGCTTTCTGAGCTGCGCCACCGGTGGACGCTGGCGCTCCTGAAGAAAATAGAACGCGCCGGGGAGCAATACCGCCACCGTACCGCTTTGCGCCATTGCCTGAATACCCGCCTCATCAAGATACTCAATATGATCGGCCGACAGCCCTTTATACTGGCTGACCAGCGCCGCACCGCCCAGATTCGACAGTTGCTCAACGTGCCCTTTTACCGGAATACCGAGCGCGGTGGCGGCCCGGAACAGGCGCTCGGTTTGCGCCGGCGTAAAGCCAACGTTTTCACAAAACACGTCCACCGCTTCAAACAACTCTTTTTGCCACAGCGCGGGCACGATCTGCTCACAGACCAGCGTCAGATACGCATCCGGATCCTGTCGGTACTCCGCGGGGACGGCGTGCGCGGCCAGCAGCGTCGGGCTGATATCGACCTGATTGTTCAGGCTGAGCTGGCGGGCAACCCGCAGCATTTTCTCTTCGGCTTCGGCATTCAGTCCGTATCCCGATTTGATTTCAACGGTCGTTACGCCTTCATTCATCAGCCGCTGGAGCCGCTGCTGTGCCACGGTCAGCAGCGTTTCCGGCGAACTGTTGCGGGTGGCCGTGACCGTGGCGTTAATGCCGCCGCCCTGCTCGCTGATACGCTGATACGACACGCCGTTAAGCCGTTGCTCCCATTCCGCTGCGCGATCGCCGCCGAACACCAGATGGGTGTGGCAGTCAATCAGGCCGGGTGTCACCAGACGTCCATGGAGATCGACACACTGGGAATGCCCGGAGGGAACCTCTGAATCAGGGATAACGGCCAGGATCGTCTGGCCGCGCACGACGAGGGCATGATGCGCCTTCAGGCCATAGGGTTCCGGCTCGCCTGCGGCCAGGGTTGCCAGTCGCGCATTTCGCCATATCACATCGTCGGGATGAAGCTGCTGCATGTGCCTTCCACTTGTCATGGGTTGTATAGACATTTATTTTCATCTGTCGCCTGCTGTCAACCGCCTTGTGGGAAAATGTTATTTATTTGTGATGACTTTCCCGTCGCCTCAGGGCAAAAATGCAACTTTTGCCCTTTTTATCTTCCCGTTTCGCTCAACTTAGTATAAAAAAGCAGGCTATTTCGTCTATCCAGATAAGACTTGCATACCCAGGAGCATTACCTTGACTATATCCAGGATTTCCCGTCTGGCGTTGGCACTTGCCTTTGGCGTGACTTTATCCGCTTGCAGTTCAACTCCACCGGATCAGCAACCTTCTGAGCAGGTTGCTCCGGGCACCGCTTCCCGTCCGATCCTGTCAGCGGATGAAGCGAAGAACTTCACCCGTGCGCACTACTTCTCGGCGATGGATCCTAATGCAGCCCCGTGGACGCCTTCTTCTATTAATCTGCCGAAACAGCCAGACTTCGTCGTGGGTCCGGCCGGGGCGCAGGGCGTGACGCACACCTCCATTCAGGCAGCCGTTGATGCTGCCATCACCAAACACAGCGCATCTCGTCAGTACATTGCCATCCTGCCGGGTGAATACGAAGGAACCGTTTACGTTCCTGCCGCGCCGGGAAGCATTACGCTTTACGGCCTGGGTGAAAAAGCGGTCGACGTGAAAATTGGCCTGGCGATTGATTCCGAAATCGACAGCACCACCTGGCGTCATCTGGTGAACCCGGCCGGTAAATACATGCCAGGTAAACCGGCGTGGTATATGTTTGATAACTGCCAGAGCAAGCGTGCCACCACCATTGGCGTGATGTGCTCTGCGGTATTCTGGTCACAGAACAACGGCCTGCAATTGCAGAACCTGACCATTCAGAACACCCTGGGGGACAGCGTTGACGCGGGTAATCACCAGGCCGTGGCGCTGCGCAGCGATGGCGACAAGGTACAGATTAACAACGTCAATATTCTGGGCCGCCAGAACACCTTCTTCGTGACCAACAGCGGCGTGCAGAACACCCTTCAGAACAACCGTCTGACGCGTACTCTGGTGACCAACAGCTACGTTGAAGGCGACGTGGATATGGTCTCTGGCCGCGGTGCGGTGGTGTTTGAGAACACCGATTTCCGCGTGGTGAATTCACGCACTCAGCAGGAAGGTTACGTGTTCGCGCCGGCCACGCAGTCCAACCTGTTCTATGGTTTCCTGGCCGTGAATAGCCGCTTTACTGCGGCTGGCGATGGCGTTGCCCAGCTTGGTCGCTCTCTGGACGTAGACTCTGCCACCAATGGCCAGGTCGTGATCCGCGACAGCGTGATTAATGAAGGCTTTAACATGGCGAAACCGTGGGCGGATGCGGCGATCTCGAAACGTCCATTCTCCGGCAACACGGGCACGGTGGATGATAAAGAGAACGTGCAGCGCAACCTGAACGACGCTAACTTCAACCGCATGTGGGAATACAACAACCGCGGTCTGGGCAGTAAAGTGGTTGCTGAGCCGAAGCAGTAAGCTGTTTTGCCGGGTGGCGGCTTCGCCTTACCCGGCCTACTCCAGACATAAAAAAACCTCGCATGGGCGAGGTTTTTTTTCGTCTGCGGATCAGTGCGCGTTAATCACTACCCACATTGGACCTTGTCCGACCGCATAGCGGCCTTTCTCTTCCAGCAGCCCCTGCACGCCTGTGATTTCATACAGCGCGATGTGGTGGGATTTCTGCCCCGCCGCAATCAGGTATTTGCCGCTGTGGTCGACGTTAAAGCCGCGTGGCTGGGTTTCTGTCGGCTGGAAGCCTTCAACTGCCAGGACGCTGCCGTCTTCTGAGACGCTGAACACAGTGATCAGGCTGGAGGTACGGTCGCAGGCATACAGGTGACGGCCATCCGGCGTAATATGAATGTCTGCCGCCCAACGCGTGTCGGAGAAGTCAGATGGCATCATATCCAGCGTCTGTACGCACTCAATCTGCCCGTTAGGATCTTTCAGTTCCCACACGTCTACCGAGCTGTTCAGCTCGTTAACGACATAGGCATACTGCTGATTCGGGTGGAAGACCATGTGGCGCGGGCCTGCCCCTTCCACGGTGGTGACTTCCGCCGGGCTTTGCGCGACCAGATGGCCGTCATCGCTCAGGGTAAACAGGCAGATGCGATCCTGCTTCAGCGCGGGCACCCACAGCGTACGGTTATCCGGCGAGATGTTGGCGGAGTGGCATCCTTCGAGCCCTTCGACCACGTCGACGGTTTCAACGGGAATACCGTCTTCCAGGCGGGTAACGCTCACGCAGCCTGCATTGTAGGAGCCGCTGAAGATAAAGTTGCCTTTGTGGTCGGTAGAAATATGGGTCGGGCTGCCCGGCAGCGGGGCTTCTGCGGTATAGGTCAGGGCGCCATCATCCGGGGAGATGCGGTAGGCCAGCACGCGGAATTCCGGGCGCACGCCGACATAAAGAAAACGTTTATCCGGGCTGACGACCATCGGCTGAACCTGGCCTGGCACATCAACAACCTGAACCAGCGTAAGCGAACCTTCTGTATTCAAACGCCAGACATGGATCTGCTGACTTTCAGGACTGGCGGTATAAACGGTTTGTTTCATGAATACTCCTGATTATTTTTTAACGGTGAATGCTGAATTGTAGTCCGGGATTTTGCAGGGTTCCGCTCTCGGTGTACCATCCCGACAGACCTTAAATTCAACGTTAACCCGGAAGAAAAAATGACCTCGCGAGTGATTGCACTGGATTTAGACGGAACACTGCTTACCCCGCAGAAAACCCTGCTCCCCTCTTCCCTTGAAGCCCTCAAACGAGCCCAGGAAGCGGGGTATCAACTCCTCATCGTAACGGGTCGACATCACGTTGCCATTCATCCTTTTTATCAGGCACTGGGCTTAGATACACCTGCAATTTGCTGTAATGGCACCTATTTGTATGATTATCAAGCAAAAAAGGTTTTAACCTCCGATCCGCTTCCTGTTTCTCAGGCGCTGCAATTAATTGATTTACTGGATGAGCACGCAATTCACGGCCTGATGTATGTGGATAACGCCATGCTGTATGAACGCCCTACCGGTCATGTGATCCGCACCAGCAACTGGGCTCTGTCCCTGCCGGAAGCGCAGCGTCCGGTGTTCACTCAGGTTGCCTCCCTGCGCCGGGCGGCGGAAGACGTTGAGGCCATCTGGAAATTTGCCCTGACCGATGAGGACACCAGCAAACTCAATACCTTCGCAAAGCATGTCGAGCATACGCTGGGTCTGGAATGTGAATGGTCCTGGCACGATCAGGTGGATATCGCCCGCAAAGGCAACAGCAAAGGCAAACGTCTGACCCAGTTCGTTGAATCTCAGGGCGGATCGATGCGCGATGTGATTGCCTTTGGCGATAACTATAACGACATCAGCATGCTGGAAGCCGCCGGCACGGGCGTGGCGATGGGCAACGCCGATGACGCGGTAAAAGCGCGTGCTGACGTAGTGATTGGCGATAACACCACCGACAGCATCGCGCAGTTTATCTATACCCACCTGCTGTAATCAGGCGGTAATAGAGACGCTCTTGATTTGCGCGTAAAGCCACAGGCCAGGCCTGATGCCTAACTCATCCCTGGCCCACGGGCTGATGCGCGCCCACAGCGTTCTGCTGCCCACTTCCAGCTGCACTTCCACCTGGCCGTTATCATCAAAACACTGCGCCACTTTTGCGCGCAACACATTGCGGATACTGGTTTGCAGCGGCGGTTGCAGGACCAGTGAGACATCTGACGCCTGAATGCGGATGCGTAACGTCGACTGAATCGGCGTGTCGATTTTGTTAACCCACAGATGCTGATCGCCCAGCGCCAGGGCGGTCATCGCATAGTGCGGATGGTGCTCCAGTACGCTCACCTTCAGAATGCTGCTCTGCTGCTCCTTTGGCAGCCACGGGTGCATAACGCTACTGCCCCACACCTCTTCCAGATTGCCGAAGGCCTTCACCCTCCCCGCTTCCAGCACCAGCACTTTATCGGCCAGATGTAAGATCTCATCCAGCGAATGGCTGACGTACAGCATGGGCACGTTGATTTCCCGCGCCAGACGTTGCAGGTACGGCAGCAGCTCGCGCTTGCGCGGAATATCCAGCGAGGCCAGCGGCTCATCCAGCAGCAGCAGTTCCGGCGCGGTTAACAGGGCGCGGCCAATCGCCACGCGCTGTTTTTCTCCCCCCGACAGCGAAGACGGCAGACGATCCAGCAGCGATTCGATACCCAGCAGCGCCACCAGCTTATCGAACTGTCCGGCCATGCTTTTTGCCATGCCGTAGCGCAGGTTACCGCGCACGCTGTAGTGCGGAAAGAGGCGCGCATCCTGAAACACATAGCCGATGCGGCGCTTGTCCGGTGACAGGCAAACCTTCTTTTCCGCGTCGTTTAAGACGCGATTATTTAACACAATGCGGCCAGACTGGGGGCGCGTCAGGCCGCTAATCGCATTTATCAGCGACGTTTTTCCCGCCCCGGAAACGCCAAAAATCGCGGTGATACCGCTGGCAGGCAGCGTTTCGTTCAGCGTCAGGGTGTGGTTGCCCAGGGTTTGCGTAAAGTTGAGTTCCAGCATCACGGTTTCCCCATCCGTTCACGGCTGAGGCGCGCCAGCCACTCCGACACCAGCAGCGACACCAGGGCGAGCACAATCGAAATAATACACAGCCGGGCCGCCGCACCTTCGCCGCCCGGCGTCTGAATCAGGGTATACATCGCCGACGGGATGGTCCGCGTCTCGCCCGGAATGTTTGATACAAAAGTAATAGTCGCACCAAACTCGCCCAGCGAGCGGGCGAAGGCCAGCACCGTACCGACGATAATGCCCGGTAACGTGAGCGGCAGGGTGATGGTCAGAAATACCCGCCAGCGGCCTGCGCCCAGCGTGCGGGCGGCCTGTTCCAGCCGGATATCCACCGCTTCCAGCGCCAGACGGATTGCACGCACCATCAGCGGGAAGGACATCACCGCCGCGGCAAGCACCGCGCCGCGCCAGCTGAAAGCAAAGGTCAGGCCAAACCAGTCGTACAACCATTCGCCGATAACGCCGCGTCGCCCCATGGAGATCAGCAGCAGATAGCCGACCACCACAGGCGGCAAGACGAGCGGAAGATGAAGAACACTGTCGAGCAGGGCTTTGCCTGGAAACTTCACGCGAACCAGTAACCAGGCAAAGAACACCCCAAAGGGCAAACTCAGCGCAACCGCCAGGGAAGAGACTTTCAGGCTCAGCAGCACGGCCTGCCATTCAGGTTCGGTCAATATCATTCGTGAGTCGTAAATCCGTAACGTTTAAAGATAGCGGACGCTTCCGGCCCCTTCAGGTAGTCAACGAAGGCCGTCACGGTCGCATTTTTATGTCCATCAACTATCGCAACAGGATATTCCACTTTCTTATGCGAGTCTTCCGGGAAGGTACCCACTACCTTCACGCCTTTACTGGCGACGGCATCGGAGCCATAAACAATCCCGAGTGGGGCTTCGTTACGCTCCACCAGCGCCAGCGCGCCACGCACATCTTCTGCGGGTGCCAGCTTAGGCGATAAGGTCTCCCATGCGCCCAGCTTTTGCAGCGCTTCCTTCGCATAAATTCCGGCAGGAACATGCTCCGGATCGCCCACCGCCAGACGGCCACCGTTCAGCAGACGGGTCCAGTCCGTCTGTTTATTAATGGCAATGTCGCCCTGCTTGCTGTTTGCGGGCGCGACCACCACCAGGCTATTGCCCAGCAGCGTTTCGCGCGTAGCCGTTTCAACAGACTTTTTCTCCACCGCGTAATCCATCCATTTCTGATCGGCAGAGATGAACAGATCCGCAGGCGCCCCCGCCTCGATCTGGCGGGCCAGCGTGGAAGAGGAGGCAAATGACGAGACAACCTCGACGTTTTTCTCTTTTTTGTATTCCGCAGCAATATCCTGCATCGCGTTAGTCAGCGACGCCGCCGCAAAGACCGTGATTTTTCCTTCATCCGCCAGCGCGTGGCCGGTGAGTGAGAGTGTCAGCGTTGCCCCTGCGAAAAGGCGTACCCATGAACGTGCCATTTGAAGCTCCTGTGCGTTTCGTTATATACAAATAAATATAACGATATATCACAGGCGTTCATAGCGTTAAATCGTACCCATTAGTGCGTAAACTCAAGGAACGTTGTAAAAGATATCGGCGGGAGAGAAATAAACTTGAGAGCAAAACGCCCGGACTGACCGGGCGTTTTGGAGGAAATCATTGCTGCTTTTTAGGCTGGTCACGACGATGACCAATGTTCGAAAAGACGTTGAACACTTCACCCAGGCCGTAGATGGCACCGAGGATGATAGCCATCACTACTGGCACCATGATTACCGCGAATACCAGACTTTTCAACAACTCTAACATGGTTTTCTCCAGATCTTGTGAACGGCTTATTCTACCCTGAAAAGTAAGAAAAACATCCCCTTTTGTGCGGTGCGCTTTTCGCATCAGGGCATTTGGGTCACAATAGCCTTTTTGCCGGGACCCCGTTATGCAGGCTGAAATTCTCCTCACCCTACGCCTTCAGCAGAAGCTTTTCGCCGATCCGCGACGCATCGCCCTGTTAAAACAAATAGAACAAACTGGCTCGATTAGCCAGGGCGCCAAAAACGCCGGCATCAGCTATAAAAGCGCCTGGGATGCGATTAACGACATGAACACCCTGAGCGAACAAACGCTGGTTGACCGCGCCACAGGCGGAAAAGGCGGCGGCGGCGCCGTGTTGACGCGTTACGGGCAACGTCTGATCCAGCTCTACGATTTACTGGCGCAGATCCAGCAAAAAGCATTTGATGTGTTGAGCGATGACGACAATCTGCCGCTGGACAGCCTGCTGGGTGCCATCTCCCGTTTCTCATTACAGACCAGCGCCCGCAATCAGTGGTTTGGTACGGTGACGGGACGCGACCATTCGCAGGTGCAGGAGCATATTGAGATCCTGCTGGCGGACGGTACGACGCGCCTTAAAGCCGCCATCACCGCGCAAAGCGGTCAGCGCCTCGGGCTGAACGAAGGGCAGGAGGTGCTGGTATTACTTAAAGCGCCCTGGATCGGCATCGCGCTTAACCCTGAGCAGGCCGCAGAGGCCGACAACCAACTACACGGTGAAATCAGCCACATTGAACGCGGCGCAGAACAGTGTGAAGTGCTGATGACCCTGCCGGATGGACAGTCGCTCTGCGCCACCGTTCCGGTGAACGACGCGGCTAAATTAGTCGAAGGTGCTGTAGTGACCGCATATTTCAATGCCGACCGGGTAATTATCGCCACATTATGCTAAGCGCATTGACAACCCTGACGACTCTGGGTATCCCTGACATCTGTTGCTGCAAAAAATGGGATAACACATGTCATCATTGCATATTTCGCAAGGCACGTTTCGTCTTGGCGATACCCGTACCTTATCGCTGCCAGAGTTAACCTTGCGCGCCGGAGAAAGCTGGGCGTTTGTGGGCACGAACGGCAGCGGAAAATCGGCGCTGGCCCGCGCCCTGGCGGGTGAATTAACCCAGCTGGAGGGTGGGCGTCGGTGCACGTTTACCCGGCTGACGCGCCTTTCCTTCGAACAGCTGCAAAAGCTGGTCAGCGATGAGTGGCAGCGTAACAATACCGATTTGCTCAGCCCCGGTGAAGAAGATACCGGCCGCACGACGGCGGAGATTATCCAGGATGAAATCAAAGATCCTGCCCGCTGCCAGCAGCTGGCGGAGCAATTTGGCATTACCGCCCTGCTTAACCGCCGTTTCAAATACCTTTCTACCGGCGAGACGCGCAAAACGCTGCTGTGCCAGGCGCTGATGAGCGAGCCGGAACTCCTGATTCTGGATGAACCGTTTGACGGGCTGGATGTGCAGTCCCGCGCGCAGCTGGCCGCGTTGCTGGCAACGCTTAACCAGCAGGGATACACGCTTGTGCTGGTCCTTAACCGCTTTGATGAGATCCCTGATTTCGTCCATTATGCGGGCGTGCTGGCTGACTGTAGCCTGACCGAAACCGGCGAGAAAGCCGGACTGCTCCGGCAGGCGCTGATTGCGCAGCTGGCGCACAGCGAAAAGCTGGACGGTATCGCCCTGCCGGAGCCGGATGCGCCATCGGCGCGCCACGGGCTTGATCCCGATCAGCCGCGCATCGTGCTGCGCGATGGCGTGGTTGCCTACGACGATCGCCCTGTTCTTAATCACCTCAGCTGGACGGTTAATCCCGGTGAGCACTGGCAGATCGTCGGCCCCAACGGAGCGGGTAAATCCACGCTGCTGAACCTGATCACCGGGGATCACCCCCAGGGATACAGCAACGATCTGACCCTCTTCGGTCGTCGCCGCGGCAGCGGGGAAACCATCTGGGACATCAAAAAGCACATCGGCTATGTCAGCAGCAGCCTGCATCTGGACTACCGCGTGAGCACCACGGTGCGCAACGTGATCCTGTCCGGTTTCTTTGATTCTATCGGTATTTATCAGGCGGTATCGGACAAGCAGCACAAGCTGGCGCAGGAGTGGCTGAATATTCTGGGCATGGATCATCGGGTAGCCGATGCGCCCTTCCACAGCCTGTCGTGGGGGCAGCAGCGGCTGGCATTGATCGTCCGCGCGCTGGTCAAACACCCTACGCTGCTGATTCTGGACGAACCGTTGCAGGGACTGGATCCGCTTAACCGACAGCTGATCCGACGCTTTGTGGATGTACTGATTAGCGAAGGTGAAACCCAGTTGCTGTTTGTCTCCCACCATGCTGAAGACGCCCCGTCCTGCATGACCCATCGGCTGGAATTTGTGCCTGACGGCGAGCATTACCGCTACCTGCTGAGCAAAATCG
Organism: Enterobacter sp. GD03975; assembly: GCF_029838645.1. Classification (NCBI taxonomy): domain Bacteria; kingdom Pseudomonadati; phylum Pseudomonadota; class Gammaproteobacteria; order Enterobacterales; family Enterobacteriaceae; genus Enterobacter; species Enterobacter sp. GD03975. The sequence continues at coordinate 72,091 of NZ_JAOBZC010000002.1, forward strand.
ATTAACCCGTGGAGGGCGCCGCCCTCCGCTTTTCAGACAACCCGCAACAATACTTCTCTATCTCTTTGATCTAAAATGCACGAAGTCTGTGAAAAAGCGCGTGTGAAACCCTGTGTAAACGATACCACTATTTTATCCCATGTCACACTTTTCGCGTCTCTGATATGCTATGGTTAATTCATACCATAAGCCTAATGGAGCGAAATATGCGAGTTCTGGTAACAGGTGGTAGCGGTTACATAGGTAGTCATACCTGTGTGCAACTGCTGCAAAGCGGTCACGACGTCGTCATTCTTGATAACCTGTGCAACAGTAAGCGCAGCGTGCTGCCGGTCATTGAACGCCTTGCGGGAAAACAGCCGACTTTCGTGGAAGGCGATATTCGCAATGAAGCATTGATGACTGAAATCCTTCACGATCACGCGATTGAAACCGTTATCCACTTCGCAGGCCTGAAAGCGGTGGGCGAATCGGTAGCAAAACCGCTTGAGTACTACGACAACAACGTCAACGGTACCCTGCGTCTGATCTCCGCCATGCGTGCGGCAAACGTAAAAAACTTTATCTTCAGCTCCTCCGCGACCGTCTACGGCGACCAGCCAAAAATTCCGTACGTTGAAAGCTTCCCGACCGGTACGCCACAAAGCCCGTATGGCAAAAGCAAGCTGATGGTGGAGCAGATCCTGACCGACCTGCAAAAAGCCCAGCCTGAGTGGAGCATTGCGCTGCTGCGCTACTTCAACCCGGTTGGCGCGCATCCGTCAGGCGACATGGGCGAAGATCCGCAGGGCATTCCTAATAACCTGATGCCGTATATCGCGCAGGTTGCCGTAGGGCGTCGCGACTCCCTGGCGATTTTTGGTAACGATTATCCCACCGAAGACGGCACCGGCGTGCGCGATTACATTCACGTGATGGATCTGGCCGACGGCCACGTGGCGGCGATGCAGCAGCTGGCGGATAAACCGGGCGTGCATATTTACAACCTCGGCGCCGGCGTCGGCAGCAGCGTGCTGGATGTGGTGAATGCCTTCAGCAAAGCCTGCGGCAAGCCGGTGAACTACCACTTCGCGCCGCGCCGCGATGGCGATCTTCCGGCTTACTGGGCCGACGCCTCCAAAGCGGATAAAGAGCTTAACTGGCGTGTCACCCGCACGCTCGATGAAATGGCACAGGATACCTGGCACTGGCAGTCACGCCATCCGCAGGGCTATCCGGACTAAGGATTTGTCATGACGCAATTTAATCCCGTCGATCACCCGCATCGTCGTTTTAACCCGCTCAGCGGGCAATGGATTTTAGTTTCACCGCATCGCGCCAAGCGCCCCTGGCAGGGGGCGCAAGAGACGCCTGCAAAACAGACGCTGCCACAGCACGATCCGGACTGCTTCCTCTGTCCGGGCAACACGCGCGTGACGGGCGATAAAAACCCGGACTACAAGGGCACCTTCGTTTTCACAAACGATTTCGCGGCGCTGATGACCGACACGCCGGACGCGCCGGAAAACCACGACCCGCTGATGCGCTGCGAAAGCGCCCGCGGCACCAGCCGCGTGATCTGCTTCTCTCCCGACCACAGCAAAACGCTGCCGGAGCTGAGCGTTGAGGCGCTGAAAGAGGTTGTCAGCACCTGGCAGGCGCAAACGGCGGAGCTGGGCCAGACCTATCCGTGGGTGCAGGTGTTTGAAAACAAAGGCGCGGCGATGGGCTGCTCTAACCCGCACCCGCACGGCCAGATCTGGGCGAACAGCTTCCTGCCGAACGAAGCCGAACGTGAAGACCGGCTGCAAAAAGCCTATTTTGCAGAGAACGGTTCACCGATGCTGGTGGATTACACCCAGCGTGAGCTGGCGGACGGCAGCCGCACCGTGGTGGAAACCGAGCACTGGCTTGCCGTGGTGCCGTACTGGGCGGCGTGGCCGTTTGAAACGCTGCTGCTGCCAAAAGCCCACGTCCTGCGCATTACCGACCTCAGCGACGCGCAGAAAGACGACCTTGCCCTGGCGCTGAAAAAACTGACCAGCCGTTACGATAACCTCTTCCAGTGCTCCTTCCCTTACTCCATGGGCTGGCACGGCGCGCCGTTCAACGGCGAAGAGAATCAACACTGGCAGCTGCATGCGCATTTCTACCCGCCGCTGCTGCGCTCAGCAACGGTACGTAAATTCATGGTGGGCTATGAAATGCTGGCGGAAACCCAGCGCGACCTGACGGCGGAACAGGCGGCAGAACGTCTGCGTGCCGTTAGCGACGTCCATTACCGCGAATCAGGAGTCTAAAAATGAATCTGAAAGATAAAACACAATCCCTGTTTGCTGAAAAATTTGGCTACCCTGCCACCCACGTTATTCAGGCGCCAGGCCGCGTTAATTTAATTGGCGAGCACACCGACTATAACGACGGTTTTGTGCTGCCCTGTGCCATTGACTACCAGACGGTGATCGGCTGCGCGAAACGTTCAGATCGTATGGTGCGGGTGATCGCCGCGGATTACGGCAACGAAATGGACGAATTTTCCCTCGACGCGCCGATCGTGACCCACGAAAGCCAGCAGTGGTCGAACTATGTGCGCGGCGTGGTAAAGCATCTTCTGAAGCGGAACAAGGATTTCGGCGGGGCCGATCTGGTCATCAGCGGCAACGTGCCGCAGGGAGCAGGATTAAGCTCTTCTGCATCGCTTGAAGTGGCGGTCGGCACCGTTTTCCAGCAGCTTTATCATCTGCCGCTGGACGGCGCGCAGATCGCCCTCAACGGTCAGGAAGCAGAAAACCAGTTCGTGGGCTGCAACTGCGGCATTATGGATCAGCTTATTTCCGCGCTGGGCAAGAAAGAGCATGCGTTGCTGATTGACTGCCGCTCGCTCGGCACCAAAGCGGTTCCGCTGCCAAAAGGTGCGGCGGTGGTGATCATCAACAGTAACTTCAAACGCACCCTGGTGGGCAGCGAGTACAACACCCGCCGCGAGCAGTGTGAAACCGGCGCGCGCTTCTTCCAGCAGCCGGCCCTGCGTGATGTTTCTCTCGATGAATTTAACAAGGTTGCCCACGAGCTGGATCCGGTCGTAACGAAGCGCGTGCGTCACGTGCTGACGGAAAATGCCCGTACCGTAGAAGCCGCCTCCGCGCTGGCTAAAGGTGACCTGAAGCGCATGGGCGAACTGATGGCAGAATCGCATGCCTCCATGCGCGACGATTTCGAAATCACCGTGCCGCAAATCGACACCCTGGTTGAAATTGTAAAAGCCACGATTGGCGACAAAGGCGGCGTGCGTATGACCGGTGGTGGGTTTGGCGGCTGCGTCGTCGCCCTGGTGCCGGAAGAGCTGGTCCCTGCCGTTCAGGACGCCGTGGCGAAACAGTACGAAGCCAAAACGGGCATCAAAGAAACTTTCTATGTCTGCAAAGCATCACAAGGAGCCGGACAGTGCTAAACGAAATACCTACACTCGCACCGGATGGTCTGCCGTATCGCCTGTTAACCCTGCGCAACAGCGCCGGGATGGTGGTTACGCTGATGGACTGGGGCGCAACCCTACTTTCTGCCCGCGTCCCCATGCCTGACGGCAGCGTGCGCGAAACCCTGCTCGGCTGCGCATCCCCCGAGCAGTATATTGAGCAAAACGCTTTTCTTGGCGCGTCCATAGGCCGCTACGCCAACCGCATCGCCAGAAGCCGGTTTGAGCTGGACGGCGTAGAATATTCCCTGCTTTCAAGCCAGGGTGAAAATCAGCTGCACGGCGGTCCGGAAGGGTTTGATAAACGCCGCTGGAAGATTGTGCAGCAAAATGACGGTGAGGTCTGGTTCTCTCTGGACTCCCTCGACGGTGACCAGGGCTTCCCGGGCAATCTGACCGCAACCGCGCGCTTCACCCTGACCGGGGATAATCGCATCGCTATTGAGTACCGCGCGACGGTCGACAAGCCGTGCCCGGTCAACCTGACTAACCACGCTTACTTCAACCTTGACGGCAACCAGACCGATGTCCGTAATCACAAACTCCAGATCCTGGCGGACGCGTATCTGCCGGTCGATGAGATGGGTATTCCGTATCAGGGGCTGAAACCAGTAAGCGGCAATAGCTTTGATTTCCGTCAGCCGAAAACCATCGCCCAAGATTTTATGAGTGATGACGATCAGCGCAAGGTGAAAGGCTACGACCACGCTTTCCTGTTGCAGGCGAAAGGCGATCTTTCTCAACCTGCCGCACAGGTCTGGTCTGCGGATGAGAAGTTACAGATGACGGTCTACACCACCGCCCCTGCCCTTCAGTTCTACTCCGGCAACTACCTGGAGGGCACCACGGCGCGTGAACATAACGACTACGCCGCCTGGCAAGGTCTGGCGCTGGAGAGCGAATTCCTGCCGGACAGCCCTAACCATCCAGAATGGCCGCAGCCGGACTGCGTACTGCGTCCGGGTGAAGAGTACACGAGCGTCACCGAGTATCATTTCATTCCGCGCGCTTAACGCCCGGCGGCGCTGCGCCTGCACGGGCCTATGAATGTAGGCCGGATAAGCGAAGCGCCGTCCGGCAAAAAAGCCAGGCCCTCACCGCGAGGGCTTTTTTATCTCCGCTTGCTGAAAATAGCGGCGATCGCAGACAAAATCATAACCCTGGATTCACATGCATCTTACACTCTCGAACTATTTTCGCTATGGTTAGGGTTAAGCGTTGCTGCTGGCACAGTCACGGCAATATAATGAGAATTGTTATCATTCAAAATGCTTGAGGAGTAAGAAATGGCTAATACTAAGCTTGTCCTGGTGCGCCACGGCGAAAGCCAGTGGAACAATGAAAACCGCTTCACCGGCTGGTATGACGTTGATCTGTCCGAGAAAGGCGTGAGCGAAGCAAAAGCGGCAGGTAAACTGCTGAAAGAAGAAGGCTTCACCTTTGACTTTGCTTACACCTCTGTGCTGAAACGTGCCATCCATACCCTGTGGAACGTTCTGGACGAGCTAGATCAGGCCTGGCTGCCGGTTGAGAAATCCTGGAAGCTGAACGAGCGTCACTACGGTGCGCTGCAAGGTCTGAACAAAGCGGAAACCGCAGAGAAATACGGTGACGAGCAGGTTAAGCAGTGGCGTCGCGGTTTCGCGGTAACGCCACCAGAGCTGAGCAAAGATGACGAGCGCTACCCGGGCCACGATCCGCGCTACGCGAAGCTGACTGAGGCTGAACTGCCACAGACCGAAAGCCTGGCGCTGACCATCGACCGCGTAGTGCCTTACTGGAACGAAACCATTCTGCCGCGCCTGAAAAGCGGCGAGCGCGTTATTATCGCTGCTCACGGTAACTCCCTGCGCGCGCTGGTGAAATACCTGGACAACATGGGTGAAGATGAGATCCTCGAGCTGAACATCCCTACCGGCGTACCGCTGGTGTACGAGTTCGATGAGAACTTCAAACCTGTTAAACATTACTATCTGGGTAACGCCGACGAAATCGCTGCAAAAGCGGCGGCAGTGGCGAACCAGGGTAAAGCGAAGTAATTTTCGCCGGACATAAAAAAAGCGTGGAGCAATCCACGCTTTTTTATTGTCCGCGACAGACTTAGCCGCGACGCGCTTTTACCGCATCCGCCAGCTGGCGCAGGATCGCATCGGTATCTTCCCAGCCAATGCAGGCATCCGTCACGCTCTTACCGTAGACCAGCGGTTCGCTGCCCTCAAGATTCTGGTTGCCTTCCACCAGATGGCTCTCGATCATCACCCCAATCACCGCGCGTTCACCGTTGGCGATTTGCTGACAAACATCCGCCCCGACTTCCATCTGCTTTTTGAACTGTTTGCTGGAGTTCGCATGGCTGAAATCGATCATCACCTGCGGCGCCAGTCCCGCTTTCTCCAGACCCGCCTTCACTTCCGCCACGTGTTTTGCGCTGTAGTTAGGCTCTTTACCGCCGCGCAGAATGATATGGCAGTCGCCGTTACCGCTGGTATTAACGATAGCCGAGTGGCCCCACTTGGTCACCGACAGGAAGCAGTGCGGCGCGCCAGCCGCATTGATGGCATCAATCGCGACCTTGATGGTGCCATCCGTGCCGTTTTTGAAGCCGACCGGGCATGAGAGACCAGACGCCAGCTCGCGGTGAACCTGAGATTCCGTGGTGCGCGCGCCGATGGCGCCCCAACTCATCAGGTCAGCCAGATACTGCGGCGTGATCATATCCAGGAATTCTCCCGCCGCCGGCAGCCCGCTGTCGTTAATTTCCAGCAGTAGCTTACGCGCAATGCGCAGGCCATCGTTGATCTGGAAGCTGTTATCCATGTGCGGATCGTTAATCAGCCCTTTCCAGCCCACGGTGGTACGCGGTTTTTCGAAATAGACGCGCATCACGATTTCCAGTTCGTCCTTCAGCTCTTCACGCAGGGTGAGCAGTCGTGACGCGTACTCTTTGGCCGCAGCAGGATCGTGAATAGAGCACGGCCCGATCACCACCAGAAGACGATCGTCGCTACCTTTGAGGATCTTGTGGATCGCCTTGCGGGCATGAGACACCGTGTTGGCGGCATTTTCAGTGGCGGGGAATTTTTCAAGGAGCGCTACGGGAGGTAATAACTCATTGATCTCTTTAATACGTAAATCGTCGTTCTGATAATTCATCTTCTTTCCGGCTCTGCCATATCTTTAGTAATGAAAGCAATGCTTTCAATCTAACTTGTCGGCCTTGAAGTGTAAACGGGCTTTTACACTTCACGCAGATAATTCCTGGAATTCGCCTAAAATTCACCACAAAATAGCGAAAAATGAGATCTGGCCTAAACTTTTTACTTGTAACAGCTGAATTTAAATATTTATACGCGATTCCATTCTGCCCTCACGCAGAAATCCGGGATCTTTCGCCACTGAACAAGATGCACTGTTGGAGAATGTTATCCAGCGTAACGATAAGAACAGGAGCACCATGATGAAAATGACGAAACTGACTACGCTTTTCCTGACGGCAACCCTTACCCTGGCAAGCGGCAGCGTGCTGGCAGCCGATGCAGGTTCATCCGGCAGCAACGGTGACGCGAATGCTGCCGCCGAAGCAGGCCAGGTTGCGCCGGATGCAAAACAGAATATTGCGCCAAATAATGTTGATAACAGCAATATCAACACGGGCAATACTAACACCAGCGGTACGAATACCGGCACCATGAACCACGACGGCATGACCAACGATGAGGTTCATAAAAACTCGATGTGTAAAGACGGTAAATGTCCGGATCCCAATGACAAAGTGGGTAGCGATGCCAATACCAAAACGGACGGCACCACTCAGTAAGCCTGTCTAAGAAGAAATAAGGAGAGCGCATGCTCTCCTTTTTTATTTAAGCACTTAAAAACGCTACACTAAAAATAATAATAAATCAGGAAAGATATCATGGCGCATTCCCACTCCCATTCTCCCTCTTCCGGCGATGAAAACGCCAAACGGCTTCTGCTGGCATTTGCGGTCACCGCCACGTTTATGGTTATTGAGGTCATCGGTGGCCTTATATCCGGCTCGCTGGCGCTGCTGGCCGATGCAGGTCACATGCTTACCGATGCCGCAGCGCTGCTCTTCGCGCTGCTGGCCGTTCAGTTTGCCCGTCGCCCGCCCAATGCCCGCCACACGTTTGGCTGGCTCAGGCTGACCACGCTTGCCGCCTTTGTGAATGCGATTGCCTTAGTGGTGATTACCATACTCATCGTCTGGGAGGCTTTTCAGCGCTTTCGGCATCCTCAACCGGTAGCCGGCACAACGATGATGGTGATTGCCATTGCCGGCCTGGTTGCCAATATTCTGGCGTTCTGGATATTGCACCGCGGCAGCAGCGAAAAAAATCTGAACGTGCGGGCCGCGGCGCTCCACGTGCTCGGTGATTTGCTGGGTTCTGTTGGTGCGATTGTGGCCGCGCTGATCATTATGGGCACGGGCTGGACCCCTATCGACCCGATTCTTTCCGTGCTGGTATCGTGCCTGGTATTGCGCAGCGCCTGGCGGCTGTTGAAGGAGAGCGTAAATGAGCTGCTGGAAGGCGCGCCCACGTCACTGGATATTGGCGAACTGAAGCGCAACCTGAGTCGCTCCATTCCTGAGGTTCGTAACGTTCATCACGTTCACGTCTGGCTGGTTGGCGAAAAACCGCTTATGACGCTGCACGTTCAGGTTGTTCCGCCCCACGATCACGACGCGCTCCTTGAACGTATTCAGCATTTCCTTGAGCATCACTATGAGATTGCGCACTCCACTATCCAGATGGAGTACCAGCCTTGCAGCGGGCCAGACTGCCACCTTAACGAGGCGCAGTCCGGCCACTCACACGCACATCACCATTAACGGGAAAGCGCGCGAGAGCCACGCTCACGCGCGCTGTTAATCCACATGCGGCTGCCGTTGAGAGCAATGAAGGTCAGCAGCATGTACTCCAGCGACATGGCATAAACGCCCTGAAGGGCAAAAATCACCACGCTAATCACGTTAATCACCACCCACAACAGCCAGTTCTCAACGTATTTACGCGTCATCAAGATCATCGCCGCAATCGACAGTACCATCATGCAGGAATCCCAGAACGGGAAGGCGTCCGGCTGAAGCTCTGGCAGGGTGACGTTCAATCCCAGCCCCGACATCACCGAGACCGCCACGCGCGTCAGGAAGGCAAAAACCGGATCGATAAAGACGGTCATCAGGCCGATAGCCACCACGCAGGCCGCGAGCCAGGCGAGGGCTTTTGGCAACGGCAGCCAGCGGATTTGCAGCTCCGCCTCCTGCTGGCTGTTTTGCCGCGACCAGGCATACCAGCCGTAGATGTTGGCCGCGAAGAAGAACAGCTGTAGAAGCAGGCTGGCGTAGAGCTGGATCTGGAAGAAGATGATCGCAAACAGCGTAACGTTAATCAGCCCGAACGCATAGTTGCTGATCTTCTCAAGGCTAGCCAGCCAGATACAGAGTAAACCGGCCAACGTACCTACCGCTTCAATCCACGACAGGTCATAGCCGCCCGCACCGATGGGGATGTGAACCAGGATGTTCTGTGTACTAAAAAAATCCATTTTTTCTCCGGGGCGTAATAAGTTAAGTACGTAGTGTAGCCGCAAAATCCAGCATGCGGTTAAGCGGAATTAACGCGCCTTCACGCAGGGCAGCATCCACGTGGATCTCATGCGCAGCGCCACCGTTCTCCAGCCCCTCCGCAATGGCTTTGAGGCCATTCATCGCCATCCACGGGCAGTGCGCGCAGCTACGGCAGGTCGCCCCTTCTCCGGCGGTTGGCGCTTCAAGCAGCTCTTTTTCCGGCACGGCCTGCTGCATTTTGTAGAAAATACCGCGATCGGTCGCCACGATGAGCTGCTTGTGTGGCAGCGTTTTTGCCGCGTTAATTAACTGGCTGGTTGAGCCGACGGCGTCCGCCATCTCGACGATCGACTGCGGGGATTCCGGGTGCACCAGAATCGCGGCCTGCGGATGTAAGCCTTTCATCCGGGTCAGCGCCTGGGTCTTGAACTCATCGTGGACGATACAGGCACCCTGCCAGCACAGCACATCCGCACCGGTCTGTTTTTGCACGTAGTTTCCCAGATGGCGATCGGGCGCCCAGATGATTTTTTCACCCATGCTGTCCAGATGTTCAATCAGCTCAACGGCGATACTGGACGTCACTACCCAGTCTGCCCGGGCTTTGACGGCAGCGGAGGTGTTGGCGTAGACCACGACGGTACGGTCAGGGTGAGCATCACAGAAGGCGGTGAACTCATCAATCGGGCAGCCGAGATCGAGGGAGCATTCGGCATTCAGCGTCGGCATCAGAATCGTTTTTTCCGGGCTGAGGATTTTTGCCGTTTCACCCATAAAACGAACGCCCGCAACGAGAAGCGTAGAGGCAGGATGTTTAGCGCCGAAACGCGCCATCTCCAGCGAGTCTGAGATACAGCCGCCCGTCTCTTCTGCCAACTGCTGAATTTCCGGGTCAGTGTAGTAATGCGCCACCATCACCGCATCACGCGCTTTAAGAAGGCGCTTAATTTTCTCACGATAGAACTGCTTCTCATCCCGGCTTAGCGGCGCTGGCTTCGGCGGGAAGGGATAAATTGCGGCTTCGGGATCAAACATCACACTCATTATGGCTTCTCGTTTTACTGGCTTAACAATATTGTCTTTGTTTTGCGGTAGATAGCAAAAATGACGGCAATGGTGTTTTATATACTAAACAAGATAGCGAATATCAGGTGGAATGTCATCGGGAATTGGTGCCGGCAGCATTTGTCGGGTGGCGGCTTCGCCTTACCCGACCTACAAAGCACTGGAGAACGACAGATAGCAAAAAGGCGCCTTTAGGGCGCCTTTTTACATTGGTGGGTCGTGCAGGATGACTCGGCTTCGCCTCGCCCTTCGGGCCGTTGCTAAAGCAACGTTATCCTTCACGTTTAACATCTGAGTAAGACATTAAAATTGGTGGGTCGTGCAGGATTCGAACCTGCGACCAATTGATTAAAAGTCAACTGCTCTACCAACTGAGCTAACGACCCCTTACGGGATGTACTTCAAATCTATTCAGGCTGGTGGGTCGTGCAGGATTCGAACCTGCGACCAATTGATTAAAAGTCAACTGCTCTACCAACTGAGCTAACGACCCATTCGGGTGTTGCCTGAATTATCACTCGGAACCAATAAAATTGGTGGGTCGTGCAGGATTCGAACCTGCGACCAATTGATTAAAAGTCAACTGCTCTACCAACTGAGCTAACGACCCGAGTGGTGGGTGATGACGGGCTCGAACCGCCGACCCCCTCCGTGTAAAGGAGATGCTCTACCAACTGAGCTAATCACCCACTCTGTACTGCCGGAACTGCTTTAAGTGGTGGGTCGTGCAGGATTCGAACCTGCGACCAATTGATTAAAAGTCAACTGCTCTACCAACTGAGCTAACGACCCACTTTTGCGCTGCTTTCACGTTGTTTGATATCCCGTGGCAACGGCGGCATATATTACTGATTTAAGAATTCTGCGCAACAAAAATTTCGATGAAGATCACTTAACTGCTTAGGAATCATGCTGCACGACCAGAAATAACGCGATTTCTGGTCATGCGGTAATCAACCCATCGAACTTAAACGTTTTTGCGCTTGTTTGGCGCCGTCAGTGCCCGGGAATTTAGCAACCACCTGCTGATAAACCGCTTTGGCTTTAGCCGTGTCGCCTTTGTCCTGCATGATCACGCCAACTTTAAACATCGCATCCGGCGCTTTCGGTGATTTCGGGTAATTTTTCACCACAGAGGCAAAATAAAACGCCGCATCATCCTTTTTACCCTTGTTGTAATTCAACTGACCCAGCCAGTAGTTCGCATTGGGCTGGTAAGTGGAATCAGGGTACTTCTTCACGAAGTTCTGAAACGCAACGATAGCATCGTCCTGGCGCGATTTGTCCTGCACCAGGGCAATGGCCGCGTTATAGTCCGTATTCGCGTCACCGCTCTGTACAGGCGCTCCAGACGACGCTGAGGCATCTGCCGCTGGTGCAGGCGTCGCCGCACCGCTTTGATCGCCTGCTGCGGGCTGAGCAGTCGCACCGCCGCTGCTCAGGCTATCCATCTGCGACAAGATTTGCTTCTGGCGCTCCACAACCTGATTAAGCTGATACTGACTCTCCTGGATCTGACCACGAAGGGAATCGATATCGTTCTGGTTGTCGGAAAGTTGCTGCTGGAGTTGAGTTAAAAGCTGACTGTGAGCGTTAGAAATACGCTCGAGCTGAGTGACCCGGTCTTCTACCGAGCCTGAGCCGACACTACTGATTGGTGCCTGAGCAAAAGCGGCCCAGGGGGCCGCTATTCCAACCAGTAACGACAGACTCATCAGATGATGTCTGAAGTTACTGCTCATGCAATTCTCTTAGTAAACGAGTACGGCACGACGGTTTTTGGAGTAAGCCGCTTCGTCGTGACCCAGTACTGCTGGTTTTTCTTTACCGTAAGAAACGATGGAGATCTGGTCAGCAGAAACGCCTTTACCCTGGAGGTACATTTTAACAGCGTTTGCACGACGTTCACCCAGGGAGATGTTGTACTCTGGGGTACCACGTTCGTCCGCATGACCTTCTACGGTGACTTTGTAAGACGGGTTGCTACGCAGGAAGTTTGCGTGCGCATCCAGCATTGCAGCGAAGTCAGAACGGATGTCGTATTTATCCAGATCGAAGTAAACGATGTTGTTCTGCTGTAACTGCTGCATCTGAAGACGCGCTTGCTCTTCAGAAGACATATTGCCATTGCCGTTAGCGTCCATACCGGTGCCGGCACCCATCATGCCTTCGCCGCTCTGGTCATTGCTTGCGTTCTTGTTAGAAGAACACGCTGCGATTGCCATTACAGGCAGAGCGATCATCAGCCCCTTCAGCACTTTGTTCAGTTGCATTTCTAAGATTCCTTTAGTAATCAATTAATTATTATTACAGATACGGCGACCAGGCAGGTGATTTTACCTGTCCATCAGTTGCCGGAAGACGCGCTTTGAAACGCCCATCTGTAGAAACCAGATTCAGCACGGATCCCATCCCCTGAGAAGAGCTGTAGATTACCATGGTGCCGTTAGGTGCCAGACTTGGCGTTTCATCCAGGAACGTTGACGACAGTATTTGTACGCCTCCCGTTACCAGATCTTGTTTGGCAATGTGCTGCTGACCACCCGCAGTGCTGACCATTACCATTGTTTTACCATCGGCACTGACGTCAGCATCCTGGTTCTGAGAACCTTCCCAGGTAATGCGCTGCGCTGCTCCGCCGTTGATATTCATTTTATAAACTTGTGGACGACCCGCCTGGTCAGACGTGAAGGCCAGATTCTGGCTGTCCGGGAACCAGGTTGGTTCAGTATTGTTGCTACGACCATCGGTTACCTGGCGGATCTGGCCAGAGCCAATGTCCATTACATACAGGTTCAGGCTACCGGTTTTAGACAGGGCAAACGCCAGTTTAGTCCCGTCCGGAGAGAACGCAGGCGCACCGTTGTGACGTGGGAATGACGCAACCTGACGCACGGCACCGTTAGACAGCGTCTGGATAACCAGCGCGGAACGTCCGCTCTCGAAGGTCACGTACGCCAGCTTGGAGCCGTCAGGAGACCATGCCGGAGACATCAGCGGCTGCGGAGAACGGTGCACGGTGAACTGGTTGTAACCATCGTAGTCAGAGACGCGCAGCTCATAAGGGAACTGGCCGCCGTTGGTCTGCACAACGTACGCGATACGTGTACGGAACGCACCTTTAATCCCGGTCAGCTTCTCAAACACTTCGTCACTCGCCGTGTGGCCTGCATAACGCAGCCACTGCTTGTTCACTTTATAAGTGTTTTGAGCCAGAACGGTACCCGGCGCACCGCCGGTATCCACCAGCTGATACGCAACGTTATAGCCGCCGTCTGGTGCAGGCGTAACCTGGCCGACAACTACCGCATCAATACCCAGCGCAGACCACGCAGCAGGCTGAACGTCCTGCGCGGTACCCGGCTGCTGCGGCAGACGAGAACGATCTAACGGGTTAAATTTACCGCTGTTACGCAGGTCAGCTGCAACAATGCCGCCAATATCTTCAGGCGCAGCGCCCGGGCCTGCCCACTGGAACGGAACGACACCGATTGGACGCGCTGAGTCCACCCCCTGGGTGATCTCAATGCGTACTTCTGCGTGCAGTACAGCTGCCCACAGCATTAAAAAACTAACTGCTACACGTAATGCCTGCTTCATCATATCTCCCTTATCTGGGTAACCTTACCCACGATAATTTAGCAGAATGTTAACAAACCCAAATAGACAAAACTACTTATCCTGTTTACGACCATAGACTGTTTTTCAGACTTCCGTTAGAAGAGTTGATTACAGCTTAAAGTCCAGTTTGGCATCTTTTATCTTTTCATAAACAGCCTCGCTAGGCGGTTTAGGAATGTTCGCCGATCTGGCTGCGGCCAGTGCAGCCTGACAGAGCGCAGGATCGCCCCCTTCAGACGTCACGCTTTTCAACCTGCCGTCTGGCGCAAGATTGATGTGCAGTACGCACTGCTTGCCCTGATACAGGCCTGCATCAAAGAGTCGGCTCTGAATCGCAACCTGGATCTGCTTGGCATAAGCGCTGATATCTGCACCTGTTGCCCCACCGTTGGCTCCGGAGGTACCGCTGTCTTTTGACGGCTGTCCATTTCCTTTGGCCCCACCGCCCGTTTTCGGTGCATTCTTACCGGAGCTCAGGTCACCCAGCAGGTCGTCTACACCGGCGGCAGCGGCAGCTTTCTCAGCGGCTGCGGCCTTTTTAGCCGCGGCTTTTTCGGCAGCCGCTTTTTTATCGGCAGCGGCTTTCTCAGCGGCTGCTTTTTTATCAGCGGCAGCTTTTTCCGCAGCGGCGGCTTTTTCTGCCGCAGCTTTCTCGGCGGCGGCCGCTTTTTTCGCAGCATCAGCAGCCGCTTTCTTCTCGGCTTCCTGCGCAGCTTTCTTCGCGGCTTCCGCTTCGGCTTTCTTCTGTGCGTCGGCAGCCGCTTTTTTCGCCGCTTCCGCTTCCGCTTTCTTCTTCGCGTCAGCAGCCGCTTTCTTCACCGCTTCCGCTTCCGCTTTCTTCTGAGCATCAGCAGCCGCTTTCTTCGCCGCGTCTGCGGCTAACTTAGCCTGAGCATCTGCCTTCGCCTTCGCGTCTGCTGCGGCCTTGGCTGCCGCCTCTTCCGCCTGCTTCTGCTGTTCCTGGGCTTGCTTCGCTGCGGCTTCAGCCTGTTTCTGCTGCTCCGCCTGCTCTTTCGCCGCTTCCTGCGCCTGCAAACGTTCTTTCTCAAGCTGCTTCAGACGTTCCTGCTCGGCGGCCTGCTTTTCACGCAGCTCTTCCGCCTGCTGTTGCGCCTGTTTTTCACGCTGTTCTTCCGCGCGCTTTGCGCTCGCCTGCTGCTGTTGCTGACGATTATAGTTCTGCACTACCGCACCGGGATCTACCATGACGGCGTCGATGGATGAACCTCCACCACCGCCCGATGCATCAATGTGCTCATCGAACGAACTCCAGATCAGCGCTGCAAAAAGAATCACGTGCAGCACTGCGGAGACGATTATCGCTCGCTTAAGCTTGTCGTTCTGTTCGGTTGCCTTTGACACTATCGGTTCCCAAAAACTACGCAGATGATCAAATAGGCTGAGTCATTAAGCCAACTGACTTAACGCCCGCGCTATGTAGCAAGTTCAGCGCTTTGATAATTTCATCATATGGTACGTCTTTCGCACCACCGATTAAGAAGACCGTCTTCGGATTTGACTCCAGGCGTCGTTGCGCTTCAGCAATAACCTGCTCAGGGGGAAGCTGATCCATACGATCTTTCTCCACCACCACGCTGTACTGCCCTACGCCGGAAACCTCAATGATGACCGGAGGATCGTCATTGGTGCTTACCGCCTGTGATTCTGTCGCATCCGGCAGATCAACTTCCACGCTCTGGGTGATGATGGGCGCTGTCGCCATAAAGATCAGCAGCAGCACCAGCAGCACGTCCAGTAACGGAACGATATTGATTTCGGACTTGAGCTCGCGACGACCTCGTCCACGCGATCTGGCCATGGTTTACCCCTTGTTGCTCTCGGTGCTGGTAAACGCCTGACGATGCAGAATCGCGGTGAACTCTTCCATAAAGTTGTCGTAGTTCAGTTCCAGTTTGTTCACGCGCTGGTTCAGACGGTTGTACGCCATCACCGCCGGAATTGCGGCGAACAGACCGATTGCGGTCGCGATCAGTGCTTCTGCGATACCCGGTGCAACCATCTGCAACGTCGCCTGCTTCACCGCGCCCAGCGCGATAAAGGCGTGCATGATCCCCCACACTGTACCAAACAGGCCGATATACGGGCTGATGGAACCCACGGTGCCGAGGAACGGAATATGCGTTTCAAGATTTTCCAGTTCGCGGTTCATGGAGATGCGCATCGCACGCGACGCACCTTCTACTACGGCTTCCGGCGCATGGCTGTTAGCACGGTGTAAGCGAGCGAACTCTTTGAAACCACTATAGAAAATTTGTTCGGAGCCTGAAAGGCTATCACGGCGTCCCTGGCTTTCCTGGTACAGACGAGAAAGCTCGATACCCGACCAGAACTTATCTTCAAACGCTTCGGCTTCCCGGCCAGCGGCATTGAGGATACGCGTTCTCTGGATGATGATGGCCCAGGATGCGATTGAAAAACCAATCAAAATCAACATGATAAGTTTAACCAGAAGGCTTGCCTTCAGGAACAAATCAAGGATATTCATGTCAGTCACTGCTTAAACTCCGCGACAATAGACTTAGGAAGCGCACGAGGCTTCATTATGGTTGGATCAACACAGACAATCAGGACTTCAGCTGAGTTCAGTACCGTGTTCTCTGCATTGACTATCCGCTGCGTGAAAACCAGTGAAGTTCCGCGCATTGATGTAATTTCTGTTTGGACTTCGAGCATATCGTCGAGTCTGGCAGGCGCAAAATACTCAAGCGTCATCTTGCGTACCACGAAGGCAACTCGCTCAGCCAACAGCACCTGTTGACTAAAGTGATGATGGCGCAGCATCTCTGTGCGTGCCCGTTCATAAAAAGCAACGTAGCTGGCGTGGTAGACCACACCACCGGCATCGGTATCTTCGTAGTAGACACGTACCGGCCATCGAAACAGCGTTGTATTCACTTTACATCCCGGTAATACAAGAAAAGTTGGAGCTTTCAAACTTCGCTACTATACGCGCGGGAATGATGGTTTGGAATGGGGGAAAGTAAACGGAGAGTAAATTTTTATGGGCTCGGGTAAGCCCATATCGTTAACGGACATTTCTTATTCAGAAGAAGAAGAAAATCAAACCGGCGAGGAGAACCAGATCGGCAATCAGCGGGCAGAAGATGCCCTGCCAGTGAAGCGCTTTCGGACGAAAGCCAACGCCGTGAATGACCCCTGCACACACCGCCCACATAATCAGGAAGCCGTGCCAGATCTCAAGCTCGCTGGTTTTTGCCGCGAAGCGCGACGGGTCCCAGAAAATACAGCCCGCCAGCAGTAATGCCATAATGAGGGAAAGCGCCCTCAGGGGGCGCTTATCCATTACCGCATATAACGTTGCGATAATGTTCATTAGTGCTTTTCTTCACCTGCTTTGGACGCTTCAACATGCTCAAGCGCCAGGGCAGTAATGACACCAAATGCACAGGCAAGAAGCGTCCCTAAAATCCATGCGAAATACCACATATTCAGCTCCTTACTTAGTACATAGAGTGGGTGTTGCTTTCGATATGTTCTTTGGTAATACGACCGAACATTTTCCAGTAACACCAGCTGGTGTAGAGCAGGATAATCGGTACGAATACGCAAGCAACATACGTCATCAGGTTCAGCGTCAGCTGGCTGGAGGTTGCATCCCACATGGTCAGGCTAGCATTCATCATGGTGCTGGACGGCATAACGAATGGGAACATCGCAATACCCGCGGTCAGGATGATGCACGCCAGCGTCAGGGAGGAGAACACGAACGCCAGAGCGCCTTTCTCCAGACGAGACGTCAGCACGGTCAGCAGCGGCAGCAGCACACCCAGAGCCGGGATAGCCCACAGCGCAGGGGTCGTGTTGAAGTTCACCAGCCATGCACCGGCCTGACGCGTCACTTCTTTGGTCAGCGGGTTAGACGGTGCAGTATGGTTGATCGCGGAGGTCACCACGTAACCATCAATACCGTACACCACCCACACGCCTGCCAGAGCGAAGCAGACCAGCGTCACCAGCGCTGCAACCTGCGCGGTTGCGCGGGAACGCAGGTGCAGTTCACCCACGGTACGCATCTGAAGGTAGGTTGCGCCCTGGGTGATAATCATCGCCACGCTCACCACGCCCGCCAGCAGACCAAACGGATTCAGCAGCTGGAAGAAGTTACCGGTGTAGAACAGACGCATATATTCGTCGACGTGGAACGGTACGCCCTGCAACAGGTTACCGAACGCCACACCAATGACCAGCGGTGGAACGAAGCTACCAATGAAGATGCCCCAGTCCCACATGTTACGCCAGCGGGTGTCTTCAATCTTGGAACGGTAGTCAAAACCCACCGGACGGAAGAATAAAGAGGCCAGCACCAGAATCATCGCCACATAGAAGCCGGAGAACGCAGCCGCGTAGACCATCGGCCAGGCAGCGAACAGCGCGCCGCCTGCGGTGATCAGCCACACCTGGTTACCGTCCCAGTGCGGGGCGATGGAGTTAATCATGATTCGACGCTCGGTGTCATTACGACCGAGGAAACGGGTGAGCATGCCCACGCCCATGTCGAAACCATCGGTGACCGCAAATCCAATCAGCAGAACGCCGATCAGCAGCCACCAGACAAAACGCAATACTTCATAATCGATCATTTGATGACTCCTGTCTTAGCGTGCCGGCTGAGTAGTCACAGCAGACTGCTCGTAGTGGTAGCGACCGGTTTTCAGGCTGCTTGGGCCAAGGCGCGCGAACTTGAACATCAGGAACAGTTCAGCCACCAGGAACAGGGTGTACAGACCGCAAATGAGCAGCATGGAGAAGATCAGGTCGCCTGCGGTCAGGGAGGAGTTCGCTACCGCGGTTGGCAGCACCTCACCGATCGCCCACGGCTGACGGCCATACTCCGCGACAAACCAGCCGGACTCGATTGCGATCCACGGCAGTGGAATACCGTACAGCGCGGTGCGCAGCAGCCATTTTTTCTCGCCGATGCGGTTACGAATGACGGACCAGAACGAGGCCGCGATGATCAGCAGCATAATAATGCCGCAACCGACCATGATGCGGAACGCAAAGTAGAGCGGCGCAACGCGTGGAATGGAGTCTTTGGTTGCCATCTGAATCTGCTCTTCCGTCGCGTCGGAGACGTTCGGGGTATAGCGTTTCAGCAGCAGGCCGTAGCCCAGGTCTTTTTTCACGTCGTTAAAGCGATCGCGAACGGCCTGGTCGGTAGAACCGGCGCGCAGCTGTTCCAGCAGCGAGTAGGCTTTCATCCCGTTACGGATACGCTCTTCATGCTGCACCATCAGATCTTTCAGGCCAGTAACCTGTTTGTCGACGGAGCGCGTGGCGATAATACCCAGAGCGTAAGGAATTTGAATGGCGAAGCGGTTTTCCTGCGCATCCTGGTCAGGCACGCCGAACAGGGTAAACGCGGCAGGCGCCGGCTGGGTTTCCCATTCCGCTTCAATCGCGGCCAGCTTGGTTTTCTGCACGTCGCCCATTTCGTAACCGGATTCATCACCCAGAACAATAACGGACAAAATCGCCGCCATGCCGAAGCTTGCTGCGATAGCAAAGGAGCGTTTCGCAAACGCGAAGTCACGACCGCGCAGCATATAGTAGGAGCTGATGCCCAGCACGAACATCGCGCCGCAGACGTAGCCAGACGCCACGGTGTGGACGAATTTCACCTGAGCAACCGGGTTCAGGACGAGTTCAGCGAAACTGACCATCTCCATACGCATGGTTTCGAAGTTGAAATCAGACGCGATGGGGTTTTGCATCCAGCCGTTCGCCACCAGGATCCACAGCGCGGACAGGTTGGAGCCTAATGCCACCAGCCAGGTTACCGCCATATGCTGGACTTTACCCAGACGGTCCCAACCGAAGAAGAACAGACCTACAAAGGTGGATTCGAGGAAGAAGGCCATCAGACCTTCAATGGCCAGCGGCGCACCAAAAATATCCCCAACGTAGTGGGAATAGTAAGACCAGTTAGTCCCGAACTGGAACTCCATGGTCAGACCGGTTGCCACGCCCAGCGCAAAGTTGATGCCAAACAACTTGCCCCAGAACTTGGTCATATCTTTATAAATCTGTTTGCCGGAGAGGACGTAAACCGTTTCCATGATCGCCAGCAGGAACGCCATACCCAGCGTCAGCGGCACAAACAGGAAGTGGTACATCGCGGTCAAGGCAAACTGTAAGCGCGACAGTTCGACTACGTCTAACATTATGACTCCTTGCTCATCGCATGAAGACTCCGAGAGTGAACCCCGTTAGATAAGGATCCACACGCATGCCCCAATACAAAGTTATCTGCGTCCCTTCTTCGTTGCTTATTCTCCGGAGGGGGAAAAAGCAACGATGAAAGGTTACAAATACGTTAAGAAAAAACCAAATTGATCCCGTAAATATAATACGCTGCAAAACCCTTACAATAAACAGGTTTTTATTCGAACAGATTTACGTTTTTCGACGGCGATCAATTTATAGCAAAATTACCACTTTTCGGCCATTTTGATCGGGAACAATTTAACGCCTTTTGGAGCCTTTTTCCAAGCATTAAACATTGATTTAAATCAAAAACGCCGGCATCTGTTAACGATGTTTCTTTGTGGTATGCATAGTAAAGACCTTGTTAATTACATGTATATTTTTAGGCGCGCGGCGTTATAAAAGGCAGAAGAGAATATAAACAGTTGTGATTTTTATTAACGCGACAGGAAAATCGTATTTTGTGGACGACGAAACATATTCTGTTATCCGCTTCACAGTATTTTTTTATTACTTTGCCATCAGAATAAATGATTACATTTTATTCACCTTTAGCGGCATTAAAATTAACACCCCTGTGTGACCTTTTAATGAAAAAAAAAGGCCGCACCCCCTGCGGCCTTTTGTTAAGCCAGGTATTACCTCTCTATCCTGACGCTAAAGGTTCGGGACTGGCACGGACGGAACGGACCAGAAATGCCCGCACTCTCCTCCCCTGCCGCGTCGGGCATCTCATTCATGTTCGTTTCGCAACAGGCCAGCACCACGCGGTTCACTGACAGGGCGACGTCGCAGGATTGCGTCTCGGACGGGTTGTAGAGACGCACTATCATCTCGTCACGATCCTCTGCTTTCTTCAGCGCGCTGAGCACGCATCCGTTTGGCGAAAGCGTTAGCAGACTGTAGCTGCCGGGCGTGATGAAGGCGGTGCGGTTAAGCTTCATCGCATCCCAGGGGATTTTGTTGTAGCAGTGCACCGGCGTTAACCACGACTTCGCCTGCTGCGCAACGCCGGCACTCACGGGCGTGCTGGTAAACGTGAACAGGCTGAAGCGACAGCGTAGCTGGCCCCGCACCTGCGAATCCGGCACCGGCATTTTGATCCCGGACGGCCTGCCCGGGCGCAAAAGTAAATCCTCTTTTCCAAGCAGCCCCACGCCGCGAAGCAACGTCAGGGCAAATGTTTTTTGACGCTCGCCGGTCACCTCAAATTCGCGCAACCCTTCGGTGAACAGCGCCATCCCGTTACGCCGTTCCTGGAGTACCGCGTAGTTGAGCAGGTTCCACACCGGCAGAGGCGCTTCCTTCCATCCTTCCTCCTGCCAGTTCGCCATCGCTTCATCCCGTACGGGGCGCGTCAGCGAACCGAACTGGGTATCGGCTAATACCGCCTCCGTGGTGAACGGCGTCGGGATCAGCACCCGCACGCGATGGTCATCCGCGTGATTGCCGAGACGCGCCTCAACGTCGATACGCCGGCTGTTATGGCCGAGCGTGACCGTCAGTTCTGCCTCAAGCATCCCCGTCTGCTGACGCGCAGAACGTTCGGCAAGATTCGCCGGCACCGCCATGCGATGGCGGATCACCGCCCTGCTCTGCCAGGCCTCGTGGATCACCTCAACGTCGTGCTCGCCCTGCGCGGAAGTGAGCCGCCACTCTTCCCGAGAGGGCGAGTAGTCGTACTCATCGCCATCATCCGAGCTCTCTTCTATTTCCAGCGCGCGGTCATAAATCAGCCCGGACTCTTTGTCGCGCAGGCGCAGCGACCCGTCTTCATTTAACGTTATTTCCCAGAACGCATTTTCCAGCAGCGCCGCCGACGCATTTTCTGGCGCCAGCAGCTTGCCGGCCACGTGCGGCTCGACAAACAGCGTGCGGTAGCCCATTGATGGCAGGATCTGGTTGAGCTGGATGTCGAACTCCATAAAGGGCTCATAGTTGCCGTAATGCACAATCTGCCGGTCAATCAGCCCGGGGTCGATCTCGCGCGCGCTGCGGAGGTAATAAGGAATGTCATTCCCCTTATCGTCCAGCAGGCGGAACTGACTGGCGCGCAGACGTATCGTGGTGTTAATCACTTCCTCGCGCGGCCAGGGCGTCAGGTTGAACATCACCAGTTTGTCTTCATCGCTTTGCGGCATGTTGTCGACAATCTTGCGCATATAGAAGCATGCCAGGTTATCGGCCATGTCTTCCGCCAGCTCGAAGCGGGACATCACCTCGCGATGCACTTTGTCACTACAGCAGCAGCCGATACTGTCGTGGGCGTGATTCTTGAGGATCTCTTTCCACATTTTTTCCAGCAGGCCGTGGTGATACTCAAAGCCCAGCGTCCAGGCAAGCGTGGCCAGCGGCTCAAGAACGTTGACGATTTTGTTTTCTATCCGGGCGTGGGCGATTTTGATGTCCATCCGCGTGGAGCCGATGGTCCGGTGCACCCGCATGTATTTACCGTCAATAAACTCCCCTTTCAGGGTTGCCAGTTCATCGCGGTGCGCGTCGATGTGGTCAAATACCTCCTCGAAGCGGCTCATCACAAACTGACGCTGCGGATAGATTTCGCGAAGCTTATCCATCACCGCAAAAATGTTCTGCTGGAGCGGCATCTGGTCGTGGCCGTTAGGCAGCAAAATTTCTTTCGTCACGGAGGCTTTTTCGAGCACCTCTAACCAGGCGTCGAGCCGTTTCCGCAGCCCGTCTTCATCCTCCGGTAAGTACTTACCAATCGCGTAGCCCAAGGGCAGCACCTGTGCCGTCACTTCGCTGCCGTCCTGGCTTTGCCAGAGAAATTCGGTTTTATCGGTACCGTGCCGCTCGGAGCACCCGCGCCAGAACATGGTGCGCGTGATGCCAAAACCGTTATAAATGTGCGGCAATTGGGAAGACATGCCGAAGGAGTCCGGCAGATAGCCAATTTTCATCGGCTCGCCAAAGGCCATGCAGTCGCGCATGCCGTACATCAGATTGCGGACAATCGACTCGCCGGAGACAAGGGTGGTATCCGTCTGGGTATACCACGGACCCACGATCAGCTTCCCGGCCTCCACCAGCGCTTTCACGCGTGGCCTGCTTTCCGGCTTCACGGCAAAATAATCTTCCAGCACCGCCGTCTGGCCGTCGAGGACGTAGTATTTGTACTCTGCATCCTGTTCAAGACGGGTGAGGATCTCTTCCATATTATTGACCAGAAGAATACGTGACGCTTCGGTGGTGAAGTACCACTCACGGTCCCAGTGCATATGTGGCGTGATATGAACGCGAGATACAGCTTTCATCTTCGTTTCCTGTCGGTGCGTGTTTAGGATGTAATGTCTTCAGTCACGTAGGTGCCGCGCTTCACGGCGTGACGTCGCCAGAGCAGTAACATGAGCGTAGAGATGGCGGCGCCAACCAGCGCGGCGCCAAACCAGCCCGCAGCGGCCATCACGCCACCCAGCCTGGCATCATGCAGTAAGAAGAGCGAGAAAATGCCCGCTCCCGGGGTGGAAAGCCCAATGCCCATCGCCCCGACAATCGCGCCGGTCGCCATTGATCCCAGAACGAATGAGCCGATGACCCGCAGCGGATCCTCGATAGCCATCGGAATTGCCCCCTCGGTGATGCCCGCCAGCCCCAGCAGCCAGGTGGATTTGCCGGTCTCAATTTCGAACTGTTTAAACAGGCTCGGAGCCAGCATCGTTGACGCCGTCACGGTAAAGGCCGATACCATTTTGACGGAGGCAAAGATCGCATAAGGACCGTAGACGCCGTTGGCCATCGCCCCCAGGCAGAACGCGTAAGAGGCTTTGTTGACCGGGCCGCCCAGATCGAACGAGCACATAAAGCCCAGAATCGCGCCCAGAAGCAGCGCGTTCGCACCGGACAGCCCGTTAAGCCAGGCAGTCAGGGCGTTATTGATCCAGGCCACCGGTTCGCCAATCACAAACAGCATCAGGCTGCCTGCGCCCAGCACGCCCATCACCGGATAGAGATAAAAGGTCAGAAAGCCGTTGTAGCGGCTGCTCAGCCGGATGTGGTTTTTCACCCAGCGCATCAGGTAACCCGCAATCAGCCCGCCGACGATGGCCCCCAGAAAACCGGAACCAATCATATTGGCGGCCAGACCCGCAGCAAAACCCGGCGTAAGCGCAGGTTTATCCGCCAGCGAGTAAGCGGTATAGGCCGCGAGAACAGGGACCATCAGAATACCGAGCATCCCGCCGCCCAGTTTGCGGTACATCCACAGCCACGAGTTTTCCTGATCGAACAGATGCTGCAAGCCCAGGATTTGCGCCAGCAGTACCGACACGGCCAGCACCGTGCCGCCAGCAACAATCAGCGGCACCGCAAAGGAGATGCCGCTAAGAAGCGCCTGCTTAAGTTCGGTTTTAACGCGCTTTTTGGTGTCTGTGTCGACATGCGCAGGGCGCGCATCGGATACTGGCTCTAGCGCCAGAGCGCGCTTAATGAGCGCTTCCGCATGGCGTAAGGGTTCAGCCACGGGTACGGAAATGGCGGGGATCCCCTGAAAGCGTTCGCTCTCTTTGATCGCCACTTCCGCCGCGAAGATACACGCTTTGGCTTCCCGCAGCTGCTGAGCGGTAATGCGCCCCTCAACGCCGTTCGCCCCCTGCTTCTCGACCACCACATTGACGCCGAGCTTACGTCCCGCTTTTTCGAGATATTCTGCGGCCATATAGGTATGGGCGATCCCTGCCGGACAGGCGGTTACGCAGACAACCGTCGGGGCGTCGGCCAAACGCGCGCTTTCCTCTGGCTGCGGCGCATCCTCCAGGGCTGCAAGCAGCGCGTCCGCGGTGGTGGCGCTCATGACGCGCGCGCGAAGCGCATCGTCCGCCAGACGGGTGGTGAGCGCGGTTAATAGCTGCATGTGCGTCGATCCCGCTTCGGCTGGCGGAATGGCGAGGAGAAAAATCAGCTCCACGCGTTCGGGGCCATCCACCCCCTCCCACTCCAGCGGATCGGCGAGCGTCGCCACGGCAAACGCAGCCCTGCTCACGGCCACCGATTTCCCGTGCGGAACGGCAAGCCCCTCCCCCAGCGCCGTCGGCCCCTGGGCCTCACGCTGGTGGACATCACGCAAAAAAAGCGCCAGATCGGAGACTGCGCCACACCGGGCCAGCCTGCCGGCCAGTGCGTCTATGGCCTCATCACGACTGCGGAATCGCGCGTTCAGGCAGAGCGCATCTGGATGCGTTAACGCCGTCAGGTTCATCATTATGGTTACTCCCGTAAACAGACTGGCGAGAGTATCGCAGAGCGAATAAGACGATTATGTGATCATTTTCATGTTTAGCGATCATTTGTATTTAATTTGTATTATTTACAATTTCATCCGCCGAGGCATAATCGTCATCAATGGTATTAACGGAACAAGACAACGGGCGTGCATGAGCGGAAAACCGAAATATCGTCAGATCGCGGATACCCTGCGGGATCAGATCCAGCAGGGCGTGCTGGCCGCCGGGGACGCCCTGCCGACCGAATCCGCGCTCCAGGCCACCTTCGGCGTGAGCCGCGTAACCGTCCGGCAGGCCCTGAAGCTGTTGACCGAGCAGGGCATCGTGGAGAGCGTTCAGGGCAGCGGCACCTACGTTAAAGAGGAACGGGTTAATTACGACATCTACCAGCTCACCAGCTTTTACGAAAAGCTGGCGGACAGACGCGTGGAAACCCACAGCGACGTGCGGGTGTTCGAAGTGATAAAAGCCGATGCGGCGCTGGCGGCAACGATGGCGCTCGCCGAAGGCGATAAGGTCTGGCACGTTAAGCGCGTCCGCTTTATCAAGCAAAAGCCGGTTACGCTGGAAGAGACGTGGATGCCGCTGGCGCTTTTCCCCGATCTCACCTGGGAAGTGATGGAAAACTCCAAGTACCACTACATTGAGCAGATAAAGAAGATGGTCATTGACCGGAGCGAGCAGGAGATCGTCGCGGTAAATCCTACGCCAGAAACCATCGAGGCACTGGGAATCGATCCTTCCCGCCCGATTCTTGAAAAAATCTCACGCGGCTTTCTTAATGACGGGACGCTGTTTGAGTACAGCCGCAACAGCTTTAAAAGCGACGACTATCGCTTCACCTTAATTGCCCGGCGCCATCATTAAGAGGCGATGTCCTAATAGCTTCGCGTTAGGATATCGCTGACATTTAATTATTTGCCATTGCATTTCGTGGTTTATTGTAAAAATGCATTTTCCGGCTATTTATTTCATGAATAGAATTCTGTGCAGAGCATCACATTTGTTTTTCGACGCGCGACACAATCAGCGCGCGCATCCCTTGTGGCGGCTGTTTCGCCAGTCTCATACAAATAATCAATAATTACCGTCACTTTTGTTTTTATTTCCGCCGATTTATAGTAGCTGCGGATATAATTTGTCTTTTCCGAATCTGCTTTGCCGCACTCTTAGCGTGAGATTTATCACCTAAGGATGCAGGATATGAAACCGACTCTGATTGCAGTTAGTCTTTTCACGCTGTTCGCTTTTCAGGCCAGCGCAAACGACAGCGCCCCCAGCCCTTCTGCCTATACGAAAGAGCGCAATGCCGCCGTCTATAAAACGCTGGACTTCACCGACCAGCAGGGTATCGCTGACGCGAAACGCGGATTTATCGCCACGCTCACCACGCCAGTAATTAAAACCGACGGCGGCAAAACGGTAATGAATATTGACGGCTGGTCCTTCCTTAAGGGGGAAGCCCCGGCAACGGTTAACCCTTCTTTATGGCGCCACGCCCAGCTCAACAATATTTCGGGGTTATTTAAAGTCACCGATAAAATGTATCAGGTGCGCGGGCTGGATATTTCCAACATGACCATTGTTGAAGGCGACAGCGGCATTATTATTATCGATCCGCTGGTGGCGACCGATACCGCCCGTGCGGCGCTTGAGCTTTATTATCAGCACCGTCCGAAAAAGCCTGTTGTTGCCGTCATTTATACGCATAGCCATGTCGATCATTTCGGCGGCGTGAAGGGCGTCGTTTCTGAGAGCGACGTGAAGAGCGGCAAGGTGAAAATCTACGCGCCGGATGGATTCATGGAGGAAGCCACCAGCGAAAACCTGCTGGCGGGAAACGCGATGAGCCGCCGGGCGCTCTATATGTACGGCATGATGCTGAAACCCGGGCCAGAAGGCCACGTGGATAACGGCATGGGCAAATCGCTGGCAACCGGCAAAAACAGCTTAATCGCTCCGACATATATCGTGAATAAATCCGGCGACCGGGTGAACATAGACGGTATTGATATAGAGTTCCTGCTGGTTCCCGGTACGGAGGCGCCGTCCGAGATGATGATGTGGTTCCCGCAGTTCAACGTACTGGACACCACGGAGCTGCTGAACCCCAGCATGCACAACCTCTATACCCTGCGGGGCGCCAAGGCGCGTAGCGCGGTGAACTGGTGGAAAGCGCTGGACAAAGCGCTCATCACCTACGGCGATAAAGCGCAAATCACCATCAGCCAGCACCTCTGGCCTATGTGGGATAACGCCCGCATCAGGAAGTACATGGGCGACCAGCGCGACATGTATAAATACCTGAACGATCAGGTACTTAATCTGATCAACAAGGGCTATACCATGGATGAAATCGCCGAGACCATCCGCCTGCCGGACAGCCTCGCGAAAAACTGGGCCAACCAGGGCTACTACGGCACGGTCAGCCACAATGCCAAAGGCATGTACATGTATTACATGGGCTGGTACGACAGTAACCCCGCTAACCTGAATCCTCTCCCCGAAAAAGAGGCCGCGCCTAAATATATTCACCTGATGGGCGGCGAGAAGCAGGTCTACCAGCAGGCGCAGCAGGCGGTGAACAGCGGAGACTATCGCTGGGCCGCACAGCTTCTTAACCATCTGATTTTCGCCAACCCGGAGAACAAGCAGGCTAAGGCGCTACAGGCGGACGTCTTCTCCCAGCTTGGCTGGCAGAGCGAGAACGCGCTCTGGCGCAATGAGTACCTGAGCGGCGCGAAAGAGCTGCGCGACGGCGTTCCGGTTATCCCGGCCGGGTCGACAATGGACAGCGATTTAACCGCCAGCATTGCCCCTGAAGCCCTGCTTGATTATATGGGCGTGGCGCTTAACGGGCCGAAGGCCAACGGCAAACAGCTGCGCTTCAACTGGACGTTGCCTGACGGCGACAAGTGGGGGATCGCGCTTAACAACAGCGTCATCATGTACCACAAGGATCTCCCCTTCAGCGACCCTGACTTCAGCGTGAAGACCAGCGTGGCCGGGATGTCCCATTTGATAAACCACCAGCAGCCGCTGGACAAGAGTATCGCTGATGGCGAGCTCAGCGTCGACGGCAGCACCCAGAAGCTGAAGGAGCTGCTGGACCTGCTGGATACCTTCCCGCAGATGTTCAACATCGTCACCCCCTGACCCTTGCCCGCCCCTGCCCGCGCGGGCGGGGGCGTTTATTGCAAAAACATAACGGGACAATGTTATGCAAAAATCTGAACGTCATCTCGTGGTGGCCATTATCGTTCTGATCGCAGGCCTGCTGCTGGTTTTGTTGCCGCTGTACGTGCGGGCCGATAACGCCCGCGACTGGCAAAACCTGCCGAAGGACACCAATCTCATCTTCGGCTATTACAACAATGTTCATACCAATACCTCGCTCGACGGAAACCTTCCCGCCGATGGCGCCAGCGTGGACGCGGACGTGTACGTTTTACGCTACGCGCATTCGTTCGATATCGACGGACGCGTTTCAGCGATACAGGTCATCCAGCCCTACGCCAGCGTGACAGCCTCGCTGGATAATGCCAAATACCTCACCGGTTCGCTCAATCATGAAAACCTCGGCGATACCCAGGTGGTCTTTGCCCATAACCTGTTCGGCGGCCCGGCGCTCAGCGTGGAGGAATTTAAGCGCTGGCAGCCGGAGATGTTCCTGACGGGCGCGCTCTGGCTCACCCTTCCCACGGGAGACTATGACAGCGATAACGCGATCAACATCGGCGCGAACCGCTGGGCCTTTAAGCCCGAGCTGGCGTTCGGCGTGCCGCTCGGCCCGACCTGGCTGGAGCTCAACAGCTGGGTCAGTTTCTTCACCGACAATAACGACTACCAGCAAAACAGCCGCCTGGAACAGCGCCCGCTCTACACCCTCGAAGGCCACTGGAGCTATACCCTCTCGCCCGCGCTCTGGCTCTCGCTGGACTCCAGCTGGACGAAAGGCGGCGAAACCCGCGTTGACGGAACGTTGCAGGACGACGAGCAGGAGAACGTGCTGCTTGGCGGCTCTCTGGGCTTCATGCTGAGCCCGCGTTTTGGGGGGATGATCGCCTACACCGACACCACGCATCAGCGGGATGGCTCGCCGGACGTCACCACCTGGTCATTCCGTCTGCAATATCTATGGTAAGGAAGACAACATGCGAAACCGTTTACTGTTACCCGGCCTGATGATGCTGATACCGGCTCTCGGTCACGCCGCGGTAGAGGATGCTATTGAAAAAGCCACCAACCCGTTACACCTTTCGACCTCCGTTGCGCTTCAGGATTACTACACGCCTGAGCTTTACAACAGCGATCGGCATCTCAACGATACGCTCTTTCGCGCAACCGTTCCGTTAGCCGCCAACGACTGGGTGCCCGTGCCGCAGATCCTTCGTTTAACCGTTCCGATAGCAACCCGCCCACAGCCGCAGGGCTATAAGACCGGGCCTGGCGATATCAACTTATTTGATATTTTCCTGCTCAAACAGGAGGGGGTAAAAATTGGCGTGGGGCCGCTCATCACGGCAGACTCCGCCAGCGATGACGCGCTGGGCAGCGGCAAATGGCAGGGCGGGCTCTCTGCCGTTGCGATCAAATCCACCCCCGGCTGGATGGCGGGCACGCTGGTGCAATGGCAGAAAAGCTTTGCCGGAGACGACGCGCGCGACGACGTAGAGACCGCGACGTTCCAGCCGATCTTTATCTATAAGTTTCAGGGCGGCTGGTACTTGCGCAGCTCGGGCATCTGGACCTGGGATCGGGAGTCGGATGATTATTACATTCCGGTTGGCATTGGCGGCGGGCGCGCCTGGGGAGTGGGAGGAAAAGTGGTCAGCGCCTTTGTCGAGCCGCAATGGACGGTTGCGCACGACGGGGACAATCTGCCGAAATTCACCCTCTTTGCCGGTTTCAGCGTCGTCATGTAAAAAAAAGGCCGCTATTCAGCGGCCAACCATGTCGAAACGGACATTTTTATACTTTAACGCTCCCCATCCGGGGAGCAGAGAGGATTTACTTAATGATGGATTTCAGCGCTTCGCCGATATCCGCCAGGCTGCGAACGGTCTTCACGCCTGCGGCTTCCAGCGCGGCAAACTTCTCATCCGCCGTACCTTTACCGCCAGCGATGATCGCGCCCGCGTGACCCATACGCTTGCCTTTCGGCGCGGTCACACCCGCGATGTAACCCACTACCGGCTTGGTGACGTGATCTTTGATGTAAGCCGCCGCTTCTTCTTCGGCGCTACCGCCGATCTCACCGATCATCACGATCGCTTCGGTCTGCGGATCTTCCTGGAACAGCTTCAGGATGTCGATGAAGTTTGAGCCCGGGATCGGGTCACCGCCGATGCCTACACAAGTTGACTGGCCGAAACCGTAGTCGGTGGTCTGCTTAACCGCTTCATAGGTCAGGGTACCGGAACGGGACACGATGCCCACTTTACCCGGCTTGTGAATGTGGCCCGGCATGATGCCGATTTTACATTCGCCCGGGGTGATCACGCCTGGGCAGTTCGGGCCGATCATGCGCACGCCCGCTTCATCCAGCTTCACCTTCACGGTCAACATATCCAGCGTCGGGATACCTTCGGTGATGGTGATGATCAGTTTGATGCCTGCGTCGATCGCTTCCAGAATGGAGTCTTTGCAGAACGGCGCCGGAACGTAGATCACGGTCGCGGTTGCGCCGGTCGCTTCTACGGCTTCACGCACGGTGTTGAACACCGGCAGGCCCAGGTGCGTGGTGCCGCCTTTACCTGGCGTTACGCCGCCAACCATCTGCGTGCCGTAGGCAATCGCCTGTTCGGAGTGGAAAGTCCCCTGGCTACCGGTGAAGCCCTGGCAGATAACCTTGGTATCTTTATTAATTAAAACGGACATTATTTCCCCTCCACTGCGGCAACAACCTGCTGAGCTGCATCCGTCAGACTTTTCGCTGCAATAATATTCAGGCCGCTGTCAGCCAGTTTTTTCGCGCCGAGTTCAGCGTTGTTTCCTTCCAGACGGACAACAACCGGAACGTTAACGCCCACTTCTTCTACCGCACCGATGATACCGTCGGCGATCAGGTCGCAACGGACGATACCGCCGAAGATGTTAACCAGAACGGCTTTAACGTTGCTGTCAGAGAGAATGATTTTGAACGCTTCAGTTACGCGCTCTTTGGTTGCGCCACCGCCCACGTCGAGGAAGTTCGCCGGCTCGCCGCCGTGCAGCTTAACGATGTCCATGGTGCCCATCGCCAGGCCCGCACCGTTAACCATGCAGCCGATGTTACCATCCAGCGCCACGTAGTTCAGTTCCCACTGTGCAGCCTGCGCTTCACGCGGATCTTCCTGAGACTGGTCGCGCATTTCACGCAGATCGGACTGGCGGAACAGCGCGTTGCCGTCAGCGCCCAGCTTGCCGTCGAGGCAGATCAGGTCGCCCTGGGTGGTGATCACCAGCGGGTTGATCTCGATTAGCGCCAGATCGCGCTCCAGGAAGATGGTTGCCAGACCCATGAAGATCTTGGTGAACTGCTGAACCAGCTTACCTTCCAGACCCAGCTTGAACGCCAGCTCGCGACCCTGGTAAGGCATTGGGCCCGCCAGCGGATCGATAGCCACTTTATGGATCAGGTGCGGGGTTTCTTCCGCCACTTTTTCAATTTCCACGCCGCCTTCGGTAGACGCCATGAACACCACGCGACGGGAGCTACGGTCTACAACTGCGCCCAGGTACAGCTCTTTCGCGATATCGGTCGCCGCTTCCACCAGGATCTGGTTAACCGGCTGGCCGTTCGCGTCTGTCTGGTAGGTTACCAGACGCTTGCCGAGCCAATGTTCAGCAAACGCACGGATCTCTTCTTTGCTCTTAACGACCTTCACACCGCCCGCTTTACCACGGCCACCAGCGTGAACCTGACATTTAACTACCCACGGGCCGGAACCGATTTTAGACGCGGCTTCTTCTGCTTCACGCGGGGTAGTACAGGCATAACCCACCGGAGCCGGTAAGCCATACCGGGCAAACAGCTGTTTGGCCTGATATTCATGTAAGTTCATGTGTTCTATCCATCCTTCAGGGTAATCGTTATCTTCAAACCTGTAGACCGGCGCGGTCTGTGCGCCAGCTGGCGCTACGCTTATCCGGCCTACAGGGCAGGTGATGCTAAATAGTCACTAGACGTCCAGCAGCAGACGCGTTGGATCTTCCAGCAGCTCTTTAATCGCGACCAGGAAGCCCACGGACTCGCGGCCATCGATCAGGCGGTGATCGTAAGAGAGTGCCAGGTACATCATCGGCAGGATCTCCACTTTACCGTCTACCGCCATCGGACGATCTTTAATGGCGTGCATACCCAGGATCGCGCTCTGCGGCGGGTTGATGATCGGGGTAGACATCAGCGAGCCGAATACGCCGCCGTTGGTAATGGTGAAGTTACCGCCGGTCAGGTCTTCTACGGTCAGCTTGCCGTCGCGGCCTTTCACGGCCAGCTCTTTGATTTTCTTCTCGATGTCAGCCATGCCCAGGGTATCCACATCACGCAGAACTGGCGTTACCAGACCGCGCGGGGTAGAAACCGCCATGCTGACGTCGAAGTAGTTGTGGTAAACCACGTCATCGCCGTCGATAGACGCGTTCACTTCCGGGTAGCGTTTCAGCGCTTCAACCACCGCCTTCACGTAGAAGGACATGAAGCCCAGACGGATACCGTGACGTTTTTCAAACGCGTCACCGTACTGCTTGCGCAGGTCCATGATAGGTTTCATGTTGACTTCGTTGAAGGTGGTCAGCATCGCGGTGGAGTTTTTCGCTTCCAGCAGACGCTCGGCCACGCGCTTGCGCAGACGGGTCATCGGCACGCGTTTTTCGCTACGTGCGCCAAGCTGAGGCTGTGCCGCTGGCGCTGCCGCAGGCGCTTTGGCTTCGGCTTTCGCCTCAGAAGGCGCTTTAGCCAGATGCTTGTCGATGTCTTCACGCGTCAGACGACCGCCCACACCGGTGCCTTTGATGGCTGCCGGGTCAAGGCTGTGTTCAGCCAGCAGACGACGGATCGCCGGGCTGAGGGCGTCGTTAGACTGTTCTTCCAGAGAAGCCTGCTGGCGCTGGGCCGGCGTAGACGCTTTCTCTTCAGATTTTGCGCTGGACTCTTTACCTGCGCTATTGCCTTCACGCAGGCGACCCAGGATCTGACGAGAGGTGACGGTCGTACCTTCATCTTCCAGGACTGCATCCAGAATGCCATCCGCTGAAGCCGGTACTTCCAGTACCACTTTGTCAGTTTCGATTTCTACCAGCACTTCGTCGCGGGTTACCGCGTCGCCTGGTTTTTTGTGCCAGGTGGCGACGGTTGCATCTGCTACGGACTCAGGCAGGTCGGGAACAAGAATATCTACGCTACTCATTATGTATCCTTTAATTAATCGACGTTCAGCGCGTCATTGACCAGATCTTGTTGCTGCTTCTGGTGAACGGACATATACCCTACCGCCGGAGAGGCGGAGGCCGGGCGACCTGCATAACGCAGAGCAGACCCAAATGGAATCACTTCACGGAAATGATGCTGGCTGCAATACCATGCGCCCTGGTTAAGCGGCTCTTCCTGGCACCAGACAAAATCATGAACGTGAGCGTACTGTTTCAGCACTTCCTGCATCGCCTGATGCGGGAACGGATAAAGCTGTTCGATACGCACAATGGCGACATCTTTCTGATCGTTCTTACGGCGCTGTTCCAGCAGGTCGTAATAAACCTTACCAGAACACATTACGACACGCTTAACGGCCTGCGGATCCAGCTCGTCAATTTCACCGATGGCCGGCAGGAAGGTGCCGTTTGCCAGCTCTTCCAGGCTGGAGACCGCCAGCGGATGGCGCAGCAGTGATTTTGGTGACATGACCACCAGCGGACGGCGCATACCGCGCAGCGCCTGACGACGCAGCATGTGGTAGACCTGAGCCGGGGTGGACGGCACGCAAACCTGCATGTTCTGCTCAGCGCAGAGTTGCAGATAACGCTCCAGACGCGCGGAGGAGTGCTCCGGTCCTTGTCCTTCGTAACCGTGCGGCAGCAGCATTACCAGGCCGCACATACGGCCCCACTTCTGCTCGCCGGAGGAGATGAACTGGTCGATAACGACCTGCGCGCCGTTGGCGAAGTCACCGAACTGCGCTTCCCAGATGGTCAGGGTGCGAGGTTCTGCGGTGGCATAGCCGTATTCAAAGGCCAGAACCGCTTCTTCTGACAGCACGGAGTCCCAGACCTTGAACTGGCCCTGACCGTTATGCACGTGCTGAAGCGGGGTATAGGTTGAACCGTTAGACTGATTGTGTACCACCGCGTGACGGTGGAAGAAGGTGCCGCGGCCCGCATCTTCACCGGACAGACGAACCGGAATGCCTTCGTCTACCAGCGTCGCATAAGCCAGCGTTTCCGCGCCGCCCCAGTCGAACAGCTTCTCGCCCGCCGCCATTGCCTGGCGGTCACCGTAGATTTTGGCCACACGAGACTGCATCTCGATCGCTTCCGGTACGGTGCTGATGCGTTTAGCCAGCTCCTGCAAACGCTTCATTTCGACCTTGTTCGGGTAGCTCTCATCCCACTCGTGGTTGAGGTACGGCGACCAGGTGAAGGAGTGCATGTTCATTGGGCGCAGCTCTTTCACTACGCATTCACCCGCATCCAGCGCGTCGCGGTAGAGGTTGACCATCTCGGTCGCATCTTCCAGCGTCGCCACTTTTTCGCTTTCCAGCTTGTCAGCGTAGATTTTACGCGGCGTCGGGTGTTTTTTGATTTTCTGGTACATCAGCGGCTGGGTTGCACTTGGCTCATCCGCTTCGTTGTGGCCGTGACGGCGGTAGCAGAAGAGGTCAATGAACACATCGCGCTTGAAGGTGTTACGGAAGTCCAGCGCCAGACGGGTAACGAAAGCAACGGCTTCCGGGTCATCCGCGTTAACGTGGAAGATGGGCGCCTGAACCATTTTACCGATGTCGGTGCAGTACGGGGTAGAACGCGCATCCAGCGGGTTAGAGGTGGTGAAGCCCACCTGGTTGTTGATCACGATGCGAACGGTACCGCCCACTTCATAACCACGCGCTTTCGACATGTTCAGGGTTTCCTGAACCACGCCCTGCCCTGTGACCGCCGCATCACCGTGAATGGTGATTGGCAGCACTTTATTGCTGCTCGGCTCGTCCAGACGATCCAGACGCGCGCGCACGGAACCGATAACCACCGGGCTGACGATTTCCAGGTGCGACGGGTTAAACGCCAGCGCCAGGTGAACCTGACCGCCCTCGGTTTCGATATCCGAGGAGAAGCCCATGTGGTACTTCACGTCACCGGTGCCGAGGTGCTCTTTGTGTTTACCCGCGAACTCGTCGAACAGATCCTGCGGTTTTTTACCCAGCACGTTCACCAGCACGTTCAGACGACCACGGTGCGCCATGCCCAGCACCACTTCGCGCGTGCCGCTCTTGCCGGCATGACGAATCAGCTCTTTCAGCATCGGGACTAACGCATCGCCGCCTTCCAGTGAGAAGCGTTTCGCGCCCGGGAATTTCGCGCCCAGATAGCGCTCAAGGCCTTCCGCTGCGGTCAGTTCGTTCAGGAAACGTTTTTTCTCATCTGCTGAGAAATTCGCGTGGCCTGCCACGGATTCGATACGCTGCTGGATCCAGCGTTTCTCTTCGGTGGAGGTAATGTGCATATATTCCGCGCCGATGGAGCCGCAGTAGGTTTGCTTGAGCGCGTCAATCAGATCGCCCAGCTTCATCGTGTCTTTGCCGATAGCAAAAGAACCTACGTTAAAGCTTTCCTGGAAATCGGCCTCGGTCAGATCGTGATAGGCCGGATCGAGATCCGCCACACGTTCCTGCTGCCACAGTCCCAGCGGATCGAGATTCGCATGCTGGTGACCACGGAAGCGATAAGCGTTGATAAGTTGCAGGACTTTTACCTGCTTCGCATTGGTGTCAGGGTCGGAAATCGCAGAAGAGTAACGTGAGGCATCCTTCGCCAGACGACGGAAATAATCACGTGTTTTTGAATGGAATTGATCCGGTTTGACCCCTGTACCAGGCAACTGCTGGAACATGGAACGCCAGTTTGCGTCCACTGAGTCAGGATCGGTTAAGAAGTCTTCATAGAGCTGTTCTATCCAGCTCTGGTTTGAACCAGAGAGGTAAGAAGAGTCCAGCCAGGCTTTCATTGCGCCGTTCTGCATCGTGATCCCTTAAGCATTTTTATGCTTACTTTCGCCGTAGAAACTACCACGTACACACCGTGTACGTGCCGGGGTTCACCTGCGAGCTCTTTGTGGCCCGCGAAGGAACCTTTAGAAACTGTCTAAACTTCAGGGCAGTTTTTAAAGGTTTCTGCAATCTGTCCGCTGGCGCTGCACTTACCGGGCCTACCGTCTCGTAGGCCGGATAAGCGCAGCGCCATCCGGCGTTGTTACTTACGCACTGCGTTGCAACAGCATCGACTTAATATGGCCGATAGCGCGCGTCGGGTTCAGCCCCTTAGGACACACACTGACGCAGTTCATGATGCTATGGCAGCGGAATACGCTGAAAGCGTCACTTAACCCTTCCAGACGGTTCTCGGTTTCGGTATCGCGGCTGTCGATCAGGAAGCGATAGGCAGCCAGCAGACCCGCAGGGCCGATAAATTTGTCCGGGTTCCACCAGAATGACGGACACGACGTTGAACAACATGCACAAAGAATACACTCGTACAATCCATCGAGTTTTTCACGCTGCTCAGGAGACTGTAAATGCTCACGAGCGGGTGGATTTTGCCCATTATTCAATAAGTAAGGCTTAATCTTCTCATATTGTGCATAGAATTGTCCCATGTCCACCACCAAATCACGCACGACCGGCAGGCCAGGCAGAGGACGGATAACAATTTTCTGGCCAGGACGGTTTAGCGCTGAAATTGGCGTGATGCAGGCGAGGCCGTTTTTGCCGTTCATGTTCACACCGTCAGAGCCACATACCCCTTCACGGCAGGAGCGGCGGAACGACAGCGTAGGATCTTGCTCTTTCAGCTGGATTAACGCATCCAGCAGCATCATGTCACGACCTTCTTCCGCTTCGAGGGTGTAATCCTGCATACGCGGAGCATCGTCTACATCCGGGTTATAACGATAAACTGAGAATTCGAGTTTCATTATCCTGTCTCCGCATTAGTAAGTACGAATCTTCGGCGGGAACGCCGGACGCAGTTTCGGTTCCATGTTAACGCTACGGCGCGTCATGGTTTCCGACTCTGGCAGATACAGGGAATGGCACAGCCAGTTTTCGTCATCACGATCCGGGAAGTCGAAGCGGCTATGGGCGCCACGGCTTTCGGTACGGAAGTTTGCCGACATCGCGGTTGCGAAGGCGGTTTCCATCAGGTTATCCAGCTCCAGGCATTCGACGCGCTGGGTGTTGAACTCGCTGGAAGTGTCGTCCAGACGGGCATTCTTCAGACGCTCGCGAATCGCTTTCAGCTGCTCAAGCCCTTTGGCCATTGCGTCACCTTCACGGAATACCGAGAAGTTGTGCTGCATACATTCCTGCAACGCCTTACGGATTTCCACCGGATCTTCGCCGTTACGGTTGCCGTTCCAGCGGTTGAGGCGTTCAAGAGAGGCGTCGATTTCGTCGTCGGTTGCATCACGCAGCGCGCCCTGCTCGGCGATGGACTCCTGAAGATGCAGACCCACCGCACGACCAAATACCACCAGGTCCAGCAGGGAGTTGCCGCCCAGACGGTTTGCGCCGTGAACGGATACGCAGGCGATTTCGCCTACCGCGAACAGGCCAGGAATGACCACGTCTTCGCCCTGCTCGTTCACGGTCAGCGCCTGACCGGTCACTTTGGTCGGGATACCGCCCATCATGTAGTGGCAGGTTGGGATAACCGGAATCGGCTCTTTCACCGGATCGACGTGGGCGAAGGTGCGGGACAGCTCCAGGATGCCCGGCAGACGGGATTCCAGCACCTCTTTACCCAGATGGTCGAGCTTCAGCTTCGCGTGTGGACCCCATGGGCCATCGCAGCCGCGGCCTTCACGGATTTCGATCATGATGGAACGCGCCACCACGTCGCGACCCGCCAGGTCTTTCGCGTTTGGCGCATAACGCTCCATGAAGCGCTCGCCGTGTTTGTTCAGCAGGTAGCCACCTTCACCGCGGCAACCTTCGGTGACCAGCACGCCCGCGCCGGCAATACCGGTTGGGTGGAACTGCCACATCTCCATGTCCTGCACCGGCACGCCGGCGCGAATAGCCATACCGACGCCGTCACCGGTGTTGATGTGGGCGTTAGTGGTGGACTGATAAATACGGCCTGCGCCGCCGGTCGCCAGCACGGTCGCGCGGGCTTTGAAGTAAACCACTTCACCGGTTTCGATGCACAGTGCGGTACACCCCACCACGGCGCCATCGGCGTTTTTCACCAGATCCAGCGCATACCACTCGGAGAAGATGGTGGTATGGTTTTTCAGGTTCTGCTGGTACAGCGTGTGCAGCAGCGCGTGACCGGTACGGTCAGCCGCCGCCGCGGTGCGTGCCGCCTGCTCGCCGCCGAAGTTTTTCGACTGGCCGCCAAACGGACGCTGATAGATGGTACCGTTTTCCAGACGGGAGAACGGCAGACCCATATGGTCCAGCTCCAGAATCGCTTCCGGGCCGGTTTTACACATATATTCGATGGCATCCTGGTCGCCGATGTAATCGGAACCTTTTACCGTGTCGTACATGTGCCATTCCCAGTTATCTTCATGGGAGTTACCCAGCGCTACGGTGATACCGCCCTGCGCAGACACAGTGTGGGAACGGGTCGGGAATACTTTAGAGAGCAGCGCACAGGTCTGGCCGCTCTGGGAAATTTGCAGTGCGGCGCGCATACCTGCGCCACCCGCACCAATCACAACAGCATCAAATTCTCTGACTGGCAGTTTCATTACACACCCCACACCACAACAAATCCATAAATGACGTAAACCAGCAGAGCAACAACAATAATCAGTTGCAGCGGAAGGCGAATCGCCAGCGGTTTAACGTAATCGGTCAACACCTGCCACATGCCGATCCAGGCATGAATAAGGATGGAGAACAGGGCCAGCAGGGTGAACACTTTGGTGAAGGCCGATCCGAAGAAACCACTCCAGATTTCCCACGTCAGCGTCCCGCTGGTCGCGAAGAAACCGATCATATAGATGATGTAAAGCGTGAGGACGATGGCGGTAGCGCGGACCAGAATGAAGTCATGTACGCCGTTGCGTCCTAATGCGGAGGCGTTGCTTACCATACGAGAACTCCTGCGAGAAGTGAAAGCACGACAGTGATCACAAATGAAATGTTCGCGGTACGTTTCCCGGCCTCGAACGTCTCTTCCAGATAGCCAAAGTCCATCAGCATGTGGCGTACGCCGCCAACAACGTGATAGGCCAGCGCGGTCAGAATGCCCCACATGATAAATTTCACGAAGAAGCTGTTCATGATGGCCGAGGCCTGGAGGAATCCTTCAGGAGAGGAGAGGCTGGTTCCCAGTAACCACAACAAAATACCGACCGCCACAAACGTAATCACACCAGAAACGCGGTGCAGAATGGACGCTATTGCTGTTACAGGGAATCGGATCGTTTTCAGATCCAGATTGACAGGTCTTTGTTTTTTCACATTTCTTATCATGAATAACGCCCACATGCTGTTCTTATTGTTTCCTTCCTCCGGACTGCGATGCGGGTCAGACAGCGTTCCTTTTCTATAACTGCGCGTCATGCAAAACATTGCTTCCAAATGCTAAAACGACACGTTACAACGCTGGGTGGCTCGGGATTGCAGGGTGTTCCGGAGACCTGGCGGCAGTATAGGCCGTTCACAAAATCATTACAATTAACCTACATACAGTTTGTTGGGTTTTCTCTGGAACAGTGATCGGGGTCACGATAACAACATCTTTTTAAATTTTAATCATCTGATTTGACAAATGTTAAACAATATTGTTACAAACGTCATCAGAAAAGGCATATAATGCGCAAAAGTTATGAGGTCTCTCTTTCACCTGACAAATAGTTATGTAACAGTGTGATGGTATTGACCGAAGTTATCAGGACAGTTATTAGTGATATACAGGTTTGAATAATTCGGACTGCAAAAACGCTGATTTGCTGTTGTTTCACTGATATTTCATTCGTTTACCTGCAAGGCGCCATAGCTCTGTACCCTGGTTTCTCCTCGTGAGCTGAGCGGTAAGCCAAATAACAATCTGGTAACGGTGATTAACAGCTGAAGGCAAATCCGGTGAAAAGCAGTCTTAAGCATAAGGCGCTAAGGAGACCGTAAATGGCTGATACAAAGGCAAAACTCACCCTAAATGGTGATGATGCTATTGAACTGGATGTGCTAAAAGGCACGCTCGGTCAGGATGTTATTGATATCCGTACGCTGGGTTCCAAAGGGGTATTCACCTTTGACCCTGGATTCACCTCCACCGCATCTTGCGAATCCAAAATCACCTACATTGACGGTGACGAAGGTATCCTGCTCCATCGCGGCTTCCCCATCGATCAGTTAGCCACCGAATCCAACTATCTGGAAGTGTGCTACATCCTGCTGAACGGCGAAAAACCGACGCAGGCGCAGTACGATGAATTCAAAACCACCGTGACCCGTCACACCATGATCCATGAGCAGATTACCCGTCTGTTCCATGCGTTCCGTCGTGACTCTCACCCGATGGCGGTCATGTGCGGTATCACCGGTGCGCTGGCGGCGTTCTACCACGATTCTCTGGACGTGAATAACCCACGTCATCGTGATATCGCGGCGTTCCGCCTGCTGTCCAAAATGCCTACGATGGCGGCGATGTGTTACAAATACTCCATCGGCCAGCCGTTTGTGTATCCGCGCAACGACCTCTCCTACGCCGGCAACTTCCTGCGCATGATGTTCTCAACGCCGTGCGAAGAGTATGAAGTGAACCCGGTGCTGGAACGCGCCATGGATCGTATTCTGATCCTGCACGCTGATCACGAGCAGAACGCGTCAACGTCTACCGTTCGTACCGCAGGCTCTTCAGGCGCGAACCCGTTCGCCTGTATCGCTGCGGGCATCGCCTCCCTCTGGGGGCCGGCGCACGGCGGCGCGAACGAAGCGGCGCTGAAGATGCTGGAAGAGATCAGCTCTGTGGAGCACATTCCAGAGTTCGTACGTCGTGCGAAAGACAAGAATGACTCCTTCCGCCTGATGGGCTTCGGTCACCGTGTTTACAAAAACTACGACCCGCGCGCGACCGTTATGCGTGAGACCTGCCACGAAGTGCTGAAAGAGCTGGGCACCAAAGACGATCTGCTGGAAGTGGCGATGGAGCTGGAACACATCGCACTGAACGACCCGTACTTCATCGAGAAGAAACTCTACCCGAACGTCGATTTCTACTCTGGCATTATTCTGAAAGCGATGGGCATTCCGTCTTCCATGTTCACCGTGATCTTCGCCATGGCGCGTACCGTGGGCTGGATTGCGCACTGGAACGAAATGCACAGCGAAGGCATGAAAATCGCCCGTCCTCGTCAGCTGTACACCGGCTACGAGCAGCGTGATTTTAAGTCTGATATTAAGCGCTAAAAAACACGCCCGGCGGCGCTTCGCTTGCCGGGCCTTCAAGTGCGAAATGTAGGCCGGGTAAGGCGTAGCCGCCACCCGGCTTTTTTTACATCTGGCACCGGGGACACCAGTAAAACGGTCTGGAAGAGATCGTAGCCTTCTCAATCACTCCGCCGCACCGCTCGCACTTTTTCCCCGCCCGATGGAACACCTTAAAGCGGAACAGCGCCCCGTGATGCTTGTTTTCATCTACGATGCCGCGCGTATTGTACGACAGCCGCGGAATGTCCAGCAGCGCGTGCGACAGCGCCTCCAGCTTTTCATCGCTCAGCTGCGACGCCTTGCGCTGCGGCGCCAGCCCCACTTCCCAGAGGATCTCCACCCGCAGGTAGTTTCCCAGACCGGCAAGAAACGCCTGATCGAGCAACAGCCCGGAAAACTGGCGGTTGCGGAACTGGGGAGACAATAGCCGGGCTTTAACATCGCTCGCCGTCAGGCGCATGTCCAGCACGTCCGGCCCGACGCGCTGTAAGAACGGATGCGTCAGCAGCTGCTCCGGCGTTAACATTTCGATATCAGAGGCGCTGTAGAGCAGGATCGCCTTATCCGCCGTTTGTAACCGGACGCGCAGCACGCGCGTCGTTTGCGGCTGCTCGTCCGCCTCCACCACGCGCCAGACGCCGTAAAGCTGATTATGGCTATATAACGTCAGGTTATGGGAAAAGTGCGTGAGCAACGCTTTGCCGCGCGTTTCAATGTGGGTCACCGTCTGTCCCACCAGCGCTGTTTCAAACGGTTTTAGTTGAGGAAAGGCAAACCAGACATCGGTCAGAAGTTTACCCTTTATCGCCGCCTCCAGGCTATCCGCCGCGCGGCGGATCTCCGGACCTTCAGGCATGTTATTGTCCTTTTATCATCAATCTGCGCTGACGAGAATGCCCTCTTCAGAGAACGCCGCCCGCAGGCGTCGCGCAAACTGGAGCGCATGCTCCCCGTCGCCGTGTAAACACACCGTATCGGCCTGAACATTTGCGGATGTTCCATCCACGGCGGTCACCCGCCCGGTGCGTACCATCTCCAGCGTCTGCGCCAGCGCTTTATTTTCGTCGGTAATCAGCGCACCGGCCTGCGTGCGCGGCACCAGGCTGCCGTCCGGCATGTATCCCCGATCGGCAAAGACTTCCTGCCGCGTCGACAGCCCCAGCCGCTCTCCGGCACGAATAAGCTCGCTACCCGCCAGGCCAACCAGAATCAGCTGAGGATTGCAGTCCCGCACCGCGCGGGCTATCGCCTCCGCCAGTGCCGGATCTTTCGCTGCCTGGTTATAGAGCATGCCGTGCGGCTTGACATGACGCAGCACGCCATGCTCAGCGCGCACTATCGCCTCCAGCGCGCCGGTCTGGTAGAGCACCTGAGCGTAGACCGTCTCCGGCGGAAGATCCATCGCCGTACGGCCAAAGTTCTCCCGGTCCGGGAAGCTCGGGTGAGCGCCAATCGCCACGCCATTTTTAATGGCATTACGTACGCTATCCAGCATGGTTTTCGCATCGCCGGCATGAAAACCGCAGGCGATGTTGACCGAGGAGACCAGCGTCATTAGCGCCGCATCAGCGCTGCTGCCCTCCCCCAGATCGGCGTTTAAATCAATCTTTACCATCAAGCCTCCACGCCAGCTGTTCGAGATAGCGCTGCCGATCCTGCCGGGCCTTCAGCGCCTCCTCCAGCGTACACTGCACAAAATGAATCGGCTGACCGAGAGGGATTTGCGCCAGATGGTAGCGATCCGCTTCGATAATGCAGGCAATACGCGGATAGCCGCCGGTGGTTTGCGCGTCGTTCATCAGTACGATGGGCTGCCCGTTGCCCGGCACCTGAATCACCCCCGGCAGCAGCCCGTGAGACAGCAGCTCCCGGTCAGTCGTGCGGGTCAGCGGTTGCCCCTGAAGCCGATAACCCATACGGTTACTCTGCGGGCTGATCTTCCACGGCGAGCGCCAGAAAGACTCTTTTGAGGCTTCATCAAACTCCTGATATTCCGGTCCCGGCAAGGCGCGGATCACATTCCCCCACAGCAGCTGCTTGACGCCCTGCGTGGTGGTGAAATGGCGCGCTGAGGGCTTAATCGCCAGACGATCGCCGTCGCGCAGCAGCCGTCCTTCATGGCCGCCCATTCCCGCTTTCTGGTCGGTGCTGGATGAGCCCAACACCTCCGGCACGTCGATGCCCCCCGCCACGGCAAGATAGCTGCGCACGCCGTGCAGAGGACGCTTAAGCGTCAGACGCTGCCCGGCTTTCGCCCGCAATCGCCAGCCTGTCCACACCGCTTTGCCGTCCAGCGTCGCGTCACAGCCCGCGCCGGTTAAGGCAAACCAGGTTTCCTCACCAAACTCAATAACGCACTGACCCAGCGTAATTTCTAACGCCGCCGTGCTGCCTGCGTTGCCTACCAGCAGGTTGGCAATCTCCAGCGAAGGACGATCGAGCGCGCCGCAGTAGCTCACGCCGGACTGACGCAGGCCAAAACGGCCGGCATCCTGTACCGAGGTGTAAAGCCCTGCACGAATAAGCGTTAACATACCCCCTCCTTCTGCGGGATAAAGCGCAGGGTGTCACCGGGACGCAGGAGTATGGGCGCGTCATGGCCGGGTTCGAATAACGGCGTGGACGTGTGCCCGATAAGCTGCCAGCCGCCCGGCGAAGCGAGCGGGTAAATTCCCGTTTGTTCGCCACCAATCGCCACGCTGCCCGCCGGTACGCTCAGGCGCGGCTCAGCCCGGCGCGGGGTGTGCAGCTGGGGCGATAACCCGCCAAGATAGGGGAATCCCGGCTGGAAACCTAAAAACCAGACAACATAGTC
The DNA here is from genome assembly GCF_029838645.1 of Enterobacter sp. GD03975. Lineage (NCBI taxonomy): Bacteria > Pseudomonadati > Pseudomonadota > Gammaproteobacteria > Enterobacterales > Enterobacteriaceae > Enterobacter > Enterobacter sp. GD03975. The sequence continues at coordinate 116,762 of NZ_JAOBZC010000002.1, forward strand.
TACTGAGCTGTGCAGCTCGACGACCTGCTTTTCCGTTAATCCACAGTGCTCCGCCACCACGCCAAGGTCAGGGCCACCTTTGCCGCCATAGACAACCGGGATCTCAATCGCCCGCGATTCCGGCTCCAGCGCCTCGCTCTCCTCCCACCAGCGTTGCAGACGCTCAATGGCATCCAGCGCCCCGGTGTGCGGATCGCGTAGCACCACGGTGATATTATTCATACCCGGAATAGCTTCAACCACGCCGGGTAGCTCGGGCAGTCGCTGAGCCAGGCGCCAGATACGCTTTTGCGTGGCAAGCGTCACCGGAGGCTCAAGCTCCAGAACTACCGCGGTTTCACCCAGAAGATAACAACGCGCTCGCTGCACTTAACTACCTCTCATCAGGCCGGATTAGGGATATCAATAAACGTCACATCCAGATCGGTATTTTCCGTCAGCCACTCGCTGAGGGCGCGGATGCCGCCGCGCTCGGTGGCATGATGGCCTGCCGCGTAAAAATGCAGGCCTTGTTCACGCGCGGAATGAATGGTCTGCTCGGAGACTTCGCCGGTAATGAACGCATCGACACCGAAGCGTGCCGCACTGTCAATAAAGCCCTGACCGCCGCCGGTGCACCATGCCACGCGCTTCACGGTGTCCGGCCCGGTGTCGCCGCACCACAGCGGACGACGCCCCAGGCGCGCTTCGATCCACGAGGCCAGCTCCAGCCCCGGTACCGGCATCGACAGCTCGCCCCACGGCACCAGGGGTTCAATTTCCCCCATCACGGTAATCCCCAACAGCTGCGCAAGCTGGACGTTATTACCCAGTTCAGGATGCGCGTCGAGCGGCAGGTGGTACCCGTACAGGTTGATGTCATTCGCCAGCAGCGTTTTGAGGCGGTTGCGCTTCATGCCGCGAATAATCGGCGATTCGTTTTTCCAGAAGTAACCGTGATGGACAATCACCGCATCGGCTTCCTGACGCACCGCCTCATCCAGCAGCGCCTGGCTTGCCGTCACGCCGGTGATGATTTTTTGCACCGTGTCGCGTCCCTCTACCTGCAAGCCATTCGGGCCGTAGTCGCTGAAGGAGGCGGTGTTAAGTTTTTCGTTAATCAGGCGTTCCAGTTCACTGTTTTTCATCATCACTCTCTCAAGCTTTTCGGGCGGCTTCGTACGCCGCCAGCGTGGCGACGCGCGCCTGTTTATGGTCGACAATCGGACGGGGATAGTTCAGGGTAACGCGCTGTTTATCCGCCCATGTCCAGGGTTCATGAATGGCTTTGGCGGGAACATCCTTAAGCTCAGGTAGCCAGCGACGGATAAACTCGCCGTCAGCATCAAATCGTTGTCCCTGCGTGGTCGGATTGAAGATCCGAAAATAGGGAGCCGCATCCGTTCCGGTGGAGGCCGCCCACTGCCAGCCGCCGTTATTCGCCGCCAGATCGCCATCGATCAGCTGAGACATAAAATAACGCTCTCCGGTTCGCCAGTCGATAAGCAGATCCTTCACCAGGAAGCTGGCGGTAATCATTCGCAGACGGTTATGCATCCACCCGGTTTCGTTGAGCTGCCGCATAGCCGCATCAACAATCGGGAAGCCGGTGAGTCCACGCTGCCATGCCTGAAGCAGCTTATCATCCGATTGCCACTGTACCTGTTCGGTCCAACGAATGAAGGGGCGATGTTTACATAAATCAGGATGATACGTCATCAGGTGACGGTAAAACTCACGCCAGATCAGTTCGTTCAGCCACACAGCGCCCGCGCCCCCGTCAAGCGCCTGAGGCTGTTCCGCCAGCAGCCGATGCAAACACTGGCGCGGAGAGAGCACGCCCAGCGCTAAACAGGCCGACAGGCGGCTGGTGCCTTCAATCGCTGGAAAATCCCGACGCGCCTCGTATTGTGCCGCCCCCTGCTTGCAGAACTGACGCAACTGGGCAATAGCCGCTTTCTCGCTGGCGGGGAATAACGCTTCATCGAACGACTGCTGAGGATAATTCACTGTGATTTCAGGCAGATCAGTTATCGTATCCCCTCTCACAGCTGGCGCGGAAACGCACTCGGGTAGCCCCTCTTTCAGGCGCTTGATAAACGCATTTTTATACGGCGTGAAAACTTTATACATCTCGTGATTGCCGGTCATCACGCTGCCCGGCGCGAGCATCACGCTGTCATCAAAGCCTTCGCAAACCACGCCCGTAAGGGTTTTCTCCAGCTGACGGTCGCGCTGCTGCTCGTTAAATTCGTACTGGTAGTTGTAAAAAAGACGCGTTACCGCGTGCTGCTTACAGATTGCCTGCACCGTCTGAAGCTGTGCGGCAAAATCGTTCACCTCTTCATAGATAAGCGGGATGCCTTTTTCGGCCAGTGAATGTTGCAGGTCATTCAGATACGCGCTGAGCAAAGCCGCTTGCCGGGGCGCCATGTCATGCTGCTGCCACTGCTCTGGCGTGGCGATAAACAGGGCCAGCACATTCGCGTCTTTGGCGCGGCAGGCCGCCGCAAGAGCGATGTTGTCGTGAATGCGTAAATCCGCGCGAAACCAAACCAGATGGGTGGGCATAAAACTCCTGGCAATTGTCCATTATGTCCGTAAGGGCATGCCGTAAAAGGAAAAAGGCACGCATTGAACTACTTTGCCATGAAGTGTAGACGGGATGAAATAAAAAAGGCCGCCCGAGGCGGCCTTAACGCTACTTGTCCTGCGCTATCGGGGTAAAGGCAACAAACACATCCGGTTTATCACTCTTTACAACGAGTACGCTGGCGACAATGAACGCAATGCATAAATAGCGTTTCACTATGCGGTCCCTGCTGCTAACCGCTCCACCTATCACCACCGGTGATAAATCGGTGGACACAAGCCCGGGTAGGCGGGCTGCTTTACGGCTATGGATACACCTTTCCCAGGACCGATGCCCATTTGCGAGATGGCGGAAAGGGACGTGGCATCATAATTAACACCAACGCCAAAAGTAAGTTATTTCAATAAAATTAGGAATTTATAAAGGTGAAGTGGATTGCGAACTTTTCAAAGAAGGGTATGATAAAAATCCCGGGTAGGGGCTGCAAGATTACCCAACGGACCGCGAATCCCGAGGGATAAAAAAACCGCCACATTGTCGTTGGCGGTTTTTTTATGGCTACGATGTCGCGTCGTATCAGTAGAAATCGCAGGTTGCTTTCTCGGCCTGATCCATCCACACCGGCTTTTCGCTGGTTTTCGCCCAGACGCGGTGCAGGTAACTGTAAAAACGCGCGCGATCTTTCCAGAACAGCATCACCGGCAGGGCCAGCACGCCAGCCACTACGGCGAAAGTGCGACGCATGAACACGATATGAGCCGGATACTCTTTATAAAGATCCATATTTTCTCCCCTATAGTTGGCCGGAAACGTCATCCGGAAAATTCAAAATTTGTGAGCTGGATAAAATAATATCGCTTTGCGTGTAATTTTACTACTCATCCGACCACTTATTTTCATCCATTTAGTGAATATTTACACTCACGCCGTAATTAAGTTACAAAAAAGTTAACAATTTACTTATCAATAGTTAAATTGTGGGCTTTCCATTTTTATACTTTTTTTACACCCCTCCCCCCGATTTTTGCGAAATCTTTGCGCCGTAAATCCTACCGTTAGCACCATTACAAATGTCACCCGGAGGTGGAGTGTGAGTGCAGGTCTGATTGCCGGCATCGTGCTGGTGTTCCTGTTAATGGCTTATCTGATTTATGCCCTGATTAATGCGGAGGCATTCTGATGGCTGCTCAGGCGTTTTTGCTTATTGCCAGCTTTTTACTGGTGCTGTTTGTGCTCTCCAGGCCGCTGGGAACCGCGCTGGCGCGGCTGATCGGCAACGCGCCATTGCCGGGCACGAGAACGATTGAAAATGTGCTCTGGCGCGTTTCAGGTATAAACGATCAGGAAATGAACTGGCGTCAGTATCTGATGGCGATACTGCTGCTGAATATCGTGGGGCTTATTGCCCTTTTTGCGATGCTCATGCTTCAGGGGAGCCTGCCGTTGAACCCGCAACGGCTACCCGGTTTATCCTGGCACCTGGCGCTGAACACGGCGGTCAGCTTTGTGACCAACACTAACTGGCAGTCTTACGCCGGTGAAACGACGCTCAGCTACTTCAGCCAGATGGTAGGGTTAACCGTGCAAAACTTTCTGTCTGCGGCCAGCGGTATCGCGGTGATCTTCGCCCTGACGCGCGCCTTTGCCCGCCAGAATGTCAGCACGCTCGGCAACGCGTGGGTTGATGTCACGCGTATTACCCTTTGGATCCTGGTTCCTGTTGCGCTGCTTATTGCCCTGTTCTTTATTCAGCAAGGCACCCTGCAAAACCTGCTGCCTTATACCCCTTACACTTCGCTCGAAGGAACCGGGGGACTTCTGCCGATGGGGCCGGTGGCATCGCAGGAAGCGATCAAGATGCTGGGCACCAACGGCGGCGGCTTCTTCAACGCCAATTCATCACATCCGTTTGAAAACCCAACGGCACTGACCAATTTTGTGCAGATGCTGGCGATCTTCCTGATCCCCACCGCGCTCTGTTTCGCCTTTGGTGATGTGGTTAACGATCGCCGCCAGGGCCGCACGCTGCTGTGGGCAATGACGCTCATCTTCGTGGTCTGCGTAGCCCTGGTGATGTGGGCCGAATGGAACGGCAACAGCCACTTCATGCAGCTGGGGGCCAACAGCAATATTAACCTGGAAGGCAAAGAGAGCCGCTTCGGCGTTCTTGCCAGCAGCCTTTATGCGGTGGTCACCACGGCGGCCTCCTGCGGGGCGGTGAACGCCATGCACGACTCTTTCACCGCGCTCGGCGGCATGATCCCTATGTGGCTGATGCAGATTGGCGAAGTGGTCTTCGGTGGGGTCGGCTCGGGGCTGTACGGCATGCTGCTGTTTGTTCTGCTGGCGGTGTTTATCGCCGGGCTGATGATTGGCCGCACGCCGGAGTATCTCGGTAAAAAAATCGACGTTCGCGAGATGAAGTTAACCGCGCTGGCGATCCTGGTCACCCCCGCCCTTGTGCTGCTCGGCACCGCCCTGGCGCTGATGACCGAGGCAGGCCGCAGCGGCATCTTTAACCCGGGCATCCACGGCTTTAGCGAAGTGCTGTATGCCGTGTCGTCCGCCGCCAACAACAACGGCAGCGCCTTTGCCGGGCTAAGCGCCAACTCGCCGTTCTGGAACTGTCTGCTGGCGTTCTGCATGTTCGTTGGGCGTTTCGGCGTGATTATTCCCGTCATGGCAATCGCTGGAGCACTGGTGAATAAGAAAATCCAGCCGACCACCGCCGGTACGTTACCGACTCACGGCGCGCTGTTCGTCGGCCTGCTGATTGGCACCGTCCTGCTGGTGGGCGCCCTGACCTTTATCCCCGCCCTCGCGTTAGGCCCGGTTGCGGAAACTCTCTCTTTACGCTGATTTTGCGGAGAATTTGTCATGAGTCGTAAACAACTGGCCCTGCTCGAACCGACCTTAGTTCGTCAGGCCCTCATGGATGCGGTAAAAAAACTGAGCCCTCGCGTGCAGTGGCACAACCCGGTGATGTTTATCGTCTGGATGGGGAGCGTACTCACCACCGCGCTGGCGATTGCCATGGGAACGGGCCACCTGGCGGGCAATGCAGCCTTTACCGGCGCCATCAGCCTGTGGCTGTGGTTTACCGTGCTGTTCGCCAACTTCGCCGAAGCGCTGGCGGAAGGCCGCAGTAAAGCGCAGGCCAACAGCCTGAAAGGGGTAAAAAAGACCGCTTTCGCGCGCAAATTACGTGAACCGAAATATGGCGCGGAGATGGATCACGTGCCGGCGGATGAACTGCGTAAAGGTGACGTGGTGCTGGTGGAAGCCGGCGACATCATCCCCTGCGACGGGGAGGTCATTGAAGGCGGCGCATCGGTGGACGAAAGCGCCATCACCGGGGAATCCGCCCCGGTGATCCGCGAGTCCGGCGGCGACTTCGCCTCCGTAACGGGCGGGACCCGCATTCTTTCCGACTGGCTGGTGATCCAGTGCAGCGTTAACCCGGGCGAAACTTTCCTCGACCGGATGATCGCTATGGTCGAAGGCGCACAGCGTCGTAAAACGCCGAACGAAATTGCCCTGACCATTCTGCTGGTGGCGCTTACCCTCGTCTTCCTGCTGGCAACGGCGACCCTGTGGCCGTTCTCCGCCTACGGCGGTACGGCGGTCAGCGTTACCGTGCTGGTGGCCCTGCTGGTGTGCCTTATCCCCACGACGATCGGCGGCCTGCTTTCCGCGATTGGCGTGGCGGGGATGAGCCACATGCTGGGCGCGAACGTTATCGCCACCAGCGGACGCGCCGTGGAAGCGGCGGGCGACGTAGACGTGCTGCTGCTGGATAAAACCGGGACCATCACCCTGGGGAATCGTCAGGCATCTGAATTTTTACCCGCCCCCGGCGTGGATGAAAAAACGCTGGCCGACGCGGCGCAACTCTCCTCTCTGGCCGATGAAACGCCGGAAGGCCGCAGCATTGTGATCCTGGCCAAGCAGCGCTTCAACCTGCGCCAGCGCGACGTGCAGAGCCTGCACGCCACCTTCGTGCCGTTCACCGCGCAAACCCGGATGAGTGGGATCAACATTCAGGACCGGATGATCCGTAAAGGGTCGGTTGACGCCATTCGTCGTCATATTGAGGCAAACAATGGCCACTTCCCGCCTGAGGTGGACAAGCTGGTTGAAAACGTGGCGCGTCAGGGGGCGACACCTCTGGTGGTGGCGGAAGGAGCAAGCGTGCTGGGCGTGATAGCCCTGAAGGATATCGTTAAAGGCGGTATCAAGGAGCGTTTCGCCCAGATGCGCAAGATGGGCATCAAAACGGTGATGATCACCGGGGATAACCGCCTCACCGCGGCCGCCATTGCCGCCGAAGCGGGCGTGGATGATTTCCTTTCCGAAGCCACACCGGAAGCGAAACTGGCGTTGATTCGTCAGTATCAGGCGGAAGGCCGTCTGGTGGCGATGACGGGCGACGGCACTAACGATGCCCCGGCGCTGGCGCAGGCCGACGTGGCGGTGGCGATGAACTCCGGTACGCAGGCAGCAAAAGAGGCGGGCAACATGGTCGACCTCGATTCGAACCCGACCAAGCTGATCGAAGTGGTGCATATCGGCAAACAGATGCTGATGACGCGCGGCTCGCTGACCACGTTTAGCATCGCCAACGACGTGGCGAAGTATTTCGCCATTATCCCGGCGGCGTTTGCGGCGACCTATCCGCAGCTGAACGCCCTGAACGTGATGCACCTGCACTCCCCGGCGTCGGCCATCATGAGCGCGGTGATTTTCAACGCCCTGATCATTGTCTTCCTCATCCCGCTGGCGCTGAAAGGGGTGAGCTATAAGCCGCTGACGGCCGCCGCCATGCTGCGCCGCAACCTGTGGATTTACGGCCTGGGTGGGCTGGTGGTGCCCTTTATCGGGATCAAGGTTATCGACGTGCTGTTAACGCTGTTTGGGCTGGTTTAAAGGTGAATCAAATGACGATGTTACGTCCCGCTATACTGTTGTTTATTCTGCTGTCTCTGATTACCGGCGGGCTCTACCCGCTGGTGACCACGGCGCTCGGCCAGTGGTGGTTTAAGGACCAGGCCAACGGCTCGCTGATTATCCAGAACGGTGAAAACCGGGGCTCGCGCCTGATTGGGCAGAACTTCACGGGCGCAGGCTACTTCCAGGGACGCCCTTCCGCCACTGCGGAAAGCCCGTATAATCCAATGGCGTCCGGCGGCAGCAATCTGGCAGGCAGCAATCCCGCGCTGAATAAAGCCATCGCTGAACGCGTTGCCGCCCTGCGCGCCGCCAATCCTCAGGCCAGCCGTGAGGTGCCGGTTGAGCTGGTCACCGCGTCGGCCAGCGGGCTGGACTACAGCCTGACGCCGGACGCGGCGGCATGGCAAATTCCGCGCGTGGCCGCCGCCCGCCAGCTGCCCATCGAACAGGTGAGCAAGCTGGTCGCAGAGCACACGCAAAAGCCGCTGGTCAGCTTCATCGGCATGCCGGTAGTGAACATTGTTGAGCTGAATCTGGCGCTGGACGCGCTAAGGAAAAACTAAATGACCGACGAGCCCATGCGCCCGGATCCGGACAGGCTGCTTGAACAGACGGCGGAAGCCCATCGCGGCAAGCTGAAAATTTTTTTCGGTGCCTGTGCGGGCGTCGGGAAAACCTTCGCCATGCTGACGGAAGCCCAGCGGCTGCGGGCGCAGGGGCTTGATATTCTCATCGGCGTAGTGGAAACCCACGGTCGCAAAGAGACGGCGGCGCTGCTGACGGGACTGGCGACGCAGCCGCCCCAGCGCATTAACCATCGCGGGCGGCTGGTCACGGAGTTCGATCTGGATGCCGCCCTCGCCCGACGACCTGCGCTCATTCTGATGGACGAACTGGCGCACAGCAACGCGCCGGGCTCGCGTCATCCGAAGCGCTGGCAGGATGTTGAGGAGCTGCTTGAAGCCGGCATCGACGTCTTCACCACGGTGAATGTTCAGCATCTGGAAAGCCTGAACGACGTGGTGAGCGGCGTCACCGGCATTCAGGTGCGGGAGACCGTCCCCGATCCGTTTTTTGATTCTGCCGATGAGGTTGTTCTGGTTGACCTGCCGCCGGACGATCTGCGCCAGCGCCTGCACGAAGGCAAGGTGTATATTGCCGGCCAGGCCGAACGCGCCATCGAACATTTCTTCCGCAAGGGAAACCTGATTGCCCTGCGCGAGCTCGCCCTGCGCCGCACTGCCGATCGCGTTGATGATCAGATGCGCGCCTGGCGAGACCTTCAGGGGCGAGAGCGCGTCTGGCACACGCGGGACGCCATTCTGTTATGCATTGGCCACGGCAGCGGCAATGAAAAGCTGGTCCGCACTGCCGCCCGGCTTGCGGCAAAGTTTGGCAGCGTGTGGCACGCGGTATACGTCGAAACGCCGCAGCTTCACGCCCTGCCGGAGAATCAGCGCCGCGCCATTCTGAGCGCGCTGCGGCTGGCTCAGGAGCTGGGCGCGGAAACCGCAACCCTTTCCGATCCGCAGGAAGATAAAGCCATTCTGCGCTACGCGCGTAAGCACAACCTGGGCAAGATTGTCATTGGGCGTCGCCAGCATCGCCGCTGGTTTAGCCGGGAATCTTTCGCCGACAGGCTGGCCCGCCGCGCGCCGGATCTCGATTTAGTCATCGTCGCGCTGGATGACAGGCCCGCTCCCCTGCCCAACCGCGCGCCGGACGCCCGCGCTTTTGGCGATAAGTGGCGCATGCAGATCCGCGGCTGTCTGGTGGCCGTGGTGCTCTGCGCCCTGATTACGGTGATTGCCAGCCAGTGGCTCATCGCCTTCGACGCCGCCAATCTGGTCATGATTTATCTGCTGGGCGTCGTCGTGGTCGCCCTCTTTTACGGCCGCTGGCCGTCGGTGCTGGCAACGGTGATCAACGTCGTCAGCTTCGATCTGTTCTTTATTGCGCCACGCGGGACGCTTGCCGTCTCGGACGTGCAGTACATTTTGACTTTTGCCGTGATGCTTACCGTCGGGCTGGTGATCGGGAACCTGACGGCGGGCGTGCGCTACCAGGCGCGCATTGCCCGCTACCGCGAGCAGCGCACGCGACATCTTTACGAAATGTCAAAATCGCTTGCGGTCGGCCGCACGCAGCAGGATATCGTCCAGACCAGCGAGCAGTTTATTCGCTCAACGTTTCATGCCAGCAACCTGATTTTACTCCCCGACGAGCACGGACATCTTCGCCCGCTTACCTCGCCTTCGGGCATGACGCCGTGGGATGAAGCGATTGCCCGCTGGAGCTTCGACAAAGGGTTACCCGCCGGTGCCGGAACCGACACCCTGCCCGGCGTGCCTTACCAGATCCTGCCGCTGCGCAGCGCGGATAAAAACCACGGGCTGGTCATCGTGGAGCCGTCTAACCAACGCCAGCTGATGATCCCCGAGCAGCAGCGCCTGCTGGAAACCTTCACCCTGCTGGTCGCTAGCGCCCTTGAGCGGCTGGCGCTTACCGCCAGCGAAGAGCAGGCGCGGCTGGCAAGCGAGCGTGAAAGCATCCGCAACTCGCTGCTGGCGGCGCTTTCCCACGATCTGCGCACCCCGCTCACCGTGCTGTTTGGTCAGTCCGAAATTCTCACGCTGGATCTGGCGGCGGAAGGGTCGAAGCATGCGGTACAGGCCAGCGAAATTCGCCAGCACGTGCTGAATACCACGCGCCTGGTGAATAACCTGCTGGACATGGCGCGCATTCAGTCCGGCGGTTTTAACCTCAAAAAAGAGTGGCTTACGCTTGAAGAGGTTGTCGGCAGCGCGCTGAAGATGCTGGAGCCGGGTCTGGGTGGACGCCATATTGCGCTGAACATGCCGGAACCCCTGACGCTCATACATGTTGATGGCCCGCTGTTTGAGCGCGTCCTGATTAATCTTCTGGAAAACGCGGCTAAATACGCCGGAGCAAAAGCGCAGATTGGGATCGCCGCCGGGGTAGATACGCAAACGCTGCGGCTTGAGATCTGGGATACCGGGCCGGGTATTCCGGCGGGTCAGGAGCGCGCCATTTTCGATAAATTTGCGCGCGGCAATAAGGAGTCCGCCATTCCGGGCGTTGGCCTGGGGCTGGCGATCTGCCAGGCGATTGTCGACGTGCATGGCGGCACCATTTCAGCCGAGAACCGCCCGGAAGGTGGCGCACGCTTTTGTGTTACACTTCCTCTTGAAACTCCACCAGAACTTGATGATTTACCAGAGGATATGTGATTAACGTTCTGATTGTTGAAGATGAGCTCGCTATCAGCCGATTTCTGCGCACCGCGCTGGAAGGCGACGGTTTGCGCGTTCATGAAGCCGGTACGCTTCAACGGGGGTTAATCGAAGCCGCGACCCGCAAGCCGGACCTGGTGATTCTGGATCTGGGGCTCCCGGATGGCGACGGCATTGATTTTATTCGCGAAGTGCGTCAGTGGAGCCAGATGCCGATTCTGGTCCTTTCAGCCCGCACCGAAGAGGCGGATAAAATCGCCGCGCTGGATGCCGGAGCGGATGATTATCTGATTAAACCGTTTGGCATTGGCGAGCTACAGGCCCGGCTTCGTGTGGCGCTGCGTCGTCACAGTGCCACAACCCCTTCTGATCCGGTGTACGCCTTTGGCGATATCCGCGTCGATCTTGCTGCCCGCCGCATTGTGCGGGGAGAAGAAGAGGTTCACCTCACGCCCATCGAATTTCGTCTGCTGGCCGTGCTACTCAACAACCATGGAAAAGTGCTAACGCAGCGACAGCTCTTAAGCCAGGTCTGGGGGCCGAATGCTGTTGAGCATAGTCACTATTTACGCATTTATATGGGACACCTTCGCCAGAAACTTGAAGCCGATCCCGCGCGTCCGCGTCATTTATTAACAGAAACCGGTATTGGCTATCGGTTTATGATCTGAATAAGTATTCAAATCAATCTTAAATAAAGAAAGTCATCACCCTGAATATGTCATGAAAATAATGCAGAGGTTATTTTCATGGCTATATTCGTCCTTCCCAAACACAATTCAAACACCAATTTAACATCAAGCCAACAAAACAGCATTTTGATCTGCATTATTCATCAAAAACGACTAATTATTTCTGAAATGATCGGTTAATGGTGATCTGATTCACAGTTAATCCCTTTTTCCTGGATAAAATGACCATGCTTTCAATTACTGAAAGGAAACTGAACATGGAAAACAATAATCGTTTAATGCCCCATATAAGGCGGACAACACATATCATGATGTTTGCCCACCGTAACTGTTTTGACTTTCATCTCTTCAACGCCCGGTAGTCCTTCGACTTCTGGCGCATCTGCTTACAGGTCTTCCTGAAACTTGCTATTTTACAGGCGCTTGCCTGTGAACACCTGCGCTTACTTTCTGCAATTCAGATTCTCCGCAACCGGGCGGACTGAATTCTACTCAGCAAAAAGCAATTAACTGATTTCGTATCAGCGGCCACGCTTTGCTTTTTTTTCCTGGAAATAATCGATTTCTTTATTGCAAGAAGTCGAGGGCCCCATATTGCCTGAAATAAAGATAAAAAGATGAAAACGTTAAAAATTGCCGTCAGCCGTGCCTGTCCTGAATGCTTTACCACGTCGCGTGAAATTGTGGACATCAGCGCATCGGACTATATTGATGTGGCAGCCGTGGTGCTGGCCGTAAGCGATATTTTCACTGGTGCCATAGAAGAAATAGACGCCACAGGATTTGGTATTCCGGTGTTTATTGCCACCCATAAAGAAGAAAGGGTTCCGGCTGAATATTTGTCCCGTATTCACGGCGTTTTTGAGTACTCTGACACCAGCAATGAATTCTACGGACGCCAGCTTGAGGCGGCGGCGCAGAAGTACGAAACCCAGCTTCGCCCGCCGTTCTTCCGCGCGCTGGTCGATTACGTCCAGCAGGGGAACAGCGCGTTTGACTGCCCGGGGCATCAGGGAGGCCAGTTCTTCCGTCGCCATCCGGCGGGGAATCAGTTTGTCGATTTCTTTGGCGAAACGCTATTCCGCGCCGATCTGTGCAACGCCGATGTGGCAATGGGCGATCTGCTGATCCACGAGGGCGCGCCCTGCATCGCCCAGCAGCATGCGGCAAAGGTCTTTAATGCCGATAAAACCTACTTCGTGCTGAACGGCACCTCCTCATCCAACAAGGTGGTACTCAATGCGCTGCTCACGCCGGGCGATCTGGTGCTGTTCGATCGCAATAACCATAAATCTAATCATCACGGCGCGCTGTTACAGGCAGGAGCGACGCCGGTTTATCTCGAAACGGCGCGCAACCCGTACGGGTTTATCGGCGGTATTGACGCGCACTGTTTTGAAGAGAGCTACCTGCGGGAGCTGGTGTCAGAGGTCGCGCCTGGCCGCGCGCGGGATGAACGTCCGTTCCGCCTGGCGGTGATCCAGCTGGGCACCTACGACGGCACCATCTATAACGCCCGTCAGGTGGTGGATAAGATTGGTCACCTCTGTGACTATATTCTGTTTGACTCCGCCTGGGTCGGTTACGAGCAGTTTATCCCGATGATGGCCGACTGCTCGCCGCTGCTGCTGGAGCTGAACGAAAACGATCCGGGCATTCTGGTTACCCAGTCGGTGCATAAGCAGCAGGCGGGTTTCTCGCAAACCTCGCAAATCCATAAGAAGGACAGCCATATCAAAGGCCAGCCGCGCTATGTCCCGCATAAGCGACTCAACAACGCCTTCATGATGCACGCCTCCACCAGCCCGTTTTATCCGCTGTTTGCCGCCCTGGATATCAACGCCCGCATGCACGAGGGGCAAAGTGGGCGCAACATGTGGATGGACTGCGTCGTGACGGGTATCGACGCGCGAAAACTGATCCTTCAGAACTGTCAGTTTATTCGCCCGTTCGTGCCGGAGACGGTGGACGGCCGTCCGTGGGAAAGCTGGGATACGGCGGAAATCGCCACCGATCTGCGCTTCTTCCATTTCGTTCCGGGCGAACGCTGGCACGCATTCGAGGGATATGCCGAGCATCAGTATTTTATCGATCCGTGCAAGCTGCTGCTGACCACGCCGGGCATCAACGCCCGTACCGGTGAGTACGAAGATTTCGGCGTGCCCGCCACCATCCTTGCCAACTTCCTGCGTGAAAACGGCATCGTGCCGGAAAAATGCGACCTCAACTCCATACTCTTCCTGCTCACCCCGGCGGAGGACATGGGCAAATTGCAGCAGCTCGTCGCCCAGCTGGTGCGTTTCGAAAAACTGCTCCAGAGCGATGTGCCGCTAAAAGAGGTTCTGCCCTCTCTCTGTAAGCAACATCCGGATCGTTACGCGGATTACACCCTTCGCCAGATTTGTCAGGAGATGCATGACCTTTATGCCCGCCACAATGTGAAACAACTGCAAAAAGAGATGTTCCGTAAGTCTCACTTCCCGCGCGTCATGATGAACCCGCAGGAGGCGAACTACGCGTACCTGCGCGGTGAGGTCGAACTGGTCTCCCTGCGCGATGCACAAGGCCGTATCGCCGCCGAAGGTGCGCTGCCTTACCCACCGGGGGTGCTGTGCGTGGTGCCGGGTGAAGTCTGGGGCGGTTCCGTGCTGCGCTACTTTGCCGCACTGGAAGACGGAATCAACCTGCTGCCGGGCTTTGCGCCGGAGTTACAGGGGGTTTACATCGAGGAGCGTGACGGTCGCAAAGAGGTGCGCTGCTACGTCATCAAACAACCTGCCGCTCAGCCAGCGCTGCTGAAAGGAGAAAAATTATGAGTAAAGCTAACAAGATGGGCGTAGTGCAACTCACTATTCTCACCATGGTGAACATGATGGGTTCCGGGATCATCATGCTGCCTACCAAGCTTGCTGAGGTGGGGACCATTTCGATTATCTCCTGGCTCGTGACCGCCGTGGGCTCGATGGCGCTGGCGTGGGCGTTTGCCAAGTGCGGAATGTTCAGCCGCAAGTCAGGCGGGATGGGGGGCTATGCCGAATATGCGTTCGGTAAGTCCGGTAACTTTATGGCGAACTACACCTACGGCGTGTCGCTGCTGATCGCTAACGTGGCGATTGCCATTTCCGCTGTCGGTTACGGCACGGAGCTGTTTGGCGCGACGCTGACCCCGGTGCAGATTGGGCTGGCAACCATCGGCGTGCTGTGGATCTGTACCGTCGCCAACTTTGGCGGCGCGCGCATCACCGGACAACTCAGCAGCATTACCGTCTGGGGCGTGATCATCCCGGTGGTCGGTCTGTGCATCATCGGCTGGTTCTGGTTCAGCCCGACGCTGTACGCCAACTCCTGGAACCCGCACCACGTGCCGTTCTTCACCGCAGTGGGCTCGTCCATCGCCATGACGCTGTGGGCTTTCCTCGGTCTGGAATCGGCCTGTGCGAATGCTGAAGTGGTGGAAAACCCGGAGAAGAACGTACCCATCGCGGTTCTCGGCGGAACGCTGGGCGCGGCGGTGATCTACATCATTTCGACCAACGTGATTGCGGGGATTGTGCCCAACATGGATCTGGCTAACTCCACGGCACCGTTCGGGCTGGCGTTTGCGCAGATGTTTACGCCGGAAGTCGGGAAAGTCATTATGGGGCTGATGGTGATGTCCTGCTGCGGCTCGCTGCTGGGCTGGCAGTTCACCATCGCTCAGGTGTTTAAATCTTCAGCTGACGAAGGGTATTTCCCGAAAATCTTCTCCCGCGTCACCAAAGCGGATGCGCCGGTACAGGGCATGCTGGCGATTGTGATTTTCCAGAGCGGTTTGTCGCTCATGACCATCAGCCCGTCGCTGAACAGCCAGTTTAACGTGCTGGTCAACCTGGCGGTGGTGACGAACATCATTCCGTACATTCTGTCGATGGCGGCGCTGGTGATTATTCAGAAGGTGGCGAAGGTGGATCCGCGCAAAGCCCGGGCGGCCAATATCGTGGCGCTGATTGGCGCGATCTATAGCTTCTACGCGCTCTACTCGTCCGGCCAGGAAGCAATGCTGTATGGCGCGATGGTGACCTTTATGGGCTGGACGCTGTACGGTCTGGTCTCACCACGGTTTGAACTGAAGAACAAGCATAGTTAAAAAAAAGCCCGGTGGCGCTAGCGCTTACCGGGCCTATGATCGCTGTTGTAGGCCGGGCAAACGCAGTGCCGCCCGGCACACAAACCGCACTTACGCGTTTTTCAGCACTTCGCTGACAATCTCTACCGCTTCTTTCTCAATCTGCTGACGGTGCTCAGCGCCGAGGAAGCTTTCGCAATAGATTTTGTACGCATCTTCCGTACCGGATGGACGCGCCGCGAACCAGCCGTTTTCGGTCATCACCTTCAGTCCGCCGATGGCCGCGCCGTTGCCCGGAGCCGCCGTCAGACGCGCGGTGATCGGGTCACCTGCCAGCGTGCTGGCGCTGACCATTTCCGGAGACAGTTTTGACAGGGCTGCTTTTTGCGCAGACGTGGCGCCCGCCTGAATACGGTTATAGCTTGGCGCGCCAAAACGTTCCGCCAGCTCGTTGTAATGTTCCTGCGGGTTCTTACCGGTAACTGCGGTGATTTCCGCCGCCAGCAGGCACATGATGATGCCGTCTTTATCGGTTGACCATGGGGTACCGTCAAAACGCAGGAAGGACGCACCCGCGCTCTCTTCACCGCCAAAGCCAAAGCTGCCGTCGTGCAGGCCGTCAACAAACCACTTGAAGCCCACCGGCACTTCCACCAGCTTACGGCCCAGTGCGTCGACCACGCGGTCAATCATGGCGGAAGAGACCAGCGTTTTACCAACCGCCACCTCTTTGCCCCACTGCGGACGGTGCTGGAACAGGTAGTTGATGGCAACGGCCAGGTAGTGGTTCGGGTTCATCAGCCCTGCCGGGGTAACGATACCGTGACGGTCGTAGTCCGGGTCGTTGGCAAAGGCCAGGTCGAACTTGTCACGCAGCGCCAGCAGGCCAGCCATTGCGCATTCGGAGGAGCAGTCCATACGGATCGCGCCGTCTTTATCCAGGTGCATAAAGCGGAACGTCTGATCGACGTGATCGTTCACGATAGTCAGATCCAGCTGGTAATGCTCAGCAATGCGTTTCCAGTATTCGATACCGGAACCGCCCAGCGGATCCACGCCCAGCTTCAGGCCAGCTTTCTGGATCGCGGCCATATCGACGATATCCGCCAGCCCTTCCACAAACGGCTGCACCAAATCCTGCTCTTTCACATGACCGGAGGCCATGGCTTCATCCAGCGAGATACGCTTCACGCCGTTCAGGCCATTTGCCAGCAATGCGTTGGCGCGATCTTCCACCACTTTCGTGACGTTGGTATCTGCCGGGCCACCGTTAGGTGGGTTGTACTTGATGCCGCCATCTTCCGGTGGGTTGTGGGACGGGGTGATCACAATGCCGTCAGCCTGCGCGCCCCCTTTTTTGTTGTGTACCAGAATAGCGTTAGACACCGCAGGCGTTGGCGTGAAACCGTTGTTCTCCTGAACAATCACGTCTACGCCGTTTGCCGCCAGCACTTCCAGCACGGAGATAAAAGCAGGTTCAGACAGGGCGTGGGTATCTTTCCCAACATAGCACGGACCGGTGACGCCATTTTTCGCGCGCTCTTCCGCGATGGCCTGAGCAATGGCCAGAATGTGCGGTTCGTTAAAGCTGTGGCGCGCCGCGCTGCCGCGGTGGCCAGATGTACCAAACTTCACTGCGTGTTCTGCGTTGCCCACGACCGGCTTCAGCACGTAGTACTGCGCGGTCAGTTGAGCGACGTTAATCAAATCGCGTTGTTGTGCAGGTTGTCCTGCACGGCTGTGATTTGCCATTGCCTGGTCCTTCTGATGCAAGGGTTAAATTGTACCGCAAACCTTTTCGATCAATTCCGCCGGGAACTGCATGGATTGCATGATATGTTCGATCATGCTGCACTTGCGGCCCGTATTGGTATTCGTGATCACCCAGTATGGCGTACCGGGAACATGTTTGGGCTTGGTTTGATTGCCATTTTGCAGCAGCGTCTGCTCGTCACCTGCGAAGTAAACGCGGGTGCGGCCGTGCAGCGACTCTGTCGCTTCAGCAAAGGCATTGTGATCCAGTGAGTAAAGTGTAGACAGCACCAGCATAAAGCGGTTAACCGCCTTTTTCTGCTCGGCATATTCGTCGGACAGCAGCAGTTCACGCATCGCGCGCACTTTGTCTTTTGCCGGCATGACGGCAGGTTTTACCTGTGCAACAACGCTCGGCTGAGACACGACATCTTTAGTGACGGGAGTGGGCTGTGAGGCGGCGGAAATTTTAAGCATGCGCCGTAAAATGTCGGACGCGCTCTCCCCAATATGCCGCGTCTGGCTGGCAATATACTGATAGAGTTCGTCATCAACTTCGATTGTTTTCATCTTAATCCAGTGCGATATCTTATCTGAATACAAGTCGTTGAGATTATAGGTTCAAATCCCAACAGCGGATAGCGTCAAACCAGGTTGGCGGCAAAAGTCAGATTAAACTGGATCCTTGCCCCCGGGCGGCAGAATGGTCAACATGATACCCTAACCTGACAAACCTAAAAAAAGAACTTTGCCATGAAATTGAATACCCGAGCGCAAACTGCACAATCGCCGAACAATAATTCTCCCATCGTACTGGTTCACGGCCTGTTTGGTAGCCTGGATAACCTGGGCGTGCTGGCGCGCGATTTAGTGACCGATCATGAGATCCTTCAGGTTGACATGCGAAATCACGGTCTTTCCGGGCGCTCGGAAGCGATGACCTACGCGGCCATGGCGCAGGATCTGCTAGATACCCTCAACGCGAATAATATTCAGAAAGCGACGCTCATCGGGCATTCAATGGGCGGTAAAGCGGTGATGGCACTCACCGCGCTGGCCCCCGAGCGGATTTCCGGGCTGGTGGTCATTGACGTTGCGCCCGTCAATTACGACGTTCGCCGTCACGATGAGATTTTCGCTGCCATCAACGCCGTGACGGCGTCAGGCGTCTCCACACGCCAGCAGGCGGCTGCCGTTATGCGCGAGCATCTCGATGAAGAAGGCGTGGTGCAGTTTCTGCTGAAATCATTTGTCGACGGACAATGGCGCTTTAACGTTCCGGTCCTGTGGGATCAGTACTCGCATATTGTGGGCTGGGAAACCGTCCCCGCCTGGCCGCACCCTACCCTCTTCATTCGTGGCGGCAACTCTCCTTACGTTACTGATGCGTACCGTGACGCGCTGCTGGCGCAATTCCCGCAGGCACGCGCTCACGTCATTGCCGGTGCCGGGCACTGGGTACATGCAGAAAAACCTGACGCCGTCCTGCGCGCCATTCGCCGCTATCTCACTGACACCGCGAATTGATTAAAAAGCCAGCGACCGGAAGACGACGGGCTTCCAGTCGTTGGCGTGTGGATTTGGGTGATGTATGATGGCGCGCTTATCGCCCGGGCATTAGCAGGGCGGCGTGTATCCCCCGAAGTCTCAGAATCATGGCCAAAGAACAAACGGACCGTACGACACTAGATCTGTTCGCGAATGAGCGTCGACCGGGACGACCGAAAACGAATCCGCTTTCGCGCGATGAACAGCTGCGTATCAATAAACGCAACCAGCTTAAACGCGATAAAAATCGTGGGCTTAAGCGTGTCGAACTGAAGCTGAATGCCGATGCCGTCGATGCGCTTAACGCGTTAGCTGACGCGCGCAACATCAGCCGCAGCGAACTGATCGAAGAGATGCTGATCGCCCAGCTTGAGACGTTACGCGGCAAGGCGTGAGTCAGAAAATCCTCAATATTACCTTTTTCATGTAGCACAGAGTGCAGTCCTGCGTGATAGCTGTTTCCGCAGGGTTGTCTGTTCTGCTATTATTGCCCTTATCCGTGGACAATTTGCGCCACCATACCATTAAGTTTCAAGAGGTTATTTTACTCATGGCAATCATCGGCATTTTCTTTGGCAGTGATACCGGCAATACTGAAAATATCGCAAAAAACATTCAAAAACAGCTCGGTAAAGACGTTGCTGATGTGCATGACATCGCCAAGAGCAGCAAAGAAGATCTCGAGGGCTATGACATCCTGCTGCTGGGCATCCCGACCTGGTACTACGGTGAAGCCCAGTGTGACTGGGACGATTTCTTCCCGACGCTGGAAGAGGTTGACTTCAACGGCAAGCTGGTTGCCCTGTTCGGCTGCGGCGATCAGGAAGATTATGCGGAGTATTTCTGTGATGCGCTGGGCACCATTCGCGACATCATTGAGCCACGCGGCGCGGCGATCGTCGGTCACTGGCCAACGGCGGGTTACCACTTCGAGGCTTCTAAAGGTCTGGCAGATGACGATCACTTCGTTGGCCTGGCCATTGACGAAGACCGCCAGCCAGAGCTGACCGCTGAGCGCGTAGAGAAATGGGTTAAGCAGGTTCGCGAAGAGCTGAACCTGGACGATATCCTTAACGCCTGATATCCCTGCGGCGCAGCTCCGGTTGCGCCCGTTTTCCAGGTAAAACCGATTAAATTAATTGCTACAAACTTTTAACTTTTTCGCTCAGACCTGTACAATATCCCCCTGGTAAAAAGTGGGTGCCATCGAACAAGTTTGTTGGTGATACCACGTTTTTATAAGCATACTTTGCTTGAGACTTGCAGTTTTCATTTAGCCATGGCAGTTCTATAATGAGACGCATTATCCCAAGTGCATTTTCTGTCACTTCTTCTTTTGAAGTGAATCGTTTAGCAACAGGACAGATTCCGCATGACTGACAACAATACCGCATTAAAGAAAGCTGGCCTGAAAGTAACGCTTCCTCGGTTAAAAATCCTTGAAGTGCTTCAGGGGCCAGACAATCACCATGTCAGTGCGGAAGACCTTTACAAGCGTCTTATCGATATGGGTGAAGAGATTGGGCTGGCAACCGTCTATCGTGTGCTGAACCAGTTTGACGACGCGGGCATTGTTACTCGTCATAATTTCGAAGGCGGCAAGTCCGTGTTCGAACTGACTCAGCAGCACCACCACGATCACCTGATCTGCCTCGACTGTGGCAAGGTCATTGAATTTAGCGATGATTCCATTGAATCACGCCAGCGTGAAATCGCCGCCCGTCATGGCATCCGCCTGACTAACCACAGCCTGTACCTGTATGGTCACTGCGCTGAAGGGGATTGCCGCGAAAATGAACATGCGCACGACGCAAAATAAGTGAGTGTTCATACTCTGAGCCAGCCGTGAGGTTGGCTTTTTTTGCCTGAAAAAAGCCCGGTAAGCGCAGCACTACCGGGCGTAAAGCAACTTATTTATTGTTATTGCGTATCTCGTTCCAGATCTTATCGCAACGCTTCGCCACTTCCTGATCGTTACCTGTTTTACGCGCCTGAATACAGGCCTGGTAATCCATCACGCGAACGTTTTCCTGCGTGGCGAATTGCTCATGGGCTTTGTCTTTTTTCAGCACGTTCAGCACGCTTTGACAGGCCTCAATCTTCTCAGGTGAACCCTGTGCGGTATTGATGCACGCGCTGTAGGCCTCTTTCAGACGGGAGTCCTCTTTCGGCGCCTGCTCCTGCGCACATGCCACCAGCCCGAATGCCAGCAACGCAACGATTACCCTTTTATTCATCATGTTCAGTCTCCATAACGGCGGGACACCGCCCGCCGCAGCATTCATCAGAAGATGGTAAATGGCGCAATGACCATGAATTTCACGTCACGTTCATCCTGGAAGATGTTGCCGTAGCCGCCCGCATAGCTCGGGATATCGGAGTGGTTGTCATACTGGGTGAAGTGCAGTTTGAACATCGTGCCTTTCGCACGGCCCTCCTGAAGGGTGTAAATCGCATCCAGGCTGTATGAAGACTCTTTCAGACGGTAGTTTGGATCGTAGTACGCGTCTGGCGTTGCCATATCCCCGGGCTTCGCATCCCAGGCGTACGCGTAGGATGCTCCCACTGCCCAGCCGGGCAGGTTCCAGTTTTTCAGGTCATACATTGCGCCGAAGAAGACCGCCTTTTCGCCGTCGGCGTTAAAGTCAGAGCGGTTATCCCACCAGATATCCAGACGACCGTTAGAGGAGGCGTAGGTAGGCGTCATACGTTGCAGGAAGTAACCCTGCTGCCCTTCAGCCTTAACCCACGTCCCTTCCAGGCGCAAATCAACCTGGCCGACCTTGTAGCCGAAGGTCAGCGCCTGCAACCATGCGGTCCCGTCATAGATATCATTTACGCTGCCATCGCTGACCTTATCGCGCGTGCCGTAGAACTGATAGCTGGTGCTCAGCGGGCTACCTGCGATATCAAATTTATAGCTGGCCTTAGCAAAGTACTGATCGATATAGCCTTCAGCCTGACCAAACGCCGCTTCCAGCACCAGATCGTTTTTAAAGTCATACTTCGCGCCAAGAGAGTGGAGATACTCGACTTTGGTTTTTTTATCGTTCTGGTAGAACTTGTCCATCTCAATGTGCCACGGCGCTTTGTACTCGTTGGTCCACATATAGGAGAAGCTCAACGCCCCCGCATCGCCGTAGTCAAAATTAGCGCCGGCTTCCGCCCCCTGATAGGTACCTGGCATAAAGCTCCAGTGCGGCGCTAACAGCGTTTGTCCTGTTGGCTGGATATAACCCCCACGCGCCCAGACCGGGCCATATTTGAATTTTGCCGCCGCTTTATAGAGGCTGATACCGCTTTTATCGCCGGACCAGTCTTCGTCGTAGGCTTTGTTGCTGGAGGAGAATGCAATTTCGTTCGGGTGGCCGCTGTCGCCATTTTCGGCCATTTCAATTGCGGTGAAAGCAGCAATATCAATCCCGAACATATCGGCGGCATATCCCGACTGGAAATCCAGGTTGGCGTTCCAGGTCGAGTGAGAAAGGTTGGTTTTGTATTTATTTTCAGTGACGTCTTTACGGTCACGCTCACGCTGCCAGTAATAAATACCGCCCGTGAGGGTGGAATCTTCAATGAAGCCTGCTGCTTTAGCCTCTGGCGCAATCACCAGGCCTGACATTGCTGTCACACCGGCGATAGCCAGCGCCAGCGCACTACGTTTGCCACTGAACGTACGCATAGATTATTCCTCTTTGACGAATTAAAACGCCTTAAACGGCGAAAAACAGAAAAGACCAAAAGGTCAGGGGTAGTCAGAAATACCCTCGAATTAACTACCGTCTTTAGGTTATTTTTCGCGGCGCGAATTATCAATGCTTTTAATCAGGCAAAAGTCAGGATTATGACGAAGAGCACATATTTCGTAGTGCTTTGTAACAATTAGCAGGAGCCGAGTGCTGGCGGGGAACCGGTGGATTTTCAGTAAGTAACGCCATCACTATTTATCTATTTTTATCCCTTTCCGTTTTTCGTAAATAAACAAACTTTTTTTAGAAAAATAAGTAGCACCTCATTGACCCGTTCTGCTGGCTTATAATAATTTCGCCTGCGCTTAACGATATGATCGCTAAATAAAAAAACGCCGCATTACGCGGCGTTTGTTTCTCATTGACCAGAGCAGCGTTATTATTCGCCGATCTTAGTCCAGGTATCGCGCAGACCCACGGTACGGTTAAATACCGGTTTTTCTGCCGTGCTGTAGCGGCTGTCCAGGCAGAAGTAACCTTCACGCTCAAACTGGAACGCCTTGCCGGCCTCAGCGGCCTTCAGGGACGGCTCAGCATAGCCTTGCTTAATGACCAGCGATTCCGGGTTGATGGTTGCGAGGAAGTCTTCCGCCGCACCTGGATTCGGCACGCTGAACAGGCGATCGTACAGGCGGATCTCAACAGGCAGCGCGTGCTGGGCGCTCACCCAGTGGATTACGCCTTTCACTTTACGGCCATCCGCCGGATCTTTGCTCAGCGTCTCTGCGTCGTACGTACAGAAGATGGTCGTGATGTTACCTTCCGCATCTTTTTCTACGCGCTCGGCTTTGATGACATAGGCGTTACGCAGACGCACTTCTTTACCCATCACCAGACGCTTGTACTGCTTGTTCGCTTCTTCACGGAAGTCAGCACGATCGATCCAGATTTCACCGCTGAACGGCACGTCGCGGGTGCCCATTTCCGGTTTGTTCGGATGGTTAGGCATAGAGACCAGCTCGCTTTCGCCCTGCGGATAGTTTTCGATAACCAGCTTAACCGGGTCGATCACCGCCATCGCGCGCGGCGCGTTTTCGTTCAGATCTTCACGGATGCAGGATTCCAGTGAGGCCATCTCAATGGTGTTGTCCTGCTTGGTGACGCCGATACGTTTGCAGAACTCACGAATGGACGCGGAGGTGTAGCCACGACGACGCAGGCCAGAAATGGTCGGCATGCGTGGGTCGTCCCAGCCTTCAACGTGCTTGTCGGTGACCAGCAGGTTGAGCTTACGCTTGGACATCACGGTGTATTCCAGGTTCAGACGAGAGAATTCGTACTGACGCGGATGCACGGGAATGGTGATGTTATCCAGCACCCAGTCGTACAGACGACGGTTGTCCTGGAACTCCAGCGTACACAGCGAGTGCGTAATACCTTCCAGCGCATCGCTGATGCAGTGGGTGAAGTCGTACATCGGGTAGATGCACCACTTGTTACCGGTCTGGTGGTGTTCAGCGAACTTAATGCGGTACAGCACCGGGTCGCGCATCACGATGAACGGAGATGCCATGTCGATTTTGGCACGCAGGCACGCTTTGCCTTCTTCGAAGCCGCCGGCACGCATTTTTTCAAACAGCGCCAGGTTCTCTTCCACGCTGCGATCGCGGAACGGGCTGTTTTTGCCGGGCTGAGTCAGCGTACCGCGGTATTCACGGATTTCGTCAGCAGACAGCTCGTCAACGTAAGCCAGACCTTTGTTGATCAGTTCAACCGCATAGGCATACAGCTGATCGAAATAGTCTGAGGAGTAGCAGATATCGCCAGACCAGTTGAAGCCCAGCCATTGCACGTCGTTTTTAATCGACTCAACGTATTCGATGTCTTCTTTAACCGGGTTGGTGTCATCGAAACGCAGGTTGCACTGCCCCTGGTAGTCTTGCGCGATACCAAAGTTCAGGCAGATCGATTTAGCGTGACCAATGTGCAGGTAGCCGTTTGGCTCCGGCGGGAAACGCGTGTGCACCGTGGTGTGCTTACCACTGGCCAGATCTTCATCGATGATCTGACGAATAAAGTTACTCGGGCGGGCTTCTGCCTCACTCATCGTGGATTCCTCAAAGCGTAAACAACGTATAACGGCATATGATCTTATAAGCCGGACGTAGTGACAACCCTTAAAACGTTCCAGAAGAAAATAATGGGGGCATTTGCTGCAAAAAAAAGCGGCGGAGGATTTCCCCCCGCCGCTAAAGGCATAACTCTACTCAGGAGCGATTACTTGCCTTTAATCTCATACAGTGGCGTCTGGCCCGCAACTACCTGACCCTGCGCCTGGAGTACCAGACCGCTGAAGTCGTCGATGTTGCTGCACACCACAGGGCTTATCATGGAGCGCGCGTTGGCGTTCAGGAAGTCCAGATCCATTTCCAGGATCGGCTGACCTGCCACCACTTCGGCACCCTCTTCTACCAGGCGAGTAAAGCCCTGACCGTTCAGCGCAACGGTATCGATACCCATATGGACAACGATCTCCGCGCCTTTCTCAGTTTCCAGGCAGAACGCATGGTTGGTATTGAAGATTTTCACGATAGTACCGGCTGCCGGAGAGACCACGGTTTTGTCCGTTGGCTTCACGGCCACGCCGTCGCCTACGGCTTTGCTGGCGAACGCTTCGTCAGGCACCTGCTCAAGCGCAACCACGTCACCCGTCACCGGAGAAACCAGCGCAGCGATGGTCACCGCATTTGGCACAGCCTGCGGCTTCGCAGCCGGAGCGTCGGCCACTGGCGCGCTGTCCGCTGAGGCGGCAGCAACCGGGCCACGGGCAACCACTTTTTTCATTTCATCGCCGATAGATTCGGCTTTCGCACCCACGATAACCTGGATGGTTTGTTTGTTCAGCTTCACCACGCCAGATGCGCCCAGGCGTTTACACATTGCATCGCTTACGCGCGCAGAGTCGCCCACGGTCAGACGTAGACGGGTAATACAGGCATCAATCGCTTTCAGGTTATCGGTACCGCCTACAGCGGCAATGTAGCTGGTTGCCAGCTGGGTTAAACCTTCTTCGGTATTGCTGTTGGCTTCACTGGTCACCACATCTTCTTTCGTGTCTTCGCGGCCCGGCGTTTTCAGGTTAAACATGCGAATAACCGCGCTGAACAGAACGAAGTAGATAACGAAGAAGATCAGGCCCATCACCACCAGCATCCAGACGTTGCTGCTTGCCGCCGGCAGGTTGTACATCAGCACGTAGTCGATGGCGCCTGCGGAGAAGGAGAAGCCAGCATGGATGCCCAGAAGAGTAGCAACGAACAGGCTGATACCGGTCAGGATGGCGTGCATGAGGTACAGCAGCGGCGCCAGGAACATGAACAGGAATTCCAGCGGCTCGGTCACGCCGGTCAGGAAAGCCGTTACCGCAACGGACAGCAGCATACCGCCCACCATCGGGCGACGCGCTTTTGGCGCGGCCAGGTACATTGCCAGCGCAGCGCCAGGCAGACCAAACATCATGATTGGGAAGAAACCGGACATGAACATGCCCGCGGTGCCGTCGCCTGCGTAGAAGCGGTTGATATCACCGTGGAATACCGCGCCGGCCGCGTTGGTGAACTCACCAATCTGGAACCAGGCGATGGTGTTCAGTACCTGATGCAGACCGGTTGGGATCAGCAGACGGTTAATGAAACCGAAGATGCCCGCACCCATTGCGCCCGCAGAGACGATCCACTCGCCGCCCGCATGGATAGCGTGCTGCACCGGTGGCCAGACGTAGCCAAAGATGGCTGCCAGGATCAAACAGAAAAAGCCCGTCGCAATCGGCACAAAACGTTTACCGCCGAAGAAGCTCAGGAAGTCAGGCAGTTTGATACCTGCCCAGCGGTTGTACACGGCGCCACCGACCAGACCGGTAATGATACCCGCCAGTACACCCATGTTGATTTCCGGGTTGATGGTTACCATCGCTTTCGTGAGGATGAAGTAACCTACCGCCCCTGCCAGTGCCGCAGCACCGGCGCTGTCTTTTGACCAGCTTGACGCCACGCCGATGGCGAAGATCAGCGCAAGGTTGTCAAAAATGGCGCCGCCTGCCTGGGCAATAAACGGCACGTTAAGAAGATCGGGTTGCCCGAATCGCAGCAGCAACGCTGCAACCGGTAGCACGGCGATAGGGAGCTGCAAAGCCCTACCGAGGCGCTGGAAAAAACCTAAAATATTCATCCTATTCCCCCTACGAGACCCATTGTTAAGACTCGCGCATAAACTATGTTTTTATTGTGTCACGAACGATAGATACAGTTGATGATTCACTGGCAGTGTGAGTGTGTGAAAAATTAATTCGTATCGCAAATTAAACACCTATTTTTTGTGATTATTGTCACCAAATATCGTATTAAACCCTCCCTTTCACTGGCTAACGACGAAAACTTATTTTATCATTCAAAAAATCAAGACGGATTGATCCGGCCTGAAAGGTTCCAGGTTACGCTTAGTTCAGGTTGCACTAATCATCCGCCCACTTTTACTTAAACTTTAGAGGTGAATAATGAGACTGATTCCCCTGGCAACAGCTGAACAAGTCGGAAAATGGGCTGCTCGTCATATCGTTAACCGCATCAACGCGTTCAAACCAACAGCCGATCGTCCTTTCGTTCTCGGTCTTCCAACCGGCGGCACGCCACTGACCGCGTATAAAGCGCTGGTTGAAATGCATAAAGCGGGCCAGGTTAGCTTCAAGCACGTTGTGACCTTCAACATGGACGAATATGTCGGCCTGCCAAAGGAACATCCGGAAAGTTACCACAGCTTTATGCACCGTAATTTCTTTGATCACGTTGATATTCCGGCTGAAAATATTAACCTGCTGAATGGAAACGCGCCTGATATTGACGCAGAATGCCGTCAGTATGAAGAAAAAATCCGTTCCTACGGTAAAATCCACCTGTTTATGGGCGGCGTGGGCAACGATGGCCACATCGCGTTCAACGAACCGGCATCTTCACTGGCTTCCCGCACCCGTATTAAAACGCTAACTCATGACACGCGTGTGGCTAACTCCCGCTTCTTTGACGGCGACGTCAATCAGGTGCCTAAATATGCGCTGACCGTGGGCGTGGGTACGCTGCTGGACGCTGAAGAAGTGATGATTCTGGTGCTGGGTGCCGTGAAAGCGCAAGCGCTTCAGGCTGCCGTTGAAGGTAACGTGAACCATATGTGGACTATCAGCTGCTTGCAGCTGCATCCAAAAGCGGTTGTCGTGTGTGACGAACCGTCCACTATGGAACTGAAAGTGAAAACGCTGAAATACTTCAACGAGTTAGAAGCTGAGAACATCAAAGGTCTGTAATTGAATAACCGCCTCTTCTGTCCGAGGCGGTCGCTTTTTTTAACCGGGGGTCGATATGTACGCTTTAACCCACGGTCGGATTTATACCGGCCATGAAATTCTGGATGACCATGCGATTGTTATCGCCAATGGCCTGATTGAACGTGTTTGCCCGCTGGCGGAACTGCCGCCGGAGATCGAACAGCGCTCACTCAATGGAGCTGTAATCTCCCCCGGTTTCATCGACGTACAGCTTAACGGCTGCGGCGGTGTCCAGTTTAACGATACCGCAGAAGCGGTGACGGTTGAAACGCTGGAAATCATGCAGAAAGCCAACGAGAAATCGGGCTGCACCAGCTATCTGCCGACGCTTATCACCAGCAGCGATGACCTGATGAAACAGGGTATCCGCGTTATGCGCGAGTACCTGGCAAAACACCCGAACCAGGCGCTGGGTCTGCACCTGGAAGGACCGTGGCTGAACATGGTCAAAAAAGGCACCCATAACCCGAACTACGTGCGCAAGCCGGATGCCGAGCTGGTTGACTACATGTGCGCCAATGCCGACGTGATCGCTAAAGTGACGCTGGCGCCGGAAATGACCGGCACGGACGTTATCAGCAAACTGGCCGCTGCCGGGATTGTGGTGTCTGCGGGCCATTCAAACGCGACGCTCAAAGAGGCGAAAGCCGGCTTCCGCGCAGGCATTACCTTTGCCACACACCTTTATAACGCGATGCCGTATATTACTGGCCGCGAACCCGGGCTGGTTGGTGCCATTCTGGATGAACCAGACGTCTACTGCGGCATTATCGCCGACGGCTTGCATGTGGATTACACCAACATCCGCAACGCCAAGCGTCTCAAGGGCGACAAGCTCTGCCTGGTAACGGATGCTACCGCTCCGGCAGGGGCAAATATTGACCAGTTCATTTTTGCTGGTAAAACAATATACTACCGGAATGGACTGTGTGTGGATGAGAACGGCACGCTGAGCGGTTCTTCTCTGACGATGATCGAAGGGGTGCGTAACCTCGTTGAGCATTGCGGTATTGCGCTTGAGGAAGTGCTGCGCATGGCCACGCTGTATCCGGCGCGAGCCATTGGCGTCGATAAACAGCTCGGGGGTATTGCGCCAGGTATGGTTGCAAACCTGACGGCGTTCACACACGATTATAAAATTATTAAGACCATCGTTAATGGTAACGAGGTCGTCACTGAGTAAGTAAAAGTATGACACCAGGCGGACAAGCTCAAATCGGTAATGTCGATCTCGTTAAACAACTTAACAGCGCGGCAGTTTATCGCCTGATTGACCAGCACGGGCCAATCTCACGCATTCAGATAGCCGAACAAAGCCAGCTTGCTCCCGCCAGCGTGACAAAAATCACGCGTCAGCTCATTGAGCGCGGTCTGATCAAAGAAGTGGATCAGCAGGCCTCCACCGGAGGCCGCCGCGCGATTTCCATCGTCACTGAAACCCGCAATTTTCAGGCGATTGGCGTCCGCTTAGGCCGTCATGACACCACGCTTACGCTCTACGATCTGAGCAGCAAAGCCATTGCCGAAGAGCACTACCCGCTGCCCGAGCGCACGCAGGAAACGCTCGAACACGCCTTACTGAATACCATCGCGCACTTTATCGAAAGCTGTCAGCGCAAGATCCGCGAGCTGATTGCCATTTCGGTCATTCTGCCCGGCCTGGTCGACCCGGAGAGCGGCGTTATTCGCTACATGCCGCATATTAACGTGGAGAACTGGGGGCTGGTTGAAGCGCTGGAAAAGCGCTTTAAGCTAACCTGTTTTGTCGGGCACGATATTCGCTCCCTGGCGCTGGCGGAGCACTACTTTGGTGCGAGCCAGGACTGCGAAGACTCTATTCTGGTGCGCGTACACCGCGGTACGGGCGCAGGCATTATCTCCAATGGCCGTATTTTTATTGGTCGTAACGGCAACGTGGGCGAGATTGGTCATATCCAGGTTGAACCGCTTGGCGAACGCTGCCACTGCGGTAACTTTGGCTGTCTTGAAACCGTTGCCGCGAATGCCGCCATTGAACATCGCGTTCGCCATCTGCTGGAGCAGGGTTACCAGAGCCGCGTCACGCTGGACGATTGTAAGATCGGCGCCATCTGCAAGGCGGCAAATAAAGGCGATGCGCTGGCCTGCGAAGTGATCGAACAGGTAGGACGGCACCTGGGTAAAACCATCGCCATTGCCATCAACCTGTTTAATCCGCAAAAAGTGGTGATTGCCGGCGAGATCGTGGAAGCCGAAAAAGTGTTACTGCCTGCCATTGAAGGCTGCATCAATACCCAGGCGCTGAAGGCATTTCGCCAGAACCTGCCGGTAGTGCGCTCTACGCTGGATCACCGCTCGGCAATTGGCGCATTCGCCCTGGTAAAACGTGCCATGCTCAACGGGATCCTGCTGCAACATTTGCTGGAATCCTGATCGGACCTTATAGTAACGCCTTCTTTTTTTGATGTCGGATTGTCCATGACCATTAAGAATGTAATTTGTGATATCGACGGCGTGCTGATGCACGACAACGTTGCCGTGCCGGGTGCTGCGGAGTTTCTTCACCGCATCATCGACAAAGGAATGCCACTGGTTCTTCTCACGAACTACCCTTCACAGACTGGTCAGGATCTGGCAAACCGCTTTGCGACTGCGGGCGTTAATGTCCCGGACAGCGTGTTTTATACCTCCGCTATGGCAACGGCGGATTTCCTGAAGCGTCAGGAAGGCAAGAAAGCCTACGTGGTCGGCGAAGGCGCGCTGATCCACGAGCTGTATAAAGCGGGCTTTACCATCACCGACGTGAACCCGGACTTTGTCATCGTGGGTGAAACGCGCTCCTTTAACTGGGAGATGATGCATAAAGCAGCCTACTTTGTCGCCAACGGTGCGCGTTTTATCGCCACCAACCCGGATACGCACGGTCGTGGTTTTTATCCCGCCTGCGGTGCGCTGTGCGCCGGTATCGAAAAAATCTCTGGCCGTAAGCCGTTTGTTGTCGGCAAACCAAGCCCGTGGATCATTCGCGCCGCGCTGAATACGATGCAGGCACACTCGGAAGATACCGTCATTGTTGGCGACAACCTGCGCACCGATATTCTGGCCGGTTTCCAGGCGGGGCTTGAAACCATTCTGGTGCTTTCTGGCGTCTCGCAGCTTGATGACATTGATACGATGCCCTTCCGGCCAAGCTGGATTTACCCTTCTGTCGACGAAATCGACGTTATTTGATTCAGAACCACGCCCCAGGGCGTGGTTTTTCATTTCTGGCGTCGTAAAACATACCGTCATCTAACAAAAACCGCCTTTTACTGAATAATCATCAATAAAATCGCCTTCGGCATGCTCTATTTTTAAGATTCGGCAATCGTCATTGCACTATTTACGTTTTCACCCGTAAAACGCTTGCGCGCCCTCCCCCTTTTGCGGCATTTTCATAAGCAAGCAACATCACAATGCAACAGGGTTAACGGAGAAGGTTATGTGTTCTATTTTTGGCGTACTGGATATTAAAACTGACGCGGGCGAACTGCGTAAAAAAGCACTCGAATTGTCCCGCCTGATGCGCCATCGCGGTCCGGACTGGTCAGGCGTTTATGCCAGCGATAAAGCGATCCTGGCTCACGAACGTCTCTCCATTGTTGACGTCAACGCCGGTGCACAGCCGCTGTATAATGAGAAAAAAACGCACGCGCTGGCTGTTAACGGTGAAATTTACAACCATCAGGCGCTGCGCGCCGAGTACGGTGACCGCTACGCCTTTCAGACCGGTTCTGACTGTGAAGTGATCCTGGCGCTGTATCAGGAGAAAGGCCCGGAGTTCCTCGACGAGCTGCAAGGCATGTTTGCCTTCGCGCTGTACGACAGCGAAAAAGACGCTTATCTGATTGGCCGTGACCATATCGGTATTATCCCGCTGTACATGGGGCACGATGAACACGGCAACTTCTACGTTGCTTCAGAGATGAAAGCGCTGGTACCGGTTTGTCGCACCATTAAAGAGTTCCCGGCGGGCAGCTACCTCTGGAGTAAAGACGGCGAGATCCGCCCTTATTACCAGCGCGACTGGTTTGACTATGACGCGGTCAAAGACAACGTGACGGATAAAGCCGAACTGCGTCAGGCGCTGGAAGAGTCCGTGAAGAGCCACCTGATGTCTGACGTGCCGTACGGCGTTCTGCTCTCCGGCGGCCTGGACTCCTCCGTGATCTCCGCGATCACCAAAAAATTCGCCGCCCGTCGCGTGGAAGATCAGGAGCGTTCCGAAGCCTGGTGGCCGCAGCTGCACTCCTTTGCCGTGGGTCTTGAAGGGGCACCTGACCTGAAGGCTGCCCAGGAAGTGGCGAACCATCTGGGCACCGTGCACCACGAAATTCACTTCACCGTGCAGGAAGGCCTGGACGCGATCCGTGACGTGATCTATCACATTGAAACCTACGATGTGACCACCATTCGCGCCTCCACGCCGATGTACCTGATGTCGCGTAAGATCAAGGCGATGGGCATCAAGATGGTGCTCTCCGGCGAAGGTTCTGACGAAGTGTTTGGCGGTTATCTTTATTTCCATAAAGCGCCAAACGCCAAAGAGCTGCATGAAGAGACGGTGCGTAAGCTACAGGCGCTGCACATGTTTGACTGCGCGCGCGCCAACAAGGCCATGTCCGCCTGGGGCGTGGAAGCCCGCGTGCCGTTCCTCGATAAGAAATTCCTCGACGTGGCAATGCGCATCAACCCGCAGGATAAAATGTGCGGCAACGGCAAAATGGAAAAACATATCCTGCGCGAATGTTTTGAATCCTATCTGCCGGCGAGCGTGGCGTGGCGTCAGAAAGAGCAGTTCTCCGATGGCGTAGGCTACAGCTGGATCGACACCCTGAAAGAGGTGGCGGCGAAGCAGGTTTCTGACCAACAGCTGGAAACCGCGAGCTTCCGCTTCCCGTACAACACGCCGGGCTCAAAAGAGGCGTATCTGTACCGTGAGATCTTCGAAGAACTGTTCCCGGTTCCAAGCGCAGCCGAGTGCGTACCGGGGGGGCCATCGGTCGCCTGCTCGTCTGCCAAAGCCATTGAATGGGATGAATCTTTCAAAGCCATGAACGATCCATCAGGACGTGCGGTAGGCGTTCACCAGGCTGCTTATAAATAATGTCCAGACCATAATCAGGCCCTCCGGGGCCTGAATTTTTTGCCTCTCTTTTCCCCGCATAAAAACGATTAATAACCAATAATTGTCGAATATTCGGCCTCGCTGTTCGCAACCTAACCAAACAGTCACATTCCGGCTATTTTCATTGAAAAAGGTGTTGACGCTGCAAGGGTCTATACGCATAATGCGCCCCGCAACGCCGATAAGGTAACGCGAAAAAAAGATGGCTACGTAGCTCAGTTGGTTAGAGCACATCACTCATAATGATGGGGTCACAGGTTCGAATCCCGTCGTAGCCACCATCTTTTTTGCGGGAGTGGCGAAATTGGTAGACGCACCAGATTTAGGTTCTGGCGCCGCAAGGTGTGCGAGTTCAAGTCTCGCCTCCCGCACCATTCCCAGGTAAGCGTTGCACGGATGGGGTATCGCCAAGCGGTAAGGCACCGGTTTTTGATACCGGCATTCCCTGGTTCGAATCCAGGTACCCCAGCCATATTTCTTCGATCATGCGGTTCTCCGCGGTATTGGGGTATCGCCAAGCGGTAAGGCACCGGTTTTTGATACCGGCATTCCCTGGTTCGAATCCAGGTACCCCAGCCATCGAAGATTGCAGTACTGGCTACGTAGCTCAGTTGGTTAGAGCACATCACTCATAATGATGGGGTCACAGGTTCGAATCCCGTCGTAGCCACCATATTTACGTTATCGAATACCATTCGGTAAACTGAACATTGTTGGGGTATCGCCAAGCGGTAAGGCACCGGATTCTGATTCCGGCATTCCGAGGTTCGAATCCTCGTACCCCAGCCACTTTAAAGTCGTTAAGCCTTTTGTTTAACGCAATTGGGGTGTCGCCAAGCGGTAAGGCTCTGGTTTCTGATACCAGCATTCCGGGGTTCGAATCCCTGCACCCCAGCCACTTAAAACAAAAAAGCCCGCTCTGCGGGCTTTTTTGTTTTTGTTGCTCAGAATAGTGCGGCCTGATGCCCTCACCCTACCCCTCTCCCACGGGGAGAGGGAATTAAGATTAGAGTCCGAGGGCGTATTTCAGGGCCTGACGCTTCAGGCCACCGGCACGCTCTGCCGCCATCAGTCCGATATTTCGCAATATCCGCACCGGACCCACGTCATTGCTGAACCCGGCATAGAACAGATCCATTCCCGACTGCATAACGAAGTTATCCGCCATCCGGCGCGTCTGGTAGCGCTTGAGTACCTGATGGCTGGCCCAGACTTCCGCGTGAGCGCGTGCGTTGCCCAGCACGTCCAGTAGCGCATCGACGTCACGGTATCCCAGGTTAACCCCCTGCCCCGCCAGCGGATGTATGGTGTGCGCCGCGTCCCCCACCAGCGCCAGCCCTTCACGGGCATATTGCAACGCGTGGCGTCGCATCAGCGGGAATGCACCGGCAGCAACCGGCGTTACGTTCCCCAGACGGCTCGGGAAGTGCTGCTGGATTTCACGCTGCAACTGCGCCATTGACAGCCCCTGCAACTGCCGAATACGCGCCGGTTTGTCGTACCACACCAGCGAAGCCCAGTTATCAAACAGCGGCAAGAATGCATGCGGGCCGTTCGGCGTAAAATGCTGCCAGGTGCTTTCGCCCGGTGCGTTTTCTGACTGAACGGTGATCAGCATACAGGACTGCTGATACTGCCAGGCATGGATCCCAATGCCTGCCATCTGCCTGACCTGCGAGTTCGCGCCATCTGCCCCCACCACCAGCTTCACGGCCAGCTCGTCGTCGTTGTCCAGCGTCAGGTGATATCCGCTTTCCTGACGATGCAGGGCTTTCAGCGAGGCCGGAACGCGCAGCGTCACCTTCGGATGCGCCTCCAGCGCCTGCCAGAGCGCCTGCTGGAGCACGTTGTTTTCCACCATATAACCCAGGCGCGGCAGTTTCAGCTCGGCGGCGTCAAACGACACGTGGGCATTTTCCCACTCCCAGGTTTCAAGACGGCTGTAGGGATGCGCGCGCATCGCCAGCACCGTCTCCCAGACGCCCAGCCCGCGAAGCAGATCAACAGACGCCGCGCTGATGGCGGAAATACGCACGTCCGGCTTGCTGGCAGGATCGAATGCCGGCGGAGCCGCCTGTTCAATAACGGTTACATCAAATCCCTGCTGCGCCAGCCCCAGCGCCAGTGCGCCGCCGACCATACCGCCGCCGACAACGGCAACTTCGGTGTTCAGGAGTGTCATGGTCACTATTCCTTATTGGAGAATGCCTTAAGTTTACCGGATTTTTGCGGTCCTGAGGTTGACAACCTTCATACTGGTCACAACCGCACCAAAGCATTACAATACGCGGCTTGCAATCCTGAGCTGAGCAAGTCGATGACTAAAAAACTCCATATAAAAACCTGGGGCTGTCAGATGAACGAATACGATTCATCCAAGATGGCCGATCTGCTGGATACCACCCACGGATACCAGCTGACTGAAAATGCGAAAGAAGCCGATGTGCTGCTGCTGAACACCTGTTCAATTCGTGAAAAAGCACAGGAAAAAGTCTTTCATGTGTTAGGCCGCTGGAAGCTTCTCAAACGGAAAAATCCGGACCTGATCATTGGCGTGGGTGGCTGCGTGGCATCGCAGGAAGGTAAGCTGATCCGCCAGAGAGCCCCCTATGTGGATATCGTCTTTGGCCCTCAGACCCTGCACCGTCTGCCAGAGATGATCAATCAGGTTCGCGGCAATCGCAGCCCGGTGGTTGACGTGAGCTTCCCGGAGATCGAGAAATTTGACCGTCTGCCAGAGCCGCGCGCGGATGGCCCGACCGCTTTCGTCTCCATCATGGAAGGCTGTAACAAATACTGTACTTACTGCGTGGTGCCTTATACCCGCGGTGAAGAGGTGAGCCGCCCGGCGGACGATATTCTGTTTGAAATCGCTCAGCTTGCCGCCCAGGGCGTACGAGAAGTGAACCTGCTGGGCCAGAACGTTAACGCCTGGCGCGGTGAGAACTACGACGGCACCACGGGCAGCTTTGCTGAACTGCTGCGACTGGTGGCGGCGATTGACGGCATCGACCGCATTCGCTTTACCACCAGCCATCCGATGGAATTTACCGACGACATCATCGACGTCTACCGCGATACGCCGGAGCTGGTGAGCTTCCTGCACCTGCCGATTCAGTGCGGCTCTGATCGCGTGCTGAACCTGATGGGCCGTCCACACACGGTGCTGGAGTATAAATCCACCATCCGCAAGCTGCGTGAAGCGCGCCCGGATATCCAGATTAGCTCCGACTTCATCGTCGGCTTCCCTGGCGAAACCGCTGACGACTTCGAGCGCACCATGAAGCTCATCGGCGACGTGAATTTCGACGTCAGCTACAGCTTCATCTTCTCCGCGCGCCCGGGCACGCCTGCTGCCGATATGGTTGACGACGTGCCGGAAGAAGAGAAAAAACAGCGTCTGTATATTTTGCAGGAGCGTATCAACCAGCAGGCCAACGCGTGGAGCCGTCGCATGCTCGGCACCGTCCAGCGTATTCTGGTGGAAGGCACTTCCCGTAAGAGCATCATGGAACTGTCCGGTCGAACCGAAAATAACCGCGTGGTGAACTTTGAAGGCACCCCGGACATGATCGGTAAATTTGTGGACGTTGAGATTGTCGAAGTGCTGACTAATTCCCTGCGCGGGAAGCTGGTGCGCACCGAGGACGAAATGGGTCTGCGCATCGCACAGACGCCTGAATCCGTCATCTCTCGTACCCGCAAAGTCAACGATTCTGGCGTAGGTATTTACCAGCCATAATCCTTCTGGCCTGCCCTCCTGGCAGGCCTTGTATTTCCTCTCATCACCCCCAATATCTACCGCAACGCTTGCGCCTTTATTCTATGGCGTGAATAATTTCGGTAATGACCGTTTTATTACGCCGTGTGGCCACAGGTCAGTTAACCAATTAAAGAGGAACAGTTTGAACATAGATACGCGTGAAATTAGCCTTGAGCCCGCAGACAACGCTCGCCTGCTGAGCCTGTGCGGGCCGTTTGATGACAACATCAAACAACTGGAGCGACGTCTGGGTATCGAAATCAATCGTCGCGATAACCATTTCAAACTCACCGGACGCCCAATCTGCGTCAACGCCGCGGCAGATATTCTCCGCAG
This sequence comes from Enterobacter sp. GD03975, assembly GCF_029838645.1. Taxonomy (NCBI): domain Bacteria; kingdom Pseudomonadati; phylum Pseudomonadota; class Gammaproteobacteria; order Enterobacterales; family Enterobacteriaceae; genus Enterobacter; species Enterobacter sp. GD03975. The sequence continues at coordinate 153,943 of NZ_JAOBZC010000002.1, forward strand.
CCTGTATGTTGATACCGCCCCGATGCGCGGCGAAATTCAGGATATTGAGCCTGAACAGATCCACCTTGCCATCAAAGAGGCGCGCGTGCTCGAGCAGAGCGCCGAGAGCGTGCCGGACTACGGTAAGGCCATCAATATTAAGACCAAGCGCGGCGTCATCAAGCCGCGTACGCCTAACCAGGCGCAGTACATCGCCAACATTCTTGACCATGACATCACCTTCGGCGTGGGTCCGGCGGGGACGGGTAAAACCTATCTGGCCGTTGCTGCGGCGGTAGATGCGCTCGAGCGTCAGGAGATCCGCCGTATCCTGCTGACCCGTCCTGCCGTAGAAGCCGGTGAGAAACTCGGCTTCCTGCCGGGCGATTTGAGTCAGAAAGTGGACCCTTACCTGCGCCCGCTGTACGACGCGCTGTTCGAAATGCTCGGCTTCGAGAAAGTTGAAAAGCTCATTGAGCGTAACGTGATTGAAGTCGCCCCGCTGGCCTACATGCGTGGCCGTACGCTTAACGACGCGTTCATCATTCTGGATGAGAGCCAGAACACCACCATCGAACAGATGAAGATGTTCCTGACGCGTATCGGCTTTAACTCGAAAGCGGTTATCACCGGTGACGTGACCCAGATTGACCTGCCGCGCAACACCAAATCGGGTCTGCGTCACGCCATCGAAGTGCTGGCCGAAGTAGACGAAATCAGCTTTAACTTCTTCCACAGTGAAGATGTGGTACGCCATCCGGTCGTCGCGCGTATCGTTAACGCTTATGAGGCCTGGGAAGAGGCCGATCAGAAGCGCAGGGCCGAACTGGCCGCAGAACGTAAGCGCGAAGCGCAGGAGCATGAACAGAAATGAGTCAGGTGATCCTCGATTTACAGCTGGCCTGTGAAGATAATTCCGGCATGCCAGAAGAGGCACAGTTTCAGAAATGGCTGGATGCGGTTATCCCTCAGTTTCAGGAAGAATCAGAAGTCACGATTCGCCTGGTGGATGAAGCGGAAAGCCATGAGCTCAACCTGACCTATCGCGGGAAAGATAAGCCGACCAACGTGCTCTCTTTCCCGTTCGAAGCGCCTCCGGGTATTGAGATGCCGCTGCTGGGCGATCTGATCATCTGCCGTCAGGTGGTTGAGCAGGAAGCCAAAGAGCAGCAAAAGCCGCTGGAAGCACACTGGGCACACATGGTGGTGCACGGTAGCCTGCATCTTCTGGGTTACGACCATATCGAAGATGACGAAGCGGAAGAGATGGAATCCCTCGAGACAGAGATAATGCTTGCTCTGGGCTATGAGGATCCGTACATTGCCGAGAAAGAATAGTCAGTCACTGACTACCATGCCGCCGCGCAGGGATAGAGCGCGGCGGTTAACGTTGAACTAACAAGAGAACCCTTAACAAACGCCATGAGCGACGACAATTCACACAGTAGCGACACGACAACCACAAAAAAGGGATTTTTCTCCCTCATTCTGAACCAGCTTTTCCACGGCGAACCCAAAAACCGTGATGAACTGCTGGAGCTGATTCGTGATTCCGGGCAGAACGATCTTATCGATGAAGATACGCGCGAAATGCTCGAAGGGGTGATGGACATCGCCGACCAGCGCGTTCGCGACATCATGATCCCCCGCTCGCAGATGATCACCCTGAAACGCAACCAGACGCTGGACGAGTGCCTCGATGTGATTATCGAATCGGCTCACTCGCGCTTCCCGGTCATCAGCGAAGATAAAGATCACATCGAAGGGATTTTGATGGCGAAAGATCTGCTGCCGTTTATGCGCAGCGATGCCGAAGCCTTCAGTATGGAAAAAGTGTTACGTCCGGCCGTCGTTGTGCCGGAAAGTAAACGTGTGGATCGGATGCTGAAGGAGTTTCGCTCCCAGCGCTACCACATGGCGATTGTTATTGATGAATTTGGCGGCGTTTCCGGTCTGGTTACAATCGAGGACATCCTTGAGCTGATCGTGGGCGAAATTGAAGATGAGTATGACGAAGAAGAGGATATCGACTTCCGTCAGTTGAGCCGCCACACCTGGACCGTGCGCGCGCTGGCCTCCATTGAAGACTTCAACGACACCTTCGGCACCAGCTTCAGCGATGAAGAAGTGGACACCATTGGCGGTCTGGTGATGCAGGCCTTCGGCCATCTTCCGGCCCGCGGTGAAACCGTTGACATCGATGGTTACCAGTTCAAGGTCGCAATGGCTGACAGCCGACGTATTATTCAGGTTCACGTCAGAATGCCGGACGACTCACCGGTGCCAAAACTGGAAGATTAATGTAAATGGCATTTGCCCCATTATTAGAACGCCAGCGCGTCCGTTTGCTGCTGGCGCTGTTACTCGGAGCCAGCGGTACGCTGGCTTTTTCTCCTTACGATATCTGGCCTGCCGCTCTTCTCTCCCTGATGGGGCTACAGGGTCTTACCCTGAACCGTCGCCCGGTACAGGCCGCGGCCATCGGCTACTTCTGGGGGCTGGGGCTGTTCGGCTCTGGCATCAACTGGGTCTACGTCAGTATCGCGCAATTTGGCGGAATGCCGGGGCCGGTTAACGTCTTCCTGGTTGTGCTGCTCGCCGCGTATCTGTCGCTCTACACCGGCCTGTTCGCGGGTGTCCTTTCTCGTCTGTGGCCTAAAACCAGCTGGCTGCGCGTGGCGATAGCCGCTCCCGTTGTCTGGCAAATCACCGAATTTCTGCGCGGCTGGGTACTGACCGGCTTTCCGTGGTTGCAGTTCGGCTATAGCCAGATAGACGGCCCGCTGAAAGGTCTGGCTCCCGTCATGGGCGTGGAGGCGATCAACTTCCTGTTAATGGCGGTCAGCGGCCTGCTGGTGCTGGCCCTGGTGACACGTAACGGGAAGCCGCTGGTTGTCGCACTGATCCTGTTTGCCCTGCCCTTCCCGCTGCGCTATATCCAGTGGTACACGCTGGAGCCCGCGCGCGCCACGCAGGTTTCTCTGGTGCAGGGCGATATCCCGCAGTCACTGAAATGGGATGAGAATCAGCTGCTGAACACGCTGAAAATCTACGCCAACGCCACCGAAGAGGTGATGGGCAAATCACAGCTCATCATCTGGCCTGAGTCTGCGATCCCGGACCTGGAGATCAATCAGCAGCCCTTCCTGAAGATGATGGACGATTTGCTGCGCGCCCGCGGCAGTACGCTGATTACCGGCATTGTGGATGCGCGTCTGAACCAGCAGAACCGCTATGACACCTACAACGCGATCATTACGCTCGGTAAGGACAGCGAATACAGCTATACCTCTACCAATCGCTACAACAAAAACCACCTTGTACCGTTTGGCGAGTTTGTTCCGCTGGAGTCGATTCTGCGACCGCTGGCACCGTTCTTCGATTTGCCGATGTCCTCGTTCAGCCGCGGCCCGTACGTTCAGCCGCAGCTTCACGCGCACGGTTTTGCCCTGACGGCCGCCATTTGCTACGAGATTATCCTCGGCGAGCAGGTGCGCGATAACTTCCGCCCGGACACCGACTATCTGCTGACCATCTCAAACGACGCCTGGTTCGGTAAATCGATTGGCCCGTGGCAGCACTTCCAGATGGCGCGAATGCGTTCTCTGGAGCTGGCGCGTCCGCTGCTGCGTAGCACCAATAACGGCATCACCGCCGTGATTGGCCCGCAGGGCGAAATCCAGGCCATGATCCCGCAGTTCACCCGTGAAGTGCTGACAACCAAAGTTACGCCTGCCTCGGGCCTGACGCCGTACGCCCGCACCGGCAACTGGCCGCTGTGGATCCTGACCGCGCTGTTCGGCTTTGGCGCCGTGCTGATGAGCCTGCGTCAGCGTCGTCGCTAGTCTAACCTTCTGTTGCCGGGTGGCGCTGACGCTTACCCGGCCTACATTTTTACTCCCGCAGGTCGGTTAAGGCGTCGCCGCCACCCGACAATTTCCTCCCAACCCTTCAATTCTGGCACGCCTGTTGCTTTATTTCTTCACGCAAACGCTGTCTGGCTTAACGTGCAACCCTGTCGCACCAGCATCGATCGCCGGTGGCACCGAAACGGTGCAACGGGAGATTATTGCCTCGGAATGGTGCGGCGCGCTTCGCAAAAATAAACAATAACGCAGCAAAATCTTTACATTAAGCCAGACTAAATGTTAACAAGCTTGCATAACACTGCACTCGCATTGCGCGAGATATAACAACATCACAATGGGTATCTATGCGTCACTGGCGCTGATAAGAAAGGAGTTGGGTATGCAATTACGTAAACTGGCCACAGCAATGCTGGTTATGGGAATGTCTGCGGGCGTCGTCCACGCTGAAGACGCTCCGGCAGCGGGAAGCACTCTCGACAAGATTGCCAAAAACGGCGTGATCGTGGTCGGCCACCGTGAATCTTCTGTCCCGTTCTCTTACTACGACAACACGCAAAAAGTCGTGGGCTATTCACAGGATTACTCCAACGCCATCGTTGAAGCCGTGAAGAAAAAGCTGAACAAACCTGACCTGCAAGTGAAGCTGATCCCCATCACTTCACAGAACCGTATCCCTCTGCTGCAAAACGGCACGTTTGATTTTGAGTGTGGCTCGACCACCAACAATCTTGAACGTCAGAAACAGGCCGCTTTCTCCGATACCATCTTCGTTGTGGGCACTCGCCTGCTGACGAAAAAAGGCGGCGATATCAAAGACTTTGCTGACCTGAAAGGCAAAGCGGTTGTCGTGACCTCCGGTACCACATCCGAAGTACTGCTGCACAAGCTGAACGACGAGAAGAAAATGGACATGCGCATCATCAGCGCGAAAGACCACGGCGACTCCTTCCGTACCCTGGAAAGCGGTCGTGCTGTCGCGTTTATGATGGATGACGCCCTGCTGGCGGGCGAACGCGCGAAGGCGAAGAAACCAGACAACTGGGAAATCGTCGGAACCGCGCAGTCGAAAGAAGCTTACGGCTGTATGCTGCGTAAAGGCGATGAAGATTTCAAAAAGCTGATCGATGACACCATCGCTCAGGCGCAAACCTCTGGCGAAGCGGCAAAATGGTTCGACAAGTGGTTCAAGAACCCTATTCCACCAAAAAACCTGAACATGAACTTTGAACTGTCTGACGACATGAAAGCGCTGTTCAAATCACCAAACGATAAAGCTCTTAACTAATTAGAACGACAGGGGCGGGATCTCCTGCCCTCTCGATTGTCGGGAAGCATGGACAGACTATACGTTGAGTGGTCGTTCCCCACTCAGCGCAAAAATTGAGCTTCTCACCAATCTTCGAGGGTAGCGCTGCTACCCTCTTTTTTCTGGAGTTTACTATGTCAATTGACTGGAACTGGGGCATCTTTCTGCAACAAGCCCCGTTCGGCAACACCACCTATCTCGGCTGGCTGTGGAGCGGCTTTCAGGTTACCGTTGCGCTATCGATAACGGCGTGGATTATCGCGTTTCTTGTCGGTTCGCTGTTCGGTATTCTGCGTACCGTCCCTAACCGTTTTCTCTCTTCAATTGGCACGCTCTATGTGGAACTGTTCCGTAACGTTCCGCTGATCGTGCAGTTCTTTACCTGGTATCTGGTGATCCCGGAACTGCTGCCGGAAGATCTCGGCATGTGGTTCAAGGCAGAACTGGATCCTAACGTACAGTTCTTTGTCTCTTCCATGCTGTGTCTGGGGCTGTTCACCGCTGCGCGCGTCTGCGAGCAGGTACGTGCCGCCATACAGTCACTGCCGCGCGGGCAAAAGAATGCGGCACTGGCGATGGGCCTGACCCTGCCACAGGCCTACCGTTACGTCCTGTTGCCTAACGCTTACCGCGTCATCGTTCCGCCAATGACCTCCGAAATGATGAACCTGGTGAAAAACTCGGCCATCGCCTCAACCATTGGCCTGGTCGATATGGCGGCGCAGGCGGGTAAGCTGCTGGATTACTCCGCTCACGCGTGGGAATCCTTCACGGCGATCACGCTCGCGTATGTTCTGATTAACGCTTTCATCATGCTGGTGATGAACCTGGTTGAACGCAAAGTACGCCTGCCGGGCAATCTGGGGGGCAAATAATGTACGAATTTGACTGGAGTTCCATTGTTCCCTCCATGCCCTATCTGCTGGATGGACTGGCAATTACCTTAAAGATCACCGTTATCGCTATTATTGTCGGTATTGTCTGGGGCACCCTGCTGGCGGTGATGCGCCTGTCGAGCTTTAAGCCGCTCGCCTGGTTCGCCACGGCTTACGTTAACGTGTTCCGCTCCATCCCGCTGGTCATGGTGCTGCTGTGGTTTTACCTGATTGTTCCCGGCTTCTTACAGAACGTGCTGGGTCTGTCGCCGAAAACCGATATCCGCCTGATCTCTGCCATGGTGGCGTTTTCCATGTTTGAAGCCGCCTACTACTCCGAGATCATCCGCGCCGGTATTCAGAGTATCTCGCGCGGGCAGTCCAGCGCTGCGCTGGCGCTCGGTATGACGCATTGGCAGTCCATGAAGCTGATTATTCTGCCGCAGGCGTTTCGCGCCATGGTTCCGCTGCTGCTGACGCAAGGCATCGTCCTGTTCCAGGATACCTCCCTGGTCTACGTGCTGAGCCTGGCAGACTTCTTCCGTACCGCCTCCACCATTGGCGAACGTGACGGAACGCAGGTTGAGATGATCCTCTTCGCGGGCGGGGTCTATTTTGTGATTAGTTTAAGCGCATCGCTGTTGGTCAGCTGGCTGAAGAAAAGGACCGTATAATGATTTCCCTGAAAAATGTTTCTAAATGGTATGGGCACTTTCAGGTGCTGACCGACTGCTCAACAGAAGTGAAAAAAGGCGATGTGGTGGTGGTCTGCGGCCCGTCCGGTTCCGGTAAGTCTACGCTTATCAAAACCGTTAATGGTCTGGAACCTGTCCAGCAGGGCGAGATTGTCGTTAACGGCACCAAAGTGAACGACCGTAAAACCAACCTTGCCCAGCTTCGCTCCCACGTGGGCATGGTGTTCCAGCATTTTGAGCTGTTCCCGCACCTGTCGATCATTGAAAACCTGACGCTTGCGCAGGTGAAAGTGCTGAAGCGCGATAAAAAAGCGGCGCGCGAAAAAGGGCTGAAGTTACTGGAACGCGTCGGGCTCTCTGCGCATGCGGATAAGTTTCCGGCACAGCTTTCGGGCGGCCAGCAGCAGCGCGTGGCAATCGCGCGGGCGCTGTGTATGGATCCGGTGGCGATGCTGTTCGATGAACCGACTTCTGCACTCGATCCTGAAATGATCAACGAAGTGCTGGACGTGATGGTGGAGCTGGCGCACGAAGGGATGACCATGATGGTGGTGACGCACGAAATGGGCTTCGCCCGTAAAGTGGCCAACCGCGTGATCTTCATGGATGAAGGGAAAATCGTTGAAGACTCGCCGAAAGAAGAGTTCTTCGCGAATCCGAAATCCGAACGCGCTAAAGACTTCCTCGCTAAAATCCTGCATTAATCTTTTCAGTGCGCAATCTGCGGATTGCGCACTGCTTCACGCTTTAGATCTCTTTTTCTATTCGGCGTCACATCGCAGCGTTAACCTTGTCACAAAATAATGCTAAGAATGGAGAACGCTATGGCACACCCTATAATTATCGACTGCGATCCGGGTCATGATGACGCGATCGCGCTCGTCCTCGCGCTTGCCTCCCCTGAACTGGACGTCAAAGCTGTCACCTCCTCCGCCGGGAACCAGACGCCGGATAAAACCTTGCGAAACGTGTTGCGCATGCTGACGCTGCTGAAACGCACCGATATTCCGGTCGCAGGCGGCGCCATTAAGCCGCTGATGCGCGAGCTGATCATTGCGGACAACGTTCACGGTGAAAGCGGGCTGGATGGCCCGGCACTGCCGGAGCCAGGTTTCGCACCGCAAGACTGCACTGCCGTCGAGCTAATGGCGAAGATACTGCGTGAAAGCGCAGAGCCGGTGACGCTGGTGGCTACCGGCCCGCAGACCAACGTTGCGCTTCTGCTGAACAGCCATCCTGAACTGCACAGCAACATCGCCCGTATCGTCATCATGGGCGGGTCAATGGGGCTGGGGAACTGGACGCCTGCGGCCGAATTCAACATCTTTGTTGACCCGGAAGCGGCGGAGATCGTCTTCCAGTCGGGCCTGCCGATTGTGATGGCGGGGCTGGACGTGACGCATCGGGCACAGATTATGGCAGACGATATTGAATGCTTCCGCGCCGTGGGCAACCCGGTTGCAACGACCGTGGCCGAGCTGCTCGACTTCTTTATGGAGTATCACAAAGCTGAGAAGTGGGGCTTCCACGGCGCGCCGCTGCACGACCCATGCACCATAGCCTGGCTGCTGAAGCCGGAGATGTTTACCACGGTGGATCGCTGGGTTGGCGTGGAGACGCAGGGGAAATATACCCAAGGAATGACGGTGGTAGACTATTACTCATTGACGGGAAACAAGCCGAATACGACGGTAATGGTGGATATTGATCGGGAAGCGTTTGTGGATCTGCTGGCGGAGAGGCTGGCTTATTATTCTGCGGCCTGATGCCCTCACCCTGGCCCTCTCCCACGGGGAGAGGGAATAAACCTGCGCTTTTACTTATGGCTCAAACGGGCGACGCTGGAACTGGTCGTGACCGCATTTCGGACACAGCGACAGCACCTCCGGCGTATAAACGGCCATATGGTGGTGGCACTTCTCACACACCAGATTCCCCAGCCCCACCACTTCGCCGCTGTGATAGACACCGTGGTGGTTTAAATCCTGGAACACCTCGCGCCACTCCAGCTGGGTTTTATCGGTAATATCCGCCAGCTCCTGCCACAGACTCTCTTTAATGACCCGCATAAAAACGCTGTCGGCGATCTCGTCCTGACTCTCTTCGTAGCTTCGCGCAAACTCTTCCAGGTCACGGCGCACGGCGCGCGTCACCTCTTCCACTTCGGTTCGCGTTAACTCACCCGTTTGCGTCACGCGTGCGCGTGCCTGTTCGACCAGCGCGTCGATATCGCGCTCGCCGTTACGCAGCCGTTCCGTCAGTGTGGCCATCAGTTCACGGTAAAATTGAGCAACCTTGTTCATCATTTTGCCTCCCGGGTAAGTAACTGTCTCTAATAATAGACCTTATTTCGTCACCGCTTTGTCAGGTGAAGCACAGACCCGGTAAATTCCTGCAAAGTGCATTTGCGTGAAAGGCTGTTTTGACGCGGGCGTTTGGGCTATGCTATGCGGATCTGAATTACCACATCCATTGGCTACATTTGTAGCTGTATTGAACACAGGACCACTGGCTGCCATGCAAGAGCAATACCGCCCGGAAGAGATAGAATCAAAAGTCCAGCAACACTGGGACGAGAAGCGCACCTTTGAAGTAACCGAAGACGAGAGCAAAGAGAAGTATTACTGCCTGTCGATGCTTCCCTATCCTTCTGGTCGACTACACATGGGCCATGTGCGTAACTACACCATCGGTGATGTGATTGCACGCTACCAGCGTATGCTGGGCAAAAACGTTCTTCAGCCTATCGGCTGGGATGCGTTCGGCCTGCCTGCTGAAGGCGCGGCGGTGAAAAACAACACGGCACCGGCTCCGTGGACGTACGACAACATCGCGTACATGAAAAATCAGCTGAAAATGCTGGGCTTTGGCTACGACTGGAGCCGCGAGCTGGCTACCTGTACTCCAGAATATTATCGCTGGGAGCAGAAGTTCTTCACCGAGCTGTATAAAAAAGGCCTGGTCTACAAGAAAACGTCCGCCGTTAACTGGTGCCCGAATGACCAGACCGTACTGGCGAACGAGCAGGTTATCGACGGCTGCTGCTGGCGCTGCGACACCAAAGTTGAGCGTAAAGAGATCCCGCAGTGGTTTATCAAAATCACCGCCTACGCTGACGAGCTGCTGAACGATCTGGACACTCTGGATCACTGGCCTGACACCGTTAAAACCATGCAGCGCAACTGGATTGGCCGTTCCGAAGGCGTTGAAATCACCTTCAACGTAGAAAACTACGACCAGACCCTGACTGTCTACACCACCCGTCCGGACACCTTCATGGGTGCGACTTACCTTGCCGTGGCTGCGGGTCACCCGCTGGCACAAAAAGCAGCGGAAAACAATCCGGAGCTGGCAACCTTCATCGACGAATGCCGCAACACGAAAGTGGCCGAAGCCGACATGGCGACGATGGAGAAAAAAGGCGTTGATACCGGCTTCAAAGCAATTCACCCGCTGACGGGCGAAGCCATCCCGGTCTGGGCAGCGAACTTCGTGCTGATGGAATACGGTACGGGCGCAGTGATGGCCGTGCCGGGCCACGATCAGCGTGACTACGAATTTGCTACCAAATACGGCCTGAACATCAAGCCTGTGATCCTGGCGGCTGACGGTTCTGAACCTGACCTCTCCGAGCAGGCGCTGACCGAAAAAGGCACCCTATTTAACTCCGGTGAGTTTAGCGGCCTGAGCTTCGAAGAGGGCTTCAACGCCATCGCCGACAGACTGGCCTCGCTGGGCGTGGGCGAGCGTAAAGTGAACTACCGTCTGCGCGACTGGGGCGTTTCCCGCCAGCGTTACTGGGGTGCGCCAATCCCTATGGTGACCCTGGAAGACGGCACCGTCATGCCAACCCCGGAAGATCAGCTGCCGGTGATCCTGCCGGAAGACGTGGTCATGGACGGTATCACCAGCCCGATCAAAGCCGATCCTGAGTGGGCCAAAACCACCGTCAACGGTCAGCCAGCGCTGCGTGAAACCGACACCTTCGACACCTTCATGGAGTCCTCCTGGTACTACGCGCGCTACACCTGCCCGCAGTACAAAGAAGGCATGCTGGATTCCGACGCGGCAAACTACTGGCTGCCGGTAGACATCTACATCGGCGGTATTGAACACGCCATCATGCACCTGCTCTACTTCCGCTTCTTCCACAAACTGATGCGTGACGCAGGCCTGGTCAATTCCAACGAGCCAGCAAAACAGCTGCTGTGTCAGGGGATGGTGCTGGCAGATGCGTTCTACTATGTTGGCGCGAACGGCGAGCGTAACTGGGTTTCTCCCGTTGATGCGATTGTCGAACGTGACGAGAAAGGCCGTATTGTGAAGGCGAAAGACGCTGAAGGTCATGAACTGGTTTATACCGGCATGAGCAAGATGTCCAAGTCTAAAAATAACGGCATCGACCCGCAGGTGATGGTTGAGCGTTACGGTGCAGACACCGTGCGTCTGTTCATGATGTTCGCATCTCCGGCAGACATGACCCTGGAGTGGCAGGAATCCGGTGTTGAAGGGGCCAACCGCTTCCTGAAACGCGTCTGGAAACTGGTTTACGAGCACACCTCTCAGGGCGATGCGCCAGCGCTGAACGTAGCTGCACTGACTGAAGATCAGCAGGCGCTGCGTCGTGATGTTCATAAAACCATTGCGAAAGTCACCGACGATATTGGTCGTCGTCAGACCTTCAATACCGCAATTGCGGCTATTATGGAACTGATGAACAAGCTGGCGAAAGCTCCGCAGGACGGCGAGCAGGATCGCGCGTTAATGCGTGAAGCGCTGCTGGCGGTCGTTCGCATGCTGAACCCGTTCACACCGCACGTTAGCTTTACGCTGTGGCAAGAGCTGAAAGGCGAAGGCGATATCGACAACGCGCCGTGGCCAGTGGCTGATGAATCCGCTATGGTGGAAAACACCACGCTGGTGGTGGTGCAGGTTAACGGTAAAGTGCGCGGTAAAATCACCGTCGCGGTCGACGCAACCGAAGAACAGGTTCGCGAGCGCGCAGGCCAGGAACATCTGGTCGCGAAATACCTTGAGGGCGTTACCGTACGTAAAGTGATCTACGTACCGGGTAAACTGCTGAATCTGGTCGTTGGCTAAGCGCGGGAGGAAACGTGCGACAACTGGCAACAATACTCTTATCTCTGGCGGTGCTCGTCACCGCTGGCTGCGGCTGGCACCTGCGCAACACCACGGCAGTGCCTGCGCAGATGAAAACGATGATCTTCGACTCATCCGATCCGAACGGACCGCTGAGCCGGGCCATTCGTAACCAGCTGCGTTTGAACGATGTTAAGCTGATCGAGAAGGGAACCCTGCGTCAGGATGTTCCTTCGCTTCGCGTCCTGAAATCAACGCTGTCACAAGACACGGCGTCGATCTTCCAGGATGGTCGAACCGCGGAATATCAAATGGTGCTTACCGTTGATGCGGCCGTCTTAATGCCGGGTAAAGATATTTACCCTATCAACACCAAAGTCTACCGTTCGTTCTTCGATAACCCGCAGACGGCCCTGGCAAAAGACGCTGAACAGCAGATTATCATCAAGGAAATGTATGATAAGGCCGCAGAGCAGCTGATCCGTAGACTGCCTGCCATTGCCGCGTCGTCGAAAAAAGGCGCTGACGTCATCGAAACACCGGATGCCAGCACGCCGGACATGCCAACGTCGCTGGGTAACTGATGATCAGGTTGTATCCTGAACAACTCCGCGCGCAGCTCAACGAAGGGCTGCGCGCGGCCTACCTGCTACTTGGTAACGACCCCCTGTTACTTCAGGAAAGCCTTGATGCTGTTCGCCATGCGGCAGCCGTGCAGGGCTTTGATGAGCATCATACGTTCCAGATCGATAACAGTACCGACTGGAACGCTATCTTCTCGCTATGTCAGGCCATGAGCCTGTTTGCCTCACGTCAGACAATCCAGATCCTGCTGCCAGAGAATGGCCCTAACGCCGCCATCAACGAACAGCTCGCCATGCTGGTCAGCTTGTTACACAGCGATCTGCTGCTGATAGTACGCGGCAACAAACTCACAAAAGCGCAGGAAAACGCGGCCTGGTTTACCCGGCTGGCCACCAGTGCAGTACTGGTTACCTGCCAGACGCCAGAGCAGGCACATCTGCCAAAATGGGTCGCCGCGCGAGCAAAGCAGCACAACCTGCAACTGGACGATGCCGCCAGCCAGCTGCTTTGCTACTGCTATGAAGGCAATCTTCTGGCACTGGCGCAGGCGCTGGACAGGCTCTCCCTGCTGTGGCCGGATGGCAAGCTGACGCTGCCCCGTGTCGAACAGGCGGTGAACGATGCCGCGCACTTTACCCCCTTCCACTGGGTTGATGCGCTGCTGTCGGCGAAAAGTAAGCGTGCCCTGCACATACTGCAACAGCTGCGCCTGGAAGGCAGTGAGCCGGTCATTCTGCTCCGCACGCTCCAGCGCGAACTACTGCTGCTGAACAACCTTAAGCGCCAGTCTGCGCATACGCCCCTGCGCGCCTTATTCGACAAGCATCGCGTGTGGCAGAACCGTCGGGCGATGACCACAGAGGCGATAAACCGCCTGAGCCAGGAGCAGTTGCGTCAGGCCGTGCAGCTGCTGATGCGCGCCGAACTGACGCTGAAACAGGATTACGGCCAGTCCGTCTGGGCGGAGCTGGAGAGCCTCTCTTTACTGCTCTGCCATAAGGCGCTGGCAGACGTATTTATCGATGGGTGATATGCATTCTTTACAGGCAATGTATGGCGGGACCTTCGACCCGGTGCACTATGGGCATCTTAAGCCGGTAGAAATCCTCGCGAATTTGATTGGCTTGCAGCGGGTGATCATCATGCCCAACAATGTTCCGCCGCACCGTCCTCAGCCAGAAGCAACCAGCGAGCAGCGCAAAGCGATGCTCGCGCTGGCTATCGCCGATAAGCCTCTCTTCACGCTTGACGAGCGCGAACTGCGCCGGGATACGCCGTCCTGGACATCGCAAACCCTGCGGGAGTGGCGTGCTGAGCAGGGGCCAGTGAAACCGCTGGCGTTTATCATCGGCCAGGATTCCTTGCTCAACTTCCCCAGCTGGTACCAGTACGAAACCATTCTGGAAAACAGTCACTTGCTGGTCTGCCGCCGTCCGGGCTACCCGCTGACCATGCGTGAACCGCAGCATCAGCAGTGGCTTGACGCGCATCTGACGGACAATATAGAAGACCTTCACAGCCTGCCCGCCGGTAAAATTTACCTCGCCGAGACGCCGTGGTTTGATATTTCCGCAACCCTTATCCGCGAGCGTCTCCAGCAGGGTTTAAACTGTGACGATCTCCTGCCCTTACCTGTGCTGGCCTATATCCACGCACACGGTCTGTATCAGAAAAGTACAGATGCCTGAACATCACCGGCGAAATTGTCTGTTAATGATTATCCTGCCTTGACAGGCTAAGCCATACTGATATCCTCCGCTGCCAGACTTTCCCGCCGATCGTTGCTTTACAGAAATTGTTTTACAAAAATGGCGATGCAATCTCAGGCGGAGGGTGGGATGATACCCGCCTTCAAAAGCCGGGCGGTGACATTTGTCCCGCGACTGGCGTCAGTTCAGGTATACTGGCTGACCACGAATTCACAGTTGTACAATCTCATTCACCCAGGGGGAAAACTTGCAGGGTAAAGCACTCCAGGATTTTGTTATCGACAAAATTGATGACCTGAAAGGTCAGGACATCATCGCTATCGACGTTAAGGGTAAATCCAGCATCACCGACTGCATGATTATCTGCACCGGTACCTCAACTCGTCACGTTGTTTCGATTGCTGACCATGTTGTTCAGGAATCGCGCGCGGCAGGGCTGCTTCCGCTGGGCGTTGAAGGTGAAGCGACCGCTGACTGGGTGGTTGTCGATCTCGGCGATGTGATTGTCCACGTCATGCAGGAAGAGAGCCGTCGCCTGTATGAGCTGGAAAAACTCTGGGGTTAATGCGTGAAGTTGCAACTGGTCGCCGTCGGCACCAAAATGCCGGACTGGGTACAAACCGGTTTTACTGAGTATCTGCGTCGTTTCCCAAAAGATATGCCGTTTGAACTGGTGGAGATCCCAGCAGGAAAGCGCGGCAAGAACGCAGATATCAAACGTATTCTCGATAAAGAGGGAGAGCTGATGCTGGCTGCCGCAGGCAAAAACCGCATCGTGACCCTCGATATCCCGGGCAAGCCCTGGGATACGCCGCAGCTGGCGCACGAACTGGAGCGCTGGAAGCAGGACGGTCGTGACGTCAGTCTGTTGATTGGCGGACCAGAGGGGTTATCTCCCGCCTGCAAAGCGGCAGCAGAACAAAGTTGGTCACTCTCTGCGCTGACGCTGCCCCACCCGCTCGTGCGGGTTCTCGTGGCAGAAAGTTTGTATCGCGCGTGGAGCATCACTACCAACCACCCTTATCACCGCGAGTAATGACTGACCAGGGTAACTTAAGCAGCGGATGAAACTACAGAATTCTTTTCGCGACTATACGGCTGAGTCCGCGCTGTTTGTGCGCCGGGCGCTGGTCGCCTTTACGGGGATTTTGCTGCTTACCGGCGTGCTGATCGCCAACCTCTATAATCTGCAAATTGTCCGCTATACCGATTACCAGACCCGCTCAAACGAAAACCGTATCAAGCTGGTGCCCATCGCGCCCAGCCGCGGCATTATCTACGATCGTAACGGCACCCCGCTGGCGCTAAACCGCACCATCTACCAGATAGAGATGATGCCGGAGAAAGTGGATAACGTGCAGGATACGCTGAACGCGCTGAGAAGCGTTGTCGACCTGAACGATGATGACATCGCGGCGTTCAAAAAAGAGCGCGCACGTTCTCACCGCTTCACCTCCATTCCGGTAAAAACCAACCTGACAGAAGTGCAGGTCGCCCGTTTTGCCGTTAACCAGTACCGTTTCCCCGGCGTGGAAGTCAAAGGCTATAAGCGCCGCTACTATCCTTACGGCTCCGCGCTGACGCACGTGATTGGCTACGTCTCCAAAATCAACGATAAAGACGTCGAACGTCTTGATAAAGACGGCAAGCTGGCTAACTACGCTGCAACCCATGATATCGGCAAGCTGGGCATCGAACGTTACTACGAAGATGTCCTGCACGGCCAGACCGGTTATGAAGAGGTTGAAGTCAACAACCGTGGTCGCGTGATCCGTCAGCTAAAAGAGGTCCCCCCGCAGGCGGGACATGACGTGTATTTGACGCTCGACCTGAAGCTCCAGCAGTATATCGAAACGCTGCTGGCGGGTAGCCGCGCCGCCGTGATCGTGACCGACCCGCGTACCGGCGGCATTCTGGCGATGGTTTCCATGCCAAGCTACGATCCGAACCTCTTCGTGGACGGTATCTCCAGCAAAGATTACTCCGGCCTGCTCAACGATCCAAACACCCCGCTGGTGAACCGCGCTACGCAGGGGGTTTATCCTCCAGCCTCAACGGTTAAACCGTATGTCGCCGTGTCTGCGCTGAGCGCGGGCGTCATTACCCGCAATACCAGCCTGTTTGACCCCGGCTGGTGGCAGTTGCCTGGCTCTGAAAAACGCTACCGCGACTGGAAAAAATGGGGCCATGGCCATCTGAACGTGACCAAATCACTGGAGGAGTCGGCGGATACCTTCTTCTATCAGGTCGCCTACGACATGGGTATTGACCGTCTGTCTGAATGGATGAGCAAATTCGGCTACGGGCATTACACCGGTATAGATTTGGCGGAAGAGCGTTCCGGCAACATGCCAACCCGCGAATGGAAGCAGAAGCGCTTTAAAAAGCCCTGGTATCAGGGTGACACCATTCCGGTGGGGATCGGCCAGGGTTACTGGACGGCAACGCCGCTGCAAATGAACAAGGCGATGATGATCCTTATCAACGATGGCGTAGTGAAAGTGCCGCACCTGCTGCAAAGCACCGTTGAAGACGGCAAAAAAGTGCCGTGGATACAGCCTCATGAGCCACCGGTGGGTGACATTCATTCCGGATTCTGGGAAATCGCGAAAGACGGTATGTACGGCGTAGCCAACCGCCCTAACGGCACGGCGCACAAATATTTCGCTGGCGCACCGTATAAGGTTGCCGCCAAATCGGGTACTGCACAGGTCTTCGGTCTGAAAGCGAATGAAACCTACAACGCCCACAAAATTGCCGAACGTCTGCGTGACCACAAGCTCATGACGGCGTTTGCCCCTTACGATAACCCGCAGGTTGCGGTGGCGATGATTCTGGAAAACGGCGGCGCAGGCCCGGCGGTGGGTACCATCATGCGTCAAATCCTCGACCACATTATGCTGGGTGATAACAACACCGAACTGCCTGCTGAAAACCCGGCAGCCGCTGCGGCGGAGGACCAATAATCATGACGGATAATCCGAATAAAAAATCGCTGTGGGATAAGATCCACATCGACCCAGCCATGCTGCTGATCCTGCTGGCTCTGCTGGTGTACAGCGCCCTCGTTATCTGGAGCGCCAGCGGCCAGGATATCGGCATGATGGAGCGTAAAATCGGCCAGATCGCCATGGGCCTGGTCATTATGGTGGTGATGGCGCAAATCCCACCGCGCGTGTACGAGGGCTGGGCGCCCTATCTCTATATTTTCTGTATCATTTTGCTGGTGGCGGTAGACGCGTTCGGTGCCATCTCGAAGGGGGCGCAACGCTGGCTGGATCTGGGGATTGTCCGCTTCCAGCCGTCGGAAATTGCCAAAATCGCCGTTCCGCTGATGGTGGCGCGCTTCATTAACCGCGACGTCTGTCCGCCGTCGTTGAAAAATACCGCCATTGCGCTGGTGCTGATTTTCCTCCCCACGCTGCTCGTGGCCGCACAGCCTGACCTCGGTACCTCGATTCTTATCGCCCTCTCCGGCCTGTTCGTTCTGTTCCTGTCCGGCCTGAGCTGGCGCCTGATCGGCATTGCGGTGGTCCTGCTGGCTGCCTTTATCCCTATTCTCTGGTTCTTCCTGATGCATGATTACCAGCGCCAGCGCGTGATGATGCTGCTCGATCCCGAGACCGATCCGCTGGGCGCAGGCTATCATATTATTCAGTCGAAGATTGCGATTGGCTCCGGCGGCCTGCGCGGAAAAGGCTGGCTGCACGGTACGCAGTCGCAGCTTGAATTTTTACCGGAACGCCATACCGACTTTATCTTTGCCGTTCTGGCTGAGGAGTTAGGGCTGGTTGGCATCCTGGTGCTGCTTGCACTCTACGTGCTGCTGATCATGCGTGGGCTCTACATTGCCGCGCGTGCGCAGACCACCTTTGGCCGGGTCATGGCGGGTGGGTTAATGTTGATTTTATTCGTTTATGTCTTCGTAAATATTGGTATGGTGAGTGGTATTCTGCCGGTTGTTGGCGTACCGCTGCCGCTGGTGAGTTACGGGGGCTCGGCACTGATCGTGTTGATGGCCGGGTTTGGTATCGTGATGTCGATCCATACCCACAGGAAAATGTTGTCCAAAAGCGTATAAAAATAAGGGGATCGCAATGCGTAAGCAGTGGCTGGGTATCTGTATCGCAGCAAGTTTACTTGCCGCCTGTACAAGTGATGATGGTCAGCAACAGGCAACCGTCGCGCCGCCGCAGCCTGCGGTCTGTAATGGCCCGATTGTTGAAATTAGCGGTGCCGATCCCGTTTATGAACCGCTGAACCCCAGCGTGAATCAGGATTATCAGCGCGACGGTAAAAGCTATAAAATCGTTCAGGATCCTTCCCGCTTCAGCCAGGCGGGCTTTGCTGCCATCTATGATGCTGAGCCAGGCAGCAACCTGACCGCCTCAGGTGAAACTTTCGATCCGATGCAGATCACGGCGGCACACCCGACGCTGCCCATCCCGAGCTATGCGCGCATCACTAACCTGGCGAACGGCCGAATGATCGTGGTGCGCATCAACGATCGTGGCCCTTACGGCAACGATCGCGTGATTTCCCTGTCGCGCGCGGCGGCCGATCGTCTGAACACCTCCAATAATACGAAAGTGCGTATCGACCCGATTATCGTGGCGCAGGATGGTTCGCTGTCTGGACCAGGCACAGCCTGTACCACGGTGGCGAAGCAAACCTACGCCCTGCCCGCTCGCCCGGACCTGAGCGGTGGTATGGGGGGCGCGTCAACGCCGGCAGAGCCCGCACAGCCGCAGGGTGAAGTGCGCGCCATCAGCAACGATACGCTGCAAAGTGAAGATGCGACAGGCGCCCCGGTGAAAAGCAGTGGTTTCCTTGGCGCACCCACCACCTTAGCGTCGGGCGTGATTGAATCGAATGAACCTGCTCCAGCGCCTGTCGTTACTGCGCCCGCAGCACAACCCGCCCCGGTAACTGCGCCGGCTGCGACGCAGACTGCTGCGCCTGCGCCTGCGGCGGCGAGCGGCAGCTACGTGGTTCAGGTTGGCGCCGTCAGCGATCGGACGCGTGCAGAGCAGTATCAGCAGCGCTTAAGCCAGCAGTTTGGCGTGCCAGGCCGCGTTGAGCAAAACGGTGCGGTATGGCGTATCCAGATGGGCCCGTTTGCCAGCAAAGCACAGGCCGCCTCCCTGCAACAGCGTTTGCAGAGCGAGGCGCAACTCCAGTCGTTTATCGCTGTTGCGAAATAATTAATCGGTGGTATCCGAAATGTCAGTTTGTGTAAACCACGTTAACACTCTCATGATGAAAGTCGGATGCCTGCCCGTATAGCATTTGCTATAGTAAGGCACTTTTTTTAATTCCATCACGGATGTCGTAGTTCTGACCATGAAGACCACTTTTTCTGCTCGTTTTGTGCAGCGCATGGCGCTGACCACGGCCCTTTGCGCTGCTGCGTTCTCCGCCGCTCACGCTGATGACCTGAACATCAAGACCATGATCCCTGGCGTTCCGCAGATCGACGCGGAATCCTACATCCTGATTGATTACAACTCCGGCAAAGTTCTGGCAGAACAGAACGCCGATGTCCGCCGCGATCCGGCCAGCCTGACTAAAATGATGACCAGCTACGTTATCGGCCAGGCGATGAAGGCAGGTAAATTCAAAGAAACCGACCTGGTAACTATCGGTAACGACGCGTGGGCGACCGGTAACCCGGTGTTCAAAGGTTCATCGCTGATGTTCCTGAAGCCAGGCATGCAGGTTCCCGTCTCTCAGCTGATTCGCGGCATTAACTTGCAGTCCGGTAACGACGCCTGCGTGGCAATGGCCGACTTTGCCGCAGGCAGCCAGGACGCGTTTGTTGGTCTGATGAACAGCTACGTCTCCGCGCTGGGCCTGAAAAACACCCACTTCCAGACCGTTCACGGCCTGGATGCGGAAGGCCAGTACAGCTCCGCGCGTGACATGGCGCTGATTGGTCAGGCGCTGATCCGCGATGTGCCAAACGAATACTCTATCTACAAAGAGAAAGAGTTCACCTTCAACGGCATTCGTCAGACCAACCGTAACGGCCTCCTGTGGGATAACAGCCTGAACGTCGACGGCATCAAAACCGGCCACACCGACAAAGCCGGCTATAACCTGGTGGCTTCCGCTACTGAAGGCCAGATGCGTCTGATCTCCGCCGTGATGGGGGGCCGCACGTTTAAAGGACGCGAAACAGAAAGCAAAAAACTGCTGACCTGGGGCTTCCGCTTCTTCGAAACCGTGAACCCGCTGAAGGCCGGTAAAGAATTTGCTTCTGAGCCCGTCTGGTTTGGCGATAACGACCGTGCTTCCCTGGGCGTGGACAAAGATCTCTATCTGACAATCCCACGCGGTCGCATGAAAGATCTGAAAGCCAGCTACGTGCTGAACACCACCGAACTGCACGCCCCGCTGCAAAAGAATCAGGTTGTGGGTACCATCAACTTCCAGCTGGATGGCAAAACCATCGATCAGCGCCCACTGGTGGTGCTGGAAGAAATTCCTGAAGGCAATTTCTTCGGCAAAATCATTGATTACATTAAGCTGATGTTCCATCACTGGTTTGGTTAAAAATTGAACACTTGAAAGTGTGATTTTGATCCCCATATACTACGTATCAGTATAACTCCCGCCCCGTGGCGGGAGTTATTATTTTTTATACACACGCCGGAGCTGACATGAAAACCAAACTTAACGAACTGCTTGAATTCCCTACCCCTTTTACTTACAAAGTAATGGGTCTGGCGAAACCTGAGCTGGTTGATCAGGTGGTTGAAGTGGTACAGCGCCATGCGCCGGGCGACTACTCTCCATCAGTCAAACCGAGCAGCAAAGGTAACTACCACTCGGTCTCAATCACCATTACTGCAACACACATTGAGCAGGTAGAGACGCTGTACGAAGAGCTCGGCAATATCGAAATTGTTCGTATGGTACTGTAGTCCCTCTGCGGTTGCCCGGTTTGCCGGGTAACCCCCTTCCCCGCTGTGATATACTCCCCGTTACCTATTCTCCCTTGTCTTCGGAGACATCCTTTTGTACCAGGATAAAATTCTTGTCCGCCATCTTGGGCTACAGCCTTACGAGCCTGTTTCTCAGGCTATGCATGACTTTACCGATACGCGCGATGACACCACGCCTGACGAAATCTGGCTGGTTGAACACCTGCCGGTGTTCACTCAAGGCCAGGCAGGAAAAGCCGAACATTTATTAATGACAGGCGATATCCCGGTGATCCAGAGCGATCGCGGTGGACAGGTGACGTACCACGGCCCTGGCCAGCAGGTGATGTATGTCTTGCTTAACCTGAAACGCAGAAAGCTGGGCGTGCGCGAGCTGGTTACCCTACTGGAACAGACCGTGGTGAACACGCTGGCTGAGTATGATATTGACGCTCATCCTCGCGCCGATGCGCCGGGCGTCTATGTTGGAGAGATGAAGATCTGTTCGCTGGGGCTGCGTATTCGTAAAGGCTGCTCGTTCCATGGGCTGGCGTTGAATATCAATATGGATCTGACCCCCTTCCAGCGCATCAACCCGTGTGGGTATGCCGGTATGGAAATGACGCAAATGCGCCAGTGGGTTGATACAGCCACGCCTGACAATATCCGCCCCGTGCTTCTGAAGAACTTTTTAGCGCTGCTTAACAATCCCGCTTACGAATATATTACTGCTTAACACCCATCCGTCAGTGGCTCGATTATTTGACGAGCCACGTCTTAATAAACGCATTTACGCTTTACAATAAACCGCATATTCTATATTTTCGAGTCGCCCATATATTAGCGACCCATATTAATTAGAACCTTAATAGAACCATTACCGGGTATCGTGTAACGTGCGTGACAATCACCCAACTGCTTGTTTTCGATAAACAATGGAAACTTACGAAAGACTTTACTGATCTCTGCAAGCATAATAAATAAATTCAACTATCATTCATATTGTGAATGGATACGGAGTAAGAGCGTGGAGCCTACTAATTTACCAGCCAAACGCCTGAATGAAACCGGCGGCGAAGATAAGCCGCAAATTTTTCGGACTTTACGTAATATTGATCTCAATTTACTGACTATTTTTGAGGCGGTATATGTCCACAAAGGTATCGTTAATGCTGCGAAAATTCTTAATCTCACGCCCTCTGCTATTAGCCAGTCCATTCAAAAATTGCGCGCGATATTTCCCGATCCGTTATTTATTCGTAAAGGCCAGGGCGTAACCCCAACCGCATACGCCACCCATCTGCATGAGTACATCAGTCAGGGCCTGGAGTCGATTCTGGGCGCGCTGGATCTCACCGGCAGTTACGATAAGCAAAGAACCATTACCATAGGCACCTCGCCCTCGGTGGGCGTTCTGGTCATGCCGGCTATTTATCAGGCTGTGAAACAGCATGCGCCGCAGCTGCTGATCCGCAACGTGCCCGTAAACGATCCGGAAACACAGCTGGCGCAATTCCAGACGGATCTGATCATCGACAGCAATACCTTCGCGGCCAGAGCATTAGGGCATAACGTTCTTTATTCCGACTCGCTGGCGCTCGTTTGTCGTCAGGCTCACCCTGCGTTGAGCGCACCATTGACGCCAGAAAATCTGCGTCAATACGAACATGCCACGTTTATGGCCGAAGGACAGGGACAGGATCCGCTGCGACAGCGTATTAACGAACTGTTCCCGGACCGTCTGATCAGCTTCAGCAGTTACAATATGTTTACCCTTGCGGCCCTGCTTGGCAGCAGCGATTTGCTCTGTATCATGCCCGTGCGTCTCTTCACTCTGCTGCAAAAGTGCTGGCCGCTGGAGAGCATTCCGCTGAGCCAGCTCGCTACGGAATCTGTTGAAATCTCACTGCATTACAACAAACTAAGCCTGCGCGATCCGGTCCTGGAAAACGTCATTAACGTGATCCGTCAGGCTTTCTGATCCTGCCTTTCAGCACAAGACCCTGCCGCATGCGGGGCAAAAGGCACAAAACAACAACTATTTTACAAATTGGCGACCTGGCAGGCTGCTTTCACGCCCCTATAAATGATATACTGCCTGTCGTTCGTTCAAAAATAGTTGATAATTACAACATTCCCTTGAATTGAAACGCTTTCCTTCGATATTCGCAACTGGAACACGCACGCTATGAGTAAACCCATTGTGATGGAACGCGGTGTTAAATACCGCGATGCCGATAAAATGGCCCTTATCCCGGTTAAAAACGTGGCTACAGAGCGCGAAGCGCTGTTAAGAAAACCGGAATGGATGAAAATTAAACTTCCGGCTGACTCTTCGCGTATCCAGGGGATCAAAGCGGCGATGCGCAAAAATGGCCTCCACTCTGTCTGTGAAGAGGCCTCCTGCCCTAACCTTGCTGAATGTTTCAATCACGGTACCGCGACGTTTATGATTCTGGGTGCCATCTGCACCCGCCGCTGCCCGTTCTGTGACGTTGCCCATGGCCGTCCTGTTGCGCCTGACGCTAACGAACCGCAAAAACTGGCGCAGACCATTGCCGATATGGCGCTGCGTTATGTTGTTATCACCTCCGTTGACCGTGACGATCTGCGCGATGGCGGTGCTCAGCATTTTGCAGACTGCATTACCGCCATCCGCGAAAAAAGCCCGAACATTAAGATTGAGACGCTGGTGCCGGACTTCCGTGGCCGAATGGACCGCGCGCTCGATATTCTGACCGCGACGCCTCCAGACGTGTTCAACCACAACCTGGAGAACGTGCCGCGTATCTACCGTCAGGTACGTCCAGGTGCAGATTACAACTGGTCTCTGAAACTGCTGGAGCGCTTTAAAGAAGCCCATCCGCATATTCCTACCAAGTCTGGCCTGATGGTGGGTCTGGGTGAAACCAACGCTGAAATCATTGAAGTGATGCGCGATCTGCGCCGCCATGGCGTGACGATGCTGACGCTGGGCCAGTACCTACAGCCAAGCCGTCATCACCTGCCCGTACAGCGTTATGTGAGCCCGGATGAGTTCGATGAAATGAAAGCCGAAGCGATGGCGATGGGCTTTACCCACGCGGCCTGCGGCCCGTTTGTTCGCTCCTCTTATCACGCCGATATGCAGGCGAAAGGCGAAGAAGTTAAATAAACCTGTAAAATTTGCTTACAGTAAAACAAAAAACCGGCCTCGTGAGCCGGTTTTTTTATGCAAGCCTTGCAGCATTGCCATTACTCTTTGTGCGAAAGCTTCTGTGCGGTGATGTCATCTTCGGCACTTTTCTTTGCTGCCGCGTCGTCATCGTTCATTGCTTTCTTAAAGCCCTTAATGGCAGCACCCAGGTCTCCACCCAGCGTGCGTAACTTCTTGGTACCGAACAGCAGGACGACCAGTGCGGCAACCACCAGCAGTTTGGTAATACTAATCTCACCCATAAATACCTTCTTTACATGAAACAGGCTGCATTCAGCGCCAAAGAAACCTGAACGTATTAACGGTCATCAGGCGCGCGCACACAATAGCAATCTGTAACAAGGTGAATCAAGCATTGTTGAAAAAAACATCATATTAATTGCGGTGGCGCAAATCTGCGGTTACGCAGAACAGGTAATTGCTGACGCGCAAGGGCGATTCGGTCTGATGTTATCTCCGTCAGCAGTAGCGCAGGCGACTCCGCCGCCGCCGCAACGGTCACTCCCAGCGGATCGACAACCCTGCTCTGCCCGATATTCCTGTTACCACATTCCCCTGCGGCAACCACATAACAGGTGGTATCCAGCGCGCGTGCGGTCAGCAGCGTGGCCCAGTGATGCTCCTTAAGCGGGCCTCTGACCCACGCGGCAGGCAGCACCAGCACCTCTGCCCCCTGCAATGCCAGATTCAGCGCCAGCTCGGGAAAACGGATATCGTAGCAGGTCATCAGGCCAACCTTAAAACCGTCCACCTCAATCAGCGGCGGAATAATACTCCCCGGATCGACCAGCCGCGACTCCTGGATGCTGAACGCATCATACAGATGTAGCTTGGCGTAACTCGCGACAATCGCACCTTCACGAATCGCCACCAGCGTGTTCACCGCACGTCCCGGCGTGGAGGGAACATGAATAGTCAAAATGGTGGTGAGCGCGTTGCCAGCGCTTTCGGCCAGAAGTCGTTTCAAAAACGCCCCTTCCAGCATTTGCGCAGATTTGACCGACAGGTCCGGATCGCTATCATCACGCGCCAGTAACGCTTCCGGAAGCACCAGCAGCGCCGCCCCTTTTTGCGTTGCCTGGTCCATCAGGGAGACGCATTTGCGCGCATTTTCATTCCAGTCCGGCGTCACCGCGAACTGCCCTACTGCTACATACATAATTGTCTCCCGGTTAAAAACAGCGTTACACTCGACGCATTCACACAGCAAACAGCAGGTAATGACAGTGTTACAACTACTTATAGCCGTTTTTATTGGTGGGGGCACGGGTAGCGTTGCGCGGTGGCTCTTAAGCATGCGGTTTAACCCTCTGCATCAGGCCATTCCGATGGGCACACTGGCAGCAAATCTGCTTGGCGCATTTATTATTGGCATGGGGCTGGCGTGGTTCAATCGCATGACTCATATCGACCCGATGTGGAAGGTGCTGATCACGACCGGTTTCTGTGGTGGCTTAACGACGTTTTCGACCTTCTCTGCGGAAGTAGTATTTCTGTTTCAGGAAGGACGGATGGGCTGGGCGCTGACGAATATCGCCGTTAACATGCTTGGCTCGTTTGCGATGACCGCGATCGCATTCTGGTTATTTTCCTCCGCCAGCGGACAGTAAGCGTGGCACCCTTAATGTTGGCTTAACTTTTCTCTGTCACTCTTGGCGCAATACTGACTGAGGGTGAAAGCATGAAAGAGAATCTGTTGAGCGCGGGCATGGTACTGCTAAGCGTTGCGATCGTCGCCAGCTTTCTGAAGATCTATCTTATGGGTTGATTCAGAACGAAAAAAACCCGCTCATTGAGCGGGTTTTGAAATTCTTGCTGACGCGTCTGAATTACAGAGCGATTACGTTAGCAGCAGAAGGGCCTTTGGCACCGTTAGTGATTTCGAACTCTACGCGCTGACCTTCAGCCAGAGTTTTGAAACCATTAGACTGGATTGCAGAGAAGTGTACGAACACGTCTTTGCTGCCATCTTCAGGAGTAATGAAACCGAATCCTTTGGACTCATTAAACCACTTAACGTTACCTTTAATCTTAGACATCAAAATTACCTTTACATTAAAAAACGACACAAATGCTGTGTCGGGTATCAGTACAACAATTGTGAGGCGTTTTGTCCAGCGGATCTTTGATAAAAAGTGACAAAAGTCGCGTTAATTTTCGCTGTCCGATTTTTATCCTTTACATTTCAATGCCTGTGCATTTTTTGACCGATTCATCACCCAAAATCAGTTAAAACTGGAACCGCATCCAGGCAAAGTAAACGTTACCGTTGTTATACGTACCCGGTATGTAGGTCATCTGAAACGTCGCCGGGCCATAACCGATAGAGGCAAGCGGCAACAGCACCGGGACAGGAATGTATTTCCAGTTATCACGCGCCGTCACCCCTGCCGTATAGCCTAAACCCAGATGGAAATTGTCGTCTGATAACGGACGCCAGGTTTTTTCCCAGCCGTAGCCGCCAATGGGCTCCCATTTGTTGTAGGAGTCCTTAAACGCCATCAGGTACAGGCCATGCCAGTTCCCTTTTTCATCCCAGCGAGACTGACCGAAGCCAGCCCCCCAGGGACGCTCGTTATAACGGTCTGTTTTTTCTTTATCGTAGGCAAAACGGGCGTGCCACGTAATGGCCGGAATATAGAGATCGTAATGCTCGGGTTCCTTCCATGTTTGCGCGACGTTATCCGTGAAGGTCGTAAACCAGCCTTTATCCGCTGTATTACCCTCTGCATTTACAACGGACGCGAACGATAACTGCCCAATAATAAACAATAAAAGAAGGGGGAATTTAAATCGTACAATCACAGTGCCATTACCCTATTTCGTATTCAGTGCAAACCTTAACACAGGATACTTGAATGAACGCTTAACGGCATGGGGGGTATTCTTAATTAACAATCCGGTGCTGAGAATAGTCTGCGTACCGGAAATCTGCCTGACTGAATAAGCGCATACAAAGGGCATATTTAACTCTGATGTAACAATTTATGCTGCGCAGGAATATCCGACATTCACAGCCGTGGTGCGGTAATCTTCCTGCCGCCATCGCTGCGACGGTACAGCGCCGGGCCGCGGCCAGGGCACGTTCGCGGGCTTCAATGCTTTTCGAAGCGAGATGCTGGGACAACAGCACGCCACACCCAAAAAATTAACACTTAAATATCAATTTAATGACATATAATCTCTATTCATCTGGTCAATAAGGACATAAGATAAATGACGCAGGATGAGCAAAAATATCATCATCATTGCCTTTAGTCGTCGCTTTCTTGATTTTAATCAGCAAGGACTGGCCATTTATTCGGCACATTTCAGGCTGCTTTTTTATTGATTATTTGTCCTCTCGGGCAGCAAGGATACAGGGGAAATCATGCTTACTTTTCTCGAACTCCTCATTGGAGTCGTGGTCATTGTCGGTGTAGCACGCTACATCATTAAAGGATACTCTGCCACCGGCGTGTTATTTGTCGGCGGCCTGGCGCTGCTCATCATTAGCGCGCTAATGGGTCATCAGGTATTACCCGCCAGTGAAGCCAGCACGGGATATACCGCCACCGATATTGTGGAATATATAAAAATTCTGCTGATGAGCCGCGGCGGCGATCTGGGCATGATGATCATGATGCTCTGCGGTTTTGCCGCCTATATGACCCATATCGGCGCGAATGATATGGTGGTGAAGCTGGCCTCTAAGCCGCTGCAATATATTAACTCCCCCTACCTGCTGATGGTCGCGGCCTATTTCCTGGCCTGCCTGATGTCGTTAGCCGTTTCCTCAGCCACAGGCCTCGGCGTGCTGTTGATGGCGACGTTATTCCCGGTAATGGTTAACGTCGGGATCAGCCGTGGCGCAGCGGCGGCTATTTGCGCCTCTCCGGCGGCAATTATCCTCTCCCCTACTTCCGGTGACGTAGTGCTGGCCGCAAAAGCGGCGGAAATGTCGCTGATTGACTTCGCCTTCAAAACCACGCTGCCGATCTCTATTACCGCTATTCTCGGTATGGGCGTGGCGCACTTCTTCTGGCAGCGCTATCTCGATAAGAAAGAGAACGTCAGCCATGAAATGATGGACGTCAGCGAAATCACCACTACCGCCCCGGCGTTTTATTCTATCCTGCCGTTCACCCCGATTATTGGCGTGCTTATTTTTGACGGAAAATGGGGTCCGCAGCTGCACATCATCACTATCCTGGTGATCTGTATGCTGCTGGCGGCCATCCTCGAATTTGTCCGTGGCTTTAATACCCAGAAAGTGTTCACTGGTCTGGAAGTTGCCTTCCGCGGTATGGCAGACGCCTTCGCGGGCGTGGTAATGCTGCTGGTTGCCGCAGGGGTATTTGCCCAGGGGCTGAGCACCATCGGCTTTATTCAGAGCCTGATCTCTATCGCCACCTCGTTCGGCTCGGCCAGCATTATCCTGATGCTGGTACTGGTGGTGCTGACCATGCTGGCGGCGATGACCACCGGCTCCGGTAACGCGCCTTTCTACGCCTTTGTTGAGATGATCCCTAAGCTGGCACACACCTCCGGCATCAACCCGGCTTACCTGTCCATTCCAATGCTTCAGGCCTCTAACCTGGGTCGTACCATCTCTCCGGTATCGGGCGTGGTGGTTGCGGTTGCGGGGATGGCAAAAATCTCTCCGTTTGAAGTGGTAAAACGCACGTCAGTGCCGGTGCTGGTTGGTCTGATTATCGTCATCATCGCCACCGAAGTGCTGGTTCCCGGCGCTGCCTAAGCGAAATTCCTGGTTTCCAAAAAGCGCCTGCGGGCGCTTTTTGTGCTTTAATAACCCCCAGAAATTAATCGCGCCCAACCAATCAGGAAAGCAAATGTTCAGGAAGGATATCGTTATCCCGTCTGGCGCAGTAGCGCTTGCACTCTGTGTCTTCTCACTCCAGGCGGACCCTCTTAAGGCAACGCAGTACGGCGATTTCGATCGCTACGTTCTGGCGCTTTCCTGGCAAACCGGATTTTGCCAAAGCATGGTCGAACGTAACCGCGACGAACCGGACGAGTGCCGGCTGCAAAAAGAGAGCAACAACAAAACCGATTTTCTGACCGTCCACGGCTTATGGCCCGGCCTGCCGAAATCGATCGCTGCTCGCGGCGTGGATGAACGCCGCTGGATGCGCTTCGGCTGCGCCACGCGTCCGGTGCCGAACATGCCGGAAGCAAAAGCCAGCCGCAAATGTGCCGCAGCAGAAACCGGGCTATCGCTCTCGGGCGCGGCAAAGCTGAACAGCGTGATGCCCGGCGCGGGCGGCAACTCCTGCCTTGAACGTTATGAATACGCAAAACACGGCGTCTGCTTTGGTTTTGATCCCGACGCCTACTTCGGCACCATGGTGCGCATGAACCAGGAAGTGAAGAGTAGCGCGGTAGGGGAATTTCTGGCGGAAAACTACGGCAAAACCGTACGCCGCAGCGACTTTGATGCCGCCGTGGCCAAAAGCTGGGGGAAGCAGAACGTTAAAGCCTTCAAGCTTACCTGCCATGGCAATCCGGCCTATTTGACCGAAATGCAGATCTCGCTGAAATCCAGCACCATAAACCAGCCGCTCTCTGCCGGCTCCTTTGCTCCGCAGCCGCATCCGGGCAACTGCGGTAAACAGTTCGTCATCGATAAAGCCGGTTACTGATTGTTCCTGCGGGCATCCGGGCGTACCAGATCGAACCGATGGCTGTCGCTGATGGCGTAGTAGGCCGTCGGTCCCCCCGCACGCAGAATGGGCTGCGCTTTTGCGGTTTGGTAAATCCCCTCTTCCAGCAGACTTTCGGCGATGTGGACGCCCACCACTTCGCCGAGCACCAGCCAGGTATCAATCGGCGTCCCGTCCGCGCCGGTAAGCTGAATGCACTGCGATAATCGGCACTCGAAATTAACCGGGCTTTCCGCCACGCGCGGCGCGCCCACAAGCTGGCTGGCTACGGGCGTCAGGCCGGCAAAGGTAAATTCATCCTCACCATGAGGCAGCGTGACGGAAGTTTCATTCATCGCCTCGGCCAGATCGCGCGTCGCGAGGTTCCAGACAAACTCACCCGTTTCGGTAATATTCCGCACGCTGTCCTTCCAGCCGTTGCTGGAAAAACCAATGATTGGGGGGCGATAGTTAAAGCAGTTAAAGAAGCTATACGGGGCCAGGTTCAGCTGTCCGGCCTTATCACTGGATGAGATCCAGCCAATCGGACGCGGGCCGATAATGGCATTCAGCGGGTCGTGCGGCAGGCCGTGCCCCTGAGAAGGTTGGTAAAAGTACATATCGCTCTCTCTACGGTGGGCTGCAAAGCGCATTGCCCGGATTCGGTCTTCCCAGACTAACGAAATTTCCGTTCAGCGTGAATCGGGGGCCGGGTTTATTGCCAAAAATTCATATGGCGCATGATTGTGACGTTCATCACTTCAAACTTACGGGTTCAGACAGTATCATCAGATAAGTTAAACCCTCG
Organism: Enterobacter sp. GD03975; assembly: GCF_029838645.1. Taxonomy (NCBI): domain Bacteria; kingdom Pseudomonadati; phylum Pseudomonadota; class Gammaproteobacteria; order Enterobacterales; family Enterobacteriaceae; genus Enterobacter; species Enterobacter sp. GD03975. Next base: position 184,633 of record NZ_JAOBZC010000002.1, read on the forward strand.
CTGCCAGACGGCGAGGGTTTTCTTTTGGATTGGTTTCTGCGTTACACGCAGCATTAACGACATGGAGTAAAAATGTCCAGACCTACGATTATCATCAATGAACTCGACGCAGAACGTATTGACCGCCTGTTGGAAAAACCAAAATTTGCCTCGCTGCCGGTAGCGGATGCGCTGAACGAAGAGCTAGACCGGGCGCAGATGTGTACGCCTGAAACCATGCCGCATGATGTGGTCACCATGAACAGCCAGGTGAAGTTCCGCAACCTGACGACCGGGGAAGAACTGACCCGCACGCTGGTCTACCCGGCGCAGATGACCGACAGCAGCACGCAGCTTTCGGTGCTGGCCCCCGTGGGCGCGGCGCTGCTTGGGCTGCGCACGGGCGATACCATCCACTGGGAACTCCCGGGCGGCGCATCGGCCCATCTGGAAGTGCTTGAGCTGCTCTACCAGCCCGAAGCCGCGGGCGATTACCTGCGTTAATCCCTTCTGAACAAGCGACCCCGCTTTGCACAGAGGATGCGTCTGCATCCTCTTTCCGCAAAATCACCCGAGAGTGTCAGTGAGAGGCCTCACACGACGCCGCCGGGGAAAGCATTCACTAGCCCTTTCACCTTCTGCTGTGCGGCCTCCGGGGTATCTGCGCCAGGCACCAGGATCACCTTGCGGCACTCCTCCTCGCGTTTTTCGAAAATCTTATAGGCGCGCTCCGCGTCGGCCAGCGGAAGGTAATGGGTCACAATATCTTCCGGCGTGAGCAGCCCCTTTTCGATGAGCGGCAGCAGCTCTCCCAGCCAGGCATGGACGTGCGTCTGGCCCATCTTAAAGCTCAGCCCCTTATCGAAGGCATCGCCAAACAGGAAGCCGTGGATAAAGCCGGCATACACGCCCGGCACGCTGACCACGCCACCGCGTCGCACCGCCGCAATGCACTGGCGCAGGGCTTTGCCGCTGCTGCCTTCAATTTTCAGGTTACTGAGGATCGTTTCCGTCGTGCTGCCTTTGGCCTCAAACCCGACGGCATCAATGACCGCATCCACCCCGCGCTGCCCGGCCGTTTGCTCAATGATTTTCTCCGCCGCGTCGTTATCGTCATCAAAGTTAATCGGGATGGCGCCATAGCGCTCCTGAGCAAACCGCAGCCGGTAAGGGTGATGGTCAACCACGAAAATCTGCTCTGCGCCAAGCAGACGCGCGCAGGCAATGGTCAGTAGCCCCACCGGTCCGGCCCCGAATACGGCGACGCTGGAGCCTTTCTGGATCTGGGCGTTTTTCGCCGCCTGCCAGGCGGTTGGCAGAATATCGGACAGGAAAAGCGCTTTGTCATCAGACAACAGCTGCGGCACTTTAAACGGCCCCACGTTACCTTTCGGCACGCGCACGTACTCAGCCTGTCCGCCCGGCACGCCGCCGTAGAGATGGCTGTAGCCAAACAGCGCCGCAGGAGCGGGAATTTGCTTTTTGTTCAGCGCCGCGCCCTGCCCGCGGTTCGTGTTTTCGCAGGCCGCGTACTGCTGCATCTGGCAAAAGAAGCAGTCGCCGCAGGCGATCACAAACGGGATCACCACCCGGTCGCCTTTCTGCACGTTTTTCACCTCGCTTCCGCACTCCACCACTTCGCCCATAAATTCATGACCAAAGATATCGCCGTGCTGGACCTTGGGAATTTTTCCGCGATAAAGATGCAGATCGGAACCACAGATCGCCGTGGCCGTTACGCGCAGGATGATATCGTCTGGCTGTTCAATGCCCGGGTCAGGCACGTTATCAACCCGAACATGGTGTGGACCGTGATAGGTGAGAGCTTTCATGCAACCTCCGAAAGGGTGTGGGTTAGCTTATAAAAGGGTAGCTACCCCACGGGATCTGCCCCGGAATCCGGCTGTTTTGAGATTTATCCTGGCGAAATGAAAAAGTGCTGTCGGGATTACAGAAACCATTTATATTTTGTGGTTGAATGATTTCAGCGTTTATAAACAAGGAGAAACGGTTATGTATCAAACAATCATTATGCCGGTTGATGTTTTCGAAATGGAACTGAGTGATAAAGCTGTACGTCACGCGGAATTTCTCGCGCAGCAGGACGGAATTATTCATCTTCTGCATGTCTTACCGGGCTCTGCCAGCCTGAGCCTGCACCGCTTTGCTGCCGACGTGCGTCGTTTTGAAGAGCATTTACAGCACGAAGCCGAAACGCGCCTGCAAACCATGGTCGGGCATTTCAGCATCGATCCTTCCCGCATTAAAACTCACGTTCGCTTCGGCAGCGTTCGCGACGCCGTCAACGAGCTGGCCGCGGAGCTGAATGCGGACGTGGTGGTGATCGGTTCGCGTAATCCTTCCATCACCACGCACCTGCTGGGATCGAACGCGTCCAGCGTGATCCGCCACACCCACATTCCGGTGATGGTCGTCAGATAAAAAAAGAGGCCACCTTCTGGTGGCCTCTTGAATTGCAGGTATAGTCTTGCTTTCTTTTGTTATGCGGTTTTGGTGCGGATCAGGTAATCAAACGAGCTCAGCGACGCTTTCGCACCTTCGCCGGTGGCGATGATGATCTGCTTGTACGGCACGGTGGTGCAGTCGCCCGCCGCAAATACCCCTTTCACGCTGGTTTCGCATTTCGCATCAATGATGATCTCGCCCATGCGGTTGCGCTCAATCGCGCCTTCCAGCCAGGTGGTGTTTGGCAGCAGACCAATCTGAACGAAGATCCCCGCCAGCGGTACGCTGTGGATATCGCCGCTCACACGGTCGCGGTATTCCAGACCGGTCACCTTGCTGCCGTCGCCTTTCACTTCCGTCGTCTGGGCATTCAGCACAATGTCGACGTTATTCAGGCTACGCACTTTGTCCTGCAACACCTGGTCCGCTTTCATCTCTGGGGCGAACTCCAGCAGGGTAACGTGTTCAACAATCCCCGCCAGATCGATAGCCGCTTCCACGCCGGAGTTACCACCGCCGATCACCGCTACGCGTTTGCCTTTGAACAGCGGGCCGTCGCAGTGCGGGCAGTAGGTCACGCCTTTGGTGCGATACTGATCTTCACCCGGCACGTTCATGTTGCGCCATTTCGCGCCGGTGGCAATGATCACGCTGCGCGCTTTCAGCACCGCGCCAGAGGCGGTTTCAATCTGGTGTAAGCCACCTTCTACCGCCGCCGGAACCAGTTTGCTGGCGCTCTGGCTGTCGATGACGTCCACAGCGTAATCGCTGACGTGCGCCTTCAACGCACCGGCCAGCTTCTGACCTTCGGTTTTCGGCACGGAAATGTAGTTTTCGATGTCTACCGTATCGAGCACCTGACCACCGAAACGCTCGCCCATCAGGCCGGTGCGGATCCCTTTACGTGCGGAGTAAACCGCTGCCGCCGCGCCCGCAGGGCCGGAACCGACAATCAGCACATCGTACGCATCGCGTTTGTTCAGCTCTTCCGCCGCGCGTTTTTCTGCACCGGTATCCACTTTCGCGACGATTTCCGTCAGCGTCATGCGGCCCTGACCGAACTCCTGACCGTTCAGATACACCGCCGGAACGCCCATCACGTTGCGATCGGTGATTTCATTCTGGAACGTGCCGCCGTCAATCGCCGTATGCTTGATGCGCGGGTTCAGAACCGACATCAGGTTGAGCGCCTGCACCACGTCCGGGCAGTTGTGGCAGGAGAGCGAATAATAGGTTTCAAACTCAAAATCACCGTCGATATCGCGGATCTGCTCCAGCAGGGTCTGCGCTTCTTTCGACGGGTGACCACCGGTCCACAGCAGCGCCAGCACCAGTGAGGTAAATTCATGTCCCAGCGGAGAGCCGGCAAAACGCGGTCCCTTGTCCGAGCCCGGGTTAGTAATCAGGAAAGAAGGTTTACGAACCGCAAGCGAATTGTCTTCTTTGAAGGTCACTTTTGGCGACAGTTCAGCGATCTCTGCCAGCAGCTCTTTGATTTCTGCCGATTTCGCGCTGTCGTCCAGCGTGGCAATCAGCTCAACGGGTTTGGTCAGTTTCTCAAGGTAGGCCTTGAGCTGGGTTTTCATATTGGTGTCGAGCATGGTTCTTCCCTCTCTTAAGACGTCATCATGCAAGCTGCCTTTGCGGGCGGCCTGAATGCAACTTGCATCATGGTGCTGGAATGAAATGGGCGCGGGTGCGCCCATTGATTGCCGGAGGCACTTCGTTTACCCGGCCTACGATACCGTAGGCCTGTGCAAGCGCAGCGCCGCCAGGTTTTACAGACTTAGATCTTGCCGACCAGGTCTAAAGATGGCGCCAGAGTCGCTTCGCCTTCTTTCCATTTCGCCGGGCACACTTCGCCTGGGTGAGAAGCTACGTACTGAGCCGCTTTCACTTTACGCAGCAGGTCAGATGCATCACGGCCGATACCTTCAGCGGTAACTTCGATAGCCTGGATAATACCCTGCGGGTCAACAACGAAGGTTGCACGGTCTGCCAGGCCTTCATCTTCACGCATGTTGTCGAAGTTACGGGTCAGGGCGCCAGTCGGGTCGCCGATCATCGCGTATTTGATTTTCGCGATGGTTTCAGAGCTGCTGTGCCACGCTTTGTGGGTGAAGTGGGTATCGGTAGACACTGAGTAAACGTCTACGCCCAGCTTTTGCAGTTCGTCGTAATGGTCAGCAACGTCGCCCAGTTCAGTCGGGCAAACGAAGGTGAAGTCAGCCGGATAGAAGAAGAAGACGCTCCAGCGACCTTCAGTATCTTTCTCGGTAACTTCAATGAACTCACCGTTTTTGAACGCCTGGTTTTTGAAAGGTTTAATTTTGGTGTTAATCAAGGACATCTGTACTTCCTCCGTGTTTTCGTTGAGATGTAAGGTAACCAACTTTGCTCATCGGGGCTAATGCGTATGCTTTATCAAATCAATCAGCCAAACCTTACAACGGCAACAAGACAGCAAGGTGAACTCTTTACAGGAAAGCCTGAAAGTAAAAAGGCCGCCTCAACGGGCGGCCCTGATACCTGAATTCCCCGCAGGTACATTCAGTGCCAGCCGAAGCTGGCGTTGCGTTGCGCTCTACATACCTTGTATCAAGGCGGTAACAGCACCCTGATTACACCACCCGTACAGGCATTGAGCAATCCTTAACAGGGGCATTCCTGTCTATGGCTCTGATAGGTTTAACCGAACAGTCATACCGACCTGACTAAATCAAAACGGGTGATGAATAAGAGGCAATATATAAATGTCAATTACCCTTTAATTTATTATCGCTCTGTTCAAAGATAAAATTATCTTAATCACATCTGAAGTTCTATTTCATTAATGCGACAGCGTGATATATTAAGATGACTTAAATATCTTTTTAAGTCGTTAACCAAAAGGATTGTAAATGGTTAGCTTTAATCTATAGTTATCAACAATATGTCATACCCGCACACACGGCACAGTCAGGATGAAACATGGCAAACCTTTACGATCTTAAAAAGTTCGATCTTAACCTGTTAGTTATTTTTGAATGCATTTATCAACATCTTAGCATCAGTAAAGCAGCGGAAATGCTTTATATCACCCCTTCCGCGGTAAGCCAGTCGCTTCAGCGCCTGCGTGGACAACTGAACGATCCGCTGTTTATTCGTTCCGGTAAAGGCATCACCCCGACGACCGTTGGCATCAATCTGCACCAGCATCTTGAGAAAAACCTCAACCAGATCGAGCAGACCATCAACCTGATGCACGATGCCGACATCAAAAAGAAGTTTGTGATTTATTGCTCGCAGATGGTCTCTCCGGGCTACCTTTATGAACCCATCCGGCTGCTGATGTCTCAGGAAAATTACGAGGTAGAACAACGCGATATGCTCGTTTCGGCAGAGTCTGCGGAGGATTTACTGGCCTACCGCAAAGCCGACCTGATCTTTACCGTTTCGCCGGTCAACAGCCGCGCCGTGGTGTGCTCTCACTTCGTGACGATTCCGTCTGTGCTGTTTTGTCGCAAGGACCATTCGCGCCTTGACGGCGAGGTCACGCTGGACCAGCTAAAGCAGGAGAAATTTACCTTCTACCAGAGCACTAATCCGGGTATTAAGGAGCTTCAGGGCCGTGCAGCAGACATTTATCCTGACAGAAATATCGCCTTTCGCACGGATTCCATGAGCTCGTTTGTCTCTATGGTCAGCATGTCGGACCTGTTAGGGTATATCCCGCTTTCTATTTTTGAAACGTATAAATCATCGCTCGGGTTAAAACGGCTTTTACCGCCGTTTGAATTACCGGAAGTACCTATTTATATGCTGTACAACCGCTCGTCGCTGAACAGCACCGTTTTTTCAACATTCATTGAAAAAATGCATAAGCTGGCGCATTAACCGTATCAATATAATGAACCACCACCGCCCGTGAGCAGGCGCACGATATAGCAATGATGACTTGTGAATACAGACAGATAATACGATTATTGGCGTTCAATAATGTAAAAAGTCTTCAATACGCAGGACGCGATTCATCATGTCTCTCTATAAATTACCGCTTCAGGAAAATGTTCTGGAGGCGTCTACCGAACGCATAAACTGGACGCTTCAGAACCTGACGCGGGTCTGCGTCTCTTTTTCTGGCGGAAAAGATTCAACGGTTATGCTCCACCTTGTCGCGCAGCAGGCGCGGCGCTTAAAGCGAAAAATCGACGTGCTTTTTCTGGACTGGGAAGCACAGTTTTCGAGCACCATCGAGCACATCGAAAACATGCGTGTGCTGTATCAGGACGTTATCCATCACTTCTGGTGGGTGGCTCTGCCAATCACCACGCAAAATGCGCTGTCCCAGTTTCAGCCCGAATGGCAGTGCTGGGAGCCGGGCACCCGCTGGGTTCGCCTGCCGCCTGAAGATGCCATTACCGACCCACAATACTTCGCTTTTTATCAGCAAGGGATGACCTTCGAAGCCTTCGTCCGGGACTTTGCCGAATGGTATGCGCGAAGGCGTCCCGCCGCAGTGATGGTGGGCATCCGCGCCGATGAATCCTACAACCGCTTCCTGGCTATCGCCTCCGCCCGCAAGCAGCGCTTTTCCGATGACAAACCCTGGACAACCGTCGCGCCGGGCGGGCATGCCTGGTATATCTATCCTCTCTACGACTGGAAAACCGCCGACATCTGGACCTGGTTCGCCAAATCCGGCTGCCCCTATAACCCCCTCTACGACCTGATGTACCAAGCCGGCGTGCCGCCGCGCTATATGCGCATCTGTGAGCCCTTTGGTCCCGAACAGCGTCAGGGATTATGGCTCTATCACGTTGTGGAGCCCGATCGCTGGGCCGCCATGTGCGAACGCGTGAGCGGCGTGCGCAGCGGCGGCATTTACGCCGGGCACGATAACCACTTCTACGGCCACAGAAAGATCCTCAAGCCCGACCACCTGAGCTGGCGCGCATACGCCATGCTGTTGCTCGACAGCATGCCGCAATCGACCGCTGAACATTACCGCAATAAGGTCGCGGTGTACCTGCACTGGTATCAGAAGCGCGGGATGGCGGATATCCCCGAAACGCAGGAGGGCGATATTGGTGCGAAGGATATCCCCTCATGGCGGCGGATATGCAAGGTTCTGCTGAATAACGATTACTGGTGTCGGGCGCTCTCGTTTAGCCCAAACAAACCCAGGCACTATCAGCGCTACAGCGAACGAATGAAATCAAAACGCAAGGAGTGGGGAATTTTATGCAACAACGAATAATCAGCGAGATGGAAGCGTACCTTCAGACGTTAAGCGATGAGAAAAGAATTGACGCTATCAATGCGTTTCGCCAGGCCATGCATCAGCTCAGCCCGTTTCGCGATCAGCCCGTCGACTGCGTGCTGTGGATCAGGCAGGACGACATCAGCGCCAACGATTACAACCCCAATAACGTGGCGCCACCGGAAAAACGGCTGCTCAGCAAATCGCTGGAACTGGACGGCTTTACCCAGCCCATCGTCGTGACCGAAAGCGAGCCGGCGCACTATGAAATTGTCGACGGATTCCATCGCCACGAAATCGGCAAAAGCAGAGCCGCGCTGAAGCGCCAGCTCAGGGGCTATCTGCCCGTCACCTGCCTGCGCAAAGATCGCCAGCAAAAGCTCGACCGGATGGCGGCCACCATTCGCCATAACCGGGCCCGCGGCCGTCACCAGATTAACGCCATGTCCGACATTGTGCGGGAACTGGCCCAGCTTGGCTGGAACGACGAAAAAATTGGTAAGGAGCTGGGGATGGACGGCGACGAGGTACTGCGCCTGAAGCAGATCAACGGCCTGCTGGAGCTGTTTGCAGACCGTCACTATTCCGAAGCCTGGACGGTGAAATAGTCAGAGCGTCGCCAGACGCTCCGCCGCCGCCAGCAGCGTCGATTCCTGCTTCGCAAAGCACAGGCGAATCAGCTTGTGCGGGAAGGGATCGGCGCAGAACACCGACAGCGGAATGGCCGCCACGCCCACCTCCTTCGTCAGCCACCGGCAAAAGCTGACGTCGTCCAGATCGGAAATCGCGCTGTAGTCCGCCAGCAGGAAGTAGGTCCCTTCGCAGGGCAGGATTTCCAGGCGGCTTTTGCCGAGCGCGGCCACGAACAGATCCCGACGCGCGCGGTAAAAATCCGGCAGCTCGCGATAGTGCTGCGGTTCGCTGCGCAGCATGTCCGCCAGCGCCAGCTGGGCGGGCGTGTTGACCGCAAAGGTCAGGTACTGGTGTACCTTGCGCAGCTCCGCGCTGATGGCCGCCGGGGCCACGCAGTACCCTACCTTCCAGCCAGTCATATGGTAGGTCTTCCCGAATGACGACACCGCAACCGCACGCTCGCGCAGCTGCGGATGGGCCAGCACGCTGGCGTGCCCTTTCGCCGCAAAGCAGATGTGTTCGTAGACTTCATCGCTCAGGACGTAAATTTCCCGCTCAGCGATGGCCTGCCACAGCGCGGTAAAATCGGCCTGTTGCCACACCGTCGCCGACGGATTGTGCGGAGTATTCAGGATCACCAGACGGGTTTTATCGCTCAGCAGCGCGGCGAACGCCTGCCAGTCCGGGCGGAAATGCGGCGGCTGGAGTGCCACGCGCTTCACCACGCCACCAGAGAGTTCAACCGCAGGCGCATAGCTGTCGTAGCTTGGGTCAAAGCAGATCACTTCATCCCCAACGCGCACCAGCGCGGTGATGGCCGCATAGAGCGCTTCGGTCGCCCCTGCGGTCACCGTGATATCGCTGTTCACATCGGGCCGATGGCCGTACAACTCCGCCGTTTTGTCGGCAATGGCTTCCCGCAGCGCCTGCACGCCGGTCATCGGCGCATACTGATTCGCCCCCTGCGCCACGTGGTGCGCCAGACGTTCTTGCAAATATTTCGGACCGTCAAAATCGGGGAACCCCTGCGAGAGGTTAATGGCGTTGTGCTGCTGCGCCAGGGCGCTCATCTGCGTAAAGATGGTGGTACCGAGACCAGGAAGTTTACTCTGCGGGATCAATGCGTTATTGCTCATGTTGTCGTGCCTGCTTGTAATACTTATGTTGCTGCCACTATAACACGATGTTAATCTTTGGCAATCAAGACGCTTAGACGTCTAAACCATATCAATATTCCTGGCCGAGGGGTAAAAGGAAATGACAGACAACCTGCTGCTCACACACCTGGTCGACGCCTGCCGCTGGATAGGCGCCAAAGGCTGGGCACCCGCCACCGGCGGCAATATGTCGGTGCGTCAGGACAAGCACCTCTGCTGGCTCAGCGAGTCCGGCAAGGACAAAGGCAGCCTGACCACCGACGATTTTCTCCAGGTTGAAATTGCCACCAACCGCGCGCCGTCTGGCCGAAAACCCTCGGCAGAGACCGGTCTGCACACCCTCATCTATCGCCTGTTCCCGGAGGCTAACGCCGTCCTGCACGTTCACACCGTTAATGCCACGGTGCTGTCGCGTCTGGTCAAAGAAGCCGAGCTGAATATCAGCGGTTTCGAGATGCAGAAATCCCTCGCCGGACAGACCACGCATCTGGATACCGTCGCCATCCCGGTGTTTGATAACGACCAGGACATCGACGCCCTCGCCTCGCGCATCGCCCATTACGCCCAGGAGCGTCCGCTTAATTATGGTTTTCTTCTGCGCGGTCATGGCTTAACCTGCTGGGGACGCGACGTGGCCGAAGCCCGCCGTCATCTGGAAGGATTAGAATTCTTATTTGAATGCGAAATGCGTTTACGACAACTGGAGAGAATATGATTCGCGCGATTGTGACGGATATTGAAGGAACCACCAGCGATATCCGTTTTGTCCATGATGTTTTGTTCCCCTACGCGCGTGAGCGGCTGGCGGCCTTCGTGACCGCGCAGCAGTACGCCGAGCCGGTCAAATCGATTCTGGACAACCTGCGCGATGAAATCAGCGATCCGCATGCCGGCGTCAGCGAGCTTATCAACGTGCTGTTTAGCTTTATGGATGAAGACCGCAAATCAACGGCGCTTAAAGCCCTGCAAGGGATCATCTGGCAGGAGGGCTACATCAACGGTGACTTTACCGGCCATCTCTACCCTGACGTTCTGCCCGCGCTGGAAAAATGGAAGGCGCAAGGAATTGATCTCTATGTATATTCCTCAGGCTCCGTTGCTGCGCAGAAACTGTTATTTGGCTACAGCGACGAAGGTGATATTACTCATCTGTTCAGCGGCTATTTTGATACGCACATCGGCGCCAAGCGCGAGGTGCAGTCTTACCAGAACATAGCGGCGCAAACGGGCATCGCCCCGTCGCAGATCCTGTTCCTGTCGGACATTCATCAGGAGCTGGACGCGGCTGAACAGGCGGGTTTTCGCACCCTGCAACTGATTCGCGGTGAAGATGACGGCGCGAGCCATCACCATCAGATCCACCAGTTTGACGAGATTAATCCGGAGCAGATCCCTTCATGAGCGCATTGACCATTTATTCCGATAAAGACGCAAGTCAACACCAGTGGCACAGCACCGACGCCGCCGAAATCGCTCAACAGCTAAACGCTAAGGGCGTGCGCTTTGAGCGCTGGGCGGCAGACCGTGATTTAGGGCAGGATCCTGCGCCCGAAGCCGTGATCGAAGCGTATCAACATGCGATCGACAAGCTGGTGGCGGAGAAAGGCTACCAGAGCTGGGATGTCATCAGCCTGCGCGCCGACAATCCGCAGAAAGAGGCGCTGCGCGCGAAGTTTCTCAACGAGCACACCCACGGCGAAGACGAAGTGCGCTTCTTCGTGGAAGGTGCGGGGCTGTTTTGCCTGCATATTGGCGATGAGGTGTACCAGGTACTGTGCGAGAAAAACGACCTGATTTCCGTGCCCGCCGGCACGCCGCACTGGTTTGATATGGGATCAGAGCCGAACTTTACCGCCATTCGTATTTTCGACAATCCGGAGGGATGGGTGGCGCAGTTTACCGGGGATACGATTGCGGATGCGTATCCACGCCTGGCATAGGTATTCGCCTTGCTCCCTCTCCCCGTGGGAGAGGGCCGGGGTGAGGGCATCAGCGTACACCGCCCCTTCACCTGCCTCACCAGTCGAGCGCCCCTTCAGGCAAGCTATTCTCAGGCAAATCTCCCTGCCACCACCTCATCCGGCATGACCACGCTCGTGTCCAGCACCCAGCCGCTAATCAGCGAGGCGGGGGTGACGTCGAACGCCGGGTTATACACCGCCGCGTTTTCCGGCGCCCACTGCACCGCGCCAAAGCTTCCGGCAACGCCCGTCACTTCGCTGGAGGCGCGCTGCTCGATGGGGATCGCATCCCCGTTCGGGCAGGCCGGGTCGAGCGTCGTTTGCGGGGCGGCGACGTAGAACGGAATGCCGTGGAATTTCGCCAGCACCGCCAGCGAATAGGTTCCTATTTTATTCGCCACGTCACCATTAGCGGCGATGCGATCGGCTCCCACCCACACGGCGTCCACCTGCCCTTTCGCCATCAGGCTGGCGGCCATGGAGTCGGTAATCAGCTGATACGGCACGCCCAGCTCGCCCAGCTCCCAGGCGGTCAGCCTGCCGCCCTGCAACAGCGGACGAGTTTCATCCACCCAGACGTTGCTGACGTTGCCTTCCTGATGCGCGCGGGCAATCACCCCCAGCGCCGTACCGACGCCCGCCGTTGCCAGCCCGCCAGTGTTGCAGTGGGTCAGCAGACGGCTACCGGGCTTCACCAGCGCGCTGCCCGCTTTTGCAATCGCATCGCACAGCTGCCGGTCTTCGTCAATCAGGCGCAGCGCCTCAGCCACCAGCGCCGGAACGAAATCCTCTTTCCACAGCGCAAGCTTCATGCGGTCGAGGTTGTTCATCAGGTTTACCGCCGTCGGGCGTGCGGCGCGAAGCGTGTCCAGCGCCGCCGCCAGCGCGTCGCGGCTTTTGCCGTTTTCCGCCAGCAGCGCCAGCAGCAGGCTTGCAGAGAGACCAATCAGCGGCGCGCCGCGCACCCGCAGAGCGTGAATATGCCCGACCAGCGCCTCCACCGTTGAGGCATCCAGCCAGCGTTTCTCCTGCGGAAGCGCCTGCTGGTCGAGAATAAAGAGCTGATTATCCGCCACCCGCAGGCTGGTCGTCTGTAATGTCTGCATGTCGTTAATTCCCTGTTGCGTTGTTGTAGCACATTGTGTCAGGATGAAATCCAGATGTATAGACGTCTACATGTCTTAATTAGTTAACTCGTGAGGAGCAGGCCATGTCGCAATACCGTACCTTTACCGCTCAGGACGCCGTGGAGTATGCCAGGCAGTTTGGCGGGCTTGACGATCCGTCATCGCTGGTAGAGGCGCAGGAAGTGGGCGACGGCAACCTCAATCTGGTTTTTAAAATTTACGACAGCGCGGGCGTCAGCCGCATCATCGTCAAACAGGCGCTGCCCTACGTGCGCTGCGTCGGGGAATCCTGGCCGCTGACGCTGGATCGCGCCCGCCTCGAGGCGCAAACCCTGGTCGAGCATCACAGGCATAGCCCGCAGCACACCGTAAAAATCCACCACTATGACCCGGAACTGGCGGTGATGGTGATGGAAGATCTCTCCAGCCATCGCATCTGGCGCGGCGAGCTGATCGGCAACATTTACTACCCGCAGGCGGCGCGGCAGCTGGGTGAATACCTCGCTCACACCCTGTTCCACACCAGCGATTTTTACCTGCACCCGCACAAGAAAAAAGCGCAGGTCGCGAAGTTCATCAACCCGGAGATGTGTGAGATCACCGAAGATTTGTTCTTCAACGATCCGTATCAGGTTCATGAGCGCAATAACTACCCTACCGAGCTGGAAAATGACGTCGCCGCCCTGCGCGACGACGCCCCGCTAAAAATTGCCGTGGCCTCCCTGAAGCACCGCTTCTTCTCGCATGCCGAAGCGCTGCTGCACGGGGATATTCACAGCGGCTCGATTTTTGTGGCCGACGGCAGCCTGAAGGCCATCGACGCCGAGTTCGGCTATTTCGGGCCGATAGGCTTTGACGTCGGCACCGCCATCGGCAACCTGCTGCTCAACTTCTGCGGCCTGCCGGGGCATCTGGGCATTCGCGATGCCGCCGCCGCGCGCGAGCAGCGCCTGACCGATATTCAGGAACTGTGGAACAGCTTCGCGGAACGTTTCCAGGCGCTGGCAAACGAGAAAGCGAACGATGCCGCGCTGAGCGCGCCGGGCTATGCTTCCGCGTTCCTGAAAAAAGTCTGGCATGACGCCATCGGGTTTTGCGGTACCGAATTAATTCGCCGCAGCGTCGGGCTTTCCCACGTCGCGGATATCGACAGCATTCAGGACGAGGCCATGCGCCACGAATGCCTGCGCCACGCCATTACGCTTGGTAAAGCACTGATTCTGATTGCCGACCGCATCGACAGCGTGGAAGCGCTGGTGGCAAGGGTGCGGCAGTACAGTTGAGTGCCGTTTGTTTGCCGGGTAAGGCGCAGCCGCCACCCGGCAAAAATTCACCCCAGATACTCAATCACCGATAGCCCGCCGTTATAGTCCGTGCTGTAAATAATCCCCTGCGCGTCCACAAACACGTCACAGGACTGGATCACCTGCGGGCGATTCGGCCGCGTGTCCATCATTCTCTCCGGCGCGGCGGGCACCAGCGCCCCGGTTTCCACCGGCCGATACGGATTAGAAATGTCATACGCGCGCACGCCCGCGTTCTGATACGTCGCGAAAATCAGCGTTGAGCTGACGAAGCTCCCCGGCCGGTTCTCATGCAGGTTGTGCGGGCCGAAATGCGCCCCTTTTGCCACGTAGTCGGTTTCATTCGGCTGCGGGAAGGTGGAGATGCTCACCGGGTTAAACGGCTCGCGAATATCAAACAGCCAGATCAGCTTCTCGCCGTCCTGCTGGTTATCCAGCACCGCTTCGTCCAGCACCACCAGCAGGGAGCGGTCCGGAAGCGGCAGCGCGGTGTGCGTCCCGCCGCCAAACGGCGGGCTCCAGTTGCGGTGGCTAATAAGCTTAGGCTGGGTGCGGTCCTTCACGTCCAGCAGCGTTAAGCCGCCGTCGCGCCAGCTGCCGTACGCCGTATCGCCGGCGATAATCGCGTGGTGCAGCGCGTAGCGCTTGCCCTCCGGCCAGTTGGGCTGTTCCCCTGCGGCCTGGTTCATCCCCGGCAGCCACCAGCGCCCCACTACCTCGGGCTTGCGCGGGTCCGCCAGGTCAATGGTCAGGAAAATGTAGTCGGTAAAGCCGTCGATCAGCGCTGACACGTACGCCCAGCGGCCACCCACGTACCAGATGCGGTGTATGCCGATACCGCTCAGCGACAGAAAGCCAATTTCGCGCGGCGCGTCGGGGGTTGAGATATCAAACACCCGCAGCCCGGCGCTCCAGCCCCTGTCCTGCACGTCGCTGACGGTCTCCCCCACCTGGCGGGTGTAGTAGACCTTCTCGTCGGCGAAGCGGGCATCGGCAAACAGATCCCGGGCGTTAATCACCAGCAGCAGGTCGTCATGCGCCTGTAAATGGACGTTCCAGGTACCCGGCGGCGCGGGCACGTAGCCCGCGGCTTTCGGGTTTTTCGGGTCGCGCACGTCAACAATCGAAAAGCCCTGCGACACCATATGGCCAATATACGCAAAGCCGCGGTGCACCATCAGCTGAACGCCGTCCGGGCGACCGCCCTGGTCGCTATGGCCAATCAGCCGCATATTGCGGCTGTATTCGGGAAGGGGTAATTGAGACACCTGAGCTCCTTTAGCCGGGTGGCGGCTGCGCCTTACCCGGCCTACGAAACCGTAGGCCCGGTAAGCGAAGCGCCACCGGGCATTATTTTGACCTGGCTTGCAGCGTCGCAAACCACGGCGCGATAAAATCGTCCGTCTGACCCCAGCCCGGAATGATTTTGCCCAGCGACGCCACGTTCACCGCCCCCGGCTGCGCGGTCAGCAGCGCCTGCGGGATCGCGGCGGCTTTGAAGTCGTAGGTGGCAGGCGTGGCTTCCCCGGCAATCTTGTTGGCGATCAGGCGCACGTTGGTCGCGCCAATCAGCTTTGGATCCACCGCCACGCTCACTGCCCACGGGCTACCCGGCTCGCGCATCAGCTGTAAGTCCTGGTTGGAGATATCAATGCTGTAGAGCTTGATCTCGGTGCGGCCATTCTCCTTCAGCGCCTTATACGCCCCCTGGCTGAAGGCGTCCCAGGTGCCCCAGATCGCGTCGATTTTGCCTTTCGGGTATTTCGCCAGGATCGCCCCCACCTTGTTGGCGGTGTCGCCCTGCACGTCAGAAGAGACCGCGCCGATGGACTCCAGCTCTTTAATCTCCGGGTACTGCTTTTGCAGTTCTTTATACGCCGCCTGACGGCGCTCCATCGGCGGGAAGCCCGCCACCCACAGCTTGACGATGTTGGCCTTGCCGTTGAAATCTTTCGCCAGCTGGCCGAAGGAGAGATTCGTCAGGGAGGCATCGTCCTGCTGGGTGACGGTCACGCCCGGGATCTCGCCGTTAACGGCGGTATCAAATACGGCGACCTTGATCCCGGCATCCACCGCCTTCTTCACCAGCGCGGTGGAGTACGGATCGCGGCCCTGCGACAGGATGATCCCGTCATATTTCTGGCTGATGGCCTGGTTAACAAAGTCCTGGAATTTGGCGTCATCCCCGTTGCTCAAAAAGGTGCTGACCTTAAAGCCGAGCTTTTTCCCTTCCTGAATCGCCCCGGCAACAAACTGCGTGGTGTTGTCGTCCGAGCCGAGGTTACGGATCACCGCGATGCGGATCGGACCGTCATGGCTGGCAATGGCGTCCGGAACCGGCGCGGGCGTGGCCGCAAATCCCGGCAGAGAAGTGAGTAACCCCAGTGCCACCAAAGAGAGAGCAATCTTTTTCATTTATTATCCCGTTGTGTTGTCAGCGTTTTTGTATGTAGGTAATCGCCAGCGCTACCGCGAGCACCAGCCCTTTTATTATGTCCATGGCGTAATACGGCACGGAGAGCATCACCAGCCCGTTCGACAGTACGCCGAGGATCACCGCCCCCACCAGCGTGCCCAGCGCGTTCGGCTTGCCGGACCCGGCCAGCGAGAAGCCAATCCACGCCGCTGCCACCGCATCCATCAGATAGCCGCCGCCCGCATTGACCTGCGACGATCCGATGCGGGAGGCCAGCAGAATGCCGCCCAGCCCCGCCAGCAGCGAGGCAATCACGTAGGCCGCCACCTTGTAGCGCGTGGTGCGAATGCCCGAGAGGCGCGCCGCTTCCGGGTTGCCGCCAATGGCGTACATCCGGCGTCCATGGGTGGTCAGCGACAGCCCCAGCTGCGCCAGCAGCGTCACCGCCAGCATGATGATGACAATGGTCGGCACCTGCCCCAGCAGGCCAAACGCCGCCGGAATGGTGCCTTCCGCCATGTCGCCGCTCGGCAGCACCATGTTCTCGGTAATCGACCCGCCGTAGCTGTAGGTCATCGCCACCCCCTGGATCACAAACAGGCTGGCGAGCGTCGCGAGCATATCGGGGATGCGCAGGATGACGATCAGAAAAGCGTTAAACAGGCCGACCAGCGTGCAGAGCGCAAGGGTGATCACAATCGACTCGGTAGTGCCGAAGCCGTGCCAGACGAAAAGCGAAATCACCAGCGCGTTCGCCAGCGACGCCGTGGAGCCCACGGAAAGATCGAACCCGCCGACGGTCAGGGAAATCGACACGCCAACGGCAATCACCGTCACGATGGCAATCGAGCGCAGAATATTGATGATGTTGTTCGGGTCGAGAAAGCTGTCCGACGCCAGGCCAAAGACGGCCACCAGCGCGACGACGGTGAGCAACATGCCCCATTTATAGAGAAAATCAAAAAGTTGCTGACGGCCAGACGCCGCCGCGGTCACTGAAAGGGCCTTGCTCACGACGCCGTTCCTCCGGTTGAATAATAAAGTAGTGTCTCTTCACGGGCCTCGGCCCCGGCGATTTCCGCCACGATGCCCCCGTCCCACAGCACGCAGATGCGGTCGCACAGCCCCACCAGCTCGGCGAACTCGCCGGAGGCGTAAATCACCCCTTTGCCCTCGCGCGCCAGGCCGTCAATAAGCTGGAACAGATCGGTTTTGGCCTTCACGTCCACGCCTTTGGTCGGCTCGTCGAAAATCAACACGCTGGCGTCATTACGCAACCATTTGCCAATGGCAACCTTCTGCTGGTTACCGCCGGAGAGACGTCGCAAAACCTGCCCCGGTCCCCGAGCGCGCACGCCGATGCGGGCAATGACCTCTTCCGCCCAGCGCCACGCCTGACGATGACCAAACAGACTCCAGCGCGAGAAGCTGTTATCGGCGCTCACGGCAAGGTTCATGCTTACCGGCTCGTCGATAAAAATACCCTCCTTGCGCCGCTCCTCCGGCACCAGCGCAAGGCCATGTAGCACGGAATCTGCCGGATCGCGCGGTTTCCAGGCCTGATGGTTCAGCTCGCCGCGCGCCACGCGGCTTTTGCTGGCGCCAAACAGCGCCTTGCAGAGTTCGGTTTTCCCCGCCCCCGCCAGCCCGGCAATGCCGAGGATTTCGCCTTTGCGCAGGTGCAGGGAGATGTCTTTCAACAGGACATCGTCGTGAAGCCCGTCGACGCGCAGCAGCGTCTCTTCGCCGTGCGGCGGTCGCGCGGGCGGGTAGATATCGCTCAGCTCGTGGCCCAGCATCTTCTCGACAATCTCTTCACCGCTGAGATCGGCCATCGGGCCGGACTCAATCAGCTTGCCGTCGCGCAGCACCGTTAAGGTGTCGCAGATAGCCTTCAGCTCGTGAATACGGTGGGAGATAAACACCACGCCTATGCCCTGCTCTTTTAAACGTCTCACCACCGCAAACAGACGCTCGCTTTCGTGCGCGTCCAGCGGCGCGGTGGGCTCATCAAGGATCAAAAATCGGCAATGGTGCGACAGCGCCCGCGCCAGCAAAATCTGCTGCTTTTCGGCAAGGGAGCAGCTGTCGATGGAACGGCGAACGTCCAGCGAAACATCCAGCTGCGCCAGCGCCTGCCGCGCCTGCTGGCGAACGGCGCGCCAGCTGTAGCGGTGTCCCGGCTGCGCCAGCTGGTCGAGCATAATGTTCTCCGCAATGCTCAGCCCGGGGATCAGCGCCACGTCCACCTCCTGCTGCACCAGGTGGATACCCAGCCGTTTGGCGTCCAGCGGTTCTCGAATATTTACCGGCTGGTTGTTAATGCAGATTTCGCCTTCATAACGATCGTGCGTCCCGCACAGTACCGCCATCAGCGTCGATTTCCCCGCGCCGTTGGCCCCGGTCAGCGCATGCACCGACCCGCCGTTCAGGGTAAAGTCCACGCGCGACAGCGCCTGAAAGCCGGAAAAGGCCAGGCTGATACCGCGCATCTCAAGGCGACTGGAAACCATCCGCGTAAATCCTTCATTACTCTTCTGATTTAGCGAATTTTTCACAGCTCCGGTTGACTGACAACGACGGAAAAGGCATAAGATAAAGCGAAATATTATTAGCCATCCGGATGTCCAGACATAACATCGGGTTAGCGCTTGCTAAAATAAGGACAACTTCATGAGCAACACCGATATTCGCGTCGTGCCCGGCCCGGCGAACTACTTCTCTCACCCGGGAAGCCTTGCGCGCCTGGATGATTTCTTTACCCCGGAACAGCTTTCCCGAGCGGTGTGGATCTACGGCGAGCGGGCGATTGAGGGCGCGCGCCCTTATCTGCCGCAGAGTTTTACCGCGCCGGGGGCAAAACAGCTGCTGTTTATGGGCCATTGCAGCGAGCGTGACGTCACCCGTCTGGTGAACGAAGCGGGAAGCGAAGCCAGCGTGGTGATTGGCATCGGCGGCGGTGCGGTGATGGATACCGTTAAGGCCGTGGCGCGTCGTCTGGGCGTGCCGTTCGTCGGCATTCCCACCATCGCCGCCACCTGCGCAGCGTGGACGCCGCTCTCCGTCTGGTACAACGATGCCGGTCAGGCGCTACAGTTTGAGATTTTTGACGACGCTAACTTTCTGGTGCTGGTGGAGCCGCGGATCATTCTGAACGCCCCGGCGGAATATTTGCTGGCGGGCATCGGCGATACGCTGGCGAAGTGGTACGAAGCGGCGGTGCTCGCCCCACAACCTGAGACTCTGCCGCTCACCGTGCGTCTCGGCCTCAACGGTGCGCTGGCGATCCGCGACGTGCTGCTGGAGCGCAGCGAAGAGGCGCTTGCTGACCAGCAGCGCGGCGAACAAACGCAGGCGTTCCGGGACGTGGTGGATGCCATTATTGCCGGCGGCGGTATGGTTGGCGGTTTGGGGGAGCGCTATACCCGCGTGGCGGCGGCGCACGCGGTGCATAACGGCTTAACCGTGCTGCCGCAGACGGAAAAATACCTGCACGGCACTAAGGTGGCGTACGGCATTCTGGTGCAGAGTGCCCTGCTCGGCCAGGACGACGTGCTGGCGCAGCTGGTGGCGGCGTACCAGCGCTTTAATCTGCCGACCCGGCTTCGCGAGCTGGACGTCGACATCAATAACCGCGACGAGCTGGATAGGGTCATCGCCCACACCCTGCGCCCGGTGGAGTCGATTCACTATTTACCCATTACGTTAACGCCTGAGGTTCTGCTCGCCGCGTTTGAGAAGGTGGAATCCTTCAGCCGTTAATCGCGCCGACGGGCTATACCTAATGATGATTCTCACCACTCTCGTAACGAGGTCATCATGCAGATCGATTTAACAGGTAAAAAGGCGCTGGTTACCGGCGCCAGTCGTGGGCTGGGCCGGGCGATTGCGCTGTCGCTGGCGCGCGCCGGTGCTGATGTGGTTATCACCTACGAAAAATCCGTCGATAAAGCCCAAGCGGTCGCCGATGAGATTAAGGCGCTGGGGCGGCACGGCGAGGCCATTCAGGCGGACAGCGCCAGCGCGCAGGCGATTCAGGATGCGGTCACGCAGGCGGCGCGCTCCCTTGGCGGACTGGATATTCTGGTCAATAACGCCGGCATTGCGCGCGGCGGCCCGCTGGAGTCCATGACCCTGGCGGACATCGATGCCCTCATCAACGTCAATATCCGCGGCGTGGTGATCGCCATTCAGGAAGCGCTGGTGCACATGTCCGACGGCGGGCGCATTATCAACATCGGCAGCTGCCTGGCGAACCGCGTGGCGCAGCCGGGGATTGCGGTCTACTCAATGACCAAATCTGCGCTTAACTCCCTGACCCGCGGTCTGGCCCGCGATCTTGGCCCACGCGGCATCACCGTTAATCTGGTGCACCCCGGCCCGACCAACAGCGACATGAACCCGGAAGACGGGGAACAGGCTGACTCACAGCGTCAGCTTATTGCCCTGGGCCATTACGGCCAGCCGGAAGACGTCGCGGCGGCGGTCACCTTCCTCGCCAGCCCGGCTGCGGGGCAAATATCCGGCACCGGTCTGGACGTGGACGGCGGTTTGAACGCCTGATCGCAAATTTTCTGCAAGCCTCTGTCGACCGGCAGAGGCCTTCTCAAGCGCTCTCGACGATTCGCGTTTTGCCGCTTTCTCCCGCTTTTTGTCCGCTCTACAGTACCCCATAAGAAATTCGGAATTTATCTAATAGTCTTATTATTTCCTTATGTTTTGTGTGGGCGTACAGTGGAGGTACGGATGAAGATTGTGTGGTCAAAGAATGCAAAGAAAGAGCTTTCCAAAATTGATGGCCGATATCAGCGAAGAATCAAAACAAAACTTGCTGAACTGGACGATCGTTCAGCTCCCCGGCCCGATATCAAAAAAATATCGGCGACAGAAAATCATTTCCGGCTACGCGTTGGCGAATACCGCATCCTGATTACACTTCGGGACAATCCCAATACCCATTGTTATGTTTTGGCCGTCAAGCGCAGAACATCAACAACTTACCTGCACGAGGAGAAAGCCACCTATGGCTGTTCAGCTAATTAAGGACGATAACGGAAAAACACAGTTCGTGGTCATGCCCTATCACGAATACTTTCGTATGTGCTTACAGATGGCAGAGATCGACGACGAAACCGATGAGGATCTGGAGGATATCGAAGTCGAACACGATTGCTATGATGACGTGGAATTACCCGGAGAAGTATGCGACGTCATGCATAACGAGAACGTCAGCCTACAAGCCGCGTGGCGCATTCTGCGCGGCATGTCCCAGCAGGAGGTGGCGGAAAAACTCGGCATCAGCCAGTCCGCCGTATCACAGCTTGAAGCGCTGGACTCCCGCCCGCAAAAGCGCACCCGCGAAAAGCTGGCGGCGATCTACGGCTGTCAACAGGAGCAAATCAGCCTCTATTTACCGAAAGAGGGTTAACAGCACTTCGCCCCGCCCTTGCCGCCGTAACGGGCATCCTGGCGGTCGCGGAAAAACTCTTCGTACGTCATTGGCGTCTGGTCCGGGTGGTTGACGCGCATATGCTCGACGTAGTTGTCGTAATCCGGCACGCCAATCATCATTTTGGCGGCCTGGCCCAGGTACTTACCTGCTTTGGAGAGGGTGTCGAACATCATTCTGGTCTCACTGGAAATGTAGGCCGGGTAAGCGCTAGCGCCACCCGGCACACGGGTTAATGCGCCCCTTTCGCCTGGGTCACAATCTCGTCCAGGTTTTCAGGCATAGGCTCGTACGGCGTCTCTTTCGCCGTCGGCGTGTCGACCTTCAGCGCCGCCAGCGCGGTTTTCAGAGAATACAACGCCAGCACCACAACCACCACCATAAAGAAGATGGTCAGCCCGGCATCCAGACGGTTGTTGAACACCAGCTGCGACAGCTGGGATTCGGTGTACTGCGCCGGGATCTTACCGCTGTCGATCATCGCCTGGAACTTGTTGGCGATGGCCAGGAAGCCCACCTTGTTGTCCGGGCTGAAGGCTTTTTGCCAGCCCGCCGTCAGGGTACAGATCAGCAGCCATGCGGTTGGCACCAGCGCCACCCATGCGTAACGCTGGCGCTTCATCTTGAACAGCACCACCGCACAGAGCATCAGCGCCATGCCCGCCAGCATCTGGTTGGCGATACCGAACAGCGGCCACAGGGTGTTGATCCCGCCCAGCGGATCGACCACGCCCTGATGCAGGAAGTAGCCCCACGCCAGCACGCACAGCGCCGTCGCCAGCAGGTTAGCCGGGAGCGAATCGGTCCGCTTCAGGTTTGGCGAGATCACCCCCAGCAGATCCTGGAGCATAAAGCGCGCCGCACGCGTACCGGCATCCACCGCCGTCAGGATAAACAGCGCTTCGAACAGAATGGCGAAGTGATACCAGAACGAGACGTCCATCAGCCCGCCCAGCGCACCGTGCAGGATGTAGGCCATGCCCACCGCCAGCGTCGGCGCCCCGCCCGCGCGGGAGATAATTGACTGCTCGCCCACCTCATTAGCGATATGCGTCAGCGTTTCCGGGGTAATGGCAAAGCCCCAGCCGCTCACCACCTGCGCGGCAGAGGCGACCACGTCAACGGTGCCGGCCGGGGCCAGCACCGCCATCGGGCTGTTCATCGCAAAGTACACGCCCGGATCAATAATGCAGGCGGAGACCAGCGCCATAATCGCCACGAAGGACTCCATCAGCATGCCGCCGTAGCCAATCAGGCAGGCCTGATTCTCGTTGGCCAGCATCTTCGGCGTGGTCCCGGAGGCAATCAGGGCATGGAAGCCGGACACCGCGCCGCAGGCGATGGTGATAAACAGGAACGGGAACAGGTTGCCGGTCCAGACCGGGCCGGTGCCGTCGATGAATTTGGTCAGCGCAGGCATGGTCAGGGTCGGGCGCATAATCAGAATGCCGATGGCCAGCCCGACGATGGTGCCGATTTTCAGGAAGGTTGAGAGGTAATCGCGCGGGGCCAGCAGCAGCCACACCGGCAGCACCGCCGCCACAAAGCCGTAGCCCACCAGCATCCAGGTCAGCTGCACGCCGGTAAAGTCGAAGAACGGTGCCCAGGTCGGGCTTTCCGCCACCCAGCCGCCGGAAATAATCGCAAATACCAGGAACACCAGACCAATGACCGAGACTTCCCCGATGCGGCCCGGGCGCAGGTAGCGAATGTAGATCCCCATGAACAGCGCCAGCGGAATGGTAAAGGCGACGGTATAGGTTCCCCACGGGCTGTGGGTCAGCGCTTTCACCACGATCATCGCCAGCACCGCGAGGATGATCACCATGATCATAAAGGTCGCCACCAGCGCGATGACCCCGGCGGTCGCGCCCATCTCCTCTTTCACCAGCTCGCCCAGCGAACGACCGTCGCGACGGGTGGAGACGAACAGCACCATAAAGTCCTGCACCGCGCCCGCCAGCACCACCCCCGCGAGGATCCAGATCATCCCCGGCAGATAGCCCATCTGCGCCGCCAGCACCGGCCCCACCAGCGGGCCTGCACCGGCAATCGCCGCGAAATGGTGACCGAACAGCACTTTTTTATCGGTCGGCACGTAGTCCAGACCATCGTTGTGGCGAACGGCAGGCGTCATGCGCGTGCCGTCTACGCCCAGTACCGTCTTTGCGATATAGCGGCCATAAAAACGGTACGCGATGAGATAAATGCAGACGGAGGCGACGACGATCCAGAGCGCATTGATCTGCTCCCCCCGATTGAGGGCGATATAGCCCAGGGCAAAGGCTCCCACAACGGAGAGCGCCGCCCACGTAAGGTATTTCCCTGAGTTGTTCATAGCTGTTATCCGTTGTTGTGAAACAGTGAGATGTTACATTTTGTTTCTAGAACAACGGATAATATTTAACAACTTTGAAACGCAATAATGCGTGGTCAAACCAGAGATTTACACTACAGTGTTAAGCCGATCACTTTCAGCTGAATGACTTACCCCAGCACCATCGTGCTCAACCGACAGGTACAGCACCGCCGCCCCTGCTCGTCGAATACCACGATCTCCCAGCTCTGGCTGGAACGCCCCAGATGCAGCGGCTGACAAACGCCGCGCACCTTGCCCTGCGACACCGCGCGGTGGTGCGTGGCGTTCAGCTCCGTGCCCACCACGTTCTGCCCGTCGCGGGTCATCAGAAAACCGGCCATTGAGCCCAGCGTTTCCGCCAGTGCCGCCGAGGCGCCGCCGTGCAGCAGGCCAAACGGCTGATGGGTGCGCGCATCCACCGGCATCTCCGCTTCCAGCGTGTCGTCCCCGAGGCGGGTATAGACGATGCCCAGGTGCGCCACCATCGTGTTCTGGCTGGTGGCGTTCAGCTCGTCGAGGGATAAATGACGTTTCCAGATCATCACGCCCCCAGCGTGGAGCCGCCGTCCACCACGATATCCTGCAAGGTAATGTGGCTGGCGGCATCGGACGCAAGGAACAGTACGGTCGCGGCAATCTCCTGCGGACGAGCGATTTTGCCCAGCGGAATGCCAAGCTTGAACTGCTCGCCAAAGCCGCGAATGCGCTGCTGCTCCGCGTCGTCGCTTTTCCACAGGGTGCGCTGCATGTCGGTATCCGTTGAGCCCGGCGACACCAGATTACAGCGCACGCCGCTGCCCGCCAGCTCCAGCCCGACGGTCAGCGCCAGGCTTTTCAGCGCCGCCTTCGACGCGCCGTAGGCACTCATGCCGATGCGCGGGGTGTGCGCCGCGTCGGAGGCCACGGTCACTATCGCCCCGCCCTGCTGACGGCGGAACTGGCCCATCGTCTGCTGAAACAGGTTAAACGCACCGCCGACGTTAACCGCGAAGGTCTGCTGCCAGTCCTCCAGCGAGAGCTCGTCCGTCGCGCCCATGCGCAGAATCCCCGCCGCGTTAACCAGCACGTCGAGGCGCTCAAGGGTGCCGAGTAAACGTCCGCAGACGTCGCCCACCTGCGCCGCGTCCGCCACGTCCAGCGTTTCGGTGGCAAACGGATAATCGTCCTGCGGAAAGGCCAGATCGAACCCGGTCACCCGCGCGCCCGCCTCCACAAAGGCCAGCGCGGTCGCATAGCCAATACCTTTACCCGCGCCCGTTACCCAAACCGTTTTACCGGTAAAATCGAACCCGGCCATCACTTCACCTCACGGGAGAGCAGCGCCCACCAGGCGTCGAGGGTCGGATTTTTCGCCAGCATCACGAAGTCGATGTCGCCGTGCACCTTCCGCCAGCGGGCGGCCAGCGCCATCATGCGCACTGAATCCAGACCGTAGTCGATCAGGTTTTCGTCATCCATCGGCTCGTCGGACTCGTCCAGCAGCGGCAGGATCAGCTCGCGCAGCGCGGCTTTCGTTGCCGGAACGGACGGCAGCAGCTCGTCGGTCATCACCACGCGGCCCGAACGTCCGGCCACGTATTTCAGCGACATCAGGTGGTCGTCGCGGGTGAAGTCCGCCAGCGCATCGGCGATAAAGAACGGCTTGATGTCGCGCATAAAGGCGTCGGTGGCGGTGGTCATGCAGCCGATGTGGGCATACACGCCGGTAATCAGCAGCTGGTTGCGGCCGGTCTCTTTCAGCATCTGCTCCAGCGGCGAGCGGTGAAATGCGCTGTAGCGCCACTTCACCAGCACGGTGTCCGCTTCGTCCGGCGTCAGTTCAGCCACGATGCGCTGCTGCTCCGGCGAGCGGGTCAGCCCCGGCCCCCACATGTCGTTCAGCAGGGCACGGTCTTCATCGCTCTGCTCTTTCGGCTGCGCGGTGTAGTACACCGGGATATTGTGTTCTTTGCAGTACGCGCGCAGTTTAGCGATGTTCGCCACCACCTGCTGCATCATGTCGCTATTTTCGCCCCAGAAGTTCAGGAAATACTCCTGCATATCGTGGATCAGCAGCGCGGCGCGCTCCGGTTCAAACGCCCAGTTCACCTTGTTGGTCGGCAGCTCTGCGGCGGTTGGCAGCGCGTAAGCGGTTAATTTTGGAATGGCCATTCTCTGTTCCTCAGCCCCGGGCGCGTTCAGCAAGCCACAGGCGCAACTGTTTCTTATCAACTTTGCCGACCGGCGTGAGCGGAAGCGCATCCACGCTTTCCACGCGGTCCGGCAGCTTAAATTCGGCAACGCCCTGCTCGCGCAGGAAGCGGCGCACCTCAACCGCGCGCAGGGGTTGTTTCACCACCAGATACGCACAGCTTTTTTCGCCCAGCAGGCTGTCCTCCATGCTCACCAGCGCGGCGTGGATCACCGCTTCGTGGCGCAGCAGCAGGTTTTCAATCTCTTCGGCGGCAATCTTTTCGCCACCGCGGTTAATCTGATCTTTCTCGCGACCCTGCACGGTGATGTAGCCCTGCTCGTCGATGGCGATTAGATCGCCGGAGCAGTAAAAACCGTTGGCATCAAAGGCGCTGGCGTTGTGCTCCGGGCTGTTGAAATAGCCGCGGAAGGTGTACGGGCCGCGCGTCATCAAACGTCCGACTTCCCCGCGCGGGAGCGGATAGCCGTCCTCGTCCGCCACCCACACCTCGTCGTCCGGACACATTGGGCGGCCCTGAGTGTTGATGATGCGTTCCGGCGCATCGTCGAGGGCGGTGTAGTTCACCAGCCCTTCCGCCATGCCAAACACCTGTTGCAGCTGGCAGCCGATTTCCGCCGGGATACGCGCCGCGAGCGTGGCGGAGAGCCGTGCGCCGCCTACCTGGAGCAGCTTCAGCGACGCAAGCTGGGCGTTGCCCGCCCCTTCAGCGATCGCCTGCAACCACAGGCTGACCGCCGGCGGTACCAGCGAGGTCACGTTAACCTGATGCCGTTCAATCAGCGGGAAGCAGAGCGTGGCGCTCGGATCGTTCGCCAGCACCACGCAGCCGCCCGCCGTGAACACGCCTAACGATCCTGGCGAGCTCATGGCGTAGTTGTGCGCTGCGGGAAGCGCGTTCAGATAGCGGGTCTGCGCAGTGATACCGCAGATTTCGTTGCTGCGACGAATGCTGTAGTCGTAGTCGTTATGCGTACGCGGGATCAGCTTCGGCGTGCCGGTGCTGCCGCCGGAGAGCTGGAAGAACGCCACTTCGTCGGCGGGCGTCGGGTTAGGGATAAAATTATCCGCCGGACGGGCAATCGCCGCTTCCAGCGCGCGATCGCCCCGATCGCCACGCAGCAGTACCCCGCGCACCGAGCGATGCTCGTCGATAAACGTATTGAGAAATTCGTCGCCCGCGAACAGGGCGTGGTCGCGATCGGCAATCAGTACGGCGGGTTTGATCTGCACCGCGTAGGCGTTCAGTTCGCTGCGTTGATGGCTAAAGAGCGCGTTGACCGGCGCGACGCCAATTTGCAGCAGCGCAAAGAAAGTGATGTAAAACTCGGCCACGTTGCCGAGCTGCACCAGCGCGGTCTCACCGCGATGCAGCCCCTGCGCCTGGAGGGCAGACGCCAGATTCGTGACCGCCTCATTCAACGCGCGGTAGGTGATGTGGCGATCGCCGTCGATAATCGCGACCGCATCGCTTTGCGCATGGTCCGTCAGGATGTGGGTCAGGGGCAGATCCTGCCAGTAGCCTTTTTCACGGTAGCGGCGGGCAAAATCCTCAGGCCAGCGGGTAAAAGGGATGGTCATGGGTATTCCTTAGTGCAAACCAAACACGTTAAGCATGGTGGAGAGCTTCACGCCCGTCTCGCGCCACTCGCCCACCGGGGAGGAAGCAGGCACAATGCCCGCGCCGGCAAACAGGCGAACGGTATTTTGATGCAGCCGCGCGCAGCGGATGGTCACCACCCACTCGCCGTTGCCTTCGCTGTCGCACCAGCCAACGATGCCGCCGAACAGTTCGCGGTCGAAGGGCTCCAGCTCGGCAATGAGTTCTTTTGCCGCCTGATGCGGGAAACCGCTCAGCGCCGGGGTCGGGTGCAGCAGGCAGGCCAGCGTCAGGGCGTTTTCGTTTTCACGCGCCTCGCCTTCTACTGGCGTCGCCAGGTGCCACAGCGTCGGTGTAGTGATGAGCTGCGGGGAAGCCGGCATGCTCAGTTGATGGCTGCGCGGTTCCAGAATGGTTTTCATCGCCTGAGTCACCAGGTCGTGTTCGTGACGATCTTTTTCAGAGGCCAGCAGCTTATTGCCCGCCTCGCGATCCAACACATCATCCGGCTGACGCCGCGCGGAGCCTGCCAGCGGCAGGGAGCTAAAGTGCGCGCCCTCTTTGCGCAGCAGCAGCTCCGGGCTGGCGCCCAGCAGCACGCCGCCGTCTTCCAGCGGCACGTGGAAGTTAAAGCTCGCCGGGTTCTGGGCGATCAAACGCTCCATCAGCGCACCGCTATCAATGGTTTTGTCGGTGGCGATATCAATCAGGCGCGACAGCACCACCTTATTCACCTGCGGCGTGGCGGTGAGCGACGCGGCGCGGGCGACCATCTCCTCGAAAACCGGCTGCGGTGGGATCTCGGTGCGTTGTTGCACGTTCAGCGTCTGTGCGCCGGAGGCGTAGCGTGCAGTCTGCTGACGCGCAGGACGAGAGAAGGTCTGCCAGCGCTGCGGAATAAACAGCGACGACGGTTTGCGGGTATCGAAGGGGATCGCCCCTACCATTACCGGATGGGCAATGCCGCTGTTTTTCGCATTTCTGAAAGCCTGAGCCAGTTTCTGCTGAAAGGACCCCGCCGGATCGTCACCGCCGACGGCGGGTTCAGAAAAACGGGCAAAACAACCGGACGTGGTAAAACTGCGGTAAGGCGACATAAAGAAAAAGCTGTCTGATTGCAGCGTGGTCGCGGTGTGCTGAACTTCCTCAGCCAGGGACGTGTCCATATCATCCTCCTTAAAATGATAAAAGAAGCAATAATGATTATCATTTATATTTTCGTCGGCTAACCTAATCCCACAGCGCGCCGCTGTCAACCGTCGGGCCATTAACTTGTGCGACAAATGCTTGCATCCCTTCACGGCAACCATGAAAATGAGAAGCATTATCTTCAATAAAAACAGGATGCCGCTCTGTGAAAATCGCTGCCGTTTGCCGCAATGCCCTTCTTCTGACAGGACTTTTTGTTTTAGGACTAACCTCAGCCGCCGCCGACGACTGGCCGCGCCAGGTCACCGACAGCCGCGGCGTGCACACGCTTGAGAGCAAGCCGACGCGCATTGTCTCCACCAGCGTGACCTTAACCGGCTCCCTGCTGGCCATTGACGCGCCGGTCATCGCCAGCGGTGCGACCACGCCCAACAACCGCGTGGCGGATGCGCAGGGGTTCCTGCGCCAGTGGGGCGATATCGCGAAACAGCGCAAAGTTGCCCGGCTGTATATCGGCGAGCCAAGCGCCGAAGCGGTGGCCGCCCAGATGCCGGACCTGATTCTAATCAGCGCCACCGGCGGGGATTCCGCGCTGGCGCTCTACGATCAGCTCTCCGCCATCGCCCCGACGCTTATCATCAATTACGACGACAAAAGCTGGCAGGAACTGCTGACCCAGCTGGGCACGATGACCGGGCATGAAAAACAGGCCGCTGAACGTATCGCCGCGTTCGATAAACAGCTCGCGCAGGTGAAACAGCAGATGAAACTGCCGCCGCAGCCGGTGAACGCCATCGTCTATACCGCCGCTGCGCACACGGCGAACCTGTGGACGACAGAATCGGCGCAGGGCAAGCTGTTACACCAGCTGGGCTTTACGCTGGCGGCGTTACCCGATGGGCTGCACACCTCAAAAAGCCAGGGCAAGCGTCACGACATTATTCAGCTGGGTGGAGAAAACCTGGCGACAGGGCTGAACGGCGAAGGGCTGTTCGTGTTTGCCGGTGACGAGAAAGACGTGAATGCGATTTATGCCAACCCGCTGCTGGCGCATTTACCGTCGGTGAAAAACAAGCGCGTCTGGGCGCTGGGAACGGAGACGTTCCGCCTGGATTATTACAGCGCGATGTTGGTGTTACAGCGCTTAGATTCAATTTTTAAATAAGTGGCACATTCCCCGTAGGCCCGGTAAGCGCAGCGCCACCGGGCGTTTTGTCGGGTGGCGGCTACGCCTTACCCGACCTACAGGGGCTGAATCGCCGCAATTCCACCAGCGCCACCAGTAAGATCGCGCCAACCATTGCTAACACAAACCCGCTGCTGCTCGCCGACGCCACCGGAGTCATTATTGCCCCCAGCCCGCCGAGGATCGCCGCGCCAATCGCATCGCCCGTCACGTTCTGCGCCGTCCACAGGCCGTTAATACGCCCCAGCATGCCTTCCGGCGTCTGGGTCTGGATCAGGGTGTACTGTAAAAGTGAGCTGACCGCGCTCAGCCAGCCGAAAATCACCAGACACATCACCCCCAGCGCCCAGACCGGCATCAGGCTGAAGAAGCCGATGGCGATAAACGAGGCCAGCGTCGCCACCAGCATAATCAAGCCCGGACGCGCGCTTTGAGCCAGGTTACCGCTGGTCAGCGCTCCGCAGGCCGCGCCGAGCGGAATGGCGGCGTACAGCACACCAATCTCTGAGGCGCTCATCTGCCACTCGCCCGCCAGCGCCGGGTAAAGCACGCGCACGGCGCTCGCCATGGTCAGCAGGCCGCCGAGCAGCGCAATGCCGCCAATCAGCGGGTTACTGAACAGAAAACGAATCGCGGCCATTAACGACTTCAGCGGGTGCTCGCGCGGCTGCGGCGGCGGTGGCAACAGCGGCAGACGCAGCAGCGTCAGCGTGGTGATAAAGGTTCCCGCCGCTGCAAGGCCGTAGTTCCACGCCACGCTGCCGGTGGCCAGCAGCAGGCCGCCGACCATCGGCGAAATCACCGAGCCGAGGCGCACGGTGAGCATGGTGATCGCCCCCGCCTGCATCAGGTTCTCGCGCCCCACCAGCACGGGCGTCGCCGCCAGCAGCGCCGTCACGCCGAGCGAGGCGAAAAAACCGTCCCACAGGCCAAGGGCATAAATCGCCACCAGCGACGGCTCCGGCAGCATCGCGTTCAGACACAGCCCGATAAAGCCCACCCCGCAGGTACCGCGCGCCAGCAGGATCAGCTTCTTACGCTCGTAGCGATCCGCCAGCACCCCGCCGACCATCAGGCCGATAAACATCGCCCCGCCGGTTAAGGTCACGGATAACCCCACCAGCCAGCTGGAGTGCGTCATGGTCTGGATCTGGACGGGCACGGCGACGCCGAGCAGGCCGAGGGACAAAATGGAGATAAAACGGGCGATAAAGACGGCGCGAAATGCCGGGTGCGTCTTAAGCAGGCTGAGGTTAAGCAGCCAGGATTTTTGATTCATGACAAGGCCTTGAGTCTATTTCTACCAATTCCATGGGCGCACATGCTAACATAGCCAAATAAGATAGATAACGATAATCACTATCATTATCAAATCATGGATGTTGCTATGTCGTTTTCCTCTTCTGCGGTGCGCGCCATTGCCGTGCCCGTATTATTGCTACTGCTAATCCTTGCGATTGCACTCAGCCTGCTGGTCGGCGCTAAACCGCTGCCCGCGTCCGTTATTGTCGATGCGCTCTCCGGAACCTGTCAGAGCGCCGACTGCACCATCGTGCTCGATGCCCGCCTGCCCCGTACCCTTGCCGGACTGCTGGCCGGCGGCGCGCTCGGCCTTGCGGGTGCGCTGATGCAAACCCTTACCCGTAACCCGCTGGCGGACCCCGGCATTCTTGGCGTCAACTCAGGCGCAAGCTTTGCCATCGTGCTCGGCGCAGCGCTGTTCGGGTTAACGTCGCCCTCTGAACAGCTGGTGATGGCTTTCTGCGGCGCGCTGGCGGCCTCGCTGGTAGTGGCGTTTACCGGCAGTCAGGGCGGCGGCCAGCTCAGCCCGGTACGCTTAACCCTGGCAGGCGTGGCGCTGGCGGCGGTGCTGGAAGGTCTGTCCAGCGGTATCGCCCTGCTTAACCCGGACGTGTATGACCAGCTGCGCTTCTGGCAGGCCGGTTCGCTGGATATCCGCACCCTTGAAACCTTAAACGTGGTGGCGATCCCGGTCATTATCGCCGCCGTCGTGGCGCTGTGTTTAAGCCGGTCGCTGAACAGCCTGAGTCTCGGCAGCGACACCGCGACCGCCCTCGGCAACCGCGTGGCGCGCACGCAGCTGACTGGCCTGCTCGCTATCACGGTGCTGAGCGGTAGCGCAACCGCCGTGGTCGGCCCGATCGCCTTTATCGGCCTGATGATGCCGCACATGGCGCGCTGGCTGGTGGGCTCGGACCACCGCTGGTCGCTGCCGGTCACGCTGCTGGCGACCCCTGCACTGCTACTGTTTGCCGACGTGCTGGGCCGCCTGCTGGTGCCCGGCGAGCTGCGCGTCTCGGTGGTGAGCGCGTTTATCGGCGCGCCGGTGCTGATCTTCCTGGTACGTCGCAGACGCGGGGGTGGCGCATGATGGCTCCGTCCCGCCGTTTACTCACCAGCGTCTTCCTGCTGGCTATCGCCATTACTCTGCTGGCGGTCTGGAGCCTGCAAAGCGGTGCCGTAGCGCTTGATTTCGCGCAGGTCTTTCATGCCCTCACCGGCAGCGCGCCGCGTAACATCACCATGGTGGTCACCGAATGGCGACTGCCGCGCGTGGCGATGGCGATCCTGGTGGGCGCGGCGCTCGGCGTCAGCGGCGCGATTTTCCAGTCGCTGATGCGTAACCCCCTCGGCAGCCCGGACGTGATGGGCCTGAATACCGGCGCGTGGAGCGGTGTGTTGGTAGCGATGGTGCTGTTCGGGCAGCATCTGACGGCCATTACCTTTACGGCGATGGCGGGCGGCATTTTGACCTCGCTGCTTATCTGGGCCCTGGCCTGGCGCAACGGTATCGACACCTTCCGGCTGATCATTATCGGGATCGGCATCCGCGCCATGCTGATGGCGTTTAACACCTGGCTTTTGTTGCAGGCGTCTCTGGAAACCGCGCTCTCCGCGGGGCTGTGGTATGCCGGTTCACTTAACGGCCTGACGTGGGGCAAAACCTGGCCCGCCGCGCCGCTGATTTTGCTGATGTTTATCGGCGCCCTGCTGCTGGTACGCCGGATGCGCCTGCTGGAGATGGGCGACGACAGCGCCTGCGCGCTGGGCGTGAGCGTTGAGCGTTCGCGTCTGATGCTGATGCTGGTGGCGGTATTGCTGACCGCAGCGTCCACCGCGATTGCCGGGCCGATCTCGTTTATTGCCCTTGTCGCGCCGCATATCGCGCGGCGTCTTAGCGGCACCGCACGCTGGGGCTTGACCCAGGCTGCCCTGTGCGGTGCGATGCTGCTGCTGGCCGCCGATCTCTGTGCCCAGCGGCTGTTTATGCCTTATCAACTTCCGGTGGGCGTGGTGACCGTCAGCCTCGGCGGGATTTACCTCATCGTCTTGCTCGTTCAGGAGTCACGCAAGAAATGACAGATTCAACAACCCGCTTGCGCGGCGAAAACTTGACCCTCGGCTATGGCAAAAAAATCATTGCCCGTGATTTAACCGTCGCCATTCCGGACGGCCACTTCACCGCGATTATCGGACCGAACGGCTGCGGCAAATCGACCCTGCTGCGCACCCTGAGCCGCCTGATGTCGCCGACAGAGGGCAGCGTATTCCTCGACGGGGAGCAGATCCAGCGCTTCGCCAGCAAAGAGGTGGCCAGGCGCATCGGGCTGCTGGCGCAAAACGCCACCACGCCGGGAGATATCACGGTGCAGGAGCTGGTCTCGCGCGGGCGCTACCCACACCAGCCGCTGTTTACCCGCTGGCGCAAAGAGGACGACGAGGCCGTGAAGCGCGCGATGCAGGCAACGGGCATCACCGATCTGGCTCAGCAAAGCGTGGATACCCTCTCCGGCGGACAGCGACAGCGGGCGTGGATCGCGATGGTGCTGGCGCAGGAAACCGCCATTATGCTGCTGGACGAGCCGACGACCTGGCTGGACATCAGCCATCAGATTGACCTGCTGGAGCTGCTGAGCGAGCTGAACCGCACGCAGGGGTATACCCTGGCGGCGGTGCTGCATGATTTAAATCAGGCCTGCCGCTACGCGACGCATCTGATTGCGCTGCGCGACGGCGAGATTGTGGCGCAGGGCGCGCCAAAGGAGATTGTGACGCCAGAGTTGATCGCGCGGATCTACGGCATGCGCTGCATGATTATTGACGATCCGGTGGCGGGCACGCCGCTGGTGGTGCCGTTAGGTCGGCGGTAATTGCCGGACCCGGCCTACAGTCAGCTCCCGTAGGCCGGGTAAGGCGTAGCCGCCACCCGGCGCTTTTGACGTTACTCCAATATTTCCTTCAACACCGGCCCAATCTTTTCAAACGCCTGCGGTGAAATGATATCCACGTGGGCGCAGTCCTGGCTGTAGACCTCCAGCTCGCCCACCCACGGCGCCCAGGCCGTATGCGGATCCATCGTTCGCGTGCGTTCGGCAACAAACAGCGTCGCTTTACCGTCGAACCGTGAACTGTGCGCGGTGGTGAGCAACCGCACCGCGTCCGCGTAGTTGCCTTCAATGGTGTTAAACAATTCGCTGGAGCCCTGCCCCTGCTGGGCGGCGATAAACGCCTGACGCTCGCGCTCGATCTCCGCCAGCACTTCCGGGTCAAGGCCGTTGGCCTCTTTCTCCGCCCAGTTCTGGGTTTCCGGCGGCCAGGTATCCAGCAGACCAAGGAACGCCACCGCTTCGCCCTGCTCGCGCAGACGCGCCGCAATGCCCTGCGCCAGCGTACCGCCGAGCGAATAGCCGAACAGATAATACGGCCCTTGCGGCTGCTGCTTACGCAGCGTTTTCAGGTGATGTTCGATCACCCCATCGAGATCCGCGCACTGCTGCATCGGACCGTTTGGCCGCGGCGACTGAATGCCGGTAATCGACCAGCGAGGGCTGAGATAGCGCGCCAGGACGCTGAACTGCCAGGCAAAGCCGGACGCCGGATGGAAGCAGAACAGCGTCGGGCCGTTGCTTTCACGCAGCGGCAGCAGGGTTTCATACCCCAGACGCTGCGCCTGTTCGTCGCTCAGTTGCGAGTCCAGCAGCGCGCTGAGCTTGCCGACCGTCGAGGCGACCATAATCTGCCCTGGCGTGACCTTGCGGCTGAACGCACGGCCAAGCTGAGCCGCGAGGCGCATCGCCAGCAGCGAGTGGCCGCCGAGGGCAAAGAAGTCGGCGTCGATATCGTTCACTTCGCAGCCCAGCAGCGCGGAAAACGCCTGCGCCACGACGGCTTCGGTTTGCGTCTCGGGTGCGCGACCGGAGGTTTTGCTGGTCAGCTCCGGCAGCGGCAGCGCCTTGCGATCCAGCTTGCCGTTGGCGCTCAGCGGCAGCGCGCTGATTTGCAGCAGCACCACCGGCACCATATGCGGCGGCAGCTGTGCCCTGAGCGAGTCCAGCAGCGCGTCGCGATCCAGCGGCAAACCGGATTCGGACACCACATACCCCACCAGCTGGCGGGCATCGCCGCCCGTTGCCGCTGCCTGGTTGAACACGCACGCATGCGCCACGGCCTGGGCCACGTCCGGCAGCGACAGCATCGCCCGGTCGATTTCACCCAGCTCAATGCGCTGACCGCGGATTTTCAGCTGGTCATCGCTGCGGCCCAGATATTCCACCGCCCCGTTGTCCAGCCAGCGGGCAACGTCTCCGGTGCGATACATCCGCTCGCCTGGGGCAAACGGATCGGCAATAAAGCGGCTGGCGGTGAGGTCGGGGCGTCCCAGATACCCCTGTGCCAGCTGAATGCCGGTGAGATACAGATCGCCCGCCACGCCGAACGGCACCGGGCGCATCATCGCATCCAGAATGCGCAGCCCCGTATTCCACACCGGGAAGCCAATCGGCACGCTGTTGCCCTCCACCGCCGCCAGCTCCGGGCCATACGCCGGATACCAGCTCACGTCCACCGCCGCTTCGGTTGGGCCGTAGAGGTTGTGCAGCGGTACATGAGTGAGCTGCTCCCACTCGCGGCACAGCGCCGTTGGCAGCGCCTCGCCGCTACAGAACACCT
Source organism: Enterobacter sp. GD03975 (assembly GCF_029838645.1). Lineage (NCBI taxonomy): Bacteria > Pseudomonadati > Pseudomonadota > Gammaproteobacteria > Enterobacterales > Enterobacteriaceae > Enterobacter > Enterobacter sp. GD03975. The sequence continues at coordinate 220,822 of NZ_JAOBZC010000002.1, forward strand.
GCTTCAGCGTCCTGCAACAGTCGACGTTTTCCGGCGTCAGCGAGGCGACAAATGCCGCCAGCATCGACGGCACGAAGTGGGTGGTGGTTACGCCATATTCTGCGAAGAAGCTCTGCATCGCCTGCGGATCGCGGTGTGCGTCCGGCTCGGCCATCACCAGCTTTGCCCCGGCGATAAACGGCCACCAGAACTCCCACACCGACACGTCAAAGCTGCACGGCGTTTTCTGCGCCACGACGTCATCCGCCGCCAGTGGATAATGATCCTGCATCCACTTCAGGCGGTTAACGATGGCGGTATGCCCCACCATCACCCCTTTCGGGCGTCCCGTTGAACCTGAGGTAAAGATGATGTACGCGGTCTGCTCCGGCTTCGCCAGCCGCAGAGGTTCAGCGTCCGTGGTCGGTAATAGCATGTTGTAACTAAGCGAAGGTATCGGCAGATCGTTAAAGCGCGGAAGCTGCGTGTCGGTGGTAATGAGAAGCGACGGTTTCGCGTCCTCCAGCATCATCCGCAAACGATCGTCCGGGTAGCCGGTATCCAGCGGCAGCCAGGCGGCACCGGCTTCAACAATGCCGTGCAGCGCCAGGGTCAGGAACACTGAACGCGGAAGCGCCACCGCCACGCTGTCGCCGGGCTTCACGCCGCGCGCGCGCAGCAGGGTTGCCAGCGCGACCACCTGCTCGCGCATCTGGCGGTAGTTCAGCTCAATATGGGCATCCGCCAGCGCGGGGGCGTCCGGCGTTTTGTTTGCCTGCTCCGCCACCAGATCCGCCAGCGTGGTGGAAGGCAGCGCCAGGCCAGTATCGTTGATGCGCGCCAGCCGGGCGTATTCCTGCTCGGATACGGTTTCCACGTCGCCACAGCGCAGGTCCGGGTTCGCGGCAAACTGCGTCAGCATCGCGTTCAGGCGCGAAACGTGGCGCTTCAGCGTTGCGTCGTCGTAACGCTGCCTGTTGGCGAGGATCTCAATGCTTAATCCGCCCTGCTCGTCCGGGAACAGCGCCAGCTCCAGATCGTTCACCGGGCCGGTCGCCAGCGTGTGGGTGATGGCCTCCACGCCGTCGATATCCAGCTGATAATCAAACACCTTCACGTTCAGCACCGGCCCAAACAAGGGTTCGTCCCCTGCGGCCCGCCCGCTGTCGCGCACGATCTGCTCGGCGTCGTAGCGCTGATGGCGGCGCATCTTTTTCAGCTGGTTCGCCAGGCGCAGCGCCAGCTCCGGCAGGCTCTCAAGCGGATTAATATTCACCGCCAACGGCAGGACGTTAAGCACCGGGCCGGTTGCGGTCAGCGCGGCGGACCCCATGCGGCGCATAAAGATAAACCCGGCGGCGTAGTCCAGCCGTCCGGTGAGGCGGCCGAGCCACAGCGCCACCAGCGCAAGCGCCAGATCGGTGCGCTGTGCCTGCCCCGCAGCCTGCGCCAGCTGGCTAAAGGCGCGAGCGTCCATTGCAATTTTCAGGCGCAGAATGTCGGTAGTGGCGGCGCGTCCCGGCAGCGGCGCGGAGGAGAGCGAGACCGGAGGAGGAAGCTGTTTGCGCTGCCCGGCCCAGAAAGCACCGTCGCGCTGCCATGCCTCGCTGTCGCGATAGCGCTGATACTCGTCGACGACCTCAGCGAACGGGGTAAACGGTGAGGCTGGGGTGGGTTCCCCTTTCTTCCAGGCAGCGTAAATCGCGGCGATCTGGCGGGTAATCGCCGGGAAACTGAAGCCATCCACCACCAGATGGTGATAGCGCTGATACCAGTACCAGCGGTTGTCACCGACCTGAATCAGCTGATGAAAAGCGAGCGGCTGACCGCTGTCCACGCGCAGATCCTGACTGAGATCGGCCTCCATCAGCGCCACGGCGGCGTCGTGAGAATCAACGCGAACGATGGACGGCTCCGGCAGGATCAGGGTCTCATCGACCCACTGCCAGACCTCGCCGTTATCTTCAGCGAAACGCGTACGCAGGGTATCGGCCTGCATCATGCCTTGCGCAATGGCTTTTGCCAGCAATGGCGCGTCGATATTCCCTTTCAGCTCGGTGTAGTGCGCCACGCTCCAGGCGTTTGGCAGCGAGGAAAGCTGCTCTGCCATCCAGATACCCGGCTGGGCGGCGACGAGAGGAAGACGGTTCATGCGCGCTCCCCCGCAAAACAGGACGGCTCAAGCGTCTGCCAGCGTTGCGCCAGCCACTGCTGGCACGCCTCCTGAGAGTGCGGTTCGCAGACCACGCGCCAGCCCGCGGGCAACTCGCACTGCTGCGGCCACAGGCTGTACTGCCCCTGGTCATTTTGCAAAATGGCGAACTGTCCCTGCGGATTATCGAAAGGATTGCTGAATTCCATACAGACTCCGTTATTGAATGAGCGGCTGCCAGAGGGTCATCAGCCCCTGCGTCAGCCCACCGCGCCAGCAAAGCGCATCGTGCCCGCCGTCAACCTGACGCCAGAATACCGGTTGCTGTGCGTGTAGTTCGGCGTAAATCGCCTGGTTTGCGCGCAAGATAAGCGGCTCATTGCGCCCGGCCTCAAGGACGATGCGCAGCCCGCGAGCGGTTTTTTCACCCGCTTTAAGTTGTTCGATGAGCAGCCCGTCCTGCTGTGCGCCGCGGTGCGGCCACCAGTAAGATCCGGACTGGCTGAGAATGCAGCCAAACCGCTGCGGCCAGTTGAGGCCGGCATAGAGCGAAGAGAGCCCGCCGAAGCTCTGGCCCGCCACCACGGTGCGATCGGCGCGATCGCTGAAGGGCGCAATGCTGTTCACCTGCGGGAGAAGCTCTTCCTGCACCGCCAGCCAGAAATCAGGGTTGCAGGGCAGCTCGCGGCTGCGGTGCGCGGTGTCTATCACGTCGATCAGCACGTAAACCGCTGGCGGCAGTTTGCCTTCACGGGTGAGCGACGTCAGCGCGGGCCAGATCGGCATGCTTTCGGCCCAGAACTGCCCGTCGAGGAAGACCGCCAGCGGGCGACCGGGGTTATCATCGCCGGTGGTAAAAATCCACACGCGGCGACGGTTCTTCAGGCGCGCGCTGTTCCACGTAATGCAGACGGGCTTTTTATAAGGCGTATCGGGATGGTTCCAGCCCGGCTGAACGGGGGCCGCAGGCATTTCCAGCGCCGAGACGGCGTGCCCGCGCCCGCCGCGCCAGCTCTGCGCATTCAGCGGGTCAGAAATTGCGTGCGGCAGCAGTTTTCGCCAGCCTTCGCGCAGCGCCATGCGGTCCGGCTGATCGCCTTCAAACACTGCATCGGCAAAATCGTTTTCGTTATCGGTGGGGATAAAACAGTAGCTGCCGCGCCATTCGGGGCTGAACTCCCCCTGCCAGTGCCAGACGTCGGTATCCGGGATACGTTCAAGCGATTGCGGGCGGGCATTCTGATGGTGGTCGGTCACGCCGGTAACGTAGAGCCAGACGCGCTTGATCGTTGAGGTCTGCTGGGTTCCTGCCGGGTCCCGCCACCAGAATGTGACGCGATAGTTTTCCTCATGACGTTCCCATTCCGGCCCGTTTTTCGACTGCCACCACGCTTCACTTCCGGTTGTTAACGCCGTCACCCTTATAACCCCATGTTTAACAATATTTTTTGTTTCAGAGCAAATTTTATTGATAATATTATTGATAACTATTTGCATTTGCAATAGCGTATTGCCCGCGCTGTGGGAAGCGCGTTCATAAATAACCATAAAAGCGGGACGTACAATGAATAAGAAGATTCACTCTCTGGCCTTGCTGGTCAATTTAGGGATTTATGGCGTCGCGCTGCCCGCCATGGCAGACGACAACGCCGCCTCCGCGCAGCACGAAGACACCATGGTGATCACCGCCGCCGAGCAGAATTTGCAGGCGCCAGGCGTGTCGACCATCACCGCCGATGAGATCCGCAAAAACCCGCCCGCGCGGGACGTGGCGGAAATCATCCGCACCATGCCGGGCGTTAACCTGACCGGGAACTCCACCAGCGGCCAGCGCGGGAATAACCGTCAGATCGACATTCGCGGCATGGGCCCGGAAAACACCCTGATCCTGATCGACGGCAAGCCCGTCACCAGCCGCAACTCCATCCGCCTGGGCTGGCGCGGCGAGCGTGATACCCGCGGCGATACCGGCTGGGTGCCGCCAGAGATGATCGAGCGCATCGAAGTGATCCGCGGCCCGGCCGCCGCGCGCTACGGTAACGGCGCGGCGGGCGGCGTGGTGAACATCATCACCAAAAAATTCGACGACCAGTGGCACGGCTCCTGGAACACCTACCTGAACGTGCCAGAACATAAAGACGAAGGTTCTACCAAGCGCACCAACTTTAGCCTGAGCGGCCCGCTGGGCGGCGACTTCAGCTTCCGCATGTTCGGTAACCTGGACAAAACCCAGGCCGACGCGTGGGACATTAACCAGGGTCATCAGTCTGACCGCACGGGCGCTTACGCCAACACCCTGCCCGCGGGCCGCGAGGGTGTAGAGAACAAAGACATCAATGGCGTGGTGCGCTGGGACTTCGCGCCGATGCAGTCGCTGGAGTTTGAAGCGGGCTACAGCCGCCAGAACAACCTGTATGCGGGTGACACGCAGAACACCAACAACGACAACGCGCTGGTGAAGAAAAACTACGGCAAAGAGACCAACCGTATTTATCGCCAGAACTTCGCCGTAACCTGGAACGGCGGCTGGGATAACGGCATTACCACCAGCAACTGGGCGCAGTACGAACACACCCGCAACTCCCGACTGGGCGAAGGGCTGGCGGGCGGTCTGGAAGGCCTGTTCAACAGCAATAAATTCACCGATACCGACCTGGCCGACGTGATGCTGCACAGCGAAATCAACCTGCCGATTGATTTCATTGTGAACCAGAACCTGACGCTCGGCACCGAGTGGAACCAGCAACGGATGAAGGATTCAACCTCCTTCACGCAAACCCAGCAGGGTGGCACCATCCCGGGCATGAGCGAAGACCGTAGCCCGTACACGTCAGCGGAGATCTTCTCCCTGTTCGCTGAGAACAACATGGAGCTGACCGACAGCACCATGCTGACCCCTGCCCTGCGCTTCGATCACCACACCATCGTGGGCAATAACTGGAGCCCGTCCCTGAACCTGTCGCAGGGTCTGGGGGATGACTTCACCCTGAAGATGGGGATTGCGCGCGCCTACAAAGCACCAAGCCTGTACCAGACCAACCCGAACTACCTGTTGTACAGTAAAGGCCAGGGCTGCTACGCCAGTTCCGACGGCGTGGGCTGCTACATGATGGGTAACGACGATCTGAAAGCGGAAACCAGCATCAACAAAGAGATTGGCCTGGAGTGGAAACGCGACGGCTGGCTGGCGGGCGTGACCTGGTTCCGCAACGACTACCGCAACAAGATTGAAGCGGGCTACGCGCCGATTGGCCAGACCTCCACCGGTAAAGTCACCACCGATATCTACCAGTGGGAAAACGTGCCGAAGGCGGTGGTGGAAGGTCTGGAAGGCTCCCTGAACGTGCCGGTCAGCGACACCATCAACTGGACCAACAACATCACCTATATGCTGCAAAGCAAGAACAAGGAGACCGGCGACCGTCTGTCGATCATTCCGGAGTACACGCTGAACTCGACCCTGAGCTGGCAGGTGCATCAGGACGTGTCGCTTCAGTCGACCTTCACCTGGTACGGCAAGCAGCAGCCGAAGAAGTACAACTACAAAGGTCAGCCGGTGACCGGGTCTGAGAAAGACGAAGTCAGCCCGTACAGCATCGTTGGCCTGAGCGCCACCTGGGACGTGACCAAAAACGTTAGCCTGACCGGCGGCGTGGACAACGTCTTCGACAAGCGCCAGTGGCGCGCGGGTAATGCCCAGACGACCGGAAATGCCACCACCGGTGCGTATATGTACGGTGCGGGTGCCTACACGTATAATGAACCGGGTCGCACCTGGTATATGAGCGTGAATACACGTTTTTAAGGCACTGAAGTCAATCCTTCCCTCTCCCCTCCGGGGAGAGGGTCAGGGTGAGGGGAAAAACCATGCACACCACCCACAGCACATTTTCTCTCGCCGGCCTCATCCTCCACCGCATCACCTTCGATTCCAGCACCTTCACCGACGCCGATCTCCTCTGGCTCCCCCATCACGCCCAGCTCGCTGATGCCGGACGTAAACGCAAGGCTGACCATCTGGCAGGACGCATCGCCGCCGCGCACGCCTTGCCTGACCACACCGTTCCCGCTATCGGCCCCAGCGGGGAACCGCTCTGGCCTGACGGCGTTTCCGGCAGCATCACCCACAGCGGCACCCAAGCCATGGCGGTAGTGGTTCGCGATCGACACGCGCTCATCGGCATCGACTGCGAAACCCTCCTGCCCGAAAATGAAGCAAGGGAAATCAAAGATGGCATTATAGATGCCCATGAAGAGCGCGTGCTTTCCCACTCGGGATACCCGTTCGCCCTCGCCCTGACGCTGGTTTTCAGCGCCAAAGAGAGCCTGTTCAAGGCCCTCTTTCCCCAGGTGCAGGCATATATGGGTTTTGACAGCGCCCGCGTCACCCTGCTCGACGATAAGACGCTCACGCTGGCGTTGACCCGTCAACTGGCAGGCTTTAACGAAGGCACCGCCTTCACCCTGCACTGGCAGCAGCACGGCGAGCAGGCGATCACCCTGCTGTCACACGTTCCTGCCGACGCGCCTTCACGCTGGTCACCACAAACGTCACGATAAACACCACCGCGAACAGCACCACGATGGTCGGCGCGGGCGCGCTGTCGAGATAAAACGAGGCATACACGCCGCTGACCGACACCAGTACTGATACCGCCACTGCCACCAGCAGCGCCATGTGAAAGCGTCGGGCGATCAGCACCGCCACCGCGCCGGGGGCAATCAGCAGCGAAATCGACAGAATGATCCCCACCGCCTTCAGCGTCGCCACGATGGTCAGCGAGACCATGCACAGTAAGCCGTAGTGCAGCCATCGGGCGCGCAGGCCGCTCGCCTGCGCCTGCTGATAGTCAAAGCAGAACAGCAGGAAATCGCGCCACTTCAGGCCAATCACCAGCGCAATCAGCCCCGCCACGATGCCGCTTTGCAGAATGTCCATCCCGTTTATGCCCAGCATATCGCCGAACAGAATGTGGTCGAGATGCACCTCAGGCTTGACGGCGATATAGAGGATCAGCCCGGCGCCGAACATCCCGGAAAAGACAATCCCCATCACCGTATCCTGCTTGATCCGGCTGTTGTCCTTCAGGTAGCCGGTGGCGACCGCGCAGAACAGACCGGCAACGAATGCACCCACCGCCAGCGGCAGGCCCATCACCCACGCCAGCACCACGCCGGGAAACACCGCGTGGCTCATGGCGTCGCCCATCAGCGCCCAGCCTTTCAGCACCAGAAAAACCGACAGCAGCGCGCAGGGTACGGCCACCAGAAGTGAAATCAGCAGCGCGTTATTCATGAACGCAAACTGGAAGGGTTCAAGGAGCAGCGCCATCATGGGTGTGCCTCCTTCGCGCGACGGCGGCTGGCGAGCAGCCCGTGCTTCGGCGCAAAGACGAACGCCAGCAGGAACAGCAGCGTCTGGGCGACCACAATAATGCCGCCGGTGGCGCCGTCCAGGTAATAGCTGGCCCACGCGCCGAGGAAGCTGGTGAGGCTGCCAATGGCGACGGCAATCATCAGCAGGCGCGGAAAGCGGTCGGTGAGCAGCCACGCGGTTGCGCCGGGCGTAACCACCAGGCAAATCACCAGAAACGCGCCAACGGTTTGCAGCGCCGCCACGGTGGAGACCGCCAGCAGCGTAAAGAACAGAACCTTCAGGCGCGCCGGGCGCAGGCCGATGGCGCGGGCGTGGTTCTCATCAAAAAAGGTCACCATCAGATCTTTCCATTTGAACAGCAGGATAACCATCGACACCACGCCGATAATCGCCAGCTGGACGATATCCTCCGGGGCGATAGCCAGAATATTGCCGAGGACGATAGTCTGAATATTCACCGAGGTCGGGTTGAGCGAGACCATAAACAGCCCCAGCCCGAAAAAGGAGGAGAAGATCAGCCCGATGATGGCGTCCTCCTTCAGGCGGCTGCGCTGGTTGAGAAACAGCATGCTGCCCGCCGCCAGCCCGCCCGATAAAAACGCCCCCAGCGAGAACGGCAGCCCGAGCATGTAAGCCCCCGCCACGCCCGGCACGATGGAATGCGAGAGCGCATCGCCGATCAGCGACCAGCCTTTGAGCATCAGGTAGCAGGAGAGAAACGCGCACAGCCCGCCCACCATCGCCGAGACCCACATCGCGTTGAGCATGTACTCATAGCTGAAGGGTTCAAGAAGCGCGTTCATTTGGCCTCCTGCCGGTGCGTGACGAAGGGCCGCTCGTCGTCGGTAATGATGCGTTCTTCCGAGCCGCTGAGCACCACGTGGCGCAGCACGCCGCTGAAGGCGCGCTCAAGGTTTTCGGCGGTGAACGTCGTTTCCGTCGGACCGCTCGCCAGCACGGTGCCTTTGACCATCACCGTGTAATCGCAAAACTCCGTGACCGAGCCTAAATTGTGGGTCGAGACCAGCATGGTTTTGCCCTCGTCGCGCAACTCGCGCAGCAGGCTGATGATTCTGGCTTCGGTTTTAACGTCCACGCCGGTAAACGGCTCGTCGAGCAGGATCACCTCGCCCTGCTGGGCAATCGCCCGCGCCAGGAAGACGCGTTTCTTTTGCCCGCCGGACAGCTCGCCAATCTGCCGATGGCGCAGCTCGAGCATATCCACGCGCTTCAGGGCGTCGGTTACGATCTGCCGATCCTGCGCTTTAGGCCGCCGCAGAAATCCCATATGCCCGTAGCGGCCCATCATCACCACGTCCTCGACCAGCACCGGAAACGACCAGTCGACCTCTTCCGACTGCGGCACATAGGCGACCAGGTTCTGGCGCAGCGCCCGGTGAGGCGGCAGCCCATGGAGGGTGATGCTGCCGCTCGCCGCCCGCACAAAGCCCATCACCGCCTTAAACAGCGTGGACTTGCCGGAGCCGTTCACCCCCACCAGCGCGGCAATCGATCCGCCGGGCACGCTGAACGACGCATTGCGCAGCGCCGTGTGGCCGTTGCGGTAGGTCACGGTCACGTCCGTAACGACAATCCCCTTTTGCATGGTCACTCCTTCATGCCGTCGCGAATGCCCTGCACCAGCGTGCGGGTGGTCACGTTCAGCAGGTCGATATAGGTCGGCACCGGGCCGTTTTCCGCGCTCAGGGAGTCGACGTACAGCACGCCGCCGTAGTGGGCGCCGGTTTCCCGCGCCACCTGACGCGCCGGCTTATCGGAAACCGTGCTTTCGCTGAATACCGCCGGGATGCGATGTTGCTTCACCAGATCGATCACCTTGCGCACCTGCTGCGGCGTCCCCTGCCGATCGGCGTTGATCGGCCACAGGTAAAGTTCCTTCATGCCCAGATCCCGCGCCAGATAGGAGAAGGCGCCCTCGCTGGTCACCATCCAGCGCTTGTCTTCCGGTATAGCCGCCACCTGCTTGCGCAGCGGTTCGAGGGTCGCGACGATCTTCTGCTTGTAGGCTTCGGCGTTGCGCTGATACGTCTGCGCATTCGCCGGGTCGTACTTCACCAGCGCGTCGCGGATGTTATCGACGTAAATCAGCGCGTTGTCCGGCGACATCCACGCGTGCGGGTTGGGCTTGCCGTCGTACGGCCCCTCGCTGATGCCCATCGGCGTAATGCCCTGGGTGACAATCACCTCCGGCACGCCGTTCAGATGCTGATAAAAACGCTGGAACCACAGCTCCAGGTTCATGCCGTTCGCCAGAATTAGCTGCGCCTTTTGCGCGCGCTTGATATCGCCCGGCGTCGGCTGGTACTCGTGGATTTCAGCGCCCGGCTTGGTGATGGAGGTGACGTCTGCGGCATCCCCCGCCACGTTTTTCGCCATATCCGCAATGACGGTAAAGGTGGTGATGACCTGGAACTTTTCAGCCGCCAGCGCGCCCGTACTGGTCGTAGCCGTGAGCAGCGCGCCGAGCAACAGACGCTTTAATCCTTGCAGTGGGTGCATCGCAGAAGTCTCCTGAGGTGGTTAAATTCAAAGCAAAATTAGCCCGTGCTATAAGGTATAGCACAGGCTATATTTAAATGAAAATGGTTATCATTAAAGTTATGTCAATGAAGAGCGTGCCTGATGGCGCTTCGCTTATCAGGCCTACGGAAAAGCAGTTTTGGAGTTTTTGTAGGCCGGGTAAGCGCAGCGCCACCCGGCAAAAAAATGGCTGGATTTTTAATTAAAGGAGTTTGTCATTACTTAAACATCCGGGAACATCACGCTATTCCCCGGCGCTTCCCTGTGCAGATGAATAAAGTTCAGGTGCCGTTCATACTGGTCCAGAATGTCCGTAATCACCTGCTCCTTGCTGTAATCCATCAAATCATTCCCCTGGCTCCCTTCCAGCAGGAACGTCTCCAGCCGGTAGTAGGTTGATTTCCCGCTGCGCGCCCGGTAGGTAAACCCAGGCACCGAGTACTGCTGCGGCCAGATCTGATAGACAAAGTTCTGCTCGTCGCCCATGTGCACCAGCAGATCCAGGTGCCCCAGGGTTTCGCCCTCCTCCGGCGGCAGGTTTTTCAGCTCCACGTACGCACCGCGCAGCTTCAGCTCCTGCGCCACCTCTTCCATCGCCGGGAAGCAGACGGTTTCCATCATCTGGCTGGTGTAGCGCGTGCCCGGGTAGTTCATCAGGCGCGACAGGCGCTTCTTCCAGCTCAGCCGGTCCTGGGCGCCCATCGGCCGCGGCGCGGTGTCGCGGCTGGCGCTTTCGCGGCGGTAGTCTTCTACCTTGAGCGATTTATACAGCCCGGCCATCACGAAGAAGATCACAAAGCTGAACGGCAGGCCCATGATCACCGTGGTGTTCTGCAACGCCGAAATGCCGTTGGTCATCAGCATGCCGAGCGTCAGCAGGCCGATGGCGACCGACCAGAAGATGCGCAGCCAGTTCGGCGCGTCGCTGTTGATGTCCTTCAGCTTTGAGGTGAAGTTCCCCAGCACCAGCGCGCCGGAGTCCGCCGAGGTGACGTAAAACAGCAGGCCGGTAATGGTCGCTACCGAGGCGCTAAAGGTAAACGCCGGATACTGCGCCAGCAGGCTGTAGAAGCCGCGCTCCGGGTGCGCCATCGCTTCCTGGGCAAAGGTTGCGTTGCCGTGGATGATCTCGTGCAGCGCGCTGTTGCCGAAAATCGACAGCCACAGCAGGGTAAAGGTGAACGGGATGATCAGGGTGCCCATCACAAACTGACGAATGGTGCGCCCGCGCGAAATACGCGCCAGGAACAGGCCAACAAACGGCGACCATGCGACCCACCACGCCCAGAAGAACAGGGTCCAGTTGTTCATCCACTCCACCGGGCGGTCAAAGGCGAAGCTGTTCAGCGTCATGCCCATGAAGCGGTTCACGTAATCGCCCACGTTCAGTACCAGAGCGTTGAGCAGGAACGACGTGTCGCCCATAAACAGCACGAACAGGATCAGACCCAGCGCCAGCGCCACGTTCAGCTCAGAGAGCACGCGAATGCCCTTATCCACGCCGGAAGTCACCGAAATGGTGGCGATAATCACCGAGAGTGCAATCAGCGCCGCTTTCGCCGCCATTGAATCCGGGATATCAAACAGCACGCTCAGCCCATAGTTGAGCTGGACCACGCCAATGCCGAGCGTCGTCGCGATGCCGAAGATGGTGCCAATGACCGCCGCGATATCGACGCTGTGGCCAATCGGGCCGTTAATTCTTTTCCCGAAAATCGGGTACAGCGCGGAGCGGATGGTGAGGGGCAAATTATAACGATAGCTAAAGTATCCGAGCGCCATCCCCATCAGGGCATACATCGACCATCCTGTCAGGCCGTAGTGGAACAGCGTCCAGACCATCGCCTGTCGCGCGGCCTCCATCGTCTGCCCCGCCCCTTCCGGCGGCTGCATATACTGTGTGACCGGTTCGGCTACCGAGAAGAACATCAGGTCGATGCCGATGCCCGCGGCAAACAGCATTGCCGCCCAGCTCAGCAGGCTGAACTCGGGCTTGGACTGCTCTGGCCCGAGCTTCACCGAGCCAAAGCGCGAGCAGGCAATGCAGACCACGAAGACGATATAGAGCGTCGCCGCCAGCAGGTAGTACCAGCCGAAGGTCTTCGACACCCAGTTCAGGGTGCGGCCAATCCACTCGGCAGAAAAATCGCTAAAGAAAATGGTCGTCAGGGAAAACAACAAAATCAGCCCGGCGGACGTGTAAAAAACGACCGGGTTGATTTTGTCTTTTTCTCTGTCTTGTGAAAGGTCTGTCATCCAGTATCCCCACTGTTTTTGTAACTATTGAAATCCAAAATCGCAACAATTAAGACACATTTTATATTGAACGTCCAATCAAAAACCGCTTTAATAGATTACCAACGCTGATGAATGGAGTGGCAAAAATGCCCAAAGTGGGGATGCAGCCGATCCGGCGCAGGCAGCTTATCGACGCCACGCTGGAAGCAATCAATGAAGTGGGAATGCATGACGCAACCATCGCGCAGATCGCCCGTCGGGCGGGCGTGTCCACGGGGATCATCAGCCACTATTTCAAAGATAAAAACGGCCTGCTGGAAGCGACCATGCGCGACATCACCGGCCAGCTGCGCGACGCGGTATTAAGCCGCTTACGCGCCCTGCCGAACGGCAGCGCGGAGCAGCGTTTGCAGGCGATTGTCGGCGGCAATTTTGATGAAACCCAGATTAGCGGCGCGGCGATGAAGGCCTGGCTGGCCTTCTGGGCGAGCAGCATGCATCAGCCGATGCTCTACCGTTTGCAGCAGGTCAGCAGCCGCCGGTTGCTCTCAAACCTGGTGTACGAGTTCCGCCGCGAGCTGCCGCGTGAACAGGCTGAAGAGGCGGGCTACGGGCTCGCCGCGCTGATTGACGGGCTGTGGCTGCGCGCCGCGCTGAGCGGCAAACCGCTGGACAAAACCCTCGCGCAATCGCTCACCAGCCACTTTATCAGCCAGCATTTACCGACCGAATAACCGAGGAGGAAGCATGTCCCGAATGGCAGAACAGCAGCTTTATATAAATGGTGGTTATACATCCGCCACCAGCGGTCGCACCTTCGAGACCATCAACCCGGCCAACGGTGAAGTTCTGGCGAGCGTGCAGGCCGCCGGGCGTGAAGACGTGGACCGCGCCGTAGAGAGCGCAACGCGCGGGCAAAAAATCTGGGCGGCGATGACCGCCATGGAGCGCTCGCGCATCCTGCGTCGCGCCGTCGATATCCTGCGCGAGCGCAACGACGCGCTGGCGAAGCTTGAAACCCTCGACACCGGTAAGGCGTTTTCTGAAACCTCGACCGTCGACATCGTCACCGGTGCGGACGTGCTGGAGTACTACGCGGGGCTGATCCCGGCGCTGGAAGGCAGCCAGATCCCGCTGCGCGACACCTCATTTGTCTATACGCGCCGCGAGCCGCTGGGCGTGGTGGCGGGCATCGGCGCGTGGAACTACCCGATCCAGATCGCCCTGTGGAAATCCGCCCCGGCGCTCGCGGCGGGCAACGCGATGATCTTCAAGCCGAGCGAAGTGACCCCGCTCACCGCCCTGAAACTGGCGGAAATCTACACCGAGGCGGGCCTGCCGGACGGCGTGTTTAACGTCCTGCCGGGCGTGGGCGCGGAAACCGGCCAGTACCTGACCGAGCATCCGGGCATTGCCAAAGTCTCCTTCACCGGCGGCGTCGCCAGCGGCAAAAAGGTGATGGCTAACTCCGCAGCCTCGTCCCTTAAAGAGGTGACGATGGAGCTGGGCGGCAAATCTCCGCTGATAGTGTTTGACGATGCGGATCTGGATCTCGCCGCAGACATCGCCATGATGGCCAACTTCTTCAGTTCCGGACAGGTGTGCACCAACGGCACCCGCGTGTTCGTGCCTGCAAAATATAAGGCCGCATTTGAGCAGAAAATCGTTGAGCGCGTGGGTCGCATCCGCGCGGGCGATCTGTTCGATGAAAGCACCAACTTTGGCCCGATGGTCAGCTTCCCGCACCGCGACAGCGTGATGCGCTACATCGCCAAAGGTAAAGAGGAAGGCGCGCGCGTGCTGTGCGGCGGCGACGTGCTGAAGGGCGACGGGTTTGATAACGGCGCGTGGGTAGCCCCGACCGTGTTCACCGACTGCACCGACGAGATGACCATCGTGCGCGAAGAGATCTTCGGCCCGGTGATGTCCATCCTCACCTATGAAAGCGATGAAGAAGCCATTCGCCGCGCCAACGACACCGACTACGGTCTGGCGGCGGGCATCGTCACTGCCGATCTGAACCGCGCGCACGGCGCGATTCATCAACTCGAAGCGGGCATCTGCTGGATCAACACCTGGGGTGAATCCGCCGCGGAGATGCCGGTTGGCGGCTACAAGCACTCCGGCATTGGCCGCGAAAACGGCGTGATGACGCTTCAGAGCTACACCCAGGTGAAGTCCATCCAGGTTGAGATGGGTAAATTCCAGTCCATATTTTAACCGGGAGGTTTATTTGCAATTTGACTACATCATTATCGGGGCCGGCTCTGCCGGCAACGTACTGGCTACACGATTGACTGAAGATCCGAACACCACCGTCCTGCTGCTTGAGGCGGGCGGGCCGGACTACCGCTTTGATTTCCGCACCCAGATGCCCGCCGCGCTGGCCTTCCCGCTCCAGGGCAAGCGCTACAACTGGGCGTATGAAACCGAACCAGAGCCTTTCATGAACAACCGCCGCATGGAGTGCGGACGCGGAAAAGGGCTGGGCGGCTCGTCGCTGATCAACGGCATGTGCTACGTGCGCGGCAACGCGATGGATCTGGACAACTGGGCGAAAGAACCGGGTCTGGAGCACTGGAGCTACCTCAACTGTCTGCCCTACTACCGCAAGGCAGAGACCCGCGATGTGGGACCGAACGACTACCACGGCGGCGACGGTCCGGTGAGCGTCACCACCTCTAAGCCGGGCGTAAACCCGCTGTTTGAAGCAATGGTGGAAGCAGGCGTGCAGGCGGGCTATCCGCGCACCGACGATCTCAACGGCTACCAGCAGGAAGGCTTCGGCCCGATGGACCGCACAGTCACGCCGCAGGGCCGACGCGCCAGCACCGCGCGCGGCTATCTGGACCAGGCAAAACCGCGTCCTAACCTGACCATCCGTACCCACGCCATGACCGATCACATTATTTTTGACGGCAAGCGCGCGGCGGGCGTTGAGTGGCTGGAAGGCGAAAGCACCATTCCGTCAAAAGCGACGGCGAATAAAGAAGTTCTCCTGTGCGCAGGCGCCATTGCGTCTCCGCAGATCCTCCAGCGTTCCGGCGTGGGCAACGCTGAGCTGCTGAAGCAGTTCGATATCCCGCTGGTGCATGATTTACCCGGCGTGGGGGAAAACTTGCAGGATCACCTGGAGATGTACCTCCAGTATGAATGTAAGGAGCCGGTTTCCCTCTACCCTGCCCTGCAATGGTGGAACCAGCCGAAGATTGGCGCGGAGTGGCTGTTTGGCGGCACCGGCGTAGGTGCGAGCAACCACTTCGAAGCGGGCGGATTTATCCGCAGCCGCGAGGAGTTCGCGTGGCCGAACATTCAGTACCACTTCCTGCCGGTGGCGATTAACTACAACGGCTCGAACGCGGTGAAGGAACACGGCTTCCAGTGCCACGTCGGCTCCATGCGCTCCCCGAGCCGCGGGCACGTGCGCATTACATCTCGCGATCCGCACCAGCATCCGGCGATCCTGTTTAACTATATGTCCCACGAGCAGGACTGGCAGGAGTTCCGCGACGCGATCCGCATCACCCGCGAGATCATGCACCAGCCGGCGCTGGACAAATACCGTGGTCGTGAAATCAGCCCGGGCGTCGAATGCCAGACCGACGAACAGCTGGACGAGTTCGTGCGTAACCATGCTGAAACCGCCTTCCATCCGTGCGGCACCTGCAAAATGGGCTACGACGAGATGGCGGTGGTTGACGGTGAAGGCCGCGTTCACGGGCTGGAAGGATTACGCGTGGTGGATGCGTCGATCATGCCGCAGATTATTACCGGCAACCTGAACGCTACCACGATTATGATCGGTGAGAAAATTGCTGATGCCATTCGCGGGCGCGAGCCGCTGGCGAAGAGCACGGCGGCGTATTACGTGGCGAACGGCGCGCCGGTTCGCCGATAAGACATTCCCCCTCTCCCCGCCAGGGCGAGGGGGACAGAATTTACCCTTCTGGCATCGCTGAAGAGTGGTGCGATGAAATTTTCCACGCTTTTCCATCCCACGCGTAGGTGAAGGTATAACGTGCGGTCACGGACGTTTTATCGGCAAAGGTAAACGTGTAGGTCCCTGTATCAATCGCTTTATTGCAGCCGAGACGAATGGTGCGGCTATCAATTTTCCCGAACGGCTTCTTCTTCAGAAAATCCTGGAAGTAATCCACGCGCTCCTGATCGGTCAGCCGGACCTGATTGGATATGGTCGGCAGCAAAACCGCATCGCTCAGGTAATTCTCCGCGACCTTATGGGCATCTCCCGTCTGGAGTGAGGCATTCCATTTATCAAAAAGCGCTTCAATTTGCTGATTATCCGCTTTTACGCAGTCAGGCGCGCTCGCGGCAAAAGCAGAAGTTGAGGCAACACCGAGAAGTACGGTAAGAGAAACGAACGTTTTCATAAACCATTTTCCTTATGTGGTTTTTTCCTGTGAAGCGCACTATCCCGATTATCCCGCTGCGTGACAATATCCATTACTTATTATTACGTTTTTTACAGAACGACAAATTAGGTCAAATTATATCCAATCGAGTGACCGTCCTCTGATTGCTCCCCTCAGCCATTCTCCGGCTGCCCTCCTTCAGGCCAGAGAAGGTGCGCTGGCTCACACAAATTAAACACTGAGTTTAATTTACAACTTATTGTTGATAATATTTTTCCCCCCAACTGGGAAACCGGAGTATCAAAAAACAGGCAGCTGAATGAATACCTATCTTTTTCTTTTATTATCAATTGCATCTGAAGTCATTGCGACGACGGCATTAAAACTATCCGACAGCTTCACCCGGTTGTGGCCCTCCGTCATCACGGTGATGTTTTACATCATTGCGTTCTGGTCATTAACCATCCCCATGAGAACAATCCCAACGGGAATTATTTATGCGGTGTGGTCAGGGGCCGGGATCGTACTGATTAGCCTGGCAGGATGGATTATTTATGGTCAAAAGCTGGATATGGCGGCCCTGACAGGAATAGGCCTTATTATTGCCGGCGTGATGGTGATAAATCTGTTTTCGAATTCAACAGGACACTGAGCGGCAGCTTTATCCCGTCAGGTATCACGTCGTCCGGTACACTTTATGATCAAAAATCTTTTAATCTGCTTCGTTGTGTTTCTCTTTCTGGTGTTAACGCTTGAAATTCTTTATATCGAAAAGCGTCATGTTAATTTTTTTCGCGATGGGGTAAGAAGCGTCGAGGAGGTGCTGTCTCTCTGGGATGAGCATTAATCAGACTCCCCCTATATCCTTCGCCTGCATCAACACCGTGAAGACGTTTTTGTGAAAATTTCAACGTAACGTTTTATTAATGTAAATTATTGCCGATATATTTGACAGAAGAATTAGTCGATGCATATCGGCGTTAATCCGATGGATAGGCAATATCTATTATGTACTCTTTACGGAGGTAGCTAAACTGCTTTCAAAGAGTATAATATTTGTTAAAAAGGTAAATGAGTGGAAACAACAAAATTATGGATTTCGTTAGGGACGATTGTCAGCCCTATTACTGGAACGTTTTTCACTAAAATAGTTACACAACATAATCATAAATATCTGCTCTGGTATAATGGCGACTATCTTATCAAGCCGGGAGATAACATTAAGGTTAGTAACAAAGGCTTTGTTATTTCCGGGCAACTACGTTCGGTGAACATTATTCAGATTGATAAATACAGCCCAACGCTCTGGCGGGTAATGCACAATATGTCCAGCTGTCCGGGAGACAGAGAACCTGAAAATCCGTATTGTACGACCACAACCCGCTGCATTTTCAAGTCCTGCCCTCACGGCAAAACGCGTCATGCCCTTCAAAACCGCTGAGAATACGCTCCCCTGAGCCTCTTTCATCAGAGGCTTTTTTTTTACCTTAAATATTAATACGTTAATTGATCACCGACCGCCTGATACGGCATAAAATCTGCATGCTCACAACGCATTTATCAACTTTTTGTTGATAATTAAACACTATCGATATACTTTAAGCTCAGTGAGGTTTTAAGCTCGACATCTGACCATGCCAAACATAAAGGAACAACGATGAAATCAGATTACGCCAAACAGATTGAACTGATTTCCGGGCCGCTGGAAGCGGCAATGGAAGCGCTTGCAGGTACGTTGTCGGCGAATCATGAGATAGTCCTGCACAACCTAACCATGCCAGATCGGTCCGTGGTAAAAATCATCAACGGGCACGTCAGCGGCAGACAAGCGGGTGACAATCTTTTGTCAGGCCCTGAAAAAGACAAAGGATTTGCCCTACTGCTTAAAAACAGCAAAGACAGCACCCCGGTCACGGTAAAAAATTATAAAACCGTCACGGCATCCGGACGGATCCTGAGCAGCGCCTCGACAATTTACTACAGCGAGGAAGGCGTACCGTTGATGGCCTTTTGCATCAATATCGATACCTCTCCTTACGAGCAAATGCGCAAGTGCCTGGACGCGATTACGGGCAGCCCGCTTGCCGATTCAGACCCGCAGGATATGAACCTGGGTGGCATCATCGAGCAGTCAATCCAGGAAATCATCGATAAACATTCGGTCCCGGGCAAAAAGGTTCAGAAAGCGCAGCGGCTTAAAATAGTCGCTGAAATGCATGCGAAAGGCATTTTCAAAATGCGGGGTGGCGTCCAGCACGCGGCGCAGGCCCTGGGCGTGACGCGCTATACGGTTTATAACGATCTTGAGGTGATGGGTGAAAAATAACAGTCCCCGGCGCATTCCGTTTTACCAGGTTGACGCCTTCTCTGACGGTCCCTTTACGGGCAATCCCGCGGCCGTCTGCCTGCTGGACGCCTGGCCGGACGCGCATGTTCTCCAGCGTATCGCTACGGAAAACAATCTTTCCGAGACCGCGTTTGTGGTTAAGCAGGACGACGGCTTCGCGCTTCGCTGGTTCACCCCTGCGGTAGAAGTGGATCTTTGCGGCCATGCGACGCTTGCCGCTGCGAGCGTTCTCTTAAGCCGTGACCACGCCTCTGAAAGCGTGCGTTTTTTCACCCGCAGCGGCGAGCTGAACGTCACCTCGGAGGGTGAGCAATACACGCTGGATTTCCCACAGGCGATCCCGTCCCGCATTACCGCTCCGGAAGGGTTGTTTGAGGCGCTAGGGCTGGAGGAAAACGCCGGAGAAACCTGGCAGGCGTCCGATCTCATCGTCGTCATTGATGATGAAGACAGGCTGGATGCGCTGAAGCCTGATTTTTCCGCGCTGGAAAGGTTTAACACGCGCGGCGTGGTGGTTACTGCCGCCTCACGCACCTTCGATTTTCGCTCCCGCTGGTTCGGCCCGCAGGTGGGAGTAAATGAAGATCCGGTGACGGGTTCTGCCCACACCTTTCTGGCACCGTTGTGGAGCGAAAAACTGTCGAAGAAGACGTTGCGCGCGCAACAGGGCGGAAGCCGTAAAGGCGAACTGATTTGCCATGTTAAGGACAACGGACGCGTAGAGCTCTCAGGCAAAGCGTGCCTGATGATTGAAGGAACCTTTATTCTGTAAGCACACGGACGTGCTGCGTAAACCCGGGTGAAAGGGTTCAGTCGGGTTATTGCTGCGAATTATCATAAACGCTTTATATTTTATTAAATAGCGTGAGGTCTATTCATGACGCCTTACGCTTAACCTGACGCTCGGGAAAAATAAATAACGTTGTCATTACGCAGGTATATCATCCTGAACTGCTATTTGCTGTTTATTTGTCACTGGCACGCTATTACTGGCGTGGCCACGGCTTAGTATAACGCTCGCAGGCTAAATGAGAGAAAATCATGTCAACGAAACCAGATGAAAGATCTAAAGTGGCCGTTACGCCCCTTGAACGTCGCGTTGTTATTGTGACGCTCCTGTTTATGTTTTTGATATATACAGTGTTACTGATATCTCCCTTTTTATGAGGTGAATGACAGTAACCTTATTCGGCCCCAGTGGTCTTTTTAATTACAGGCATTAAGATGAAAAATTTAGCAGCAGTGATGAGTCTGGCACTGATGACCCTGACGGTTACAGGGTGCTCCAGCGACTACGTATTACAAAAGAAAAATGGCGAAATGATTATTACCCACGGAAAGCCGGAAGTCGATGATGACAACGGTTTAATTACCTATGAGGACGTTGCGGGCAATGAACATGCTATCAACCGCGACCAAATTATCCAGATGATCGAGAAATAACGTTCGTGGGCAGAGCAGCCGCATTGCGCTCTGCCCGCGATACCGTTCTAGCGAAATGCCTCAAGCCGCTTAATCTGATGCCCTTGCGCGTCAAAATTCTCTGCTGCCAGCCACGCGCGCAGCGCCGCGTCCCTCTGCGGCCATTCGCCGTCAATAATAGAGAGCATGTCGCTGTCGCGGTTACGCCCCTTACGCACCAGCTTCTGGCGCAGACGTCCTTCCCAGACAAACCCCAGCCGCTCCGCCGCGTTGCGTGAGGCGGTGTTCATCGAATCGCACTTCCACTCCAGCCGACGGTATTTATGCTCGAAGGCATTTTTCAGCAGCAGCCACACCGCTTCGGTGCCAATGCGGGTGCCTTTCATTCTGCGCGACCAGGTCACATGGCCGATCTCCACCGAGCCCTGGAACCGCTCTATCGCCATGTAGCAGACCAGCCCCACGGCGCGCTCGGTGCGCAAATCAATCACGGCATAGGGCACCAGATCGTCATCCAGCACTTTGCCGAGCACCCAGTGCGCGGTGGCTTCCACGCTCATGGGCTGGCTGCTGGCAAGCCACGTCCAGTCGCTGTCGTCGCCCAGGGCATACGCTTCATACAGATCCGCGGAATGGCGATCGGCATCGAGCGGCTCCAGACGACAATACTGACCAACGAGCGCGGTGCGGGCCAGCGCGGGGGCGCATTTCCAGTCCGGGACGATATCGTTAACGGTTTGACCATGTTGATTGATTTCGGGCACGGCAATGACTCCCTGAAAGGTAAGGAGTGTGTTATAGCAGGTTAAAAAGCGGACGAAAAGAGAGGAAATGCAGGCCGGGTAACGTGGAACCGCCACCCGGCATAAGATTACTTCAGCAGTTTTACCGTGGCGTCGATGTCGATTTCATCTTCGGTAAAGATCATCGTCGTGTTCTGGAAGGTGGTGATCGCCAGCTTCTTCACCGTACGCATTTCGCCCGGCTTCTTGTCGGATTTTGGTTTGATGCTGTTCATCAGCAGCCCCACCGAGAGCACTGCATTCTCTTTGTCGATTTTGGTCTCAACGGGCTCTTCCTCGCTGAATACCACGAAGGACTTGATCGAGGTGAGCTTCACGCGCTCGCCCGCGATATAGAGATGCTTGCTCTCCGGGATCACCTTCACCGCATACGCGGAAAGACCTTTGGTGTTGGTGGTTGGCTCGAAGGTCACCGCCGCATCTTTTTTAATCAGATCAGGGTTGGCGACCTTAATCACATGAAAATAGCGGTTGTCGCCGTTTTCATCTTTGATAAATCCAAAGCCTTTATCTTTAAACCACGTTGTGATTGTACCGTTCATCGCTGTTACCGCCTGTCAGATCTCAAGACTAAAGTTTTGCAGCGCGCAGTGTAATCCACAATGGCTGAGGAGACAAAAAAAAGCCCCTGCACGGGAGCAGGGGAAAGTTCATGTCAGAGCTTATCGTTATTTTTTAGTTAAACACCATCCCGCCGTCTATCAGCAGGGACTGGCCGGTCATGTAGTCGGAGTCTGGCCCCGCAAGGTAAGAGACGCACGCGGCCACGTCTTCCGGCTCGGACAAACGGCCAAGCGTGATGCGTTTGGCAAAGGTTTCTGTCCCGTAGCCGAGTGGTTTACCCGCCGCCTCGGAGACCTGACGGTCAATTTCCGCCCACATCGGCGTTTTAACGATGCCCGGGCAGTAGGCGTTAACGGTGATCCCCAGCGGGGCGAGATCCCGCGCGGCCGTCTGGGTCAGGCCGCGTACCGCGAACTTGCTTGAACTGTATACCGCCAGCTCCGGGTTACCGGTATGCCCCGCCTGGGAGCAGGCGTTGATGATTTTGCCGCCGTGCCCCTCTTTGCGAAACGCGTCAATCGCGGCCTGAATGCCCCAGATCACCCCTTTCACGTTGATGTTGTAGACCTTGTCGACAATCTCCGGGGTGATGGATTCGATGGGGGTAGACGGCGCAACCCCGGCGTTATTGACGATGACGTTGAAGCCGCCCAGCTCGGTACGGGCTTTCTCCACGGCCGCAAACACCTGCTCGCGGTCAGAGACGTCGACCTTCACGGCGACGGCCTTCCCGCCGCTGCGGGTGATTTCATCGGCTACCGCTTTCGCCGTCTCTTCGTTGTAATCGGCGATAGCGACGGCAAAACCATCCTTCACCAGACGAAGCGCGATCGCTTTGCCAATCCCCTGGCCGGAGCCGGTTACGAGAGCCACTTTTTGCATTTCTCTGTCCTTATGTTGATTCACAAAATCTGGCTGAGATGGAGCTGGCCCATCAGCAGCGGGTTATCGCTGTAGTCGACGGGAATGGCCACCACGGCCGGGCCATCGACATCCATTGCCGCACGCAGCGTCGGTTCGAGCGCGTCGGCACTCTCGACGGCAAAACCTTTTGCGCCGAACGCGTCGGCATAGGCTTTGAAGTCGACCGGGCCGAACTCCACGCCGGAGAGACGCTGGTATTTTTTCTCTTCCTGGATCGCCACCATGTTGTAGGCGTTATCCACCCAGATGATGTGCAGCACGTTGGCGTTGAGGCGCACGGCGGTTTCCAGCTCCATGCTCGACTGCAAAAAGCCGCCGTCCCCGGAGACCGACACGACCTTGCGCCCCGGGTTGACCAGCCACGCGCCAATCGCCCACGGCAGCGCCACGCCCATGGTCTGCTGACCGTTGGAGATCATCACCTGACGCGCGCGGAAGCTGTAGAGGTAGCGGGCGATCCAGATGTGGAAGCTGCCCATATCGACGGTGAGCGTCACGTCGCTGTTCACGATGTCCTGCATGGCGCGCACGATGCGCAGCGGATGCAGGGCAAACTGGTTAAGCGATGCGCCGCGGCGGTCGAGGAGGTCCCGCTGATGCTGGCGATCGACCAGAATTTCCGAGGCGCGCTGGCTCAGTTCAAGCTTGTGCTCAATGCGGCTGGCGAGCAGGTTCAGCGTGGCGGCGATATCCCCTACCAGCTCCAGATCGGGAACATACCTGCGCTCCTCATAGGCGGGCAGCACGTCAATGTGCACGAGGGTGGCATCGCCGCTGTTCCACATAGCTGGCTCGTACTCCACCGGGCTGTAGCCGATGCAGATAATCAGATCCGCCAGATGCAGCAGCCGGTCGCCCGCCTGGTTGTTAAACAGGCCGACGCGTCCGGCAAAGCGGGTGAAGTGCTCCTGATTCACCGCCCCGGCGGCCTGGTAGGTGCTGGTGACCGGAATACGGCTTTTCTCCAGCAGCTTGCGCAGCGCGGCGCTGTTCGCGGGCTGGCTGGCCATCAGGCCGAGTAAGATGACCGGGTTTTTGGCCTTTTCAATAAGCTTCGCCACATCGTTAATGGCGGATTCCGGTGCCGGCCCCATCAGCGCGGGACCGCTCGCGGGCAGGATCGCCCCCGTGGTGGGCTGGTCGACAATATCCTGCGGCAGGCTGACAAACGCCCCGCCCGGCCTGCCGTGCTCGGCGGCGCGAAACGCGTTGGACACCACCTCGGCAATCGCGTCCGGGGAGTTCACTTCTACGGCGTATTTCGTCACCGGGCTGAACATCGCGACGGTGTCCATGCTCTGATGCACCAGCTTGGCTTTATCCGCCCGCTTCACCGCCCCGCCCAGCGCTACCACCGGGTCGCCTTCGCTGTTGGCGGTGGCGATGCCGGTGATCAGGTTCGAACAGCCCGGTCCGGAGGTGACCAGCGCCACCCCGGCTTTACCGGTCAACCGCCCCACTGCCGCCGCCATAAACGCCGCGTTGGCCTCGTGGCGTACGGGAATGATCTCAATGGAGGAGTCCAGCAGGGAGTCAAAAACCTTGTCGATTTTCGCCCCCGGTATCCCGAACACCTGCTTCACGCCCTGCGCTTCCAGCTGGCCGACAACCATATCGGCGCCGTGCGCCCACTGACGTGACTGTTTCTCACTGTTCACGGTAGTTCTCCTGTTAGTTTTCGACGGCGCGGATAGCCGCATCAAGGTTGCTGGGGTGCAGGTTGGCCTGTAAAAACGCGCTGTCGGCAGGCAGGTCAATCATCAGCTTGTGAATTTCACCGAAGGTGAGTACGCCGCTTTCCAGCTGGTAGTCGAGCAGATGGCCGCCGCCCTGTCGGTCGTCGGTGATGAAGTGTTCGTGATAGCCCGCCACGTTTATCCCCTGCATATGCTGCGGGGTACGGAACCCCACCAGCACGCCCTCGCGCTGGTTAAAGCGGAATACCGGCTGGTCGTCCAGCACGTCGGTCATCGCCCGGTACGGCGGCGTCTGGCGCGGAACGGTGCGGGTGTGGGCATGGCGGAAGTTGCCATCGATGCGCAGCGCGCAGAACAGGTTATCGGAGGGGATCTGCTGGTCGATCACGTCGTGGATCTGCTGACGGCTGACCGGCCCGTCAAAGGTTTTGCGGTACTGGGGCTGGAACCAGGTCATCACCGCGAACGGCGTTTTCTGCTCCGGCTTCGCGGCGCGGGCGCTGCCGTCGGCGCGCAGCTGGTACACCTGGCTGCTGAAGGCAATCATTTCGCCGTCCAGCTCGTTAAAGGTGCCGAGGCCAAAATCGCCATGCGCCAGCAGGTCGGCGATGGTGGTCTCTCCTTCGTACACGCCGCTTAGCAGGGCGCTCATTAGCGATGTCTGATAGATCACGCTGTCAGGATGTTGAGCCGAGAACCCGCGCAGGGTCTCGCATAAACTCGCCTCACAGTCGCATGCAGATGAATGCATCATCATGCTCGTCCTCTTCAACTTTATTTATAAAGGTTAAATAAATGTTGACCCGATTCAGCAGAGAGTTCCAATATAGAATCCATGCTGGTTTGAGACGTTTTTGATATGGAACTTCGTTATCTGCGCTATTTTGTCGCGGTAGCACGCGAGCGACACTTCACCAGGGCGGCCAACGCGCTGGGTATTTCACAGCCTCCTCTGAGCCAGCAGATCAAACGGCTTGAGGAGGAAGTGGGCACGCCGCTGTTCAGGCGCCTGACGCGGGGCGTGGAGCTGACCGAAGCGGGAGAAGCCTTCTATGAGGACGCCTGTAAGATCCTGGCGCTGAGCGACGCCGCGCTGGAGAAAGCCCGGGGCATCGCGCGCGGGCTGAACGGCAGCCTGTCGATTGGCATCACCAGCTCCGACGCTTTCCATCCCAAAATCTTCGCCCTGATCCGCCAGTTTCAGGTGCAGAACATGGCGGTGCAGGTTCATCAGGTGGAAGCCAACATGTCGTCGCTGACCACGATGCTGGCGGAGGGTGAGCTGGATATCGCCTTTGTGCGCCTGCCGTGCGAAAGCAGCAAGGTGTTCGAATTAAAAATCCTCGACCGGGAGCCCATGGTGGTGGCGCTGCATCGCGATCATCCCCTGGCGACGTGTGGCGATCTGGCGCTGGAGGAACTTCGGGATACGCCGGTGGTGCTGTTCCCGCAGGAGGTCGCGCCGGGGCTGTACGACCGCGTTTACGGCAGCTGCGAGCGGGCCGGAATCGATATGCAGCACATGCTGCAATCTTCACAACTTTCTTCTTCCCTGAGCATGGTCTCCGCCGGCGGCGGGTTCGCGCTGGTGCCGAAATCCATGGCCGCTATTTCGCCGCCGAATGTCACCTACCATGCGCTGCGCTCACCGGAGCTTTATACCGATATCGCGCTCTGCTGGCGGCGCTTTGAACGTTCGCGGACGGTGAAGCGGTTTCTGGCGATGATGAGCGAGGGGTAGCTACGGTGCGGCTGTGCCCGGCGGCGCTGCGCTTGCGCGGGCCTACGGTTCGTGTCGCGGGTTGGTTGGCTTGTTTGCGGTTTTGTAGGCCGGGTAAGGCGTAGCCGCCACCCGGCAATGCCTTTCTGGAAGCCGCCTCGCAAACCTGCAAGCAACCTTATGTAATTCAGGGTTATCCCCTTTCCTTCCTTTTTTCACCGCCGTAAAGTGCCTGCGTTGCGGCACATCCGTAACCGGGCGTAGGAACCCGTTAGCATGACATAACATGTTTGGACCAAGAGGATGCTAAATGGCGACTACCCCTGAATTTTCCTACGCGCTTTCTGAGGAAAGTGCTGTTCATCAGCTCATCAACCACCCAATTTCCGACTCTGCGGATCTCTTCGAACTGGCCGATGCCTGCGCCACTTACGTAAGCGTACTGGTGGAAACTGACGACACAGTGACATTCGCCACGCTTTGCGAGCGACTGCTGGCTACACTGAAGCGGCTGCGCGAATGCTGTGACTCGGCACTTCCGCCGTATCTGGTTGAACGGCTCATTGCGGGGGAAAAGATCGCCTCCTGCGTGCCGGAATGTTGGCAAGAAACGGCGCTACAGGTGGATTATGCCGTGGCGTTAACGCTGGCGGTGATGGGCGGGACGTTGCATGCGAGCGTGGCGAAAGAACTCACCGGGCTGTTGCATGATATGGTCTGGCTGCTGGCGGAGTTTGTGAAAGAGCCTTATATAACGGCGCACTGAGGCGGGTGATGGGAGAACGTAATACTACTGGGTAATATGTAAACTCCCGGGCGGGCAGGTTTATCCCACGGAGAGCCTGTCAATTCTTAGTCCCATCACTGCTATAAAGGTTACGGTGGGGAGCAGTCAAAAATATACGAGACGGAAATCAGCTCACACGATAAAAATCTAGCTTTACACCATCAGATGTACGGCTTGCAGAACAGATAAAAATTGATGTCCTCAGCCATTCAAGTTCAGGCGAATCGACCTCAAAAACAGGCACCGTTTTAAAATAAATGTCAGAGGGTAAAATGTGATTGAAAAAACTCATGTCTTCGGTAAAAAGCAAATGTGTAAACTCTGCTGGCACTTTGCGTATACCGTTATTTTCAATATAAATTGTCCCTTCTGAGACCTTTAAAGCATACCTTGCAGAAAGTCGGCAGACTCCATTAGGCTCTATGATCTGACTATCAACACCACCAGGCAGAACCTCACCCGTTAGTCCCCCGGAAACTTTTCCACTCAAAATAGGTATTAACTGACGCTTTCCTGTCACAGGAGAGTTAGAAACAACGATCGGCCGATCGACAACAATATCAACACTGAAAGAAAATTCGAGTTTTGGCTCCATGAGATCCTCCTAAGACTTCACTCTATAGCAATAGCCACACACAAAATAGCGCAAAATGTGAATTGATTTCATCACATATTTAAATCATTAAGGTTGTTGAAAAAAAAACTACAGTCACAACACCCCACAGGGAAACCGTGTTAAACCTTTTTCAAAAATCCAGGGCGGACAAGGTTATTACGATCCGGCCTATGCTTTAAAGCGCGGTTATGCTCAGAAAATCATAAGACCGTCTGGGTTCAGGTCAGCAACATGGCGAAAAGCATGCGAGAATTCCGCTTAGCTGAAGCAGCAGCGTGCAGCGCATAATGACGGGTGAAATGGCGAAAAATGCACTGTTACCCTTGTTAAATTGGGCAACCACCCTGTTCTCACCTATACAGAACTAAGCTCCCCCAATTATTTTGATGTTAGTAAAAGAAACTTTGTTGAATGCAATGAACTGTTTTGTGTAAAGCAGCGCACGGATAACCTTTTACAAAGGGCGGGTATACAACGGGAGCCCATACGTAATCCAAAGCGATTAACTAATCACTTATTCACCCTACGCGCGCGCATTCAATCATCATTCAATTAAAGATGATTATTAAAATATTATTAATACCCTGGCGTAATGATATCAGTCCGTGAAATGTTTACACTGTTGACTATATAGTTGCCTACGCCAGACAGCTGTGGCACAGGTATGGTCATTTTTCCTTTATATATGTTCAGTCCTGGATGTTGATCCAGGAGATTTTTAGAGGGTTACCGATATGGGGAAATAATGACCTCGCTCACATGCAGGTAACCTGCTGATTTGAATAGATTATTTTTCTATCCATGTTGCAAAATATTGTTCGGGGTTACCATTTGTTAATTTAGATTCATTTATGTTGCCAGAGTTTTAAGCGGATTTTACGCGCTGTTTTGACTATTCCTAAATCCACCTGGTTAGGATATGGCTTAACGCCTTTAATCGATAATCACAACACATTGAAAATTAAGATAATTTTTGGTTGGATTTTATATAAATCCATAAAGAAACTTTAATTAGATAAATGTTCTGACGTTTAAATATTGTTAAAAAACAGAGAATAAAAGCAACATTTTATTATCATATAGATTTATATCTCCCAGGACTTAACATCTAAAGTCATAAATGTTTTGAATATTATTATTTTGGTATTTTATTTTGATAAACCTGTCTCATTGCCACCTTTTTTTTAATGAAATACTATTTTTCTCGTACCTGGTGAACAACAATTCATTGTAAAGATATGAAAAAAAGTGTCATGGATATGAGATGGATAGACCTCTAAGGAGTGGCCGTGCCCTTTTTCTCAGACGTTATTCTATATGGATATAATATTTTTCAAAATCTGGAGTACAGGCTTTCTACCAGAACGTTAATCAACATCAAAAATGGGCGTATCAAAAGGTTTGGAGCCACTAAAGCCAGACTTTTCGAATATTTGCTGTCTGAAATGGACACGGGTGTTGTGTATGATGAAGATATTATCATTCATGTATTTTATGATAATGGATTACGCTGTTCAAAATCATATTTACTGTCGATGGTAAAGAAGATTCAGCTTGCATTTAACAGCGTTGGCTTTGAAAGGTATCCATTCTCAAGGCTGGACGGTAAAGCATATAAAATAGAACAGGATGCTCTGGAACGTGTATATGTTGTCAAAAAACAATCATTTATTAAAAATGAGATTAGCTCGAAAGGACAGAAGCAGTGACAGCTGTACTTGTTTTTACCAGAAATTTTGCAATGCGTCAGGCGATAATATCATTATCTCCTGAAAATAGACAGATTTTCTTCTTTGATAATCGTCTGGCATTTTTAGTTTGCGCGACGGTTTTTGACAAACCCTATATTATCATCGATACGGTTCATGAAACGGGAGACAATATTCGCTGGCTCCACTCGCGCCTGGCTGCGAGGGGATTATCCAGGCAGACCCATTTTATTGTACCAGAAAACATTGCCGCAAATAGCTTCCTTAAAGCATTTGGGCTAATAACGACAATCAAAGAACTAAAGAAGATTTGCAGCCGTGCAGCAAAATTCACCCTGGTAGAATCATCCTGTAGTTTAGTTAATGTATTGCATCATAGATTGAAAGATACTTTATCAGAAGATTATTTTGATTTTCTGGTAAACATTTACGACCCAACAAATGAAATTTATTTGCGTAAAAACAGGTCTGACACCAATAGATTACAGTATGTAAAGAGCCGTCTTTTTTTAGGTAGCAGCCTGGAGTTAAAACAACTCATTTTAATGCTGTCTTCTGAAGGGGTTTCCAGAAGGGCTTTTATGTAAAATATAAGTAGCAACCTTATCTATTAATGTGTTTTTTGGTCAGAAGTATTCCTTTTGATCTTCTTGAATATTTTTATAAGGCGGTATTAAACCGTCAGTCCTGCTATGGATAACGTCCGCAGCAGATATTTGTTCAATCATAAGGATATATAGCTATGCAAAATAAAATGCCCCGTCTTGTTCGCAAAGTGCTGGCAGCAGCTGTCGTCACCGGTATTTCCTTTGCGGCTCATGCTGCCGATGGGAAGATTAATTTTACCGGAACTATTCTGGATTCGGCGTGCACGGTTAACACAGGTACTGCTACCCAGACTGTTGACCTCGGACAAATTCCCAAGAGCTCATTCAGCGCAAAAGGCGATGTAGCGGCAGCAACTCGCTTTACTATCGTGCTTGATAATTGCCCGACGGCGGTTAAAACCGCATCAGTTAAATTTGATGGCACAGCTGATGCTAATGATACCAGCATACTTGCGCTTAGCTCAGGTCAGACGGCCAAAGGAGTAGGCGTCGCGCTGTATGAAAAAGATGGCGTTACGCCCATCCCTCTCGCCACGCTGTCTAAAAGCCTGACGCTTGATACCACGGCTTCAAACAGTAATCAGATGGCATTTGTTGCCAAATACAAGGCAACCGAAGCTACGGTTACAGCCGGTACGGCTAATGCCTCATCAGATTTTACTATCACCTACCAGTAAGACGTTCGGGCGTGCCCGCTGCACGCCCGCCTGTTTCCCGATGGGATCATGGAGTTGTAATATGAGCCGTCTCCTTCACGCTATTCTTTTACTCACTGCTTGCTTATTCACCCTTTCAGTCAATGCTGGCATTACTGTTGGCGGCACACGGCTGATTTACAATGGTGAAGAAAACGAAGCGTCAATATCGGTGATTAATAGTAAGAACTCAATTCCTTATCTCATTCAGTCATGGATTGAACTGGAAGAAAATTCACCTGCTAAAGTGCCTTTTATTGTCACACCACCGCTGTTTCGTCTGGACGGAGAGCATGAAAATACCCTTCGTATTATTTACACCGGGGAACAGATGCTGCCGCAAGATCGTGAATCCCTCTTTTGGCTTAACGTAAAGTCGATTCCATCTATGGAAAAATCGGATCACAACCAACTGCTTATTGCCGTTAAGACGCGCATTAAGCTTTTCTATCGGCCGGCAAAATTAGCAACCGACAGGGTAAATGACGCCTGGAAAAACCTGCACTATGAGCGTAGCGGAGATCGGATTGTTATCTCTAATCCAACCCCCTATTACGTGTCGTTGTTTTCTTTAAAAGTGGGCAGTCAGGCTATTGAACACCCGCCGATGATAGCACCGTTCGGTACGGCACATATCACCGCTGCGGGACGGGATGTTACCTGGAAAGCGATAAATGATTTCGGCGGCGTTACTGAAGAAGCGCGTCAGAGATTGCCGTAATTAAGAAATAGATTCAGCCATGTCATCCCAGCAGGAAAGCAAAGTGAAGACTGACTTTAATTGCCGAAAATTAATTAAACCGGAAATGAAAGCTTTTAAAGTTATCCGGCTGTCTGCTATTGCCCTGTTAATTTCCGGTCTGTTTCCTGCAAAGGCAGGTGAATTATATTTTATGTCTGACGCGCTGGAAAAGACGCACACATCGGCAAAAAACATTGATCTAAGCCGTTTTGAACATGGAGAGCAGTTGCCCGGTACCTACAGGGTAGAAATCTGGCTTAACAATGAATATGTTCGGACGGAGAATATTTCTTTTGTAGCCCTGAATGGTGTGGGGCTGGCGCCTGAGCTAAATCGCGGCATGCTTGAGATGCTTGGTGTACGGACCCAGCTTTTTCCGAAGCTGGCGGCACTGCCGGAAGGAACGATTATCACCAACCCTGGCGCCTTTATACCTGATGCCAGCGCTCGCCTGAATTTTGACAAGCAAAGGCTGGATATATCCATTCCTCAGTCAGCGCTTAACATTCGTGCACGCGGCACGGTTGACCCTTCCCGTTGGGATCAGGGGATCCCGGCGCTGCTGCTCAACTACAGTGCCAATGGCTCGCGCAATTGGGTAAATCAGGGAAAGACGCAGGATCAGCTTTATCTGAACCTACAGAGCGGTCTGAATCTGGGGCCCTGGCGGCTACGTAATTACAGTACCGCCACTAAAAGTAATAAAGAGCATGATTTTTCGTCCGTCAGTACGACGCTGAGCCGCGATATACAATTTTTGAAAGGACAGCTACAGCTTGGCGAAACAAGCACGCCGGGAGATATTTTCGACAGCATTATGTTTCGGGGCATACAGATTTATTCAGACGACACCATGCTGCCCGAGAGCATGCGCGGTTTTGCGCCAACGATCCGTGGCATTGCCCGCAGCAATGCGATGGTCACCGTTAAGCAAAACGGCTACACGATTTATCAAACCTATGTCGCGCCGGGCAGCTTCGAGATACGCGATCTTTATCCTACTTCAACCAGCGGCGATCTTGAGGTTACGGTTGCCGAAGCCGACGGCAGCGAGCAGCGATTTATCCAGCCTTTTTCAGCAGTACCCGTCATGCTGCGTGAGGGGCGGTTAAAATACTCGCTGAGCGGCGGTGAATACCGTACCACCAAAGATAATGCACAGAAGCCCTCATTTGGTCAGGGTACCCTGGCCTGGGGCGTGTCAAACACGCTTACTCTTTATGGCGGCATGCTGGGCGCAGATAACTATCTTGCCGGCGTACTGGGTGCGGGCTTAAGTTTTGGTGAGATCGGGTCGCTTTCTGCGGATGTTACCCTGGCCGACAGCAAGCTTAAACAGGACGAAGTCAGGCGAAGCCGTGGACAATCCTATCGGGTGCAGTATTCGAAAACGGTGACGACCACTGATACCACGGTAACGCTGGCCAGCTACCGATATTCCACCGAGGGGTTTTATACTTTTCAGGAGGTAAACGACTACGCCAGCCAGCGCTACAACAAACGAAGCCGACTACAGCTTAATCTTAATCAGTCCTTGATGAGCTGGGGGAGCTTTTATATTAGCGCCTACCAGCAAGACTACTGGCGACGGGAAGGGTATGAACGCAGCATCAGTACGGGCATTAACACCAGCATCAACGAGATCGGCTATTCGCTGAGCTACACCTACAGCGAAACCCCTGGCGTGTCGCAAAAGGATCAGATCCTCGCCTTCAGCTTGCAGGTGCCGCTCAGTAAATGGTTGCCGAAAAGCTGGGCCAGCTACAGCGTGAACGCCCAAAAAAAGGGCGGCGAAACGCATCAGGTGGGGCTGAGCGGTACAGCGCTTGCTGATAACAATTTCAGTTATTCGCTTCAACAGGGGTATACCTCATCGGGGAGCCAGTCCAGAAGTTCGGTCAGCGGCACCTATAAAGGCGGCTACGGCACCGTCAGCGCAGGTTATAACTACAGCCGGGATAACAGCCAGCTTAACGTTGGTGTGCAGGGCGGTATTGTCGCTCATGAAGACGGCGTAACGTTCTCGCAACCGCTCGGCGACACCGTTGCGCTGGTGAAGGCCGAGGGGGCATCAGGCCTGAAGGTGCGCAATAATCCGGGGGTGAAAACCGACTGGCGCGGCTACGCGATTGTTCCTTATACCAGCGCTTATCAGGAGAACCGTATCGCTATTGATACCCGTTCGCTCGGGCCTGATACCGATATCGCAGAATCTGTGGTTAACGTGGTACCGACCCGCGGCGCGGTTGTGCGCGCAACGTTCAATGCCAGAACGGGCTACCGCGCGTTAATTAAACTGCGCTACAAAAATGGGCCCGTACCCTTTGGATCAATGGTCAAGCTGGAGGGCCGTGACGTGATGAGCATCGTTGGTAATGATGGTGAGGTTTACCTGAGCGGTCTGAATAACGGCGATCGTATTTCAGCGACCTGGGGTCAGATAAATTGCCAGACAACGATAAAACATGAAAACCGCCCCGGAGCTATTCAACGTATAACCGCGCTATGTCAGTGATAAAAAGTCAGAGAATGAATTATTGCGAGGATAGCTAACAACTTTTATACGCGGTTTTATAGATGAATATCGCTTCAGTGATGTTGTGAAAAAGCATTTTCCGCAACATTGCCAGACATAATTAAGGAATTCGCTGTGCGCACATTTTTTAAAATTATTAGCCTCATTGCAGGCAGTTTTATGTCAGTCAATACTTACGCTTTATGTACAGCATCGGATGTCAACGTTAACTTTGATCAAAGTATTCTTATTCAGCGGGATGTACCCGTCGGAAGTGTGTTGGGTTCGGTAACGGTTAACCATCCCATCAACTGCGATGCGAAAGGTCAAACCACAGCGGAAGGGTCCTGGGCAATTCAGCTGGCGCCAACAAATATTGACAATGGTGCTTCGGTGATAGCCGGCGTACGGGCCACAAACGTTGAAGGAATTGGGTTACGCTGGAAAAACTATTCCAGTACCACCGGGGCTACGGGCACCGTTACTAACGGTTCGCTGAACCTGAGCACCTGGCAGCGAGGCATATCGCAAAAAGGGGCAACCTTCAATGATACCTTTGAGCTGGTCAAAACGGCGTCAACGCCCAGGACGGGCATAATTTCCCCACTCGTCATTGCGATTCAGTACAGCACGCCAGTAAGTAAAAACGTACAGCGACAGCCTCTGTTTAAATACCTTATATCAGGCGTCAATACCAATACCGTTTCGTGTCTGGTACAGGATAGCAATTTAAATATTGATATGGGATTTGCCGTTGCCTCTAAATTTAATGGCATTGGCAGTACCCAAAACCCAGTAAATTTCAATGTATCGCTTAATTGTGATGCACAAACATCTGTGAACGTAACGCTGGATAATGTCTCGGTACTTGCAGACGCCACCAACGGAGTATTAGGCCTTAGCAGCGCATCCACTGCCAGCGGGGTTGGCATTCAGATTTTGCATCAAGATTCACCTGTGAAATTTGGCAGCATGATCAATCACGCTATCACGACTTCCAATGGGGAAATCGTGAATATTCCATTTAAGGCTGCCTACTATCAGACGGACAAAAACATTCAACCCGGAACAATAAACGCTACGGCATCCTTCACGATGACCTATCGATGATATTTGGGTCTAAATACGTGGAAAAGACTTTTAATATAATTTAGCGCGCACGCTTATATAAATCATCAATGTCAAAAGTGCGCCTGTATAAGCAAGGGAGTAATTATCAATATGGTGGTCAGCTGCCTATCCCATTTTAAGCGAAAGCACGGGATGTATATTGTGCTTTTTATGCAGCCAGGACTGGCTGCGGGAAGTGAGATGAATACGAACGATCGCGCCATGACGGTCAGGGAGAGTGTCTATCGCGCGCTGCATGAGGAAGAAATCAGCCGTGAAGAAACCCTCTTCCGGGCAAGAGCTGGCGCAGGCGCTAAGCTGGCGCAGGTGCTGGGGCAGGACGCTTCCGCCGATCGCATCAGCGCCGTCGGCGGCAGCATGGCCTCAGGATTATTCAGCTCGGCCGTTCAGCAAAGCCTTTCTTCATTTGGCACGGCAAGAGTGAAGTTGAATTTAAGCAGCGCGCACCTTGACGGCAGTGAATTTGATTTTTTACTGCCCCTTTACGAAAACCGCAGCCATCTGTTTTTTTCCCAGACGGGGATTAGGCGGATCGACGACAGAACCATGGCAAATCTCGGCATGGGGTATCGATTCTGGCCTTCTGACTCCGCCATGTTCGGTGCCAATATGTTTTATGATTACGACGTCAGTCGCCAGCATAAGCGCCTGGGCACAGGTCTTGAGTATGCACGCGATTTCTTTCGCGTTTCTGCCAATGGCTATTACCGGCTCAGCGACTGGAAGCGCTCGCGGGATCTCACAGACTACCACGAACGCGTCGCTAATGGCTTTGATATCCGGACAGAAGCCTGGCTACCGGGTTTGCCTCAGCTTGGCGGAAAAATTACCTGGGCTCGGTATTATGGCGATCAAGTCGGTATTTTTGGCCCGGATGATCTTCAGAAAAATCCTCAGGTACTGACCTTAGGTCTGAATTACACCCCTGTCCCCCTGGCGGGAATTTCACTGCAAAAAACGGTTAACACGCGTGGCGGCGGTGACGAATTTTCCATAGGGTTGAACCTCTCCTGGCAGTTTGGTTTGCCGCTCAAAACGCAGCTTGATCCCGAGCGTGTTCGCTTTAACCGCACGCTGGCGGGCTCTCGCTATGATCTGGTGGACAGAAACAACGTTATTGTTCTGGAATACAAAAAGGATCGCCTGTTTTCCGTGGCTCCGCATCACAAGGTTTCGGGCGTTGAAAGCAGCCAGCTCGCGTTAAACCTGGACATCTCTTCGCGCTATGCCGTGGCCGGAATTGGCTGGCAGGGTCAGGATTTCTTCGCCGCAGGTGGCGATATCACCAATGTAAACGGCGCCTATGTCATCGTTCTGCCCGAATGGCAAACAACCGGCAGTAATCACTATCTGCTGGAGGGGCGTGCCATTGATGAAAAAGGCAACTTATCAGCGCCGTTCCGCGTTGAGGTGGATGTTCTGCCATTGGATGTCAAAATCTCGCTGGCAGGCGACCTCAAGGGTGAAGAGGGACAAACGCTGGCCCTCGGCCTTAATGTTCGCAGTACCGGCACCATCGGTAAAGTTGACTGGAAGGCACCGGAATTTCTTGCCGCCGGAGGCAAGTTTATCCAGACGCGTGCTCCAGAAGCGGACAATCTGAGCCTGAACTATAGCGTCGTTCTGCCTCCCTATAAGGCTGGCGGTGAAAACAGTTATCCCATTGAAGTAACGGTGAGTGACAGCGAGGGGAACGTTTCTAACACCGCTTCAGCCCGGATCGTGGTCGAACCGCGCTCTATTGTGCTCACCGTTCCGCCAGAGGTGGAGGGTAACGAAGGGGAGCGTATTGCGCTGCCGCTGACGATTGATGCCAAAACTGCCGTCACCCGACTCGACTGGGAGGCGCCCGAGTTTGTTGCCCATGGGGGTAAAGTCACCGTCGAAAAAGATAAAGTCTGGCTGGAGCTGCCTGCATGGTCGGACTCGGGCTCCAACCAGTATGCAATTACCCTTACCGCAGGTGACGACCAAAACCACCGTTCCGCGCCGGTTACCGCCACGGTTTCTGTGGCTTCAGCGGCCATTAACCTTGTTCTCGATGAAAATCTGACGGGTAACTCTGGTGAGGAGCTCATCGTTACGCCGCAGGCCAGCGCCCAGTCCAATATTGATCGCATCGAGTGGCAGGGTGAGGCATTTTTCAGCGCCGGCGGAAAAATTACGCAGGACGGCACAAATGCCTGGCGGTTCACCCTGCCCTTATGGAAAAAAGAGGGGGCCAACCGCTATTCCGTGCGCGCTGTCGCGTGGGATAAGTCTGGCCACTCATCGACACCGGTCACCCTGACAATTGTGGTTGAGCCTGGCGCGATTGTGCTCACCGTTCCGCCAGAGGTGAAGGGTAATGAGGGAGAGCGTATTGCGCTGCCGCTGACGATTGATGCAAAAACCGCCGTCACCCGGCTCGACTGGGAGGCGCCCGAGTTTGTTGCCCATGGGGGTAAAGTCACCGTCGAAAAAGATAAAGTCTGGCTGGAGCTGCCTGCATGGTCGGACTCGGGCTCCAACCAGTATGCAATTACCCTTACCGCAGGTGACGACCAAAACCACCGTTCCGCGCCGGTAACCGCCACGGTTTCAGTACTTTCAGCGGCCATTAACCTTGTTCTTGATGAAAATCTGACGGGCAAGTCAGGTGAGGAGCTTATCGTTACGCCGCAGGCCAGCGCCCAGTCCGGCATCGATCGCATCGAGTGGCAGGGTGAAGCATTTTTCAGCGCTGGTGGAAAAATTACGCAGGACGGCACAAATGCCTGGCGGTTCACGCTGCCTTTATGGAAAAAAGAGGGAACCAACCGCTATTCCGTGCGCGCTGTCGCGTGGGATAAGTCTGGCCGCTCGTCGACACCGGTCACCCTGACGTTAGAGGTGCAGCCTGTCAGCATTGCCGTTTCGGCGCCCGACACGCTGACCGGAACTGAGCAGGAAACGGTGGATACCACCATAAACGTGGTGTCAGAGGGAACCACCGTAAGTGATGTCCAGTTCAGCGCGGAGGATTTCCTTGCCGCAGGCGGTAAGATTACCGGCACACTGCCTGACTATCATTTTGTCATGCCCGCATGGCAGGCAACGGGAAGCAACCACTACAGCATCACGGTTACCGGAAAGGATCCGCACGGCAATATCAGCGAGCCGACGAAAATAGAGGTTGTCGTCAGCCAGGCGCCCTTCACCATCACCGCGGAGACGGCTGTCACGGGCTTTGAGGGCAGCACAACCGAGGTGACGCCCGAGGTTCAGAGCCTGTACGGCGTCGCAAATTACCAGATTGAGGCTTCCGCCTTCAAATCCGCCGGCGGCACCATTACGGAGAAAGAAGGGACCTTCATGCTGACCTTGCCGGGCTTTATCGTGGGCGGCGAAAACCGTTATCCCGTTACGATCCGCGCCGTTGACAGAAAAGGCACGGTATCCTCGCCGCTGGAGCTGAACGTCGTCGTCACCACCCAGCTACTTGATGCAAACGGTCAGTGCTCTGTCGTCGGTGGCGGAGAAGGCTATGCGAGCCGGATAGATAAAGACAGCGTGAATTATCAGGAGGCTACTGACTATGCCACACTAAAGGCGCTGGTCGATGCCGGCACCCCCTATATCTATATTCCCGGCGATGTTGAAATTGAATTACCGGTCCGGCAAAACGCGCTCTTCATCAAAAGCGGAACCACTATTTTTAGCGATCGTGGGGCAAACGGCAGCGAAGGAGCGCGCCTGAGTATTCCTTACATGAGCGAAGAAGAAAATAAATTCCCGATTATCATGATGGACAGCAATACGCGTATTTCGGGTATCCGATATGAAGGCCCCTATAAAGGAACCCTGACGAAAAATACCACTATTGGTATCCAGACCGTTGAAGGCAGCCATAATGTTGAGGTCGACAATATGGAGCTCTGGGGATGGCCCTGGGCTGCGGTGAGCGTAAAAAAATCAACGAATGTGCGGGTTCATCACAGCTATATTCATCAGAATATTAAAAAAGAGCTCGGGTATGGCGTGGTTGTGCAAAACGGTAATGCCACGGCAGAGGTTGCCTGTAACCTGTTCAACAGTAACCGGCATTCAATTGCCGGAAGCGGTATGGCTGGAGAAGGCTACGCGGCGCACCATAACCTGGTACTTAACGGCGGCGGAACCGGAGCTTATCATCAGTTTGATATGCACAGATATCAGTCAGCAGGCGCCGGTGCGTTTATGGAAGTAACGCAAAACTGGTTTGATTATGGGCGCTACGGTACCAGCAATCGCTCCTCAATTGGCGTGCGTGGTCAGCCTTCAAGAGGGCCTATTACCGTGACCGATAACTGGTTCAGTCAGCCCTGGAAGAATGGAACCCAGTATGCCGTCGCGGGAGAATATGGCACCTGGGTCCCTACCGTTGAATCAATACTGGCAACCAATAAATTCAGTGTTAAGTTCAACTATCTAAATAAAGGGAGCAACCAGTGCGTTATTGACTGGTTAAGTTACAGCCAGAGCATTAACTGTGCAGCGGTAAATTAACCGTGAACACGTGACATACCCATCCACACAGATGCAGATTCGTAGTGAGTATGGGTAATGCCGATAACGCGCTGAGTAAAATAATAATACAGGGAGATTCCCTGTATTATTATTGCGGCGGCTCATCACTGTCCGGTCGTAGAAATTCCCGCCCTAAAGAGCGGAGAGATTGTCAAAGGATTTTCAATGATCAAACACGTCAAAATATTTGTATTAACTTTTTTTTATTCAATTTCGTCGTATGCTTTATCCCTCGAAAATTCAGCTATCAGGTTGTTTTGCCCAATGCGCGGTCAGATCGAGGTCATCCTTCACCGCTACGAACACTCACAGGAATCATGGGGGGGAAATCAGTTTGAAACAGGAGCGGGACACTTTCGCAAGGGATCACTTCTTATCTTCCCCTTTGCTAATCTTGACCAGATGATTTTTAACCAGACCACCGGGCAATTTTCTTTCTGGTATGCAGACAGTGAAAAACTGGTACGCTGCCGCCTGATAACGCTCACAAATACTTACCCTGTCGATATACCGTATTTCCGCAATTGATGCCCCCTGTCCTAAAAAATGCCAGTCAAATTTCGCGGAGCCCAACCTAAGCTGCGTAAGTTTGAGATCATATTTTCACTCTACGGTTTACATGCTCTTACATACCTAAACGCTGTGTCCAATGAAAGCATCTATACTTTTATTTCACGTTGCGGGGCAATATCTAAGTACTCAGGAGATGGGACATGACAGACTTTAATAAAGATGATCTCTCAGGTTTCACTGGTAAACACCTTGTCTATACTTATGACAACGGCTGGAACTACGAGCTTTACATTAAAAATGAAAACACGATCGATTACCGAATTCACAGCGGTATGGTCGGTGGTCGCTGGGTCAAAGACCAGCATGTCTACATCGTTCGTGTCGGTAATGAGATCTATAAGGTATCCTGGACCGAGCCAACGGGTACTGATGTCAGTCTGATTGCCAATCTCGGAGACAAGCTTTTCCATGGAACCATATTCTTCCCTCGCTGGGTTATGAACAATCCAGAGAAAACGGTTTGTTTCCAGAACGATCATCTCGACAAAATGGAAGAGTATCGCAGCGCGGGTCCTGCCTATCCGACTGAAGTCATTGACGAGTTTGCAACCATTACATACGTCAACGACAGCGGTGTAAATAATGAATCTGTTATTAATTGCCCGCCTGACCAGTTGCCCGATAATTTTCCAGAGAATCTAAAAAAATAACTCTCGCGTATTGTTAATCTGATTTATTAAAAAGGCTGCTTCATTGCAGCCTCCATCACACTGTTTTTTTTGTGCATTAAATCAGTCTTCCAACAACCTTCCCGCAATTCGGTACGCCGAAATAACTTACCTGGTCATTCAGGAAATCCTTCTGTAATCGATGGATAGTCAGACATAAGTCACTCCCCTGTTGCAAAGCCTACTATCCGTTATACCACCACGAGACGAGCGCGCCACGCCCATTGTCTATACTCAACACACAACAGACAACGGAGTGCGCCATGCCTTTACCTGATTTCAAATCCTCTGAACCCTACACCCTCGGCATCGAGCTTGAACTCCAGGTGGTGAACCCGCCGGGCTACGACCTGAGTCAGGACTCTTCCGCGCTTATCGCTGCCGTCAAAGACGACATCAAAGGCGGTGAAGTCAAACACGACATCACCGAAAGCATGCTCGAAATCGCCACTGGCGTGTGCCAGACCATCGACCAGGCGGCAGCGCAGTTCTCGGTGATGCAGCAGAGCATCCTGCGCGCGGCGGCGGAGCAGCATATTCAGATCTGCGGCGGCGGAACCCATCCGTTCCAGAAGTGGCAGCGGCAGGAAGTGTGCGCCGATGAGCGCTATAACGTCACGCTGGAGCGCTTTGGCTATCTGATTTTACAGGCGACGGTGTTTGGCCAGCACGTGCACGTGGGATGCCGAAACGGGGACGACGCCATTTATCTGCTGCACGGCCTGTCGCGCTTCGTGCCGCACTTTATCGCCCTCGCCGCGTCCTCCCCCTATATGCAGGGCACGGACACCAGGTTTTCCTCGTCGCGTCTCAATATCTTTTCCGGCTTCCCGGATAACGGCCAGATGCCGTGGGTCAACAGCTGGCAGGAGTTCGAGGGGCTGTTCCGCCGCCTGAGCGCTACCAGCATGATCGACAGCATTAAGGATCTGCACTGGGACATCCGCCCCAGCCCGCACTTCGGCACCGTGGAGGTACGAGTGATGGATACCCCGCTGACGCTCGGCCACGCGATTAATATCGCCGGGCTGATCCAGGCGACGTCTCACTGGCTGCTGACCACGCGGCCGTATAAGCATCAGGAGCGGGATTTTCTCTTGTACCGCTTTAACCGTTTTCAGGCGTGTCGCTACGGGCTGGAGGGGGTTCTGACGGACGTGCATACCGGCGAGCACAAAACCGTGGCGGACGATATCGCCTGGCTGCTGGAGCAGGTTGCGCCGTCGGCCGAGAAGCTCGGCGCAACGAGCGCAATCAAGGAAATTGCCCTGCTGTTAAAGCAGGGCAAGAGCGAGGCGCAGCGCATGCGGGACTTCATCGCCGACGGCGGCTCGCTTATTTCTCTGGTTCAGAAGCACTGCGAGCTGTGGGCGACGAGTCCGTAAGGCCGTGGCCCCACTCGCGCAGGCGCTGGAACAGCACGAACAGCGCAGGGATGAACACAATCCCCACCACGGTTGCCACCAGCATGCCGCTGAACACCGTGGTGCCAATGATGCGGCGGCTCTGGGCACCCGCCCCGGTCGCCAGCATCATCGGCAGGACGCCGATGATGAACGACACGGCGGTCATCATCACCGCGCGGAAGCGGCGCGATGCCCCTTCCCGTGCGGCATCGACAATCGCCATCCCGTCCATCCGCCGCGCGCGGGCGAACTCCACGATAAGAATCGCGTTTTTCGCCGCTAGCGCGATCAGCAAGACCAGACCGATCTGCACGTACACGTCGTTGGCGTAGCCCGCCAGCCACAGCCAGACCAGCGCCCCGCCGATGGCGAACAGCACCGAGAGCATCACGCTCGCCGGCAGCGTCCAGCTCTCGTACTGGGCGACGAGGAACAGCCACGCCATCACCACCGCCGCCAGCACAATCCATACCGCCTGGTTGCCGGTCTGCTGCTCCTGATACGACATGCCGCTCCAGGCGTAGTCGTACCCCGCAGGCAGGCTCTGCGCCAGAATTTCGTCCATCGCCGCCATCGCGGTGCTGCTGCTTACCCCTTCCGCTGCCGAACCGCTTATCGATACCGACGGGAACTGGTTGTACTGCTGAATAAATGGCGCGCCGACGGTCGGCGTGATGGTGACGAGGTTGCTCAGTCGCACCCGCTCGCCGCTGTTGCTGCGCACGAACAGCTCGCTGATTTGCTCCGCGCGCTCGCGCCACTGCATCTCGTTCTGCATCACCACGTGGTAAACGCGGTTGTTGACGCTGAAATCCCCGGCGCGGGTGCCGCCGAAGGCGGTTTGCAGGCTGCTGAAGATGCGCGACACCGGCACGTCGAGCCGGGCAGCGCGCTCGCGGTCAACGGTCAGCGTCAGCTGCGGCACGTTGCTGCTCCAGGTGGTGAACACGCGGCTCAGCTGCGGATGCTGGTTGG
Organism: Enterobacter sp. GD03975; assembly: GCF_029838645.1. Lineage (NCBI taxonomy): Bacteria > Pseudomonadati > Pseudomonadota > Gammaproteobacteria > Enterobacterales > Enterobacteriaceae > Enterobacter > Enterobacter sp. GD03975. The sequence continues at coordinate 263,911 of NZ_JAOBZC010000002.1, forward strand.
CTTTTGCCAGTACCTCACGCGTAACGCGCTCCAGCTCCGCCGGGCTCTGCCCCGCCTGCGCCTGAATGCGCAGGTCGAAACCGGAGGCATTGCCCAGCCCCGGAAGCGTCGGCGGCGCGAAGGTCATGATGGTCGCTTCCGGCAGGGCCAGCAGCTGGCGCTGAAGGGTGCCCATCACCTCATCCAGCGGCGGGCGCTCGCTCCAGTCCTTCAGCATGATGGAGATAAACCCGCCGTTCGACGCGCTGGTGCCGTTGAGGATGTTAAACCCGGAGACCTGAATCACGTCTTCCACCGCCGGGTTTTTAGCGATCAGCTCGCGCGCGGAGGTCATTACCGCTTCGGTGCGTTCCAGCGAGGCCGCCTCCGGCAGCTGGACGCTGGCGAAGAAGTAGCCCTGATCTTCCTGGGGCAGGAAGCCCTTTGGCATCGACATAAAGCTGAACGCCACCACTGCCGCCGCGCCTGCGGTGGCCAGCAGCGCCAGCCACGGACGCCGGTTGAACACGCTCACTATCCGAGTGTAAAGCGTGCGCGTGGCGTCCAGCCCACGGTTGAACCCACGGAAAATCGCGGCAGGCTTCGCCGGACGCGGGCGCAGCAGCATGGCACAGAGCGCGGGCGTCAGGGTCAGCGCCACCAGGCTTGAGAGCGTGACGGCGGTAGAGAGCGTCACCGCGAACTGGCGGTACAGCTCGCCCACGATCCCCGGCAGGAGCGCCACCGGCACAAACACCGCCAGCAGCACCAGCGTGGTGGCAATCACCGGCCCGGCAATCTGGCGCAGCGCCAGCGCGGTCGCCGCCGTGCGGCTCTGCCCTTCCGCCATCAGGGTTTCGATGCTCTCAACCACCACGATGGCATCATCCACCACCATGGTCAGCGCCAGAATAATGGCGAACAGGCTCAGCGTGTTAGCGGAGTAACCGAGCGCGTAGAGCACCGCAAAGGTGCCCACCAGCGACACCGGAATGGCGAGGGCGACAATCAGCGTCGCGCGCCAGCTTTGCAGGAACAGGGAAACAACCACCACAACCACCAGCATGGTCAGCGCCAGCGAGACGCCGATCTCTTTAATGGTGGCGGCAACGAAGGTGGTGGTGTCGAATTTCACCTCGTAGACCAGGTCGTCCGGAAAGCGCGTCGAGAGACGCTCCAGCTCCGCGCGCACCGCGTCGGCCACGCGCAGGGCGTTAGCGGACGGCGTCGGGTAGATGCCAAGATAAGCAGAGTCATGCCCGTTCAGCTGGGCGCCCGAGCTGTAGCTGCGCGAGCCGAGCTCGATGGTCGCCACATCCTTCAGGCGCACCAGCTGGCCCATCTCTCCGGCGCGAATAATGATCTCGGCAAAGTCTTCGGCCTGGCTTAAGCGCCCCAGCCCGTTGATGGTCAGCGTCTGCTGCTGGCCGTTGAATACCGGTGGCGTACCGATCTGGCCCGCCGCCCCCTGCACGTTCTGCTCGCGCAGCGCCTGCGCCACGTCGTCGGTCGTGACGTTCAGGGCGTTCATGCGGTCCGGACGCAGCCAGATGCGCATGCTATAGTCCCGCGCGCCAAACATCTGCACCTGCCCCACGCCCGGCAGACGCGACAGCGCCTCGCGCACCTGCGTGCTGGCGTAGTTGCTGACAAACAGCGGCGTGTGGGTGTTGTTCGGTGAGTAAAGGCTTACCCCCATCATCAGGTTGGTGGCGCGCTTGCGCACCTGCACGCCGTTTTGCTGTGCCTCGGTCGGCAGCTGCGCCACGGCCTGCGCCACACGGTTCTGCACGTCGATGGCGGCGAGGTCCGGATCGGTACCCGCCGCAAAGGTGATGTTCAGGCTGTAGGTGCCTTCATCCGAACTGGTGGACTCCATATAGAGCATGTGATCTACGCCGTTAAGCTGCGTCTCCAGCGGCGTGGCGATGGCCTCCGCTACGTCAGCCGAGCTGGCGCCCGGCCAGCTGGCAGAGACATTCACCACCGGCGGGGTGATCTGCGGGTACTGCTCTACCGGAATGATCCTCAGGGCGATGGCCCCCAGCAGGGTGATGACCAGCGCAATCACCATCGCGAAGCGCGGGCGTTTGATGAAAAACGTCAGCATGATGGCTCCTTAATTGAGTATCTGGACGGCAGCGCCGGGCTGCACGCGCTGCGCGCCGTCGGTAATCGCTCGCTCACCGGTATTCACGCCGGAGGCAATCTGAAACTGCTGGCCGATTTGCCCGGCAATTTTCAGCGGGCGCCTTTCGGCTTTGCCGTCGGCGTTAACCACCCAGGCGAAGAACCCGTCGCCGTTCTGCTGGACCGCGGCGGCAGGCAGCGTCAGCACCGGCTGCTCGCTCGCCGGACGCAGATAGACATTCACGTTGCCGCCGGGCAGCAGCTGATGGCGCGGGTTCGCAAACTCGGCGCGCAGCATCACGCTGGCGGTGCGCGGATCGATGCGGTTGTCCACGGACGTCAGTTCCCCGCCGACGCGCTGACCGTTGCTGTCGATCAGCGCCTGCCAGGCCTGCTTCATGGCGCTGATATCCGCGTGCTGTCCGGCTTTGGTGGCAAACGCGCCCTCTTCCAGCGCAAAGGCGATGCGGATGGGATCGAGCTGCACCACCTCCACCAGCACGCCGCTGGCAGGATTCACCAGGCTGCCCACGTGGAACTGGCTATGCCCCACGCGACCGTCAATCGGCGAGGTGATGCGGGTATAGTTCAGGGTGACGCTGCGGGTATCGAGCCGGGCTTTCGCCTGCTCCAGCGCGGCGCTCGCCACGTCGCGCTGCATGCGGGCGTTGTCCACGTCGTGACGACTGATAGCGTTGCTGCTGCCCAGACTTTCGAAGCGGGAAAGCTGCTGCTGCGCCTGACGCAGCGTGGCTTCGGCGCTTCTCACTTCGGCCTGCGCCAGACGCAGGGCGGCACGCGGCTCGGCGTCGTCCAGCTCAAACAGCACGTCGCCTTTTTTCACGTACTGCCCGTCGCGGAAGTGGATTTTCGTTAACACGCCTTCCGTACGCGCGCGCAGCTCAACGGTGTGAATGGCTTCGATGCGGCCCGGGATCTGGCGCTCGGCGGCATGGGCGGTCTGCTCCACGGTGGCGACGCGAACGGGAATAGCCGCGGCGAATGCGGGTGGCAGCGTGCAGGCGAGGAGTGCGAACAGGAGCGGAAATTTCATGGGAGTACCTCTAATTTGTACCCCTCACCCCGGCCCTCTCCCCACAGGGGCGAGGGTGAAAACCGGGCGGTCCCCTCTCCCCTGTGGGGAGAGGGTTAGGGTGAGGGGGATCTTTGTTATGCAGCCTTACGGAACCTGCGGGTCAGTCGCTTCTCGATTTCGACGACGAAGAACATCACCCCAGCCACCGCCAGCGTTACGAACCAGTAGCGCAGCGGCAGCGCTTCGGTGCCGAACAGCATCTGCATAAACGGCAGGTAGATAATCGCCGCCTGGAGCAGGAACAGTACGCCCGTCACCAGCCAGATCCCTTTGTTCGCCAGCAGGCCGCGGTTCAGGGAGAACCCGTCGGTGTTGCGGCAGTTAATCATGTACACCCACTGGGCGCAGACCAGCATCTGAAGCAGCACGGTGCGGATGAACTCCGCGCTATGGCCGCGCGGGGCCAGCCAGGCTTCAAGCGCAAAGGCGGCGATGGCAATCATGGTGCCGACGAAGGCCACGCGCCATACGGCGTAGGCGTCCATCACGTGCTGCCCGGTCTGGCGCGGCGGGCGGCGCATAATGTTGCGCTCGGCGGCCTCAAAGGCCAGGCCGAAGGAGAGCGTGGCGGAGGTCGCCATGTTCATCCACAGAATCAGCACCGGCGTCAGCGGAATGATATTCCCCGCCAGCAGCGCAATCACAATCAGCAGCCCCTGCGCCAGGTTGGTCGGCATAATGAACAGGATGGTTTTCTTCAGGTTGTCGTAAACGCGACGCCCCTCTTTCACCGCGCTGGCGATGGTGGCGAAGTTATCGTCCGTCAGGACCATGTCCGCCGCCTCTTTGGTCACTTCCGTGCCTTTGATGCCCATCGCGATGCCGACGTCCGCCTGGCGCAGCGCCGGGGCATCGTTTACGCCGTCGCCGGTCATGCCGACGATTTCGCCTTTATCCTGCAACGCTTTCACCAGGCGCAGCTTATGCTCCGGGCTGGTACGGGCAAAGATGTCATATTTCACCGCCGCTTCCGCCAGCTCGGCATCGTCCATTTTCTCCAGCTGATAGCCGGTGACCGCCTGCTCGCTGTTGGTGATCCCCAGCATCTGGCCGATGCTCATCGCCGTCTGCGGGTGATCGCCGGTGATCATCTTGACCCGGATCCCCGCCTGCTGGCAGGCGTTAATTGCATCAATCGCTTCCGGGCGCGGCGGATCCATCATTCCGGCAATGCCGAGGAAAATCAGGCCGTGGCTCAGGTCGTCGTGCGTTAACGCCTGCTCGCCGTTCGCCGGCTTGAACGCCGCGGCGACCATGCGCAGCCCCTGACGCGCATAGCGCTCCATCTCCGTTTCCCAGTACGCGCGGTTGAAGGCTTCCGCGCCGTTGCGCGTCTGCTGCTGGTCACACAGGGCGAAAATCACGTCCGGCGCGCCGGTAATCAAAATCTGCTCCTCACCGCCAATCTGGTAGTGGGTGCTCATATACTTGTACTGCGAGTCGAACGGGATCTTGTTGATAAGGGTGGTCATCACCGGCGCGAGGTGGGCTTTCGCCGCCAGCACCTTCAGCGCGCCCTCGGTCGGCCCACCGGTAATGCCCCACAGGCCGCGCTCGTCCTGAATCAGCTGGCTGTCGTTGCACAGGTCAACGGTGCGCAGGTACTGCTCGAGCACGGTGCCCGGCTGGATCTGTACCGGCTCATCGCTGCCTTCCAGGTAGATATTGCCCACCGGCTCGTAGCTGTTGCCGTCCACGCGGTAGCAGGTATCGGCAGTGATGATGGCTTTGACCGTCATCTCGTTCATGGTCAGGGTGCCGGTTTTGTCCGAGCAGACCACGGTCATCGCGCCCAGGGTTTCAACCGTCGGCAGCTTGCGGATAATCGCCCGCTTGCGCGCCATCGCCTGCACGCCCAGGGAGAGGATGATGGAGATAATCGCCGGCAGGCCTTCCGGTACGGAGGCGACCGCCAGGCTAATGAGGGAGAGCAGCAGCTCGCCCATCGGGATCTCGCGGAACACCAGGCTGAAGACGAACAGCGCAGCCATCATTGCCAGAATAATGGCGAAGATGGCTTTGCCCAGCTTGTCCATCTGCACCAGCAGCGGGGTGCGGTGTTTTTCAATGCCCGCCATCATCTGGTTGATGTGGCCGAGCTCGGTCTCCTGGCCGGTGGCAATGACCACGCCCACGCCGCCGCCCGCGCTTACCGTCGTACCGGAAAAGACCATATTGGTGCGGTCGCCCAGCGGTAATTCGCCGTTAAGCGGGTTCGTGTGTTTATCCACCACCGTGGATTCGCCGGTCAGGATCGCCTCTTCCACGCGTAAATTATGCGCTTCGATTAAACGCATATCCGCCGGAATACGATCCCCTGCGCGCAATACAATAATATCGCCCGGGACGATTTCCGTCGTCGGGATAGTTTCATGGTTGCCGTTACGAATAACGCGCGCCTCGCTGGAAAGCATATTGCGAATACTCTTCAGCGATTTTTCCGCGTTGCTTTCCTGAATGTGGCCAATTAGCGCATTGATGACCGCCACGCCCAGAATAACCAGCGTATCAACCCAGTGGCCCATTACCGCGGTTAATACAGCAGCCGCCAGCAGGACGTAAATCAGCACGTCGTTAAAGTGCGCGAGAAAACGCAGCCAGCCCGGCTTGCCTTTTTTCTCCGGCAGCGCGTTTGGGCCATGCTTTTGCAGACGCGCCTGCGCCTCGGCGCGGTCAAGGCCGCTGGCCTGGCTTTGGGTCTGGGCAAGCACCTGCTCTATGTTCTGCTGGTACGCCTGTCCGCCTGCGGGTGGCATATTCTGTGAGAAATTTTTTTTGGTCATGGTATTTTTCCTTCAATATCCGGTGGTCGGAAGCCGGAATTCCTTTCTGGCTTTAATTAATTCATTTTTAAGACTTGCGGGTTAAATTGATCTACCGCAATATAATGACGACAAGGTTATTCAAAACTGATTTAAATTATTTCGATGCGCTGATTTTTACAAAATATTTCTAAACCAACACTAAACGAGGAGGAACCATGTTTGGTATTTATCGCGGACGGCGCCTGGCGTTATACATTGTCGCAGCCATTGTTATTGCGACGTTAATTGGATATAGCACCTATAGCTTTGTAAAATTATTTTCGTAAGGAAGACGTTTATTTACATTACGCGATATTAATTTAATCGCATCGGCGTTTATATTCTTTTTTGGCTATTTATTCGCAGAATAACGGTGGGCTGTGTCTTAATTTTGCCAGCCGGGATGATATTGCTTTACGTTTCAGGATGCCGGACAATGACATTTTTAACTGACGATTAACATTACGATGAAACACCCGTTAGAATCGCTGATTACTGCGGGGGGCATTTTACTGATGGCCCTGCTCTCCTGCCTGCTGTTACCTGCGCCGTCGCTTGGGCTGGCGCTGGCGCAAAAGCTGGTTCAGACCTTTCATATGGTCGATCTGAATCAGCTTTACACCATTCTGTTCTGCCTGTGGTTTTTACTGCTCGGCGCCATCGAATTTTTCATTCTGCGTTTCGTCTGGCGCCGCTGGTTTTCACTGGCGTCGTAGGCCGGTGAAATCACGCATCCCGTGGATCAGCGCTTCGCACCAGGCCGCGTAGTCGTGGCCGCTGGACCACGGATGGAAACTGACGCGATAGCCTTTTTCCCTCAGCACCTGTTCAAAATCCTTCGTGGTGCGATAGATGCCACCGCCCGGCCCCGCGGTTTCAAACTTCCCGGCCTGTAACCAGAAGCGTACCGGATACGGCGGAGACTGCTGGTACTGACGCGTCAGCCAGCCGGGGGCTTCACCTTTTGGCGCCCACCAGTAGGAGCCGGAAAGACTCAGCACTTTGCCAAACAGCCGCGGGTAGCGTAGCGCCACCCAGGAGGAGGCGATTCCCCCGTAGCTTGACCCCGCCAGCACCGTTTTCTGCCGCTGCATCGCGATGCCCTGTCCGCGAAGCCACGGCAGCAGCTCGTGCGCCATGAAATCGGCGAAATCCGGGTTCGGCGGCAGTTCGTTGCCGCGTCGGGCATGATCGAGGCTGTCGATAAACACCACGTTAATGGGTGGCAGATGGTGCCGGGCAATCAGGCCATCCAGCACGTTGGCAAAACGGTACTCGTCCTGATAAATCTGTCCGTCGAAGAGGATGAGCGTCCAGCGCGCGGGCTGCGCGCCGCGCGGTTTGTAGATCATCACTTCACGGGAATTGCCGAGGATAGTGCTGCTCAGCATCTGGCGGCTCAACGTTCCGTGCACCAGCGGCTGTGCCGTAGCCTGAACGGAGCAATAGCGCGCCGGGCTGAGATCGAGCAGGGAAAAGCGATTCCAGCGATCCGCCTTCTGTTCACCAAAGGTGTTCGGGTTAAGCGGATCGGCCTGCGCGCTCACCAGGATCGCGCGGCGCCTGTCGAGGGCAGAACCTTCCACGATCGGTACATCGGGGGCGAGCTTGTACTGCATCACCGTATCAGCGGGCACGACGTAGCTGCGAAACCAGACGTCGCTGTTGCCCAGGCGGAACAGCGGATCGTGATCCCCCGCCGGAGAGCCGAGGATGAACACGTTATCGCGCGCGCCGCGCCACAGAAAGGTCACGCGCTTATGGCTCGCGTCAACCGGCTCCACCATCGGCGTGCCCTGCCGACGCTGCGCCTGCCAGAACGCCTCGGTACTGCCACCGGCAGAAATAGCGTTTGCCAGCGCCTTCAGCGTCGGGCTTTCAGGCGCCAGCCTCTGTACGCGCGGCAAGGGGGAAGTCTCTTTCATTCGCCACTGAAAACGCCACGGCTTGCCCGCTTCGCCGTGCAGCACCAGCGAGGTGCGCTGTTTCACCGGCAGGGCAAACAGCAGCGTGTGTTCGCCGTCGGCAGGCCCGCCTTCGACCAGCGTGCGAATGCGGCGGTTTTGTCCGTCCAGCAGGCGCGCATCCGTCACGCCGTTCAGCGTGGCGGAAACGTAATTTTCACCCAGCTCGGGCAGCAAAAAGCAGACTTCGCCGCTGGCATCAAACTTTCCCTGAACATCCCCCAGCAGGGACGACTCCTCGCACGTTGCCGCCACCGCGGGCAGCGCGCCGATCCCCACCAGCAACCCACTCCATACGCTCTTCATTACCGCTTGTTTCCCAACGAAATTTGGCATCAACGCTAATGCAAATGGTAATAATTTGCAATATCACCTACAGCGTTTTACCGGTGATGTCAGGACGATCGCAGGTGTCGGCATGGGCTACAACGGCAGCGAGGCAATAAAAAAGCCGGGTGGCGGCTACGCCTTACCCGGCCTACATGCCGTCAAATTTAATGTGTCTGGCTGTGATTTTCTTTGCGGTACGCGCCGGGCGGCTGGTTGAAGGTGCGGGTGAAGATGCGCGTAAACGTCTGCTGCGAGTCAAAGCCGTAGCGCAGGCAGATGTCGTACACGCGTTCGTTTGATTCACGCAAATCGCGCGCCGCCATCAGCAGCTTGCGTTCACGGATATAGCGCCCCAGACTTTCGCCTTTGTATTGCATAAACAGCCGCTGTAAATGCCACTTTGAGTAACCCGCGTGGCGGGCAATCTCTTCGATACGTAACGGCTGGTGCAGGTTGTCATCGATCCATTCGACAATCGTATCAATGACCTGAGCGGAAATCGTCATACTGCTCTCCCCCTCTGATTCTCGCTTAAACATTATTCCCACCACTCGCGAAATTTTTGCGTGGAATCACTCACCCGGACAGGCTCGCCCAGCTCCGGCGTCAGCAGCCGGTAGTTTTTATCCTTACTGGCTTTCGCCAGCTGGATCAGCGGATCGTTCCAGGTATGTTTCGCCAGCACAAAACGCCCGTTATGGCCCGGTACGATCGCTTTAGCATTGAGATCTGCCGAGGCCTGCGCCGTTTCTGCCGGATGCATATGGATGTACTTCCAGTCCTGGTCGTACTGGCCGTTTTCCATGATGGCTAAGTCAACGCCGCCAAACTGCTCGCCAATCGCTTTGAAGTGCGGGCCGTAACCGGAGTCTCCGCTGTAGTAAACCTTCCGCTCCGGGGTGACAAACATAAAGCTGCCCCACAGGGTCTGGTTACGCTTAATGCCACGCCCGGAAAAGTGGCGTGCGGGCAGCACGTGAACCGTCAGCGCATCGCTGATGTGCACAGACTGATTCCAGTCCCGCTCGTCAATTATGTCCGGGTTCATGCCCCAGTAGCGCAGGTGTGAGCCCACGCCGAGCGGCGTGACCACGCGCTTCACCTTCGGCAGCAGCGCCCTGATGGTGGCGTAATCCAGATGGTCATAGTGATCGTGAGAGATAATCAGCAGGTCGATCTCCGGCATGCTCTGTGCGTTCCACGGGTACTCCCCCGCAAACGCTTTATTGAGGAAGGAGAACGGCGCGGCGTAATTCCCCAGAACCGGATCGATCAGGATGCGCTTTCCCGCCAGCTGCATATACCAGGAGGAGTGGCCGAGCCACACCAGCGTGTCCTGTTCAGGCGACAGGCTGGCCAGTTCGGTTTTCACCAGCGGCAGCGGCTGAGCAGGACGGGCGTTTTCGGTTTTACGGGTAAGAAACTGCCACCACGCCACCAGCATATTTTGTTGCCCGGTAAAGCCCGGCGTAGGGAGCGTGTTGTGGAATTGCCCGTCGCGATAGTGCGGGGAAGCTTCCACTTCAGAGAGCTGCGCACCCTGCGGCGGCTGACCAAATCCGGCATTCAGTACAAACGGTAAACTCGCCGCTGAAGCAATTATCATGACTAACACCACGCAGATGAATAGAGGCTTTTTCATTTCCTGACCCGCCAACGCGCCCCTTCCGATGGTTTGCGCGGGTGACACTTGATTATGAGTGAGTAAGCACTCATTATAGATAGGATGCTTACGCCGTCAAGAAGGTTTTCGATCTTTGACATTCCGCGTTGCAGCGTAACAAAGCACGTGTTTCAATCAGGGCTTTTACAATTGACGGGAGGAAAAATTTAGTGGCACGTCCGAAGAGTGAAGATAAAAAACAGGCCTTACTGGAAGCAGCAACCGCTGCATTTGCGCAGTCAGGTATTGCCGCCTCAACGGCGTTAATTGCCCGTAATGCGGGCGTCGCTGAAGGGACGCTGTTTCGCTACTTTGCTACCAAAGACGATCTGCTGAATGCCCTCTACCTGCATCTGAAGCAGGATCTTTGCCAGACCATGCTGGCGAACCTCGATCGCACCATCACCCTGCCGAAAGAGCACACCCGCAATATCTGGAACAGCTATGTGGACTGGGGTATTCGTAACCCCGTGGCGCATGCGGCTATCCGCCAGATCGGCGTCAGTGAAAAGCTGAACGCGGAAACGGAGCAGGCGGTAAAAGACATGTTCCCTGAGCTGCACGAACTGTGCCGCCGTTCGATTCGCCAGGTATTTATGTCCGACGAGTTTAAGACTTTCGGTGATGCCATGTTCTTATCGCTGGCGGAAACCACCATGGAGTTTGCTACCCGCGATCCGTCCCGTGCCGTCGATTTTAAAGCGCTGGGCTTTGAGGCCATGTGGCGCGGGCTTGCTGAGGAGGATAACGATGGACGGTAAAACGTTGCAGGCGCACGCAAAACGCGTCGCACTGGAGATGCCCTTCACCGAACATTGCTGGCCGTTTGGGCCGGAGTATGACGTGTTTAAGGTGGGCGGGAAAATTTTCATGCTGATGGCGACCGTACGCGGTCGGCCCCACGTCAGCCTGAAGTCCGATCCGGAAACATCGCTGCTCAATCAGCAGATCTACCGTGGCGTGGAGCCCGGCTACCATCTCAACAAGAAGCACTGGATTTCCGTGTACGGCACCAACGACGTTACGCCTGAGCTGGTCACCGACCTGATTACGGACTCGTGGAACCTGGTCGTCGACAAACTGCCGAAAAAAGACCAGAAGCGGATACGCCCGACCTGATTGTTCGCCTGAGGCGAACAGTATAAGCGCTCGAATCGCACTTATCTTTTCCCGCTTCGCGCGGTAATCTGCTTTCCTTCCACGCCCGCCTACGGGCGAATTTCAACACCAGGAGTTGTTATGGATATTATTTCTGTCGCCCTGAAACGCCACTCAACCAAGGCGTTCGACCCCGCTAAAAAACTGACCGCAGAAGAAGCGGAAAAAATCAAAACGCTGCTGCAATACAGCCCGTCCAGCACCAACTCGCAGCCGTGGCACTTTATTGTTGCCAGCACTGAAGAGGGTAAAGCGCGCGTGGCAAAATCCGCGGCGGGCACTTATGTGTTCAACGAACGCAAAATGCTGGATGCCTCTCACGTAGTGGTGTTCTGCGCGAAAACCGCGATGGACGATGCCTGGCTTGAGCGCGTTGTCGATCAGGAAGAAGCCGATGGCCGTTTCAACACGCCGGAAGCCAAAGCCGCGAACCACAAGGGCCGCTGCTACTTTGCCGACATGCACCGCGTGGATCTGAAAGATGACGACCAGTGGATGGCGAAGCAGGTTTACCTGAACGTCGGTAACTTCCTGCTGGGCGTGGCCGCAATGGGCCTGGACGCGGTGCCGATTGAAGGCTTTGACGCGGCTATTCTTGATGAAGAGTTTGGCCTGAAAGAGAAAGGCTTCACCAGCCTGGTGGTGGTCCCGGTCGGGCACCACAGCGTGGAAGATTTCAACGCCACGCTGCCGAAGTCTCGTCTGCCGCTGAGCACGATTGTGACCGAGTGCTGATCGCTTCTTGCACGCCGGATTCCGGCGTGCAAGTTATTAATAGAGCGTAATCTGCGGATGCTTCACCCCACACACCATCGCATAACGCGTTAATGTATCGAGACTCGCCCGGGTAATATTCGCTTCCATTCTTGATACCGTTGGTGCGCTGACGCCCATCCGCTCCGCCACCTGGGCGCGCGTCAGACCAGCATGATTGCGCCATTGCGCCAGCATCTCTCGCAAACGCTCCTTGCGCTCTTCTGCATCAAAGGAAGCCTGAACCTCTGAATCGCTTAACAGTTCAGCCCTGAGTTCATCCCAGTCAATAATCTTCTTGCTCATCTAACATCTCCTGTTGTCGCTTCAGTGCCAGACGAAGTTCAGCAGAGGGCGTTTTTTGCGTCTTCTTGATAAACACCCGCAGCAGAAAAATTGTCTTTTCTCGCTGATAGACGTAGATCCCACGCGTGTGGATCAGCCCGACGGTTCTGATTTCAAACAAACCATAGGGTAAGGGTTTGCTGACAGGCTCTCTCAGTGCCGTCGGATTAACGCATAGTTTATCAAGCTGGCGAATCAGCTTCGCCTGTACCCCCGCAGGCAGGGAGAGGATCTCATCCCTGACCGCCTTATGAACGATAAGTCTGAACACGTTACTCATCCCTGATATTAGCATATAAGGCAATTTGCATTAAAGGCTAATTTTGCCTTTCATGACTCACCTTACCTGCTTTTAACAGTCAGTACCGGATCCGCATTGATTCCCTGAAAGCGCCTCGCAAAAAACTTATTTCCCCTGCCCGGCCAGCCACGCCATCGCCCGCTCTCCCGCCTCATCCACAGGTAAATAGACCAGCAGCCGCGATCCGTTTCGCGGCGCGGAGTACCAGTACATCTGCTGGAGATGGAAATCACCCAGTTCTGGATGGGTAAACAGCTTGAGCTGATTCTCCACGCCGCGCACGTCGTTGCGCTGGTGCCACAGGGTTTTGAACTCCTCGGAAACCGCGAAAAAACGCGCCAGCTTCGCTTCCCAGAGCGGGTCGCCCCGGTGTTCGGCCATTGCCGCGCGGAAATAGGAGACGAAAATCGGCAGCACGTCGTCACGTTTGCCGAGCCGCGCGCGCCACGCCGGATGGGTGAGGAAGAGATAAATACAATTGCGATCTTCCGGCGGTATGGCGTTGAAATCGACGCCCATCAGATGCCCGAAGCTGTCGTTCCAGGCCACGATATCGAAATTCGGTTTCTGAATGCTGGCGGGTTTTGGCATCAGCGTATCCAGCAGGCGACGCGTGCCTTCGCTGATCCCCTCGCAGCAGACCGCCTGCGGGGCTTCACCCGGCGGCAAACCGGCGAGCACAAAAAGATGTCGGGCTTCGGTTGGGGTGCATTGCAGCGCTTTTGCGATGGCGGCCATCACCGCGCTGGACGGGTTGACGTCCCTGCCCTGTTCCAGCCAGGTGTACCAGGTGACGCCGACGTCCGCGAGCATCGCCACCTCCTCGCGGCGCAGGCCCGGCGTGCGGCGGCGGCCGCTGCGCGGTAAGCCGAGGCGTTGCGGGTCAAGGCTTTCACGCCGGGCACGTAAAAAGGCGCCCAGCTGCTTGCGGGTGTCATCCTGGAGAGAGGTGACAGGTTCAGACATCAGCGCCATAAAATCTCCTGCATGGTAGTGCCAGTACCAGTATAAGCAAGAACTGGTACCCGTTTATCAGATGGTTGATGCTACGACTCTACGCTGTTTGACGCAATGGAGTCACCATGAATACGTCAGTTGTTTCACCGGGTCGTGCGGGCCTGATACTGCTGTTAACCGGCCAGATGCTGCCGCTGATTGATACCTCAATCACCAACGTGGCGCTGGATTCCATCACCCAGTCGTTACACGCCACTGCTACCGAACTGGAGCTGATTGTCGCCCTCTACGGCGTGGCCTTCGCCGTCTGTCTGGCCCCCGGCAGCAAGCTGGGCGATAACCTTGGCCGCCGTCGTCTGTTTATGTGGGGCGTGGCGAGTTTTGGCCTGGCCTCGCTGCTGTGCGGCATGGCGGGCAATATTGAACAGCTGCTTGCCGCGCGCATTATTCAGGGTGCGGGCGCCGCGCTTATCATGCCGCAAATTCTTGCGACGCTGCATGTCACGTTAAAAGGGACGGCACACGCCAAAGCGATCAGCCTGTTTGGGGGGATCGGCGGGATTGCGTTTATCGTCGGCCAGATGGGTGGCGGCTGGCTGGTGTCGGCGGATATCGCCGGGCTGGGCTGGCGCAACGCCTTCTTTATCAACGTGCCGATTTGTCTGGTGGTGCTGGCGTTAAGCCGTCGCTACGTCCCGGAAACCCGCCGCGACACGCCGTCGCGCATTGACTGGACCGGAACCGTCCTGCTGACGGCGATACTGTGCTGTCTGCTGTTCCCGATGGCGCTCGGCCCGCAGTGGCACTGGTCCTGGCCGCTTAAAGTCGCGCTGCTGGCGATTGTGCCGCTGGCCGGGTTAATGGTGCTGAACGCGCGCAAAAAAGAGCGTGAGGATGCCCACCCGCTGATTGCGCCGCGCCTGTTGCAGCTGCGCAGCATTCGCTTTGGCGTGCTGATTGGGATGCTCTTTTTCAGCGTCTGGTCCGGGTTTATGTTCTGCATGGCGCTGACCATGCAAAGCGGTCTGGGGATGGCGCCGTGGCAGTCCGGGAACAGCTTTATTGCGCTCGGCGTGACCTATTTTATCTCTGCCTGGTTCGCCCCACGCCTGATTGCCCGCTACAGCACCAGCGCCATCCTGCTGACCGGGCTTGCGATTCAGCTGGTCGGCCTGGTGGCGCTGATCGCCACGTTCCGCCACTGGGGAATGCACAATACCGCGCTGACGCTGGCCCCGGCTACCGGGCTGGTGGGTTACGGGCAGGCGCTGATTGTGAACAGCTTCTACCGCATCGGGATGCGCGATATCCAGCCTGACGACGCAGGGGCCGCGAGCGCGATTTTAAGCACCCTGCAACAAGCTGCGCTGGGGCTTGGCCCGGCCATTTTTGGCGCAATTTTGCTGCACGGACTGCACACTCATCACGGCGATTACACCCAGGCGGTCAACGTCTTCCTGATGGTGGAAACGGTCATGATGGTGGTGCTGGCGCTGGCCACGCTGCGCATGCGCCATCGCCTGAGTTTACCGGTCGTCAAGGCCTGCCCGACGACAAAATAAAACAGCCTGAATTTGCATAATAGATCCGCAGCCGCCATTATGGGGCTGCATCAATACAGGAGACGTTATGCAGGAATTAATTGCTCAGGTTGAAGAGTTAGGGATTGAAATTAATCACACCACCTCTTTAGTGATTATCTTTGGTATTATTTTTCTTACCGCCATCATTGTTCATTTTATTCTGCACAAAGTGGTGCTGCGCGCCTTCGAGAAACGCGCGCAGGCCAGCAGCCATTTATGGTTGCAGATCATCACTCAGAACAAGTTATTTCACCGTCTGGCGTTTACCCTTCAGGGGATAATCGTCAACGTTCAGGCGGTACTGTGGCTGCAAAAAGGCAGCGAAGCAGCGGAAATGCTCACCACCTGCGCAAAGCTGTGGGTGATGGTATATGCCCTGCTCTCTTTCTTCTCGCTGCTGGACGTCATATTCAATCTGTCGCAGAAAATGGCCACCGCGTCGCAGCTGCCGCTGAAGGGGATATTCCAGGGCATCAAGCTGGTGAGCGCCATTCTGGTGGGGATCTTAATTATCTCCCTGCTGATCGGCCAGTCTCCCGCCATTCTGATAAGCGGCCTGGGTGCAATGGCTGCCGTTCTGATGTTGGTATTCAAAGATCCGATCCTGGGCTTAGTGGCCGGCATCCAGCTCTCCGCCAACGACATGCTCAAGCTCGGTGACTGGCTGGAAATGCCGAAATACGGCGCCAACGGCACGGTGACGGATATCGGCCTGACCACCGTTAAGGTGCGCAACTTTGATAACACCATTACCACCATCCCGACCTGGGCGCTGGTCTCTGACGCGTTCATCAACTGGAGCGGCATGTCCGCCTCCGGTGGCCGCCGCATTAAGCGCAGCCTGAATATCGACACCACCAGCATTCATTTTCTTGACGAGCAGGAGCAGCAGAAGCTGATTCAGGCGAAACTGCTGAAGCCCTATCTGGCCGCGCGCCATGAGGAAATTAACCTGTGGAATCAGCAAAACGGGGAAGGAGAATCGGTATTAAACCTGCGCAAGATGACCAATATCGGCACCTTCCGCGCCTACCTGAATGAATATCTGCGTAACCATCCGCGTATTCGTAAAGATATGACGCTGATGGTGCGCCAGCTGGCGCCGGATGCCAACGGGCTGCCGATTGAAATATATGCCTTTACCAATACGGTCATCTGGGCGGAATACGAAGATATTCAGGCCGATATCTTTGACCATATTTTCGCGGTAGTGGATGAGTTTGGCCTGCGTATTCATCAGTCACCGACCGGAAACGATATTCGCTCGCTGGCAGGCGTTATTGCCAGATAATCAGGCGCTGGCGCGGGAAATAAAGCGCCAGCCCATCATCACCCTTTCCGTGGGCGCATCCGGGTTGTCGATTTTGTTTAAAAGAAGATTGACCGCCTTGCGCCCGATATCCCGCGACGGCTGTTCGATGGTGGTAAGTGAAATCATGTCCGCCAGCTCCGTACCGTCAAAGCCGACCAAGGCAATATCCTCCGGCACCCGCAGACCTGCCTGCTGAATGGCGCGCAACGCCCCCGCCGCCAGCGTATCGGAAACGGCAAATACCGCATCTGGCGGATTTTCTTTTAACAGGTTTTGCATCGCCGCCATGCCCGCTCTGGAGTTGAGCTCACTGGCGTACTCCACCGCCTGATAGTCCAGACCCCGCAGGTGGATCACGCTCTTATAGCCGCGCTCGCGCAGACGGGCATATTTGTAGCTGAGGTCGTGGTTGATCAGCGCAATGCGTTTGCGTCCCCCGTCGGCCAGCTGGCTGACAACGTGCTGGGAGGCATCGACATCGTTTATCCCCACGCAGGAAACCGCGCCCGCATCCGCGTATTCGGCGCACTGCACCCACGGCGCAGAACCAATCAGCGCCGCCAGTTCCGGCAGTTTTGAAAATGCATCCATGGTGATGATGCCGTCGACGATTTTGCCCGACAGCAGGCTTAAGCCCGAGCGGGAGCGCTCAATGTCCGAGCCGGAGTTGCACAGCAGAATGCGATAGCCGTTCTTTTCCGCCTCGGCTTCGATGCCCTTCACCACTTCGGCGCAGAACGGATTAGCGATGTTCGAGACCATCACCAGGATCATATAGCTGCGGGCGGTGCGCAGCTGACGCGCCAGCAGATTGGGCTGATAGTTACTCTCCTGGATCGCCTGCAAAACACGCTCGCGGTTTTTCGCCTTCACGGTATCGCTGTTGTTCAGCACGCGGGAGACCGTTGCCACGGAAACCCCGGCCAGCTGAGCGATTTTCTGAATTGACATAGCGACGATACATCCTGCGGTTAGCGTTTTGTGCAGGCTATCATAAATTCGTTGCCCGGCGAACCGGGCAGTGCATCAACGTTCCACGCGCACCCAGCGCTGCTGCTGATGGCTTTTCACAATAGCATCAATGATATACATCACGTTTGTGCCATCGTGGAAGGTGGCAAACTGCGCCGCCTCAGGCATTACACCGGCCTGCACGGCGCGGTAGAACTGCGCCATCATATTTTTGAAGGCGTCCAGCCAGCCTTCAATATGCCCGCCGGGGAAGTGGGCGCTGTCGGCCACGTCACGGTTCATCAGGCCTGGATCGTCGGTGAGCGTCTGGTTGGCCTGCGCGCGATGGCCGATCCACAGCTGCTGCGGGATCTCCTGATCCCATGCCACCGACCGCTCGCTGCCGTTGATTTCAAAGGTCAGACGGTTTTTTCGCCCGGCGCTTACCTGCGAGACGCTAAAGCTGCCTTTGCTGCCATCGTCAAAGCGGAACAGTACCGAGCCGAAGTCTTCGGTCGTGACCGGTTTGTTTTCATACTCCGCCTGCTCGTCATGGGAGAAGGTCTGATGACCGCCCGCGCTGGCCTTGCGCGTCGGCCAGACGATGGATAAATCAGCCATCACCTCGGTAATGCGCCTGCCGGTCACATACTGCACCGTATCGCACCAGTGGGAGCCGATATCCGCCACCGCCCGCGATGCGCCGCCGAGCGCGGCATCCACCCGCCAGTTGTAATCGGTTTCCAGCAGCATCCAGTCCTGGAGGTAGCTGCCGTGTGAGGCAAAAATCCGCCCGAGGCTGCCCGCGCGCATCATGCTCGCCGCCTGACGCACCATCGCAAACTGGCGATAGACGAAGCTCACGCCGTGCATCACGCCCGCCTGCTCCGCCAGCGCCACCAGCTCGCGCGCCTCCTCAGGCGTCATGCACAGTGGCTTTTCGGAAAACACGTGCTTGCCCGCGCGCAGGATCTGGCGGTTAATCTGTGCGTGCAGGTGGTTCGGCGTGCAGTTGTGCACCACGTGCAAATCAGGGTGCGCGAGCAGCGCCTCAACGCTGCCGTACGCGTGCGGTACGTTTAGCAGGCGCGCCTTTTCCTGCGCCTTAACGAGCGAGCCGTCGCACAGCGCGACCACCTGGACAAACCCGAGGCGCCTGAGCGCCTCGATATGTGCCGGGCCAATAAACCCGCTGCCGACGATCCCGACGTTAATCATGGCTGTCCCCTGCGGCGAAATCGTCAAACGCCCGTCCGGAAACGGGAATGATGTGGCGGCGGATAAATTCGCTGCCTTCACTCGCCCCGGTATCGCCGTCCTTCAGGCAGCACTCCCACTCCAGCACCGCCCAGCCGTCATAGTCGTACTGGGTCAGCTTGCTGAAAATGCCTTTGAAGTCGATCTGCCCGTCGCCGGGCGAGCGGAAGCGTCCGGCGCGGTTGATCCACGGCTGGTAGCCGCCGTACATGCCGCTGCGCCCGCTGGGGCGGAACTCGGCATCCTTCACGTGGAACGCTTTAATACGCGCATGGAAGATGTCGATAAAGGCCAGATAGTCCATCTGCTGGAGCAGCATATGGCTTGGATCGTAGAGGATGTTGCAGCGCGGATGGTTGTCCACCAGCGCCAGAAAACGCTCGAAGGTGACGCCGTCGTGCAGATCTTCCCCCGGATGCAGCTCAAAACAGACGTCCACACCCTGTTCGTCGAAGGTATCCAGAATTGGCCGCCAGCGATCCGCCAGCGCCTGGAACGCCTCCTGAAAACGCTGCTCGTTGTGCGGCGGCCACGGATAGAAAAACGGCCACGCCAGCGAGCCGGAGAAGGTCGCGTGCGCCTTCAGCCCTAATCTTGCCGAGGCGACCGCCGCCTGCTTCAGTTTTTCGGTTGCCCACGCCCGGCGCGCCGCCTCGTTACCGCGCACGGCGGCGGGCGCGAAGTGGTCAAACGCCTCGCTGTAAACCGGGTTCACCGCCACGAGCTGCCCTTCCAGATGGGTCGACAGCTCGCTGATCGCCAGCCCGTGCGCAGCCAGCTTTGCGGTGATGTCGTCGCAGTAGGCCTGGCTCTCTGCGGCTTTCTCCACGTCAAAGATGTGCGGATGGTTGCAGGGGATCTGCACCGCTTTGTAGCCCTTCGCAGCCGCCCATCCGGCCAGCCCGTCAAGGGTGTTGAACGGCGCGTTCTCGCCAATAAACTGCGACAGAAAAATGCCGGGTCCTTTCATCGTCCTCATACCACCTCCTGAACGTTACGCCTTATCATCGTCATACTTAAACGTGAGAAGGAAAATCAGCGCGATCGCCGCGGCCGCCACCGCCGGGATCCACCAGAATGTTACCCACGCCTGCGGCACGGTCTGCCCTGCCACCAGGCGGTTATAGAGCGCGCCGGAAATCTGCGAGCCGAGCAGCATGCCGATGCCGTAGGTGAACATCACGATCATGCTCTGGGCCTGGCCTTTCACCTTTTCGCCCGCCACCCGGTCGGTGTAAATAAAGCCGACGACAAAGAAGAAATCGTAGCAGACGCCGTGCAGCAGAATGCCGAGATACAGCAGAATGCGCCCTTCCTCGCTGACGCCCAGCGCGAACATGGCGTAGCGCACGAACCACGCCAGCATGCCGATCAGCAGCATGACCTTCACCCCCAGACGGCGGAACAGCAGCGGAATGATCAGCATGAAGACGATCTCGGACATCTGCCCGAAGGACATGGCGGTGCTGACATCGGCAATTCCCGCATCCGCCAGATACGAGGCGGTGTAGGCGTAATAGGTGCCGAGCGGCACGGAGATCAGCATCGCGCAGACGGAGAAGACGAAAAAGTGGCGGGTTTTGAGCAGCGCGAACGCATCCGCGCAGAAGAGATCCCGCACCTTCACCGGCAGGCCTTTCGCCGGTGCAGGCGTGTGCGGCAGCGTCAGGCTGTAAAGCGCCAGCAGCACGGAGCTGGCCGCCGCCACCTGAAAGATGGTGACGCTGGACGCCACGCCGGTGACGCCGATGAAAATGCCCGCCACGATCCAGCCGATGGTGCCGAATACGCGCACCACCGGGAAGGTTTTATCCACGTTCGCCAGGCTATGGAACGCGATGTTGTTGGTCAGCGCCAGCGTCGGCATGTAGCAGAGCGTGTAGCCAAACAGCAGGCCAATCAGCAGCGCGCCGTTCTCGGCAATCAGCGCCCCCGGCACGAACCAGAGGATCGCCGCGCCCGCGAGGTGCATCACCGCCATCACCTTCTGCGAGGCGAAGAAGCGGTCCACCAGCATCCCGAGCACGAACGGCGAGAGAATAGAGGCGATGGGCCCGGCGGAGAACGCATCGCCAATCAACAAAGACATGTTGTACTGGGTCATCACCAGGCCGAGCGTGACCGACCAGCTACCCCAGATAAAAAATTGCAGAAACATCATCAGCGACAGCCGCGGCACCAGCAGCCGGTGCTGTGTTATCGCCTTTTCACTACCGTCAGTTGACACCATCATAAGCCTCGCCCGAAAAAAGTAATCGATTACAAAACGGTTCATATGAAAAGTAATCGATTACAATTCAAAGATCCTGCGGATCAAAACAGAATTGGGAGGAGGGTCACGATAAAGGTGAAGGGGGTGCCGGGTGACGGCTGCGCCTTACCCGGCCTACAAAATAACGTCCCCGGACATGTAGGCCCGGTAAGCGAAGCGCCACCGGGCGTGAAGGCGGGTGCGGTCTGGTTGGGTGCGGTCTGGTGCCCTCACCCCGGCCCTCTCCCACAGGAAGAGGGAGAAAGCCGCGCTACTTTTTGCGTGAAAGCTTAAAGGCAACAAACAGGAACACCACCCATACCGGCAGCAGCATTGCTGAAAGTCGCATCTCATCCATGGTGCACATCAGCACCAGAATCAACGCCAGGAACGCGATACAGAGATAGTTCCCCGCCGGATAGAGCAGCGCTTTGAACTGCGTCTCGCGTCCCTTACGGCGCATCGCCGCGCGGAAACGCAGGTGCGCGAGGCAGATCATGATCCAGTTCAGCAGCAGCGTCGCCACAACCAGCGCCATCAGCAGACCAAAGGCCTCTTTCGGCAGCAGGTAGTTGATCAGCACCACCAGCGAGGTGATAGCGCCAGAAAGAAACAGCGAATTGACCGGTACGCCGCGACGGCTGACGCGGGTGAGGAACTTCGGTGCGTTGCCCTGTACGGAGAGGCCAAACAGCATACGGCTGTTGGAGTAGACCCCGCTGTTGTACACCGACAAAGAGGCCACCAGAATGACGAAGTTCAGCGCGGAAGCCACCACGTTGCTGTTCAGGTCGTGGAAAATCATCACGAACGGGCTGCTGTCGGACTTCACTTCCACCCACGGGTAGAGCGCCAGCAGCACCACCAGCGAGCCGATGTAAAACAGCAGAATACGGTACACCACCTGGTTGACCGCTTTCGGAATGCTTTTGTGCGGGTCGCGCGCTTCAGCAGCAGTGATGCCAATCAGCTCCAGACCGCCGAAGGAGAACATAATGACCGCCAGCGAGAGGATAAGCCCTTTCCAGCCGGTCGCCAGGAAGCCGCCGTGCTGCCACAGGTTGTCGATGGTGGCTCGCTCGCCGCCGTGGCCGGAGAACAGCAGCCACAGGCCAAAGCCGATCATGCCGATAATTGCCAGCACCTTAATCAGCGCAAACCAGAACTCGGTCTCACCATACAGGCGCACGTTCACAAGGTTAACGGCGTTAATAATGATGAAGAAGGCCGCCGCCCAGATCCACGTGGGCACGTCCGGCAGCCAGTACTGCATGTAGATGCCAGCGGCGGTCAGCTCCGCCATGCCCACCAGCACGAACATCACCCAGTAGTTCCAGCCGGAGAGGAAGCCTGCGAACGGGCCCCAGTATTTATAGGCAAAGTGCGCGAAGGAGCCGGACACCGGCTCTTCAACGACCATCTCGCCGAGCTGGCGCATGATCAGGAAGGCGATGATCCCGGCGATGCCGTAACCCAGCAGAACCGCCGGGCCGGCCATCTGAATGGCGGGGCCGATGCCGAGAAACAGCCCGGTACCGATTGCGCCGCCGAGGGCAATTAACTGAATATGTCGATTTTGCAAACCACGTTGCAGCGTCGGATTCTGATCCGACGAAGCTTCAGCGCTACCATGGCCTGAAGCGGATGACGCGTCTTTCACGCCCTACCCCTGTCTCTTTTTTAGAAGGGGCACGTTTTAACACTTCATGCTGGTGGTAGCAAGCTTAACGCCGGGCCAGCGCATGCGCCCGGCGCGTAAACGTCACGAGCCGATGATCCCGCCGTCCGCTTTGACGATCACCACCGTGGACGATCGCGGGCGTCCGTTCGGGCTGGCGTCCGGCCAGTTTGAGACAGCGCGAGGATTGGCCGGGTCGGTAATATCATCCCCGCCCTCCCCCGGATGCTGAATGTTGATAAACAGCGTGCGGTTGTCCGGCGTAAACGCAATGCCGGTGATCTCACACCCGCGCGGTCCGGTCAGGAACCGGCGATACTCGTTGGTGCCCGGAATGGTCGCCACCATCTGGTTATTGCCCATCCCCTCGTACGCTTTCTTATTAATGGTGCTGGAGGAGACATCGGTCTGGATCCACAGCACGCCCTGGTGATCGAACGACAGGCCGTCGGGGCTGCCGAATTCCGCGCCCTGCATGGAGCCTTTGGCCTTCGGGTCGTCGCCGTCGGTACGCCCGGCCATAACCAGAATATCCCACTTAAAGCGTGCGGCAGCAGGATCGGCCCCGTCTTCGTGCCAGTGCATGATATGCCCAAACACGTTGTTGGCGCGCGGGTTGGCGGCATCCACCGGCGCTTTCCCCTCTTTCCCGCGATCGCTGTTGTTGGTGAGCGTACAGTAGACGCTGCCGCTGGCGTGCGGATCGACGGCGATCCACTCGGGGCGATCCATCTTCGTCGCGCCCACCGCGTCGGCCGCCAGGCGGGTTTTAATCAGCAGATCGCCCTGGCTTTCAAACCCTTTGCTTTTATCCAGGCCGTTTTGCCCGAAGATCAGCGGCAGCCAGTCGCCGCTACCGTCCTCGTTGAACCTGGCGACGTACAGCGTGCCGGACGTGAGCAGCTGCATACTGGCTTCCCGGTTCGCGGGATCGTATTTTTTGTCCGAGACAAACTTATAGATGTACTCGAACTTCTGATCGTCACCCATATAGACCACTACGCGATTATCGGCGGCGAGCGTGACGGCAGCCCCCTCATGCTTGAAGCGTCCGAGCGCGGTGTGCTTGCGTGGTGTGGAGGATGGGTCGTAAGGATCGATCTCCACGACCCAGCCGAAACGGTTAGGTTCGTTAGGCGTTTTATCGACGCTGAACCGCTCATCCACTTCGTTCCAGCGGTAGGACTCATCGCTGTCGCTGATGCCGTAGCGTTTTTCCAGCGGATTGAGATCGGCTTTTTTCACAAAAATATCCGACCAGTTCTCCTCGCAGGTGAGGTAGGTGCCCCACGGCGTATGGCCGTTAGCGCAGTTTTGCATGGTGCCCAGCACGCGCTCCCCCTGCGGGTCGGCGGCGGTTTTCATTAGGTCCTGATGCCGCGCCGGACCGGTAAGCTGCATCGGCGTATTGACGGTAATACGGCGCGCGAACGAAGACGGACGAACCACCTCCCAGCCGCTGCCCGCTTTTTTCACTTCCACCACCGACACGCCCATCGCGTTCTGCCCCTTACGGGCTTTGTCGAGACTCCAGTTCGCCGTACCGTCGGTAAACAGCATCCCGTTGTCGATGTATTCATGGTTCATCGCCAGCAGGCCATGCTCCGGGCTTTGCCCCCCCTGCGGCAGGCTAAACCACGCCATGCCGTCGTGATGCATGCCCGCCTGCGCGGCCTGTTCGTCCGTGGTGTTGCTGGCGTCCGGCTTAAAGGCCGGCATGTTGTCTTTGAGACCCGTCGGATCGCCCCAGCGATAGAACGGGCGGGCAATATAGCCTTCCGGCACCCTGACCGTATCTTCGGTGGAAACAGAGATGCTGGTAAACCCAAGCGACACCGCTTTTGCCAGCGCGGACGGTTTTGAGACCGCGGCAATGGCGTTCTCAGGTTTGATCAGAAACGGGAATGATACGGCAGCCCCCGCAACGGCCCCCATCTGGAGAAAACGGCGGCGGGAGAGGAACACCTCCGCAACCTCGGAAAATACCGGGTTAGCGCTGCGGTTACTGATATCGTCTTGATGTTCTTTTTTGAAAATAGATTTGAGGGGTCTGCCCATAGCGGCTTCCTGTCATTGGCCAAGAGGTAAAAGAGTTGGCGACCAGTGTAAGAAGCTTTTGTTACAATTTTATAACACGATAACGAGGGGATTGGGGCGTCCCTGCCCCGGATAACGAGGTGGAACGCTTAGAACTCGTAGCCCACCGAGACCTTAAAGGTTCGCGGCTCGCCCTGAGTGATGTAGGTACCGGAATCGTCCACGCTTGACCAGTAGTTTTCGTTGGTCACGTTGTCGATGCCTGCGCGCACCGTCATCTGGTTTTCATTGTGGTTTACCGCGAATCGATAGCGCATGCCCAGATCCAGCGTGGTGTAGCTGTCCAGCTTTTTGCTGTTCGCGAGATCGGCATACTGCGTGCCGGAGTGGTTAACGCGCGCGGTGGCCGTCAGCCCCTCAATCGGCCTGATATCGTACTCCGCGCCCAGCACGGCGTAGAAGTTCGGAATACCGATCGCATCGTTCCCCTGATTCACGCCGTTTTTGGTTTTGGTCAGCTCGGCCTGGAGCCAGGTGGCGCTGGCATTCAGACGCATCCCCAGCATGGGCTCGCCGAAGACGTTCAGCTCCACGCCACGGTTGCGCTGTTCAGCGTCCAGGCCAAAGTGTCCGCTGTCGTCGAGGATCGCCGACGGCATTTTGATTTCAAACAGCGCCAGGGAGCCGCCCACGCGGCCAAAGTCTGCCTTCACGCCCACTTCATTCTGCTTAGAGTGAACGATACCGGTGCTCTGGCCGTAGTTGGTGGCGGTGTTAGGTGCGGTTTCACCGGGCTGTAACGCTTCGGTATGGTTAGCGTAAAGGGAGATTTCCTCCCACGGTTTGTAGACCACGCCGTAGGTTGGCATCCAGCGGCTGCCGTCGAAACCGTCCGCGTCGTTTTCCGCGCCGGTGATTTTGTTGTACCCGCGAATAACCACCTTCTGATGGCGCGCGCCGGCGGTGAACAGCAATTTATCATCCAGCACGCCCAGGGTGTCGCTCAGCAGCCAGCCCTGGGTACGGGTGCGCCCGCTGGTCAGCGGATCGCTGTATTTGCCGCCTGAGCCGCTGAAGTTGGTGCTGTCCGGCATAGCCACGCCGGTGTTGTGGTAGATGTTGGTGGTCGGGTTATCCTTCGTCGCCGACATCTTCCACGCAATCTTTTCGTTTTTGGTCATCGCGGAATAGCCGACGTTGACCTTGTGCGAAACGAAACCGGTATTGAAGTTACCGCGAATGCCCGCCATCCCGCTGACGGAATCGCTGATGCGGTTGGTGTCGAGACGGCTGACCGTTGCGTTACCGCTCTTGTCCACCAGCTTCGGCGCGCTGTAGATCCCTTCTTCGTGCGCGTGCTGCGCGCCGAGGCCGGTATAGGCGGTCCAGCTGTCGGTGATGTCATACTCGCTGCGCCACATCCCGAACTCGTTTTCGATATCGCTGTAGGCCCACTTCTGCGAGAAGTTGCGATCGTTTTTCGGCGGTTCAGGCACGAAATCCACCGCCGAGATGTTGACGCTGGTCGGGCTGCCGTGGAAGGTTTTCTTCTGATAGCCGAGATCCAGCGAGGTGCGGAAACGGTCGCCTTTGTAGTCCAGACCGGTGGAGAGCAGCGTGGTGCGGCGGCGGTCGTTCGGTACGCCGGTTTCGCCTTCACGATGCACGAGGTTCACGCGCGCGCCGAACTGGTCGTTATCGCCAAAGCGACGCCCCGCATCCAGCGTGGTGCCGATCTGGGAATCCGAGGTGTAGTCCACGCCCACTTTCGCCTGCGGGGTGTCGCCCGCGTGTTTAGGCTCAAGGTTGATCATTCCGCCCACGCCCGAGCTTGCTGCGCCGTTCATCAGGGCGTTTGCCCCTTTGAAGATCTCAATGCGGTCAACCATCTGGGCATCCACCACCTGACGCGGCAACACGCCGGAGAGGCCACCGAAGGTCATGTCGTCGCCGTCAAACTTCAGGCCGCGAATGCGGAAGGTTTCCGCACTGTTGCCGTAACCCTGCACAAACTGCACGCCCGCGTCGTTCGCGACTACGTCAGCAATGGTTTTTGCCTGCTGATCTTCCACCAGCTTCGAGGTGTAGCTGATGATGTTGAACGGCACGTCCATGGCGTTCTGCTGACCGAGCATCCCCATACGTCCGCCATTGGCCACCTGCCCGTCAAGGAAGGCAGGCACCAGCTGGTCACCGCCGGGTTTAAAATCACTTCCCGCGGTGGACTGGACAACGATGGTGTCTTCTTTTTTTTCATCCGCCGCAAAGGCGGAGTGGGTAACCGCGCCAATGGCAATCGCCAGCAGCGTTTTGTGCATTGTGGTGTTGTTCATAGTTAACTCGTTTAACGTGCGCGCAAAAATGACCCGTTATCGGGCCTTAGAATTTATTAAAAGAAATGCAAATGAGAACTATACGTATTATCCATGCGTTATCAAGCGTCAACGCGCGTTTCTTTCTGTGTAAACGGTGAAAGTAAAACGGGAGGGTATGCAGGCGGGAGAAAGCGTGACGCACAGCCACCCCGCGTACGGGGGTGGCTGATCAGGCATTATTTTTTCTTGTAGATATCGGCGGTGCCGTGAATTTTGTTGTTGGTGTTACCGGAGGTCAGCACCAGCACATCAGCGCCTTCTTTATCGGCTTTCTCGACCAGCTCTTTTTTCGCATCATCGACAGAGACTTCGTTAGCGGTGCTCACGGTACCGATTTTTTCGTACTGCGATTCAACTTTTTCGAATTCGTTTTTTGTCATCATTTCAGCCGCAAAGGCATTGGTGGTAAACAGAAACGCGGTGCCCAACAAAATAGCAGTCGTTTTTTTCATAACCTTTTTCCTTGAGATTAATGAGCAACTACGAAAAGGCCCCACGCGAAACGGTGAGGTGTAATGAGCATGGTAGAGGAACGGCAAAAATGCCATAGCGTAAGAAAAATACTGTTATAACAGTCAATTATGCTGTCAAAAATGTGAATTAACGCTTTTTTTGAGGTTGTTGTCCCAAATATGTCCAACAGCGGAAATCAGGAGAATGTGAAGGAGGCTTAAGTGTATGATATTTAATGGCACGCCCTGTAGGATTCGAACCTACGACCTACGGCTTAGAAGGCCGTTGCTCTATCCAACTGAGCTAAGGGCGCACGGAGAAGAGTATACTTCGCGGTGGTGAAACGCATGGAATTATACGGTCAATGCGTAGTGAGTCAATGCCTTTTCCGCCTTCTCTGCCGATAATGACTAGCTGATTGTAAATACGGCTGTTTTTTCAACATTTATGCTCCTTTTAAGGGCTGCGAAAAGGCTTAGCCGCTTTTAAGTAACGCCTGCTGTTTTCCTGTTTACTTCGCCGTCACACTGTCCTGCGGTATCCCGGCCACCTGGAGGCTGGAAGTGAACAGGACGACGGAGTGACAGCGCCAGACCAGACAGGTTTCCCCTCGTGCGTGCAGCACATCTCACGCGACATTACAGGCATCAAGCTTGAACCCATTGTCGCCCTCTCCTCTTCCCGCACAATTGGGGCCGAAGTGCTCAGCGTGCTGTCACCGCATCAGCAAAGCGAAGACTTTTTCCGCGACTGGTCCGCCGCCCGGGCGCTTATGCTGCTGGAAGCCCAGATCGCTGCGTTAAAAAACCCCTCTCCCTGTGACAACCTTTTCATAAATGTGCCGATAACCGTTCTGACCATCCCGGATATGTTCCAGCGCTTACTGCAACTTAACAGCCCACCGCTGAACATTGAACTCGTGGAGCCCGCCTCGTTCTTTTCCCTCTCAGACCCGACACGTCTGAGGGTAAGTTGTGCGCTTCAGCAGTTGACGGCGCAGGGGCATCGGATCTGGCTGGATGATATTGATGAAGCGTCAGGGCGCGCATTTTTATCCTGCCGTCTGCCGTTAAGCGGAATCAAAATCGATAAGATGGCTTTCTGGCGACTACGTGCAACGCCAGCGCTGACGCAGCTGGTCGGTCTTTGTTCAAAAATTGCTGCCAATGTGCTTATAGAAGGCATTGAAACAGAAAAGGATCGTGAGTGTGCGCTTCAGGCTGGCGCGCGCTTCGGTCAGGGATATTATTGGCCATCCTGGAGATGGCAGGAGGACTGAACGGTCATCGCCAAGAGGGAAGCTATGCGAATGACAGTACGCCGTTACCGGCGTCGTCGGACAGGAAGTGATTCACTGGGTTCTACGCACTCGCCTTTTGCTCTCCCATTTTTTGATCGTCTCGAATATTTGAGCCAGTCAATCAACCAGACCCGCAAAACCGATGCTCCCTTTATCGTTCTGGTCACACAGGATAACTTTTTCCGTTCCGGTTTTCTGAGCGGGCATTCGCCCCTGAGCAATTGCTGCGACTACTCCACGCTGGAAGCAGCCCTCAGCGATTTGAATCAATGGCCTTCATCACGTCTGGTGGTAGACGTAGAGAGCCGCGCCTCGCCGCTGATTGACCTGCTGGACCGATTACGACGCCACAGCCTGTACCCTCCCTTCCTCACCCCCTACCTGCTCATCCGCGCCGATGATTACGATACACGCCTGTTTTGCAAAGCGGCTGGCCCTTTTCACGTGCTTGAACGGCAGCTTTCGGCGCTGGCTATGCAACAAACGTTGCTGGAGCCGCCGTCTCCCGTCGGCCACCGGAAAGAGTGGTTTTCCAGGGAAGAATGGCCAATCTTACAAGCGCTGTCGCAGGGTCGCTCCCTGCGTCAGATCGCGCAGATACAGAACCGTCCCTATAGCCGCATTATTTACCGTCTCAGCTGCATTCTGGCGAAACTTGGGCTGAACCATCGTCACGAGTTGCTACATCTTCTCAACAACCTCTCAGATTTCACGTATTAACGTATTCAATAACCCCTTAATTCCTAAAGACCTTTAGGAAAATACTTAGGATATATGTTAAATTTTTGTGTTTTTTAACAAAACTATCGATTTTATAACTATTCCTAATTCTTCGCCCTCAACCGCGCGAAATGCTGTTTATCTGCTCAATCAGAGTACTTTTATCCAGGCGTTAAGGACCTGACGTTTTCGTTAACAGAGTGATAATGGTGTAAAAACAAGCGATTTACGTGTAAATAAACGCGATGAGAGGTGAAAAAAACAGCAGATAGTGCTGTTCATACGCCGGGATCTTAAGCCTGGCCTAAGGTGTTTATAAAGGGGCGATGACGTGCGAAAGCGCGGATATCAGGGGTGGCGAGCGGGCAGGATGACCTCCGTCACAGACTGCGTATTGTTAACATTTTAGCAACATACAGTAATATCGTTTATTTTTTGTTATTACATAAAGATGAAAGTGTGTGGTAAATGCAATATCAGGACATTTTTGCTAAATTTAAAAAGGTAGCGATTCAGATCCAGAAGATAATAATCAGCAATATATGGATATTAATTTACAGGCTTTTCGGACATTACTTAAACGGTATAATAAGACGTGTTTGACACACTAATAAGAAAAATCATTTTGCCATAACCAGCCTTATGAGATAACTGCGCTGAGGCATCGATATCACACTACGTAAACAAGGATGCTTTCGCTCTTCCCCGGGACATTTACCGTAGAAGGATCTGCGCAATTATCCTTCCGGCTTTTCGAGAGTTTTTACAAAACTCAGCATAACGCTTTTAACAATCTGAGGCATAAAAAATGAAACCGGCATCCGTTATCATTATGGACGAACACCCTATCGTCAGAATGTCGATAGAAGTCCTGCTACAGAAAAATAAAAACATCCAGGTAAAACTGAAGTCAGGCGACAGCCACGAAGTGCTTGACTGTATACGCAACCACCCTATCGACCTGGTCATTCTGGATATTGAAATGACGGGCACCGATGGGTTCGTATTATTAAAAAGAATCAGGAACTTAAACAAAGACATTAAGGTGCTTTTCCTCTCTTCAAAATCAGAAGCCTTCTATGCCGGCCGCGCCATTCGCGCCGGGGCCAATGGTTTTGTCAGCAAGCGAAAAGATTTGGGAGAAATTTATAACGCAGTGGAAATGATACTGATGGGCTATTCTTTTTTCCCGTCAGAAACGTTGAGTTTTATAAATCACCTGGGCTCCCGGACAGGCGCCGCTGTGGATATGCCTTTATCGAATCGTGAGGTGACGGTTTTGCGGTATCTGGCGAACGGATTATCTAATAAGGAGATTGCCGATCAATTATTACTTAGCAACAAAACAATTAGCGCCCATAAGTCTAATATCTTTTCGAAGCTGGGCGTGCAAAGTATCGTTGAATTAATTGATTACGCGAAAGCGCACGAATTATTGTAACCCGACACTCTCCCTGCAACGGATAACCGTTACAGGGAGAGTGGATTTAATTAATTATAATTAATCATGAACGTTGCATCGGCGTCAGCCCGGCCCGGCTGCGGATTATCCGCCGTGGCGATATAATTGGCATAAAATGACAGCTCTGCATTTCCCTGCGCATCCACCGATACCGTCTTGCTGGCCTGCTGCAAGGCGAGGCGCGTTTTATCCCGGTCGAGGATCTCCACGGCCACGTTGCTGGCCGCGCTGGCATCATTCAGCGCCAGCAGGCTGTTATCATGCCCGTCAACCTTCCCCGTAAACGTGACCGAAGCCGCCCCGGGAGGGCATCCGGTCAGCTTGAGGGTGAACGGCACGGGCTGCGTGCGGCTTCCCGTAGTGCGAAGCTGTTTCGTTGGCCAGGTGCCGAGCGTGACGGTCTTATTGCTGTCGTCCCCCTCCGCCACGCAGGTAAAGTCCACAATATTGCCGTAAAGCTGAATGTTAATTTCCCCAAGCGCCGTCTCTGCATGCGCATGTGCGCAAAGCGTCAGGAGCGCCAGAGAGAGATACCGCATCCCGTTTCGCATTCCCGCTCCTTAGTCGTAGTCGACGCGTAGATAGCCGCGAGAGGTAAAGCGCCCCTCGGCAGGTTTTTTACCGGTCACGCTGACGGGCCATGCACGGATCCCAACCTGCGCCTGCGCGCTGTCGTCCAGGCGGAACGGAATTTTGCTGGTCAGGTTGTTCGGCGTCAGCGGCACGCCATTGCTGTTGGCAATCACAAAGCCCACATCCGCGTTATCGGAGACCAGCGTACTGCCTGAAACCTTCTCCGCTTCGACGCGCATCGTGAGCATGGCGTTCGCCTCCACGTTGGTGCATTTTATGCCGATGGTTTTGCTTTGCGCTGAGACCCCCTCCGGCTTATTCCCGATGCCCGCTTTACTGAACAAGGAGGCGCCGATGTCCCCGAAATCGAACTCCACCACATTCCCGGCATTAATTTCACAGCTCTGGGGCACCTGAATGGTCCCGCTGTAGCTGATGGTATAGACCGGCGTGGTGAGCGGATCCGAAGAGGTGGTGGTAACATAAACCCGGAACATGGTCGCTCGCGGGATCACCACCATATTGATAAAGCGCCGGGTCACCTTAAGCCGAAAGACGAGGCTGGAATCCTGAACGCCAAACGGTTTGTTTTTAGACACGTTCGGGTGGCTCCCCATCTGGATGTAGGTTTTGGGGGGATAAAACGTGCCCGCGTAGCTGTCGGTGATTTTCATCGCCCCGTCCAGATAGTCGTTAAGCTTCAGATACTGATAGCCATCGCTGGTGCCCGTGACCGGAAAATCGGTCACATAGCTGCGCTTGGTGGTGTTCCCGGACGTTCCCTTAGGGCAGACGGCGTTTACACCCACCCACTGGGATTTCTCGCTGAGCGTCACCACCTGCCCCACCTGGTTATTGGCGCTGTTGAATTTATCCGTCAGGTCGTAATAGACCTCCGTCGGCACGCCATTTTCATTGACGCAGACGGTGGCGAGCGCGTCAGTTACCGGCAAAAACGCCAGAAGGGATAACCCCAGATAATGGATTTTATTCACAGCGGATCCCCTTAAGTGTGATCGCCTGTTGCAGGCTCTGTTCTGGCAAGCTGTAGGGCGCACGACACTGGGATTGCTTTCCGTCTCCCCACTGAATCAGCAGCTCCCCTTCCAGCGGCAGCCCGCTCAGGTAAATCTGCCCGTCATCGCCCACCATGCTGGTTACGCCGCTCTGCGTCTCACGCACCACCGCACCAAACGGTACGGGCTGGTTATCACGCTTAACGGTGAGCAGCGCGCGCACGCCGATGCGGGTATCGAAGGTGGCGCGCACCAGCGCGCCGTTCGTCGGCACGACGCTGGACACGTTATTTTCAATGTCGGTGTTGTTGCTCATGGTGTTGGTATCAAGCGCCACGCGGTTGTAACGGTACACCGTGGCGTACGGCATCACCGCATAGCCACGCCAGTCGGTTTTCACCCCGGTCTGGTTTTCGACGCTCACGCCCGACGCGCCCGGCGCTTTGATCAGCACGTTGGTATCGCCCAGCGGCTGGCTGAACGTTACGCCGTCGGAATGCCCTACCACGCCGCCGGAAAGCTGCCAGTTGAAATCGTGCTGATCCCGGGTGTAGTTGTAGCCCACGCCCAGCGTGCCGTAGGTGGCCTGCCAGTTGGCGCTGGCGCTGCCGCTTGCGCCGTTATTGCTGGCGTGGCCCTGGGTGACGCTATAGTTCAGGTTGCGATCTTTCAGCAGCGTTCCGCTTATCCCGGTCTGCCAGCTGGTATCACCGTTGCTGTTTCGGCTGGAAGAGGCCGTGGCATAGGCTCTGTCGATCGCGCTATCGCGACGGAAGCCGTGACGGGTGAACAGGCTGAACGGTACGGAGACGTTGAACGAGGCGATACGGTCGGTTCCGTCAATGCCGACGGCCTTGTTCCACGACCAAGATAAGGCATAGCTGACCCCTTTCACCCCGCCCGCATAGCCGAGCTGGTACCAGACGTTGGACTCGCTGGTGCCCCAGTAACTCTGCTGGCTGCCTGAAACGTACACCGAGCCGTAATCGCCGAGAGACTGGGAGATATTGAGCTGGAAACGCCCTTTTTTATTCAGCGTCAGGTTGTGATA
The DNA here is from genome assembly GCF_029838645.1 of Enterobacter sp. GD03975. Lineage (NCBI taxonomy): Bacteria > Pseudomonadati > Pseudomonadota > Gammaproteobacteria > Enterobacterales > Enterobacteriaceae > Enterobacter > Enterobacter sp. GD03975. The sequence continues at coordinate 297,410 of NZ_JAOBZC010000002.1, forward strand.
GCTCTGCACGTCCGGCACGCCGTCATCATCCTTATCGTCGCCATACTGATAGCCTTCCATTGTGCGCCAGGCCACATCGTCGAGGGTGTAGAAGCCTTTGGTCGAGTAGCGATAGCCCAGCAGCTGGAAGTTGGTGCCGAATCCGTTAAGGGATTTTGCGTACAGGAAACGCAGGGACTGGCCTTCATGGCGGCTGTCATCCGCCAGCTGGCTGCGGGCGTGCGTGAGGTCAAGTGAGACCGCGCCCCAGTCACCGAGGTTTTTCCCCGCGCCAATGGCGATTGCGGTATACCGCGAGGCCAGCTGCGTACCGCCGTACAGCGTGTAGCCGTCGGCAAGGCCGGCAATCATCGTTCCCTGCGTAAAGAACGGCGTGTCCTGCTCGCTGTTGCCGCTGCGATAATCCCCCGCCACCAGATCGTATTTCCAGCGTCCTTCACGCTGGAGCAGCGGTACGGTGGAATACGGTACGGTGTAGCGCTGCTGGCTGCCGTCCTTCTCTTCCACCGTCACCTCAAGGTCACCGCTGGAGGAGGTGGGGTTAAGGTCGGTAATGGCGAAAGCACCCGGCTGCACATAGCTCTGGTAAATCACATAGCCGTTCTGACGAATCACCACTTTGGCAGGGGTGCGGGCGATTCCGCGCACGGTAGGCGCGTAGCCTTGCAGGCTGTCCGGGTACATGCTGTCGGAAGAATAGAGCCGACCGCCGCGAAAACCGACGCTGTCGAAGACATCGTTGCCGGTATTACTGTCGCCGAGCACCAGCTCGCTTTTCAGCGGAATGACCGTACGCTGCGCCCAGGTGCCGATATTTTGCCAGCTGCTGTGCCGCTGGCCGTTGCTTTCGGTATAGCGCCACGCGCCGTTATTGCGTAATCGCCACGCGCCATAGTTCAACCCACTTTGCAGGTTCAGATAGTAGCTGTCGTCTTCGCTGCCCCGGTTGCCGGTAAAGCTGTAGTTCACCAGCGCGGCGGGGATGCCCTCATCCCACTGTTCAGGCGGAATATATCCCCGGGCGCTGTTTTGCATCGCCACCTGAGGCAGGCTGACGTTAAGGCGCAACGAGGCGAAGTTGAACGCCGTTTCGCTGCCGGGAATAGCCGTGGTAAGCGGAACGCAGGTGTCGCCCTGCACGTTGCTGAGCTCCGGGAAGGCGGCGATATTCACGCCAAAGCGATCGAGCATCGCGCGCGTAATACACGGCGACAACCCGCCCGCGACCGGCGGCGTGTTGTCGGCTTGCTCAAACCGCACGTCCTGGGTGCCGATAAATTCATCGTTACGCCAGATATCGACGCGATAGACGCCCGGGGCCTGCTGATGGCCCTTTTCAAAACGCGACAAATCCGCCACGTTCGCCGCGTCATCGGAGAGAAACGCCGGGTTAAAATAGCTGTCGCCCCAGCCAGCGTGTGGCCAGAGCGTTGCCATCAGCGCCAGCGCAACCGGGCAGTAACGCCATTGAGTGTTCATCGCCCTGTCTCTGCTCACAGGCTGACGCTACGCGCCGGCGTAATGGCACCGTAGTCGTTCACGCTCTGCCAGGAGAGCGTGCCGCTCGCGGCGGCGGGCAGTACCTGCTGTGCCGAGCTTTTAGGCGCAACCATCAGGTTATCGAGCGTCTTGCCGCCGAGCTTCAGGTTAACCAGCGTAACGTAATAAGGCGAGGCATTGCTCACCTTAAGGTGGTTGCCGACGCGCTCAAAGCGCAGCTGCGAGAGCGCCTCTTCCGGCGGCATCGCCAGGTTAGCCGGGCGTACAAACAGTTTGATGCGTGACAGAATGGCCAGTTGCAGGACGTTATTGCCGTCCTGGTGCGTTTTGCTGACCGATGGAATCGCTTTGACGTTCATGTAAAAGAGGGATTCGCGATCGGCGGGCAGCGCCGGGCCTGCGTAAATAATGCGCAGCGTATTTTCACTGGCCGGCTCGCTGACAAACAGCGGCGGCGTGACGACAAAGGATTTTTCCTTTTGCCCGCTGGCGTTTTCTATCCACGCGTTAATTAAATAGCGCTCTTGTTTATTGCTGTTGGTGATCGCCAGCGACGTTTGTTTTGCATCGGCCGGATAAATAACGCGCGTCGCGCCCAGCGCAATTCCGCCGGACGCATTTGCGCAGGCAGACATCATCATCAAAATAAAAGTTAAAAACAGTCCAGGTTTAATCAGGGTGTTCATCACAACCGTACCTTTAATAATTAGTTCGCAGGCGTCAGGGATAAATCAACGTAAACCAGACATTCGACTGAATAGTGCCTGGTACCAGGTGTTCGGAAATAGCCCGATAGCGGGCGCTAAAATGAAATGCCAGTTCGCGGGTATCAATGGGTAACCAGCTCACCGCCGTCGCGTTCGGGATGATTTGCCGTTGCTGTTCGTCAAAAAGCGCCAGCCCGACACCGCTGCTGACCGCGTTTTCCCCTGGCCGCGATGTCGCCAGGAAAACCTGCGGATCTTCTGCCGGTGTGACGCCCTGGAACTGGATCCCTACGGTGCGGGAGACGTCCACGCTACAATCCAGCAGACGTACGGTGAAAGGCACGTTAACCGTGGAAAAGCTGCCGACGCCGGAAAAGGCGTTTGTGCGGTATTGCCCCATATCCACGCGCATATTCTGGCTGTCCGGGGCCACCGCGCAGCCGCCGTTGACCAGCTCTCCTCTGAGGTGAACTTTGCCGCCGTCGATCACCACGGTATGTGCGTTTACCGCTGAGGCAACGGCAAGGGCGCACAGCAATATCCCAGTCCTTGTCATCCTTCGCTCCCGGTATAAGCGATTAAAAGACCTCTTCCCTGAGGCCAACCACATCCCTGTACAAAGGCATTACTCGTATTTCATTACGAATGTTGCGTCCGCGTTTGCCTGGCCTGGCTGGGTGGTCGCAGCCGTAGCTTTATAGCGCGCGGTGAAGTTCAGGGTGTTAGTCCCTTCAATCAGGCTCTGTGCCGCAGAGAAGGTGGCACCGTCCGGGGTCAGCGTGGTGGATTTGCTGTCGAGGATCTCAATGCCCACGCCCTTCGCGGAGTTGTCGTTGTTACCGGAGGTTACCGCCAGCAGGGTTTTGTCGGTGGCGTCGATCTGGCCGGTGAACGCAACAGCAGCGGTTTTCGCTACCGCAGGATCGCAGTCGTTCAGTTCGATGGTGAACGGAATATTGGAGGTGGTGTCACCCACTTTAGTGAATTTCGCGGTACGGTACTGGCCGAGATTAACGGTCTGCTCAGAAGAGTCAGTATTTACTGAACACGCGGCATTGACTAATTCACCTTTAAAATGCACCGTACCACCGTTAACAGATACAGGCGTTACAGGATCTTCTGCGTGAGCGGCACCCGCGACCAGGGCCAGAGTTGCAATAACAGTAGAAGCAATGTTGCTGAGTTTCATGTCTATTCCTTTAAAATGTAAATAACCCTTCCCGCACATATTCGGGAATAAGAAATACGTTCAATTAAAAAATTGAAGGCTTATTTCGGAGAAGACAAAGTAGCTCAGTAATCTATTTTGTAATATGTCAAAACGCTGCCATTTTGCCAGGTCACATCCTAATCCCCCCTAAGAAATTGGCCATGCCCTGAGAAGGGGTTTTGCAGGCTATCGGTGAAATCTCGTAAAGGGTGACTGACAGCGGCGCTCGCTTCTGACAAAATACAGGCAATCCCCCCTTCTAACGTTACAGACGGAATCTTCTCTCTGATGGCAGCAAAGATTATTGACGGTAAAACGATTGCGCAGCAGGTGCGCTCTGAGGTTGCGGAAAAAGTGAAGGCGCGTACAGCCGCTGGATTTCGCGCGCCAGGGCTGGCCGTTGTGCTGGTTGGCAGCAACCCGGCTTCGCAAATTTATGTCGGCAGCAAGCGCAAAGCGTGTGAAGAGGTAGGCTTCGTCTCCCGCTCCTACGATCTGCCGGAAACCACCAGCGAAGCGGAGCTGCTGGAACTGATTGACGCCCTGAATGCCGATAAAGCAATCGACGGCATCCTGGTTCAGCTGCCGCTGCCTGCGGGCATTGACAACGTAAAGGTGCTGGAGCGCATCGCACCGGACAAAGACGTTGACGGTTTCCACCCGTATAACGTGGGCCGCCTGTGCCAGCGCGCGCCGCGCCTGCGTCCGTGCACTCCGCGCGGCATCGTGACGCTGCTGGAGCGTTATAACATCGACACCTACGGCCTGAACGCCGTGGTGATTGGCGCCTCCAACATCGTGGGCCGCCCGATGAGCATGGAGCTGTTGCTGGCGGGCTGCACCACCACCGTGACCCACCGCTTCACTAAAAACCTGCGTCACCACGTAGAAAACGCCGATCTGCTGATCGTCGCGGTCGGCAAGCCGGGCTTTATTCCGGGCGAGTGGATTAAAGAGGGCGCCATCGTCGTGGACGTGGGTATTAACCGTCTGGAAAACGGCAAAGTGGTCGGCGACGTGGTGTATGAAGATGCCGCGGCGCGCGCATCTTACATTACCCCGGTCCCGGGCGGCGTAGGCCCGATGACGGTAGCAACACTGATTCAAAATACCTTGCAGGCGTGCGAGGAGTATCACGACGTAGAGGACGCGTAATCATGGCAACTTTTTCTTTAGGTAAACACCCGCACGTTGAGCTGTGCGATCTGCTGAAGCTGGAAGGCTGGAGCGAAAGCGGCGCGCAGGCGAAAATCGTTATCGCCGACGGGCAGGTGAAAGTGGACGGCGTGGTGGAAACCCGCAAGCGCTGCAAAATTGTCGCGGGTCAGACCGTGAGTTTTGCAGGACAAAGCGTGACCGTGACGGCGTAAGCCGTTTGATGCCCGGTAGCGCTGCGCTTACCGGGCCTACGTACTGTCTTCGGTTGCAGGCCGGGTAAGGCGAAGCCGCCACCCGGCAATTTCTGTCTCTATCCCCTCACACCCATCGCGGTTATTTATCGATCAACTTCAAATAATCATTATTTCATCTGTTGAAAGATGAGAATTCAGTTGCGCGCTTTTCAGACTTTCCCCACGATGAGTAGAACGTTCTACTAAAACGTTCTACTAACAATAACAGCGCGAAAAAAGCGCTATTCGGGGGAAATCAGCATGAGTCTGATATCAGGGTTTGTTAAATCGTTGTCTAAGCTGTCTATGATTGGCCGCGCCTTAATGCTGCCAATTTCACTGCTTCCCGCTGCGGGCCTGCTGCTGGCCTTCGGCGATAAGTTCCACCTGCCGCTGATGATGAACGCCGGCGGGGTTATCTTTGATAACCTGCCGATGCTGTTCGCCATCGGCTCTGCTGTCGGTCTGGCCTCGGAATCCGGTATTGCCGCACTCTCTGCGGCGGTCTCGGTGTTTGTCACCAATATCACCATCAGCACGGTGCTGAGCATTACGCCGGAAATGGCCTCTCAGGGCGGGAAATACGCCATGGTGGTCGGCATCCCGACGTTGCAGATGGGCGTCTTCGGCGGCCTTATTTGCGGCATTCTCGCGGCCTGGTGCTATAACCGCTTCCACACCATGCAGCTGCCGGAGTTCCTTGGCTTCTTCTCCGGGAAGCGCTTTGTGGCGATCGCGACAGCGTTTCTGTCGTTCCTGCTCGGCCTGCTGCTGCCCTACGTCTGGCAGCATATTCAGTCCGGGATCGACGCCCTGTCCGTGGTGGTGAACGGCGATAACCAGGCGGCCTCGACCTTTATCTTCGGGCTGGTGGAGCGCGCGCTGATCCCGCTCGGCCTGCACCATATCTGGTATCCCTCCTTCTGGTATTCGTTTGGGGATTACACCACTCAGGCGGGTCAGGTGATCCACGGTGACCAGACCATCTGGTTCAAGATGCTCGAAGAGGGGGTAAAATCTTTCAGCAGCGACACCTACCAGAACGCCGGGAAATTCATGCAGGGCGAGTTCCCGCTGATGCTGTTCGCGCTGCCAGCGGCGTGCCTGGCGATGTACCACGAAGCGCACACGAAGAATAAGAAAATCGCGGCCGGTATTCTGTTCTCTGCGGCGCTGACCTGTTTCCTGACGGGGATCACCGAGCCGGTGGAGTTCACCTTTATCTTCGTGGCCCCCATCCTTTACGTCTTCAACGCCATCATGGCGGGGCTGGCGTATATGGCCATGTACCTGATGCATGCGCATATTGCCAAATCGTTCTCCGCAGGCTTTATCGACTACCTGTCGTTCGGGATCCTGCCGTCGTTTAACGGCTATCAGACCAACTTCCTGAGCGCCATTATCATCGGCATTCCGATGGCGCTGATTTACTACTTCACCTTCCGCTTCGTGATCCGCCGTTTCGACGTAAAAACGCCGGGGCGCACCGAAGTCACCGCCAGTGCGAATGACAAGTCCGATTCCGAACTTGCCACCGAAATCATCGGCCTGCTGGGCGGTGCGCAGAACATTGATTCCGTCGGCTCCTGCATCACCCGCCTGCGTCTGGAAGTGGCGAAGAGCGATGCGGTGGACAGAGAGGGCCTGAACGGGCTTGGCGCGCGCGGCGTAGTGTTCGTGGGCGACAACGGTATACAGGTGATTTTCGGGGCCAGAGCACAGTTTATCGCCCAGACCATGTCCACCATGATTGGCAAATAATAAGATGCCTGAAGAAGGCGTCTCCTGTACGCTGAGGGGCGCCTCTTATCTGGCTGATAATCGGTAAATTTCAGGGAGCGGTTTTGAAGAAAGTCAGCATTATTGATGTTGCAAAGCATGCGGGCGTGTCGGTTTCTACCGTTTCGCTGGTGCTGCGCCAGAAAGGGAAGATCTCAGAGGCGACGATCGGGAAGGTCAATGCCGCCATCACAACGCTGGGCTATGTTCATAACGTCGCCGCTGCCAACCTTCGCGCCAACACCTCCAACTTAATCGGCCTGATCCTGCGCGACTTCAGCGACAGCTTTTCCATCAAAGTGATGGCGAGCATCGTTCAGGAGCTGGAGAAACAGGGTTATATGGTTTTTCTCGGTCAGCCGCTGAACGACGGCGAACATCTGGAACGCACCCTGCTGTCGTTTAAGCAGCAGGGCGTCGCGGGCGTCATCTACCTGGCGTCGGATACCCGCGCCGCCGCTCTCCCGGAACACATTCGCCACTGCCCGCTGCCGCTTGTCGCGGTTTCGCAGTCGTTGCTGGAAGAGAAATGCAACCTGGTGATGCGCGATAACCGTCAGGCGGCGAACCTGGCCGCGCGGTATCTTATCGAGCGCGGGCACCGCAACATCGCCTACATCGGCGGGCGCGACGGGTGTCGTATCCGCGAGCAGCGCCTGCTCGGTTTTCGCAGCGCGATGACGCAGAACGGGCTGGTCTGGCGTGAGGAATATTCTCCCGCCTGCACCGATGACACGCAGGCGGCGGCCATGGCGACCCGCCAGCTGCTGGAGAAGAACAATACGATTACCGCCCTGCTCTGCCACTCGCCGGATGCGATGCTCGGTTCAATATCCGGCATTCACCAGGTGGGGCGCACGGTGGGTAAAGATGTTTTCCTGACTCAGCAGGTGGCGCTGATCGGCTTTGAAGATATGCTTCACGTAAACCTCACGTCGCCGTCACTGACTTACGTTTCGTCAGCCAGCGAAGAGACAGGCCGCCAGGCGGCGGGGCTGATGATCCGAAGGCTGAAAGAGCCGGATCTGCAAACCCAGCGCATTACCCTCTCCGGGCAGCTTATCGCGCGGGAATCGGCGTAAAATCAGAATTTGACACGGGTTTACTGCGGCGGATCCACTGCTATATTCCCATGATTTGCCATGGATACATGCAATGCCTACCGTTATCACCCACGCTGCCGTTCCTCTGTGTCTCGGCTTAGGGCTCGGAACCCGCGTCATCCCACCCCGCCTGCTGTTTGCCGGGATCGTCCTCGCTATGCTGCCCGACGCCGACGTACTGGCGTTTAAATTCGGCGTCGCCTACGGGAATATTTTCGGCCACCGCGGTTTCACTCATTCGCTGCTGTTTGCCTTTGTGGTGCCAATACTCTGCGTGCTGGCCGGGCGACGATGGTTCAGGGCCAGCCTGACGCGCTGCTGGCTGTTTTTAACCGTGTCGTTGCTGTCGCACAGCCTGCTGGACTCCGTTACCACCGGCGGGAAAGGCGTCGGCTGGCTGTGGCCGTGGTCAGACGAGCGCTTCTTTGCGCCGTGGCAGGTGATCAAGGTCGCGCCGTTTGCGCTGTCGCGCTATACCACGCCGTACGGGCATGAGGTCATTATCTCGGAATTGCTGTGGGTGTGGCTGCCGGGGGCGGTGCTGATGGGGATGTTGTGGTGGAAAAGAAGGTAAAAAAGCCGGGTGGCGGCTGCGCCTTACCCGGCCTACGGTCGTGCTTTTGTAGGCCCGGTAAGCGTAAGCGCCACCGGGCGTTAAAGACTTACTTACGACGCCAGGTCGTCCCCTGCGGGCCGTCTTCCAGAATGATGCCCATCTCGGTCAGACGGTTACGCGCCGCATCCGCCGCCGCCCAGTCTTTCGCCTGACGCGCTTCCAGACGCGCTTTAATCAGCGCTTCAATTTCTGCCACTTCGCCGTCGTCTGCCTGCGCGCCGCTTTGCAGGAACACGTCCGGCTCCTGCTCCAGCAGGCCGAGCACGGAAGAGAGCTTACGCAGATGAGACGCCAGCGCATTCGCCGCCGCCATATCTTCTGACTTCAGGCGGTTGACCTCACGCGCCATGTCGAACAGCACGGAGTAGGCTTCCGGCGTGTTAAAGTCGTCGTTCATCACCTCAACAAAGCGCGCTTCAAATGCTTCGCCGCCCGCCGCAGGCACAGATTTGTCGGTGCCGCGCAGCGCGGTGTACAAACGCTCCAGCGCAGCGCGCGCCTGCTTCAGGTTCTCTTCGCTGTAGTTCAGCTGGCTGCGATAGTGACCAGACATCAGGAAGTAGCGCACGGTTTCCGCGTCGTAATACTTCAGCACGTCGCGCACGGTAAAGAAGTTGCCCAGCGATTTAGACATCTTCTCGCGGTCAACCATCACCATCCCGGAGTGCATCCAGTAGTTCACGTACTCGCCGCCGTGGGCACAGGTGGACTGCGCGATTTCGTTTTCGTGGTGCGGGAACATCAGGTCCGAACCGCCGCCGTGAATGTCGAAATGGTTGCCCAGCTGCTTGCAGTTCATCGCTGAACATTCAATGTGCCAGCCCGGACGCCCTTCGCCCCACGGGGATGGCCAGCTCGGCTCGCCCTCTTTGGACATCTTCCACAGCACGAAGTCCATCGGGTTACGCTTCACGTCAACCACGTCCACGCGCGCGCCGGCCTGAAGCTGGTCCAGATCCTGGCGGGAAAGCGCACCGTAGGTTGGGTCCGTCGGCACCGAGAACATCACATCGCCGTTGTCCGCCACATAGGCGTTGCCGCGTTCGATCAGCTTTTCAGTGAGCTCGATGATTTCATGGATATGGTGGGTCGCGCGCGGCTCGCTGTCCGGGCGCAGAATATTTAAGGCGTCAAAATCCTTGTGCATTTCGGCGATCATGCGATCCACCAGCGCGACGAAGCTTTCGCCGTTTTCATTAGCGCGCTTGATGATTTTATCGTCGATGTCGGTGATGTTGCGCACGTACTTCAGGTTATAGCCCAGGAAGCGCAGGTAGCGTGACACCACGTCGAACGCGACAAAGGTACGGCCATGGCCGATATGACAAAGATCGTAAACCGTAATACCACACACGTACATGCCGACTTCCCCGGCATGGATAGGTTTAAATTCCTCTTTCTGGCGCGTCATTGTATTAAAGATTTTTAACATCGAAGATTCCATGTAAACACGTGTGTGGATTGTTTGTTCCTTATAATACCCATAATTGGGAGCACGGTCAGCACACAATGCAAGGTGATCGTGTCCTGTGGTTATGCTATAACAAGCCCCTATATGTGACCCGAGCACGGGTCGACGCACCACAATAACGGAACAGGATGCAAAAATGGTTACTTTCCACACTAATCATGGCGATATCGTAATCAAAACCTTTGATGATAAAGCGCCTGAAACAGTTAAAAACTTCCTGGACTACTGCCGCGAAGGTTTCTACAACAACACTATTTTCCACCGTGTGATCAACGGCTTTATGATCCAGGGCGGCGGTTTCGAGCCTGGTATGCGCCAGAAAGAGACCAAAGAAGCGATCAAAAACGAAGCGAACAACGGCCTGAAAAACACCCGTGGTACGCTGGCAATGGCCCGTACTCAGGCACCACACTCTGCAACCGCACAGTTCTTCATCAACGTAGCGGACAACGACTTCCTGAACTTCTCTGGCGAAAGCCTGCAAGGCTGGGGCTACTGCGTATTCGCAGAAGTGGTTGAAGGGATGGACGTGGTCGACAAGATCAAAGCCGTTTCTACTGGCCGCAGCGGTATGCACCAGGACGTTCCTAAAGAAGACGTTGTGATTACAAGCGTGACCGTCAGCGAGTAATTCGTGGCGACACTCTTTATTGCGGATCTGCATCTGCAAACAGAAGAACCGGCGATAACCGCCGGTTTTCTGCGTTTTTTACGCGGTGAAGCGAAAAGCGCCGACGCGCTGTACATTCTGGGCGACCTGTTTGAGGCCTGGATCGGCGACGACGACCCGAACCCGCTGCACCGTGAAATAGCAGCTGCCATTCACGCGCTGGTGGATTCCGGCGTGCCCTGCTATTTCATTCACGGCAACCGTGATTTCCTGATAGGCCAGCGCTACGCCCGCGAGAGCGGCATGACGCTGCTGCCGGAAGAGCAGGTGCTCGATCTCTACGGTCGCAAGGTGCTGATCATGCACGGCGACACGCTCTGCACCGACGATACCGGCTATCTGGCGTTTCGCGCCAAAGTCCACACTCCGTGGATCCAGAAAGTGTTCCTCGCCCTGCCGCTGTTTATCCGTAACCGCATCGCCGCCAGAATGCGCGCGGGCAGCAAAGCCGCCAATAGCAGCAAATCGATGACCATTATGGACGTCAACCCGCAGGCAGTGGTTAACGTGATGGAAAAGCATCGCGTTCAGTGGCTGATCCACGGCCATACCCATCGCCCGGACGTGCACTCCCTTATCGCCAACGGCGAGCCCGCTCACCGCGTGGTTTTAGGGGCCTGGCACAGCGAAGGTTCGATGGTAAAAGTCACGCCGGAAGGGGTGGAACTGATCGCCTTCCCGTTTTAACGTCTTCCCGCCTTTTCGCCCATTTCTCGACCACGCAACCGTTTTCCTTGCCGGTATTACATGCTATTCTCTGTGCCCTCGAAAGCAGTGTGTTCCGCACCACAGGAGTTTTAAGACGCATGTCTTCCCGCAATAATCCGGCGCGTGTCGCCATCGTGATGGGGTCCAAAAGCGACTGGGCTACCATGCAGTTCGCCGCCGAAATCTTTGAAATCCTGAATGTTCCGCACCACGTAGAAGTGGTTTCCGCACACCGCACGCCGGACAAACTGTTCAGCTTCGCCGAAAGCGCCGAAGAGAACGGGTATGAGGTGATTATTGCCGGTGCGGGCGGCGCAGCACATTTGCCGGGCATGATTGCCGCCAAAACCCTGGTGCCGGTGCTGGGCGTGCCGGTGCAGAGCGCTGCGTTAAGCGGTGTCGATAGCCTTTACTCTATTGTGCAGATGCCGCGCGGTATTCCCGTCGGTACGCTGGCGATTGGCAAAGCGGGCGCCGCCAACGCCGCGTTGCTCGCCGCACAGATCCTGGCGACGCACGATACAGCGTTACATCAACGCCTGACGGAGTGGCGTAAAGCCCAGACCGACGAGGTGCTGGATAACCCGGATCCGCGGGGTGCAGCATGAAGCAGGTTTGCGTTCTGGGTAATGGTCAGCTTGGCCGCATGCTGCGTCAGGCTGGCGAACCGTTGGCGATTACCGTCTGGCCCGTCGGGCTGGACGCCGAGCCGGAAGCCGTGCCGTTCCATCAGAGCGTGATCACCGCCGAAATTGAACGCTGGCCGGAAACCGCCCTGACCCGCGTGCTGGCGCGCCATAACGCCTTTGTGAACCGCGACGTATTCCCGATCATCGCCGACCGTCTGACGCAAAAGCAGCTGTTCGATAAGCTTGGGCTGGCAACCGCGCCGTGGCAATTGCTCTCTGATAAAAGCGAGTGGGATGACGTGTTTGCGATGCTGGGCGAACTGGCGATCGTGAAGCGCCGCGTCGGCGGCTATGACGGTCGCGGGCAGTGGCGCTTGCGGGCGAACGACACCGCCGAGCTGCCGGACGACTGCTACGGCGAATGCATCGTTGAGCAGGGCATCAACTTCAGCGGCGAAGTGTCGCTGGTTGGCGCGCGCGCGCATGATGGCCGCACGGTGTTTTACCCGCTGACGCATAACCTGCATCAGGACGGCATTCTGCGTACCAGCGTTGCCTTCCCGCAGGCGAACGCTGGCCAGCAGGCGCAGGCGGAAGAGATGCTCTCCGCCATCATGCACGAGCTGGGCTACGTGGGCGTGATGGCGATGGAGTGCTTCGTCACGCCGTCGGGCCTGCTGATCAACGAGCTGGCGCCGCGCGTGCACAACAGCGGCCACTGGACGCAAAACGGCGCCTCCATCAGCCAGTTCGAACTGCACCTGCGCGCTATCACTGACCTGCCTCTGCCGCAGCCGGTGGTGACCAGCCCGTCGGTGATGATCAACCTGATCGGTACCGATCTGAACTACGACTGGCTGAAGCTGCCGCTGGTGCACCTGCACTGGTATGACAAAGAGGTGCGCCCGGGTCGTAAGGTCGGTCACCTGAACCTGAACGATACCGACACGGATCGCCTGAGCGCTACGCTGGAAGCGATCGTCCCTCTCCTGCCGCCGGAATACGCAAGCGGTATTGTCTGGGCACAGTCAAAGCTCAACTAAGACATCTGCGCCGGGGAGTTGACCTTCCCCTTCCCCGGCGTACAATTCCCGCCCATTGCTGCTCAGTTTTCTTCTGGAATCACCATGAACGATGGAACGGACTATCGCGCGATCCTCGCGTCCGATACCCCTTTAATCGACGTTCGCGCGCCGATCGAATTTGCCCAGGGTGCGATGCCCGCCGCACTCAACCTGCCCTTAATGAACGACGACGAACGTGCCGCCGTGGGGACCTGCTATAAGCGCCAGGGACCCGACGCCGCGCTGGCGCTCGGCCATAGCCTGGTGAGCGGCGAGACGCGGGAGGCGCGCATTAACGCCTGGCGCGAAGCCAGCCTTGCGCACCCTGAGGGCTATCTCTGCTGCGCCCGCGGCGGGCAGCGCTCGCATATCTCCCAGGCCTGGCTTAAGGAGGCGGGTGTCGATTACCCGCTGATCCGCGGCGGCTATAAGGCCCTGCGTCAGACGGCCATTCAGGTCACGGTCGAGCAGTCGCAAAAGCCGATGGTGCTTATCGGCGGCTGTACCGGCAACGGTAAAACGCTGCTGGTGAAGCAGCACGCGCAGGGCATCGATCTGGAAGGGCTGGCGCACCATCGCGGCTCGTCGTTTGGCCGCACGCTCACGCCGCAGCTTTCCCAGGCGAGCTTTGAAAATCACCTCGCCGTTGAGCTGCTGAAAAAAGACGCGGCGCGCTGGGTGCTGGAAGATGAGGGCCGGATGATTGGCGCCAACCATCTGCCGGAGTGCCTGCGTGACCGCATGGCTGAAGCGCCTATCGTGGTGGTCGAGGATCCGTTTGACGTTCGTCTTGAGCGCCTGCGTGAAGAGTACTTCGACCATATGTGGGCGGATTTTTCTGCCGCCTACGGTGAAGACGCGGGCTGGAAAGCGTACAGCGAATACCTGCATCACGGACTTTTTGCCATTCGTCGCCGTCTGGGGCTGCAACGCTTCGCGGAGTTTACCGCCCTGCTGGACGCCGCGCTCGTCGAGCAACAGCGAACTGGCAGCACTGACGCACACTTCAGCTGGCTTGTGCCGCTGCTGAACGACTATTACGACCCGATGTACGGCTATCAGCTGGAGAAAAAGGTAGAGAAAATTGTGTATCGCGGGACGTTCGAAGACATTGCCGAATGGCTTAATCGCTGAAAAATAAAGCCGGGTGGCGGCTACGCCTTACCCGGCCTACGCGTGCTTTTGTAGCCCCGGTAAGCGCAGCGCCACCGGGGAACAAACAACTTAGAAGTCGTAACGCAGACGCACCAGGTTCATGTCGCCCAGGTTGTCGGTGCTGGAGGTGAACACGTGTTCGTAATCCACGCGGAAACCGTAGTCCAGCTGGAAGCTGATACCCACGCCGTTGTCGATGCGCTGGTAGTTACGGCCGTTCACGTACTCAATGCGGTCACCCATGAAGTAAGGCTGGATGGATTTCACCGCATACTGGCCGACCGGGAATTTGTACCCTGCGAAGTATTCAATACCCCATGCGTCACCGGCGAAGTAGTCGTTAACGGACACTTTTTTGGTGGTCATGAAGTTCTGATACCAGCCGCCGCCCGCGGAGAAGGTCCAGTTATCCGGGGTCCAGCTCAGCGCAGTACCGACAATGTTCTGGTCGTAGGATTTGCTGTCGCCGTTGTCCGGGTTACGCATGTCCGCGCGGGTGTAGTTCCACGCTGCGCCCCAGGTCAGATCGGTGGTCAGGTGGTAATCGATACCCAGCGAGCCGCCGCCTTTACGCTTGTAGCGCAGGCCGTTACCCGGCAGGTATTCACTGTCCTCAAACAGGTAGGATGCATAGATATCCGCATCGCCCACGGTTTTCTTGTACTTCAGCATCTGGCGTGAACGGTAAGAGCCGTCGTAGTCGCCGTTGATCCCGTTACCCGGCGCCTGGCCGATCATGTCGTAGTCCCAGATATCGGTTTTCGCGCCCACCACATCATAGTACACGCTGTTTTGCTGGCCGAAGGTCAGCGTGCCCCAGGTGTCGCTCTTCAGGCCGGTGTACAGCATACGACGTGAAGTGTCGTGCGCGCCGTCGGCGTAGTGGTTATCCCAGTTAAACTGCGCCGGAATGTTCACACCCAGCTCGTAGTAAGTGATCCAGCTGATGTCATCGAACAGGTAGTAGTCTGCCGCGAAACGGAAGCGGGTACCGCCGTCAAAGCCGTTACGCTTGTAGCCGTTTTTGCCGTCATCGCCGGTCATGTTCTGGAACTGAGGACGAATACTGCCGCCAACGGTGAAGTTCAGGCGGCTTAGCGGGTTACCCGCCTGCGGATCCTGTTTCAGAAGAGTGATTTCCGCCTGGGATGCGAAAGAAGCCAATGCCACTGCTGCGCCGATCGTTGTCGCCAGCGCTGTTTTTCTTATAGTCATTCTTTTTCCTTGATAGACACGCTGCTAAATATTTAGCTGGTGAATATTAACCGGAAATATTCGGGCTGTGCGGGCGGGTTTTTAATGTTTTGTGCTACTAAATGCAGGGTCATTAACGATTTGTGCCGTTAAGCGGTGACGCACCAGCAGATATGCCGGTGCGTCATCATCACGTCAGTAAACTAGCTGACAAACTGGCGGAACAGCGCTTTACCTTTCAACAGCCGGGTGCCGAGCCAGCCGCCGCACAGGGACAGCAGCACGGCGCCGCAGACGGGCAGCGTTACCCACAGCCGCCAGTCAGACTCCCACGGGAAGTCGAAGACTTTCGTCTGGAGCACCGCCAGCGCGGTTTCCGCACCGATGGCCGCCACCAGCCCCGCCACCAGCCCAAGCAGCGCAAACTCGCTCCACAGCGTGGCGCGCAGCAGTCGCTTACCGGCGCCCAGCGTGCGGTAGACCACCAGCTCCTGATGTCGCTGGCGCATGCCGACCTGCACCTGCGCCAGCAGCAGCAATATGCCGCAGATCGTCACCAGCACCACCATCACCTCCAGCGCGCGGCTCACCTGCTCCAGCACCTGCCCGACCTGTTTGAGGATCGCGCCGATATCCAGCAGGCTCACCGTCGGAAACTCCCGGTTAAGCTGCGTCAGCATGCCGTTGCCGTTTTCCCAGCGGAAGCTGGTCAGCCAGCTCTGGGGCTGTCCGTCCAGCGCGCCCGGCGGGAAAATGAAGAAGAAGTTTGGCCGCAGGCTTTCCCAGTCCACCTTGCGCAGGCTGGTCACTTTGGCGCTGAAATCCTGCGTGTCGCCGGTAAAGGTCACGCTGTCGCCCAGCCCCACGTTCAGACGCTTCGCCAGCCCCTCCTCCATCGACACTTCCCCCGCCTTTGGCGGCCAGGTGCCGGCGACGATCGGGTTATGGTCCGGACGCTTCTCCTGCCAGGTCAGGTTCAGCTCTCGGTTGAGCGATTCGTCTTTGTTTCCTTCCGTCGACTGGCCGTTGATCTGCGTCAGGCGGGCACGCACGATCGGATAGAACGACTCGGGAATAATGTGATGCTCGGACAGGAAGCCCTTCAGCGGCGTCACCTGCTCGGGCGCGATGTTGATCAGAAAATAGTTCGGGCTTTCCGGCGGAAGCTGCTGCTGCCAGCGATCCAGCAGATCCCCGCGCAGCACCAGCAGGAGCGCCAGCAGCATAAACGACAGCGAGAACGCCGAAAGCTGGCTGAGCGTGGACCACGGCTGATGCAGCAGACGATTAATCGCCAGACGCACCGGCAGCGATTTCACCGTCAGCTTTTTTAGCAGGCTGAGCAGCACCCAGCCCAGCGCGCCGCACAGCAGCGCCAGCACGACCGCACCCGCCAGCACCGCCCACAGCAGCGTACTGCCGCCCATCAGCCAGGCCAGCAGCCCGACCGCCACCGCAATAATCACCGGCAGGTAGAACTTCATTGGCCAGACGTTGGCCACCACGTCGCGGCGCAGCACGCGCAGCGGCTGGGTGGCGAGCAGCAGCCGGTACGGGCGCAGCCCCACCAGCAGGGAGATCACCGTCATCGCGCCAATGGCCCACAGCCACGGCCAGAGGCTGGCAGGCGGCAGCGCGGCGGGCAGTACCGGTTTGAGCAGCACCATCAGCAGTTTTTCAAACAGCAGCCCGATCGCCCCACCGGTAATGGCCGACAGCGCCAGCACCATCAGCCACTGGCCGACAATCAGCTTGCGCAGCTGCGCCCGACCCGCGCCGAGGGTTTTGAGGATCGCCACCAGATCGTAACGGCTGCGGCAGTAGTGCCCCATCGCCACGGCGACGGCCGCAACGGCCAGCAGCAGGGTTAACAGCGCCGACAGCAGCAGGAACTGCTGGGACCGTTCAAGAGATTTGCCTAGCGCCCCTTCATCCTGTTCCAGCCCGTACCAGCGATGTTCCGGCTTGAGCTGCGGCAGAAGCCATTTTTCATACGCCTCCAGCTGTGCGGGCGTACCGCCAAACTTATAGCGCCAGGTTACGCGGCTTCCCGGCTGGACGGCGTTGGTTTTCGCGACATCGGCGGTGTTCATCAGCAGGCGCGGCGCGAGCTGGAACGGGTTAAAGCCGGAATCGGGCTCCTGCACCACTTCCCCGGCAATTTTCAGAGTGGCATCGCCAACGTCAATACTGTCGCCGGGCTTCAGGTTAAGAAGCGCCATCAGACGCGAAGCCAGCAATACCGTACCGGAGGCCGGTTTTAGCCCCGGCGGGCTGGTTTGTAGTTCGCCGTACATTGGGTAGATGTCATCCACGGCCTTCACGCTGGCAAGCTGCGGCGTGTCGCCCGCAAAGGTCATGGTCTGGAAGGTGATTTGCTCCCCTACCTTCAGCCCTTCCTTGCGCGCTTCTTCTATCCAGCCCGGCGGGACGGGCCGGGAACTTTGCAGCGCCCTGTCCCCCGCCATAAATTCGCGGCTCTGCTGGCTAAGCCCTTTTTCCATGCGATCGCTGACGCTGCCGAGCGCCAGCACGCAGGCCACCGCCAGGCTTAACGCCAGCCAGACAATCAGCAGCGAGGGCGAGCGCCATTCGCGCCAGAACCAGCGGGCAATCATGCTTCCTCCTGAAGAATACCGTTCACCAGCCGCAGGCGGCGGTCGCAGCGGGCGGCCAGCTGCGGATCGTGGGTAACCAGAATCAGCGTGGTGCCGTGCTCGCGGTTGAGCGAAAACAGCAGATCGGCAATTTTATCCCCGGTTTTACGGTCGAGGTTGCCCGTTGGCTCATCGGCAAACAGCACTTCCGGGCGTCCGTTAAACGCCCGCGCCAGCGCCACGCGCTGCTGCTCGCCGCCCGAAAGCTGCGCCGGAAGGTGGTCAAGCCGCTTCCCCAGCCCAAGCTGTTCCAGCAATGCTTTGGCGTGATCGCGACTTTCGCGGGTATTTTCGCCGCGCAGCAGGCCCGGCAGCTCGACGTTTTCCAGCGCGTTGAGGGTTGGGATCAGCATGAAGGACTGAAAGACAAACCCGATATGCCGGGCGCGCAGCGCGGCGCGCGCCTCTTCATCAAGCGCGTGAAGGGGCTGGCCGACCAGGTTCACCTCGCCGCTGCTGCCATCGTCCAGGCCGGCCAGGATCGCCAGCAGCGTGGACTTACCGGAACCGGATTCGCCAATCAGCGCGATGCTTTCGGCGCGTTTGACAACGAGTTCAACTCCGGTAAGGATGGAAAGCTCGTGTTCTCCCTGACCGACGGACTTCTTAAGACGATGAACTTCAACAATGTTTTCCGCTGGCATTTGCCCTTCCTGTTTTTGATGCTGATGACCTTCCGCGCGGCGGCTGCGGACACGTTACTGGTGCTGGGCGACAGCCTGAGCGCGGGCTATCGTATGGCCGCCAGCGCGGCCTGGCCCGCGCTGCTCAATGATAAATGGCAGTCCGGGACGTCTGTCGTTAACGGCAGCATCAGCGGCGATACGTCGCAGCAGGGCCTGTCGCGCCTGCCTGCCCTGCTCAAGCAGCATCAGCCGCGCTGGGTGCTGGTTGAACTGGGCGGCAACGATGGCCTGCGAGGCTTCCCGCCGCAGCAAACCGAGCAAACGCTGCGGACCATTTTGCAGACCATTAAGGCCGCTAACGCCCAGCCGCTGCTGATGCAAATTCGCCTGCCCGCTAACTACGGCCGTCGGTATAATGAGGCGTTTAGCGCGATCTATCCTAAGCTTGCCAAAGAGTTTGATATTCCGCTGCTGCCATTTTTCATGGAAGAGGTCTATCTCAAGCCCCAGTGGATGCAGGACGACGGCATTCACCCCAATCGCGATGCCCAGCCGTTTATTGCCGACTGGATGGCAACCCGGCTGGCACCTTTAGTAAAACATGACTCGTCAAACAGCTGAGAACCTGACAGGTAAAGTTATGCAAAAATCGGTCTTAATAACAGGATGTTCCAGCGGAATTGGCCTCGAAAGCGCCCTTGAGCTGAAGCGCCAGGGGTTTTGGGTACTGGCAGCCTGCCGTAAACCCGAAGATGTCGAACGCATGAGAGGGCTCGGTTTTACCGGCATCCTGCTGGATCTGGATTCGCCGGAGAGCGTGGAGCAGGCCGCCGATGAGGTTATCGCCCTGACCAATAACCGGCTTTACGGCCTGTTCAACAATGCGGGCTATGGCGTCTACGGCCCGCTACAGACCATCTCGCGGGAACAGCTGGAACAGCAGTTCTCCGCTAACGTTTTCGGCGCGCATCAGCTCACCATGCGCCTGCTTCCCGCCATGCTGCCGCACGGCGAAGGGCGGATTGTCATGACCTCCTCGGTGATGGGCCTGATCTCCACGCCGGGCCGTGGAGCTTATGCCGCCAGCAAATACGCGCTGGAGGCGTGGTCCGACGCGCTACGCATGGAACTGCGCCACAGCGGCATTAAGGTCAGCCTGATTGAGCCCGGCCCTATCCGCACCCGGTTCACGGAAAACGTTAACCAGACGCAGGCGGACAAGCCGGTCGAAAACCCCGGTATTGCCGCACGCTTCACGCTGGGGCCGGAGGCGGTGGTCGCCAAAGTGCGCCACGCATTTGAGAGCGACAACCCCAAAACGCGCTATCCGGTCACGCTGGTGACCCATGCCGTCGGCTGGTTAAAACGCCTGCTGCCGGGACGGATGATGGACAAAATTTTGCAGGGTTGAGTTGAAGCGATGACGCTTACCCCCATGTAAAGAGTAAACCGACAAAAGAGAATGCCGCATGTCCGTACAGAATATCGTCAACATAACTGAAGCTAACCTGCAACAGACGCTCGAACAGTCAATGGCTAAACCGGTGCTGTTCTACTTCTGGTCTGAACGCAGCCAACACTGTCTGCAACTGACGCCGGTCCTGGAAAGCCTTGCTGCGCAATACAACGGCCAGTTCATTCTGGCGAAACTGGATTGTGACGCCGAACCGATGGTGGCATCCCAGTTTGGCCTGCGTGCGATCCCGACCGTCTACCTGTTCCAGAACGGTCAGCCCGTCGATGGCTTCCAGGGACCGCAGCCGGAAGAGGCGATCCGCGCCCTGCTGGATAAAGTCCTGCCGCGTGAAGAAGAGCTGAAGGCGCAGGAAGCGATGGCGCTGATGCAGGAAGGCAAATACGACGAGGCGCTGCCGCTGTTAAAAGACGCGTGGCAGCTGTCGAATCAAAACAGCCAGATTGGTCTGCTGCTGGCAGAGACCCAGATTGCGCTGCACCGCCCCGAAGACGCGGAAGCCGTTCTGAAAACCGTTCCGATGCAGGATCAGGACACCCGTTATCAGGGCCTGGTGGCGCAGATTGACCTGCTGAAACAGGCGGCGGATACCCCTGAAATTCAGCAGCTTCAGCAGCAGGTTGCAGACAACCCGGCGGATGCGGCGCTGGCAAGCCAGCTCGCGCTCCAGCTGCATCAGGTCGGGCGTAACGAAGAGGCGCTGGAACTGCTTTTTAGCCATCTTCAGAAAGACCTGGGCGCCGCAGACGGTCAGGCGCGGAAGATGTTCCAGGAGATCCTGGCCGCGCTCGGTACCGGTGACGCCCTGGCGTCAAAATATCGTCGTCAGCTGTACGCGTTGTTATATTGATGCATTTTGCCCGGTGGCGGCTTCGCCTTACCGGGCCTACAAAAGCACGAATCGTAGGCCGGGCAAACGCAGTGCCGCCCGGCACAATCAGCGCACGTTTTTCAACGGCGTCACCACCAGCTGGTGGCGTGCGTTGTAGAACTTCCGATAGGTCAGGTAGCAGGCAATAATCGTCGACAGGCTCGCGGTGGAGAGCAGCATAAACGTCACCATTATCTGGTACTTAATCGCTTTAACCGGATCGATACCGGCAAAAATCAGCCCCGACATCATGCCCGGCAGACTGACCAGCCCCACGGTTTTTGCTGAATCCACCGTGGGGATCAGCGAAGAACGAATGCTGTCGCGAATCAACCGCGCCGAGGCCACCTTCGGCGTTGCCCCCAGGCTTAGCTTTTCCTGAAGCTGCTGCTGCTCGCTGCTGAAGCGTTGCCCCAGATTGTTGTAGCACAACCCTACCGCCACCATCGCGTTACCCGCAATCATCCCGGAAATGGGGATCACCTGCATCGGCGTAAACTCTATCGAGCCGGAGAGCACCAGCACCGCCAGCGTTAACGCGGTCCCGGTGGTAATGGCGATAAACGACGAGATGAACGCTTTATCGATGTATTTACTGCGCTTTTGCGCATTCCACGCCGCGTTGAAGCAGATAAACAGCACCATCAGCAGCGTCAGTACCGCATGGTTGACGTTGAAGATGTATTTCAGCACGTAGCCGACGATGATGAGCTGGATGACCGCGCGGGCGATACTCCACAGAATATCTTTCTCCAGCCCCAGCTTTTCCCGGTAGCTGACCACAATCGCCACCAGCACCAGTACCATCGACAGCGCCAGCGATTCGTTCGTTATATTATGTTCACCCACGGTTAGCCTCCTGCATTTTCCCGCCCTGCGGCCTGAGCGTGATGACATCATCCGCATGGCTAATTTCGTTTGAATCGTGCGTCACCCACAGCACGGCAATATCCTGTTCACGGGCGTAGCGATGAATAATCTCATTCACGTTGCGCTTGTTGGCGTCATCCAGCGCGCTGGTGATCTCGTCCAGCAGCAGCACCTTCGGCAGGAATTGCAGATTACGGATCAGCGATACGCGCTGCTTTTCCCCGCCTGACAGGTCGGCAATCGATTTGGTCAGCGTCTCCGGCGAAAGCCCAAACCGGGCCAAATCGTCGGCAAACGTTTCAGGTTCAGGCGTTTGGTTGCGGATTTGCCAGGGGAACACCAGATTGTCGTACACCGTATCGCCAAACAGGGACGGCGTCTGCACGCAGTAGGACACCTGCTGGCGGTAGCGTTCCGGTGTAAGCGTGGCGATATCCTTCCCTTCAAACAGGATCGTTCCCTCCGTTGGGCTCAGTAACGAGGCCACGATTTTCAGAAGCGTGCTTTTGCCGCAGCCGGAGGGGCCGGTTATCAGCTTAAATTCGCCCGGTGAAAGGCAAAAATTGACGTGCTGAAGGATCGTGTTGTCACCCACGCGAAAGCCAACATCCCTGATATCCAGAAGATTTTTTTTATTATTCATTCCGATTCCATTTAACGCTTTTATGAGAACAGCCTGTAGCATAATCCTTTCAGGTTCACAGTGCGAATAGCCTTAAGCTATGGCTAGTGTTAAACTTTTTGTTTGCTCATTGTCACCTCTATCACTACAGGTAGTAAGCCGCATGACACATATTTTTTATGAGTTTTCCTCCCTGAAGCCAGGCGTGCCTGATGTCGAAACATTAATGGAAGTCATCAATTCGTCGGAACTCACGCGTTTTGTTATGGGTGCAGAGGTTGTCGATTTTGTTAAGAAGGCACTCATCGTTAACACCACGATTGGCAGCTTTAAGAACTGCTATTTTGCTTTCGATGACGGGGCTTACTTTCTCGAATTTGACAGCAAGGGTAAATCCAGGCGCTTTACCGAGGTGCCGGACTGGTTCGTTTCGCCTGCGGAATTTGCCCGCTCGCAATGGCTGATCAACCATGACCTGGCCGATGTGAAGGCGACGGCGTTTATTGACGTGCTGATGTCCTACCCGCTAAAAGAACGCCGGGCGCACTGCAATCTGCTGTTTGGTCTGGATCTGCATAAGGTCAATGTGGTTCCGGCGCCCGCCGCGCCTGTGGGAAAAATGGGCAATAAGAACGGAAAAACCACCAAGCCTCGCGTCACGGATCTCGGCTCTTTTGAGCTTTTTACCGCCTTCTTTGCGCGCATGAAAACCGCCGTCAACGCTAATGCATTCCCAACGCTACAGGTGCTGACCGGCCAGGAGAATCTTGCCAAAGCGCCGCACAGCCTAAAGCAAGGGATCAGAACCTGGTTTAAAGCGATCACCGGCGATCTGCCGCCGAACAACAAACGTGTCGGAGCGGGCAATGCAGTGCTGTTCTGCGCCCCGATCCGCGAACAGATCCAGCAGATAGAGGCTATTGGCCTGGAAAAATACTATCAGGGCTTATCGAAAGCCATCGCTGACGCCGGGGATGGGTTTATCACCGACTTCAGCTACACCTGGTCAGAAGACTAAGCGTCTGCGCCCTGCTCTCCTGGCGGGGCATTTTAATTTTACCAGTCCGGTTCCCACCTCTTTACAGGGGCGAAATCCCGCCCGTTAACCGATATACTAACGTTCAACAATTACGCAATTTTTCCCGCTACGGCATGCAAAACAGGAGGTTTTTATGCTCATCGTTGTCCCTGTCCTTATTTTCGTTGCGCTGGTTATTGTGGGCGCAGGCATCAAAATTGTCCCGCAGGGTTACCAGTGGACCGTCGAACGCTTCGGTCGCTACACCAATACCCTTCAGCCTGGTTTAAGCCTGATCGTCCCCTTCATGGACAGAATTGGGCGCAAGATCAATATGATGGAGCAGGTCCTGGATATCCCTTCCCAGGAAGTCATCTCGAAGGATAACGCCAACGTCACCATTGATGCGGTGTGCTTTATCCAGGTGATAGACGCGCCGAAAGCGGCCTATGAGGTGAGCAATCTGGAGCTGGCGATCGTCAACCTGACGATGACCAACATCCGTACCGTGCTGGGCTCGATGGAGCTGGATGAAATGCTCTCCCAGCGTGACAGCATCAATACCCGCCTGCTGCACATTGTGGATGAAGCTACCAATCCGTGGGGGATCAAGGTGACCCGCATTGAGATCCGCGACGTGCGCCCACCGGCAGAGCTGATCGCTTCCATGAACGCGCAGATGAAGGCCGAGCGTACCAAGCGTGCCTATATCCTTGAAGCCGAAGGGGTGCGCCAGGCCGAGATCCTGAAAGCGGAAGGGGAAAAACAGTCGCAGATCCTGAAAGCCGAGGGCGACCGTCAGTCTGCCTTCCTCCAGGCGGAAGCGCGTGAACGTTCAGCAGAGGCGGAAGCCCGCGCGACGCAAATGGTATCCGAGGCGATTGCCGCCGGGGATATCCAGGCCGTGAACTACTTCGTCGCGCAAAAATATACCGATGCGCTGAAGGAGATCGGCTCTGCGAACAACAGCAAAGTGGTGATGATGCCGCTGGATGCCAGCAGCCTGATGGGATCTATCGCCGGGATTGCCGAACTGATCAAAGACGGCGGAAACGAGCGTAAAAAATGATTGAACTCATCGTTGCACATCCACATGCGTTCTGGCTAAGCCTCGGCGGCCTGCTGCTGGCCGCCGAGATGCTGGGCGGCAACGGTTATCTGCTGTGGAGCGGCATTGCCGCGGTGATTACCGGGCTGGTCGTCTGGCTGCTGCCTGTCGGCTGGGAGTGGCAGGGCGCGCTGTTTGCCGTACTGACGCTGGTGGCCGCCTGGCTGTGGTGGCGCTGGCTGAACAAACGCGTTCAGGAGCAGAAGCCAGTCGACGCGCATCTCAACCAGCGTGGGCAGCAGATCGTGGGTAAACGTTTCACGCTTGATAACGCACTGATCAACGGACGCGGCCATATGCGCGTGGGGGACAGTTCGTGGCCGGTCGTGGCCGATGATGACCTCAGCGCAGGAACGCGGGTTGAGGTCATTGCGGTGGAAGGTATTACCCTGCGGGTTAAAGCCTGTTAGGCGTGGGTTTTGCGGTGGCAGCAGCCGGAAAGATTGTCGATAATCGGGCAGTCGGCGCTGTCATCTCCCGGGCAGGATTCCGCCAGCTTTAAAAGCTGCTCACGCATTGCCTGTAATTCGATAATATGGCGTTCGATCTCCGCCACTTTTTCCAGCGTACGTTTTTTCACGTCGGCACTGTGGCGCTTCGGATCGTTAAACAGGTTTACCAGCTCCCCGCACTCTTCCAGGTTGAATCCAACCTGTCTGGCCTGGCGCAGTAACGTCAGCTCATCAAGATGCAGTTGCGTATAGCTGCGGTAGCCGTTCTCACTGCGCAACGGTGGCGTCACCAGCCCTTTCTCTTCATAAAAGCGAATCGCTTTGCTGGTTAAGCCGGTTTTTTTCGCAACATCGCTGATATTCACATTTCCCCCTTGACCTTCCCCTTGATGGAAGGTTTAACCTTCATAACAGTTAGCGAAAAGCAGAGTGAAGGTCAACAATTGACCAGAACATTATACGGGAGTTTTGTTATGTCTCACACTATTGACCTGACGCTTGACGGCCTCTCCTGCGGCCACTGCGTCAAACGCGTTAAAGAAAGTCTGGAGCAGCGCCCTGACGTGGAAAGCGCTGAGGTGACTATCGATCATGCCGCCGTGACCGGCAGCGCCAGCGCCGACGCGCTGATTGATACTATCAAACAGGCCGGTTACGGGGCGGAGTTAAGCCACCCAAAGGCTAAACCGCTGGCAGAGTCATCATCCCCGTCGGAAGCACTGACAGCGGCCACTCCTGAGCTTCCGGTAGCGGATGACATTGATGATAGCCAACAGCTGCTGATCAACGGCATGAGCTGCGCCAGCTGCGTTTCACGGGTACAGAATGCCTTGCAGGCGGTCCCGGGCGTAGCGCAGGCACGGGTAAACCTGGCGGAGCGTACTGCGCTGGTGATGGGCAGCGCCTCCGCCGCAGATTTAGTACAGGCCGTTGAGAAAGCGGGCTACGGGGCGGAGGCCATCGAAGATGATGCCGAGCGCCGCGAGCGCCAGCAGGAAACGGCTATCGCCACCATGAAGCGCTTCCGCTGGCAGGCGATCGTCGCCCTGCTGGTTGGTATTCCGGTGATGGTGTGGGGCATGATGGGTGACAACATGATGGTCACCGCTGATAACCGCACCCTATGGCTGGTGATTGGTGTCATTACCCTTGCGGTCATGGTGTTTGCAGGCGGGCATTTTTACACCAGCGCCTGGAAGAGCCTGAAAAACCGCACGGCGACGATGGACACGCTGGTCGCGCTCGGGACGGGGGCCGCGTGGCTCTATTCAATGAGCGTTAACGTCTGGCCGCAGTGGTTCCCGATGGAAGCTCGCCACCTCTACTATGAAGCAAGCGCGATGATTATTGGTCTGATTAACTTAGGCCACATGCTCGAAGCCCGCGCTCGCCAGCGCTCGTCGAAAGCGCTGGAAAGATTACTCGATTTAACCCCGCCGACGGCCCGCGTGGTGACGGACGACGGGGAGAAAAGCGTTCCGCTTTCGGAGGTGCAGCCGGGTATGACGCTGCGCCTGACCACCGGTGACCGCGTGCCCGTCGACGGTGAAATCACTCAGGGCGACGCCTGGCTTGATGAAGCCATGCTGACCGGTGAGCCGATCCCCCAGCAGAAATCCCCGGGCGATGCGGTGCATGCGGGTACGGTGGTGCAGGACGGAAGCGTGCTGTTCCGCGCCAGCGCCGTTGGCAGCCATACCACCCTGTCGCGCATCATCCGCATGGTCCG
Organism: Enterobacter sp. GD03975; assembly: GCF_029838645.1. Taxonomy (NCBI): domain Bacteria; kingdom Pseudomonadati; phylum Pseudomonadota; class Gammaproteobacteria; order Enterobacterales; family Enterobacteriaceae; genus Enterobacter; species Enterobacter sp. GD03975. The sequence continues at coordinate 324,034 of NZ_JAOBZC010000002.1, forward strand.
CCAGGCCCAGAGCAGCAAGCCGGAAATCGGCCAGCTTGCCGATAAAATTTCCGCTATTTTTGTCCCCGTGGTGGTCGGCATTGCCCTGTTCAGCGCGGCGATCTGGTATTTCTTCGGCCCGGCGCCGCAGATTGTCTATACCCTGGTGATTGCCACCACGGTGCTGATCATCGCCTGCCCTTGTGCGCTTGGCCTGGCCACGCCGATGTCGATTATCTCCGGCGTCGGTCGCGCCGCCGAGTTTGGCGTGCTGGTCCGTGACGCCGACGCGCTACAGCGGGCAAGCACGCTGGACACCCTTGTCTTTGATAAAACCGGTACGCTCACCGAGGGCAAACCCCAGGTGGTGGCCGTCAAAACCGCGGGCTGTACGGAAGCGGATGCCGTGCGCCTTGCCGCGGCGCTGGAACAAGGTTCCAGCCACCCGCTGGCGCGCGCCATCCTTGAGAAAGCCGGCGATGCCCGCCTGCCACAGGTAAGCAACTTCCGCACCCTGCGCGGTTTAGGGGTCAGCGGGGAAGCCGAAGGGCATACGCTGCTGCTGGGTAACCAGGCACTGCTGAATGAAAACGGCGTTGATACGTCCGCGCTGGAAGCTGAGCTTAACGCGCAGGCTTCTCAGGGGGCGACACCGGTTCTGCTGGCAATGGATGGACAGGCGGCGGCGCTGCTGGCCGTGCGCGATCCGTTACGCCAGGACAGCGTGGATGCCCTACAGCGCCTGCACCGCGCGGGCTACCGCCTGGTGATGTTAACCGGTGATAATCCGACGACCGCTAACGCCATCGCCAGAGAAGCCGGGATTGATGAGGTGATTGCCGGCGTGCTGCCGGACGGCAAAGCGGACGCCATCAAGAACCTGCAAAGTCAGGGTCGCCAGGTGGCGATGGTGGGCGACGGTATCAACGACGCCCCGGCGCTGGCGCAGGCTGACGTAGGCATTGCGATGGGCGGCGGGAGCGATGTTGCCATTGAGACTGCGGCGATCACCCTGATGCGGCACAGCCTGATGGGCGTGGCGGACGCGCTGGCGATTTCGAAAGCTACGTTGCGCAACATGAAGCAGAACCTGCTGGGGGCATTCATCTACAACTCACTCGGCATTCCGGTTGCCGCCGGGATTTTGTGGCCGCTGACCGGCACTCTGCTGAACCCGGTGGTCGCGGGTGCGGCGATGGCGCTCTCGTCCATTACCGTGGTGAGCAACGCCAACCGCCTGCTGCGGTTTAAACCGAAGGATTGAACCTTGTTCTCGTACGCGCTAGCATGACCCTTTCCGATCATGGAGCGCGTATGAGTCTGTTTAGCCGTATAAAAGCATCGTTTCGCGCCCTCTTTCCCCGCCGTTATGCCTGGCCCGGCATGGATATTTCGCTTCCGGGCGGACGGCATCTGCACCTGGTGGGAAGCATCCATATGGGCACACAGGATATGTCACCCCTGCCCGCCGGCCTGATTAAACTGCTGAAGCGCGCCGACGCGCTGATCGTAGAGGCCGACATCTCCGGCCACGAGTCGCCGTTTGCCGGGCTGGAAAGCGACCTCCCGCTGGCGGAACGGCTGGACGATGCCCAGCTCGCGGAGCTGACGCGCATTGCCAACGAGACGGGCGTATCGCTATCCATGATTGATACCCTGCCGCTGTGGCAAATCGCGATGGTGTTACAGGCCACGCAGGCGCAGCGCCTGGGCCTGCGCGGCGATTACGGCATTGATTATCAGCTGCTGAATATGGCACGGGCGCGCACTATGCCCGTCATCGAACTGGAAGGGACGGACAGCCAGATAGCGCTCCTGCGTCAGCTTCCGGACGACGGACGTATGCTGCTGGAAGATACCCTGACCCACTGGCACACCAATGCGCGGCTTCTGCAAACCATGATTGGCTGGTGGCTGGACGCGCCGCCGGCAGACGGCAAGCTGGCGTTACCGTCGACGTTCAGTGGATCGTTGTATGATGTGCTGATGAACGCGCGTAACCAGGCGTGGCGGGAGACGCTGTATGCCCTGCCTGCTGGTCGTTATGTCGTCGCGGTTGGCGCGTTGCATTTGTACGGCGAAGGGAATTTGCCGTCGCTGCTGAAGTAAAAAAATGGCCAATATCGCTATTGGCCCGTCAAAGAGGAATTTCATCGTTTTTATTATACCGAAGTGACCTTCGGTTGAGCCGATTGTCGCTCAAAGTGACCATCACTGCCAATACTATTGCGCAAGATGGTGCTATTTTTTAGACAAACGTCAGGCGTATGCTGCTGGTATGAATCGTCTGTCGTAAGAAGGATAGCCATGACTCCCGCCGTTAAATTACTCGAAAAAAACAAAATTTCTTTCCGGATCCACACCTACGATCACGATCCGAACGAAACCAACTTTGGTGATGAAGTGGTGCGCAAGCTGGGGCTGAACGCGGACCAGGTCTACAAAACGCTGCTGGTCGCGGTGAATGGCGATATGAAGCACCTCGCCGTGGCGGTGACGCCCGTCGCCGGTCAGCTTGATTTGAAAAAAGTGGCCAAAGCGCTGGGGGCGAAAAAGGTCGATATGGCCGACCCGATGGTTGCGCAACGCACGACAGGATATCTTGTCGGCGGGATCAGCCCGCTCGGCCAGAAAAAGCGTCTGCCGACGCTGATCGATGCGCCTTCGCAGGAATTTGAGACGATCTACATTTCTGGCGGCAAGCGCGGACTGGATATCGAACTGGCCGCGGGCGATCTGGCGAAAATACTGGACGCGACGTTTGCGGATATTGCGCGCCGGATTGAATAAAAAGCCGGGTAAGGCGTAGCCGCCACCCGGCAACAAAACCACTACTGCCAGCTCACCTCGCCCTTCGGCTCGTACGCATTCACGTCAATCGGTGAATTCTGCTGGATAAACTGCTTCAGCACCTCCGCATCAATAAAGCCGGTATTCACATAGCCCGGTTTGTTATCAATGTGCGGATAGCCGTCGCCGCCGGTGGCATTGAAGCTTAACGTTGCCAGGCGGTAGGTTTTCGCCGGATCAACAGGCTCGCCTTTGATCTTGAGATCGTTGAGCTTGCCGTCCTTCGCCACGAAGCTGACGTTAGCAAACTGCGGATATGCCCCTGAGTCCGGCTTCATCTGCGCGACAGCCGTCAGGTAGTCAATCACCTCTTTCCCGCTCATGTCCGCATACACCACCACGTTGCCAAACGGCTGTACCTTCAGCACGTCTTTATAGGTGATATTTCCGCCTTCGATGGAATCACGAATACCGCCACCGCTCATCACGCCAAAATCCGCATTCGTGCGCGCCATCTGCGCGGCCAGCACCAGACGCCCCATGTTGGTCTGCACGAAGCGGACTTTGCTGCGGTCCCCTTCCAGACGACCGTTAAGCGTGCCAATCTTCACGTCCAGCTGCGCTTTCCCTTTGCTCTGGAACGGCGTCAGTAGGGAGAGCATCTGCTGGTTTTCAGCGATCTCTGGCGTGTAGAGTACGCGTTCGCTTTTGCCGTCCGGGTAGGTGACTTTCTTCTTCAGGTTGACCGGAATGAGTTGATAGTGCACCAGCTTCATCTCGCCGTTACGGAATTCAAAATCCGCGCGGCCAACGTATTTCCCCCACTCGTGGGCCTGCACGATCCAGATCCCGTTTTGACGGTCCGGCGCGCAGGGCGTGCCCGGCACGTAGTCCACCTGCTTTTTGTTCTCCGACGCCATGCAGACCGGATCCTGCGAATGGCCGCCCACAATCATCGCCAGCGAGCCCGCTGGCAGGCTGCGCGCCATCTCTACGTCGCCCGGCGCGTTGGAGCCGTGCTCGCCGTTATCGTAATGCCCCATGTGGGTGGTCGCGATAATCACATCCGGCTTTTCATTCTGCTGCAACTCCTGGATCACCAGCTTCGCTTCGTCCGCCGGTTTACGGAATTCAATGTCGGTGAAATATTCAGGGTTGCCAATTTTGGCCGTATCGTCAGTGGTTAAGCCAATGACCGCAATCTTCAGATCCTGACGCTTAAACAGCGCCCACGGTTTAAACAGGCGCTCGCCGGTGCTTTTCTGATAAATATTGGCGGAAAGGAACGGGAATTTGGACCACTTCTCCTGCTGGCGCAGCACGCTCAGCGGATTATCAAACTCGTGGTTTCCGACCGCCATCGCGTCGTAGCCGATTAAATTCATGCCGCGAAAATCAGGCTCGGCATCCTGTAAATCCGACTCCGGTACGCCGGTATTAATATCCCCGCCCGATAGCAGCAGCACGCTGCCGCCCTGGGCCGCGACCTCTTTGCGAATGCCGTCCACCAGCGTTTTTTGCGCCGCCAGGCCATATTCACCGTATTCGCTGCGCCAGAAATGGCCGTGATGATCGTTCGTGTGGAGAATGGTAATTTTATAGGTTTTATCTTTCTCATACGCCTGCGCGGGCAGGCTTGTCAGCCCCCATGCGGCGATGAGCGCCAGCGCGACGCCACGCTTTATTAACTTCATCTTCTCTCTCCCTGACCCATAGACAAACGCAAAAATTACAGTGACTCACAAGAATAGACAAATAAGTTTTCAGAATTGCGACTTTCTTCAAATGTCACGGACGAGTATGTTAGTCGGATAATAATTACTCCCTGCATCTCTAATAACAAATTGACGTGGTATTTATGGCAATCAGTGAATCAACCCAGCCTGTTCAGGGCGCTCCGGCGTCGCCGCCGAAATCGCGCACTTCCTTTAAAGTATTAGGCGCAATCAGTCTTTCTCACCTGCTCAACGACATGATCCAGTCGCTGATTCTGGCGATCTATCCGCTGTTGCAGTCCGAGTTCTCATTAACCTTCGTGCAGATCGGGATGATTACCCTGACCTTCCAGCTGGCCTCTTCACTGCTACAGCCGGTGGTGGGCTACTGGACGGACAAATACCCGATGCCATGGTCGCTGCCCATTGGCATGTGCTTCACCCTGAGCGGGCTGGTGCTGCTGGCGATGGCGGGCAGCTTTGAGGCGGTTTTGGTTGCCGCGGCGCTGGTGGGTACCGGATCATCGGTATTCCATCCGGAGTCGTCCCGCGTGGCGCGTATGGCCTCCGGCGGACGTCACGGGCTGGCGCAGTCTCTGTTCCAGGTGGGGGGCAACTTTGGTAGCTCCCTCGGTCCTCTGCTGGCGGCGGTAATCATTGCGCCCTATGGTAAAGGCAACGTGGCGTGGTTTGTGCTGGCCGCACTGCTGGCGATTGTCGTGCTGGCGCAAATCAGCCGCTGGTATGCCGCGCAGCATCGCGTGAATAAGGGTAAGCCTGTGGCGAAGGTTATTAACCCCCTTCCCCGCAACAAGGTGATCCTGACCGTCAGCGTGCTGCTGGTGCTGATTTTCTCGAAATATTTCTATATGGCGAGCATCAGCAGCTATTACACCTTCTATCTGATGCAAAAATTCGGATTATCGGTACAAAACGCCCAGTTTCACCTCTTCGCCTTCCTGTTTGCGGTGGCGGCAGGCACGGTGATTGGCGGGCCTGTTGGCGATAAAATCGGGCGTAAATATGTGATTTGGGGCTCTATCCTCGGCGTCGCGCCGTTTACCCTTCTTTTACCGTACGCAAGTCTGGAATGGACCGGGATTTTGACGGTGATTATTGGTTTTATTCTCGCATCGGCATTCTCAGCCATCCTGGTCTATGCGCAGGAGCTGCTGCCGGGACGTATCGGTATGGTTTCCGGCCTCTTTTTCGGTTTTGCCTTTGGCATGGGCGGCCTTGGCGCAGCCGTGTTAGGGATGGTTGCAGACCACACCAGCATCTTCCTGGTTTATAAAATCTGCGCTTTCCTGCCACTTCTGGGGATGTTGACCATATTCCTGCCTGACAACCGCCATAAAGCGTAATTTCACGGCTGCCAAAGTTAAACTTTGGCAGCCGGATAACCTGATGCCATAAGGCTTTCCTCTGACTCCTCCCCGCAAACTTAGTAAAACCTGCCCTTTTTCACGCTTATTGCCTTTTTATTCCTGTTTCAACAATTATTCATAAACATAAGGGTAAAAATTGTCATAAACTATTAATCGGCTTTTTGGTATTTGCACCAAAAATGGATCACCCATCGCGAAAGGAGACGGAATGCACCACGCCACACCGCTTATCACCACCATTGTTGGTGGACTTGTGCTCGCTTTTATCCTCGGCATGATTGCCAACAAACTGCGTATTTCGCCGCTGGTAGGCTATTTGTTAGCGGGTGTGCTGGCAGGACCATTTACGCCTGGTTTTGTCGCAGATACTAAACTTGCACCGGAGCTGGCGGAACTGGGCGTTATCCTGCTGATGTTTGGCGTCGGTCTGCATTTTTCGCTGAAGGATCTGATGGCGGTAAAGTCGATCGCCATACCGGGAGCGATCGCCCAGATAGGGGTGGCGACGCTGCTGGGCATGGCGCTTTCTGCGGTGCTGGGCTGGTCAATCATGACCGGCATCGTATTTGGGCTGTGTCTTTCAACCGCCAGTACCGTGGTGCTGCTGCGCGCGCTTGAAGAGAGACAGCTGATAGACAGCCAGCGCGGGCAAATCGCGATCGGCTGGCTGATTGTAGAAGATCTGGTGATGGTGTTGACGCTGGTGCTGCTGCCCGCCGTCGCCGGGATGATGGAAAAAGAGAATATCGGCTTCGCCTCGCTGGCGCTGGATATGAGCATCACCATCGGTAAGGTGGTGGCGTTTATCGCCATCATGATGCTGGTGGGCCGTCGTCTGGTGCCGTGGATCATGTCCCGCAGCGCCGCTACCGGCTCGCGTGAACTGTTTACGCTTTCGGTCCTTGCGCTGGCGCTGGGCATTGCCTTTGGCGCCGTCGAGCTGTTCGACGTCTCCTTTGCGCTGGGAGCGTTCTTCGCCGGGATGGTGCTGAACGAGTCCGAACTGAGCCACCGTGCCGCGCACGATACCCTGCCACTGCGCGATGCGTTCGCGGTGCTGTTCTTTGTCTCCGTCGGGATGCTGTTCGACCCGATGGTCCTGATTCATCAGCCGCTGGCCGTGCTGGGCACGCTGGCAATCATCATCTTCGGTAAGTCGCTGGCGGCCTTCTTCCTGGTGCGGATGTTCGGCCACTCGCCGCGCACGGCGCTGACCATCGCCGCCAGCCTGGCGCAGATTGGTGAGTTTGCCTTTATTCTGGCTGGTCTGGGCATGGCCCTGAACCTGCTGCCGCAGGCGGGGCAAAATCTGGTGCTGGCGGGGGCGATCCTCTCCATCATGCTGAATCCGGTTTTGTTTGCCCTGCTGGAAAAATACCTCGAGAAGACCGAAACCCTCGAAGAGCAGACGCTGGAAGAGGCAACGGAAGATGAGAAGCAGATCCCGGTGGATATCTGCAACCACGCGCTGCTGGTCGGCTTTGGCCGCGTCGGCAGTCTGCTCGGCGAGAAGCTGATGGCGCAGGGCATTCCGCTGGTGGTGATTGAGACGTCACGCACGCGCGTGGATGAGCTTCGCGAGCGCGGCATTCGTGCGGTGCTGGGCAACGCGGCTAACGAAGAGATTATGGAGCTTGCGCATCTGGACTGCGCCCGCTGGCTGCTGCTGACGATCCCGAACGGGTACGAGGCCGGTGAGATCGTGGCGTCCGCGCGCGAGAAGTGCCCGGGTATTGAGATCATCGCCCGAGCGCACTATGACGACGAGGTGGACTACATCACCGAGCGCGGCGCGAATCAGGTGGTGATGGGCGAGCGTGAGATTGCAAACACCATGCTGACGCTGCTGACGAAGCCGCCGGTTGAAGAGGCGGTGACGGGGTAAAAAAAGCCTGCTGGCGCTACGCTTAGCAGGCCTACAAGCAGCCCCGGTAAGCGTAGCGCCACCGGGGTTTTCTTTTAACAATCAACGATCCCAGTACGCCTCTTCGAGGCTGTCTTCCCGTTCCGGCAGCCCTCGCGTTAAGCGCGGCGAATGCTGGTTCAGCACCTGATAGCTCACGCGGTTCGCGTACTTGCACACCTGCGCCAGCGAGGAGTAGGTCAGCCAGGTGAACCTGTGTTTGCTGGAGTTCGGCACGTTGGTTTTATGGTAGGCGTTAGCGGTGATGTCGTGCAGCAGCGCGGCCAGCGCGCCGTCGCCCGCGCCGTTGGTGTTCATGATCTTCTCGGGACCGCCCATATACGGTGCGATGTGGGAGAAGATGCGCAGCGGGTTTACGCAGTCTTTATGACGCATGGCGCGGCTAAATTCGTACTGGTTAAATTCGGCAATCGCCCCCGGCAGCAGCGGGTGCTGGGTTTTGCGCTTGCTCTCTTCTTCCGTGAACCCCGCCATATACAGCCCAACCGGACCGGCGGTGCAGAGCACCAGATCCACCCAGTCCAGCGCTTTATCGGACGCCAGCAGCGGATCGCTTTCGCCGGTCAGCGCTTCGGCCTCTTCTTCGTTCATCGCCAGAATGGAGACGTGCTCCTTCAGGAAGGCCTGCCACCACGCCGGGTTGTCGGCAATCACGAATTTGGTGCCCAGCGTCAGGACCACCGGCACGTTGTATTTCTTCGCGTACTCAATCGCCTTCATGGTCGCTTCAGGCATCGGCTCGCCCGGCTTGCAGCGCACCAGGTAGGAGGTCAGCACCAGCGCAGACGCGCCCGCGATCACCTCTTCCGGGATACTTTCGGCGCGCAGCTTGTTCATATGGCCAGGGCTGATGGCGAAGGTCCGTTCGCCGGAATCGCTAATCAGCGTAAAACAGCGGCCAATCGGCCCGTCAACGCCCTGCAAATAGTTCAGATCGGTGCGGCTGGAGGTATTGCACAGGTAGCGGTAGGCATAGCCACCGATTTCGATATTGCTGCACATCACGCCAAGCAGGACCGAGCGGTCATCTGCCAGCACGGAGTAGTTGTGCATGGTGTTACCGATGGTGCCGCCGGCAAACTGGTGGGTGATGAGATTGTCGCGCTTCAGCTCCTGATACAGCGCTTCAGCAACGTCATCCTCAATCACTAGCGAGTGCCCGGCGCTCAGACCGTAACGTGCGACAAACGCGTCATCCACTTTGGCTTCAATGTCCACCAGCGTCTGATCGATACCCACCACCCAGGCTGCGCTGGTTTCGCTTTCCGGCTGGATTTGCTGTAGCAGCGGATCGCGGGCATCGACGGGGAAATAGTGTTTGGACTTACGTTTACCGGGAAATTTCATGGTCTGAACTGTGCAAAGAATACGGGCCGGGAATGGTAGCACAAACCCGGCCCGTAACGCGATCAGCGGCGAGTGGTGACCAGCGACACCATCATGTCGATGTGTTCAGGGGAGTCGTTAAGCGCCGGAATGTATTCGTATTTCGTTCCGCCCGCCTCCATGAAGAACTCTTTGTTCTGGACGGCAATCTCTTCCAGCGTTTCCAGACAGTCCGCCGAGAAGCCCGGCGACATCACCTGAATATGCTTCACGCCCTTCTCGCCCAGCATTTTAAGCGTTTCATCGGTATACGGCGTGAGCCACGGCTCGCGGCCAAAGCGCGACTGGAAGGTCATCATCACCTTCTCCGGCGGCAGGCCGAGCGCAGAGACCAGCTCGCGGGTCGTATCGCGGCAGCGCTGGGGGTAATCATCCCCTTCGTTGGCGAAACGCTGCGGAATACCGTGATAGGAAAGCAGCAGCAGATCCGGCTCGCCATGTTTTTCAAACGACGCGCGCACGCTGCTGGCGAGCGCCTGAATATACAGCTCGTTATCGGCGTAGTCGCGGATAAAGGTAATACCGGGAATACGGCGGCGGGTCGCCAGAATGCGCGCCAGCTCGTCCCAGACGGCAGCCACCGTGGAGCACGAATACTGCGGGTAAAGGGCGAGCACCACGATGTGCTCAACGCCCTGCGCCAGCAGAGAATCGACGGCGCTGGCCAGCGAAGGCTTACCGTAGCTCATGCCGAGCGCAACGGGCATGTCCGGCAGACGGGCGGCCAGCGCTTTTTCCTGACGACGGCTGTAAACCATCAGCGGCGAGCCCTCTTCCATCCACACGGACTGATAGAGCTTTGCCACACGCGGAGAACGAATCGGCAGAATAACGCCACGCAGCAGTGGCCACCACAGCAGTCTTGGGGTATCCACGACGCGCGTGTCGCTTAAAAATTGTCGCAGGTAGCGTTTTACCGCCGCTGGAGTAGGTGCTTCTGGGGTGCCCAGATTGGCAAGCAGGATGCCGGTTTTCGCCTGACTCATTCACGCCTCTTAACCATTTGATAGGTTGTCAATTGTAGCGGAAATGCGTTTAAACGAAACCCATTGCTGTAATAGGTAAGATGAGAATTTTTCTCACCCGGGATTCCGGGTGAGAGAGGTGCGGTTAGCCGAGGATTTTTTCCAGCTCTGCACGTACGTCAGCCACGGCTTTGGTGCCGTCAACTTTTGCGTATTTGGTGTTACCCGCCTGCGCTTCTTTGGTGTAGTAGCCGATCAGCGGCGCGGTCATCTGATGGTATTCCACCAGGCGCTTACGCACGGTCTCTTCCTGATCGTCTTTACGGGTGGTCAGCTCTTCGCCGGTCACGTCGTCTTTACCTTCAACCTTAGGCGGGTTGAATTTGATGTGGTAAACGCGGCCAGAAGCAGCGTGCACGCGACGGCCAACGATACGGTCAACGATCAGCTCGTCCGGCACGTCGAACTCCAGCACGTAGTCCACGTTGATGCCCGCTTCTTTCATGGCGTCAGCCTGAGGAATGGTGCGCGGGAAGCCGTCCAGCAGGAAACCGTTGCGGCAGTCTTCCTGAGCAATGCGCTCTTTGACCAGCGCGATAACCAGCTCGTCGGTCACCAGCTTGCCTGCATCCATGATGTCTTTAGCTTGTTTGCCCAGCTCGGAGCCAGATTTAACAGCGGCACGCAGCATGTCACCGGTAGAGATTTGCGGAATACCGTATTTCTCCATGATGAACTGAGCCTGAGTTCCCTTACCCGCGCCCGGAGCGCCAAGCAGAATAATACGCATTGCGAAAATCCCCTCAAATGTCGATTCAATTTTTCAAAAGCGCTAAACAATACCACCAGAACGGGTATCGCTCAAGGAAGGCGGGGAGGCTGAAACGGTTAATGAGGGGAGATAATTTGGGAGAGTGCGGTCTGGTGCCCTCACCCCGGCCCTCTCCCACGGGGAGAGGGAGAAGACCAGGGGAGACGTGGTCAGTTACGCCAGCAGCAGCGCATTCACACGTTTAATGAACAGGTTAGGATCTTCCAGGGTGCCGCGCTCGGCCAGCAGGGACTGATCCAGCAGCAGCTCAACCCACTCGGCGAAGCGGGCTTCGTCCTGAGTATCCGCCGCGCGTTTCACCAGCGGGTGATCCGGATTAAGCTCAAAGATATATTTCACTTCCGGCACGGCCTGGCCCGCCGCAGCGAACAGTTTCGCCATCTGGGTGCTCATTTCGTCCGCATCGGTGGTGACAATCGCCGGAGTATCGGTCAGACGGTGCGTGAGGCGCACCTCTTTCACGCGGTCGCCCAGCAGGGTTTTCACGCGCTCAACGAACGGCTCCAGCGCCTTCTCGGCTTCTTTCGCGCTTTCGTCCACTTCATCCGCCAGCTTGTCGATGGACTCGTCGGCTTTGGCAACGGACTGGAACGCCTTACCGTCGAACTCGGTCAGGTAGTTCATCATCCACTCGTCGATGCGGTCAGACAGCAGTAGCACTTCGATGCCTTTCTTACGCAGCAGCTCCAGGTGCGGGCTGCTCTTCGCTGCCGCATAGCTGTCAGCGGTGATGTAGTAGATCTTCTCCTGCCCTTCCTTCATGCGGGAGACGTACTCTTCCAGCGACACGGTCTGTGCGGAAGAGTCGGTGTGCGTAGAGGCGAAGCGCAGCAGCTTAGCGATAGCTTCCACGTTCGCGGTGTCTTCCGCCGGACCTTCTTTCAGCACCAGGCCGAACTGTTTCCAGAAGGTCTGGTATTTTTCCGCGTCGTCTTTCGCCAGTTTTTCCAGCATCTGCAACGCACGTTTGGTCAGGGCGTTACGCAGATTACGGGTGACGGTGCTGTCCTGGAGGATTTCACGAGAGACGTTCAGCGGCAGATCGTTGGAGTCTATCAGGCCACGAACAAAGCGCAGATAGTTCGGCATGAACTGCTCGGCGTCGTCCATAATGAAGACGCGCTGCACGTACAGCTTCAGGCCGTGCTTGTGATCGCGGTTCCACATGTCCCACGGTGCCTGCGCCGGAATGTACAGCAGGCTGGTGTACTCCTGCTTCCCTTCCACGCGGTTGTGGCTCCAGGTCAGCGGGTCGGTAAAGTCGTGGGCGATGTGCTTATAAAACTCGTTGTACTCGTCGTCTTTGATTTCAGCCTTGTTACGCGTCCACAGCGCCTGCGCCTTGTTGATTTTCTCCCAGGAAACCACGGTTTCACCGTCTTTCTCTTCCTGTTTTTCAATCTCTACCGGCAGCGCGATGTGGTCGGAATATTTGCTGATGATGGAGCGTACGCGCCAGTCGTTCAGGAAATCATCTTCCCCTTCGCGCAGGTGGAGGGTGATTTCAGTGCCGCGATCTGCTTTGGTGATGTCATCAACGGTGTATTCGCCTTCCCCTTTGGATTCCCACAGCACGCCGTTCTCGGCGCTGTCGCCCGCCGCGCGGGTGCGCACGGTGACTTTGTCCGCCACGATGAACGCCGAGTAGAAGCCCACGCCGAACTGACCTATCAGCTGGCTGTCTTTCGCCTGGTCAGAGCCCATGGACTCCAGGAACGCTTTGGTGCCGGATTTAGCGATGGTGCCGAGATGGTCGATCACCTCGTCGCGGTTCATCCCGATGCCGTTATCGGCAATCGTCAGGGTGCGGTTCTCTTTATTGAAAGAGACACGCACGCGCAGCTCGCCGTCGCCTTCATACAGATCCGGGTTGGACAGCGCGCGGAAGCGCAGCTTGTCCGCCGCATCGGAGGCGTTGGAAATCAGCTCACGCAGGAAAATTTCTTTGTTGGAATACAGGGAATGGATCATCAGGTGCAGAAGCTGTTTCACTTCTGACTGGAAACCACGGGTTTCTTGTCCTTTCATCTAAGTCGACCTCAACAATGCCATTTAATGGGGTTGTAAAACGTTGAGTGAGAGATGGGGATAAGGGGGGAAATTTTCAAGCGGAGGCCGCGCACGCAGCCTCCGTTTGGTCAGAAAATAATCTTGTGACGTCCGGCCAGAGAGTGCGACAGCGTGGTGCCGTCGACCATCTCCAGCTCGCCGCCGACCGGCACGCCGTGGGCGATGCGGCTGGCGTCAACGCCGTACTGCGCGCACAGCTCGGCGATATAGTTGGCGGTTGCCTCCCCTTCCACCGTGGGGTTGGTGGCGAGGATCACCTCTTTGATCGTCTCGGACTCAAGACGCTGTTCAAGGCGATCGAGACCGATATCGTCCGGGCCAATGCCGTCCAGCGGGGAGAGGTGTCCCATCAGCACGAAATAGCGGCCGGAAAACTGCCCGGTTTGTTCGATGGCGTAGATGTCCGCCGGACTCTCCACCACGCAAATCTGGCCGTTTTCCTGACGACGCGGGTTCGTGCAGATGTTACAGACGTCCTGCTCGGTAAAGGTCCGGCAATCCGCACAGTGACCAATTTCTGACATGGCGCGGGTCAAAGCCTGCGCCAGGCGCATCCCGCCGCTGCGGTCGCGCTGCAATAGCGTAAACGCCATACGCTGCGCCGACTTCGGGCCAACGCCCGGCAGGCAGCGCAGTGCTTCCATTAACTGCGTGAGCAGCGGACTGGTTTGCATCAGAACGGCATCTTAAAGCCCGGCGGCAGCTGCATACCGCTGGAAACAGAGGCCATTTTCTCTTTCTGGGTTTCGTCGATACGGCGAGCGGCATCGTTAAACGCGGCTGCAACCAGATCTTCCAGCATCTCTTTGTCGTCTTCGAGCAGGCTCGGGTCGATTTCAACGCGACGGCAGTTATGCGCACCGTTGATGGTCACCTTGACCAGACCGGCACCGGATTCACCCGTGACTTCCAGCTGAGCGATCTCTTCCTGCATCTTCTGCATTTTTTCCTGCATCTGCTGAGCCTGCTTCATCAGGCCACCCAGACCGCCTTTTCCACCAAACATAGGCTTCTCTCTTCTTTCACGTTAAGGATTACAACCGTAAGTCAGACTCACGATCAAAGGGGGCGAATACTCTCTTCATCCAGATCGGCGTCGAAGAACCGGCGCAGGGTCTGGATGTTGTTATCCGCGATAATCGACTCGCGCGCCTGCGCGAGCTTCTCTTCATAAATCGCCTGTCGCCACTCGAGCGGCGTTTTCACCGCCGGATTATCATCTTCAATGATAGTCAATTCAACCGGCATGCCCTGTAAAGCGGCGAGCGCCTCGGCCAGCGCCTTTTGCGCGCCGGGGGAGTTGAGGTGCCGCTGGCCGGGACGCAGGTGCAGACGCACCTGATTGCCTTCCTGCTCTTTCCAGGCGTTCAGCGCGACCTGCTCCACCAGCTTCGGCAGTTGCAGTTTGCTGACCTCAGCGGCCCAGGCGTCGCGCTCGATAGACTCTTCGGCAAGCCTGGCGGAAAGCTCCGGCGTTTTTTCATGCTCCAGCGCCTTTTTCAGCGCTTTCGGCGTGGCGACCACTTCCTTGACCGTCTCAACAACGGTGGTCGCCTTCCAGCGGTAAGCCTCTTCTTTAGCCGGGGCTTTCTGCTCGAGCGCGGACGGTGCCGGGCGCGACTGTACGCGCTCCGTTACCGAAGCCAGTCGTTCAAGCGCGGCGTTGTTCACCGGCCGCGCTCTTCCTGGCGCTGCCGGTTCACTCTTTTTTGGTTTGGTTGCTCCCTGCGCACGCTGCAACTGGCTTCGTGCGGCAAGCACCGAACTGGTGGCATCCGACAGCGGCACGTTTTGCGGCGGCGGCGATGCCGGCTGCGGTGGCACCTGCTGCGGTGACATTACCGCGGTCGGCGCAACCGGCGCAAAGGACTGTCGGGGCGTTTCCGGCTCCGGCAAGGGCATACGCGGATGGAAAGCCAGCGCGCGCAGCAGCGTCATCTCAACGCCCATCCGGCGATCCGGCGCAAACGGCAGCTCTTTGCGGCCAATCAGCAGGGTTTGATAATAAAGCTGCACGTCAGCCGGCGGCACGGTGCGCGCAAGTTCACGCATCCGCTGCTCAATGGTTGCCATGTCCGCGCCAATGGCCGACGGGGACAGTTGCAGCATCGCCACGCGGTGCAGCAGGCTGAGCATCTCGACCAGCAGCGCTTCCCATTCAATGCCACGGGCGGCGGCATCGTTGACGAGCGTCATCACCCGCTCACCGTTGGCGGCGATCATCGCTTCGATAAGCGACAGCGCCTGATCGTCATCCAGCGTGCCGAGCATGGTGCTGACCGCGTCGGTGGAGAGCTTACCGTCACCGCTGGCAATCGCCTGATCGGTCAGGCTTAGCGCATCGCGCAGGCTGCCGTCCGCCGCACGGGCCAGCAGTTGCAGCGCGCGCGGTTCATGAACAATGTTCTCTTCATCGAGAATATGCTCAAGCTGAGCGCGGATCTGCTCAACGTCCAGCGCCTTCAGATGGAATTGCAGGCAGCGCGACAGGATCGTGACCGGCAGCTTTTGCGGATCGGTGGTCGCCAGCAGGAATTTAACATGCGCAGGCGGCTCTTCCAGCGTTTTCAGCAGGGCGTTGAAGCTGTGGCGCGACAGCATGTGCACTTCATCGATCAGGTAGACCTTGAAGCGGCCGCGCGCCGGGGCGTACTGCACGTTGTCGAGCAGATCGCGGGTGTCTTCCACCTTGGTGCGCGAGGCGGCGTCGATCTCGATCAGATCGACAAACCGCCCCTGCTCGATCTCGCGGCAGTTGTCACATACGCCGCACGGGGTGGCGGTGATCCCGGTTTCGCAGTTCAGACCTTTTGCCAGCAGACGGGCAATAGAGGTTTTCCCGACGCCGCGGGTGCCGGAAAAAAGATAGGCGTGATGGATGCGACCTAGCGACAAGCCGTTCGCCAGGGCCGTCAGCACATGTTCCTGACCGACAACGTCAGCAAAGGTTTGTGGTCGCCATTTACGGGCTAACACCTGATAACTCATGGGCAGGCTCTGCAACGCTGGAAGGTGAATTAATGGAGGGGAATGCTATCACAACCTCACCCATTGAGCGAGGTTGTGAGATACGGGATTAATGACCCGGGAAAGGCACCAGGCTGTAGCTGGTAATACCCTGTTTTTCCAGGCGCTGCTCGCCGCCGAGATCGAACAGGTTGATGATGAATGCCGCGTCGGTCACTTCACCACCCAGACGACGGATCAGCTTGACGGTCGCTTCAATGGTGCCGCCGGTAGCCAGCAGATCGTCCACCACCAGCACTTTGTCGCCAGGCTTGATGGCATCAACGTGAATTTCCAGCTGATCGGTGCCGTATTCCAGCTCATAGCTCTCGGCGATGGTTTCACGCGGCAGTTTGCGCGGCTTACGCACCGGCACAAAACCCACGCCCATCGCCAGCGCAACCGGTGCGCCAAACAGGAAGCCGCGGGCTTCGGTACCTACTACTTTGGTGATCCCGGCGTTTTTATAACGCTCGACCAGCAGTTCAATGCTGAGCGCGTACGCTTTCGGGTCTTCCAGCAAGCTGGTGACATCACGGAAAAGAATGCCAGGCTTTGGATAGTCCTGGATACTTTTGATGCTATTTTTCAGATATTCAAGCTGCTGTGCAGTTGCGGTCATCGGTTTGTGCCTAAATGAAACAGTGTTACTCACGGCGCGCGACGAGTCGGTCAAAGTAACAGTTGTTTAACCTTTGACCAGGCGCACCTGTGCTCGAAAACGGTCGAATTTACTGGCTGCGCGCCATAATTGCAACCGCCATGATGAGGCTTCAGTGCTTTTGTTGCTTTTCATCAACCACGGGGATCCGCCACATGAAGATCAGCAGGCAGGCCAGGATCGCCAGCAGCAGAATACGCACCCACATCATTTTCACCAGCCATAACGAAACGGCGAAGGTGATCAGGATAAAGGCAATGGCGCGCGGCTTGGCCCCAGGCGGCATGGCCCGGTGTTTTTGCCAGTAGCGCAGGTAGCCGCCAAACCACGAGCGGTACAGGAGCCAGTGGTGAAAACGCGGCGACGAGCGGGCGAAGCACCAGGCGGCCAACAGGATGAACGGCGTGGTCGGCAGCAAGGGCAAAACCACACCTAGCGTACCCAGCACTACCGCGAGCCAGCCAATGATGATTAAAATAGTACGCTGCATAATGCGAATCGTTATCAAACTGAACGGCTACTTTACCACTGGAGAGCGCATTGAAAACAGCACTGCTTCTTGAGAAGCTGCAAAATCAGCTGATCGCTCTGCGGGTGCAGGCCACGCCGCTGATGGGACACGCCACGCTGAAACCGCGCTTTGACCGGCAGCTTTTCCGCACCCGCAGCACTCTCATTCAGGATTACCTTGCTGAGATGCAGACCAACCTCGATGAGCTTCGCCACGCGGTTGAGCATGAACAGCAGGAACAGGTGGCGTGGCTTGCAGCGCATCTTACCGAGCAGATCACCGCCCTGCACCGCGAACTCGCCGCCTGGCCGCTACGGGCGTGGGACAGCGCCTCGCCTGGGCTGGGAAAATGGCAGCGCAAGCGGCTGGAGACCCAGGAGTTTGAGCGGCGTCTGTTTGAGATGAAGCGCGAGCGCGAAGCCCGCCTGAACAACAGCGAAACGCTGGAAGAGCAGCAGCTCTTAATGCGTGAAATCAGCGCGCTGGAAGGCCGTATCGTCCGCTGCCGTCAGGCGCTGGACGACATTGAGCGCGTCATTGAACGCCTGACCCGTTAACAGGAGCCACACTGATGTCACTGGAAAATGCCCCCGACGAGGTCAAGCTGGCCGTCGATTTAATTATGCTGCTGGAGAATCATGAGATCCCGGCGGAGACGGTGCTGAAGGCGCTGGAGATTGTGCGGCGAGATTTTGAAGGAAAGGTGAAGGCCGGTTGCCCTCACCCTGGCCCTCTCCTTTGAGGGAGAGGGAAAATAGTTTAGGCGGGAGTCGGATCGTCACCCTTAATCTCGCGCTTCACTTCCGTATGCTCGTCACCTTTCTCGTTGCGCAGGTGCACCTCAAGCTGGTTGAAGGCGATATTGATGTTGTTTTCACGGCACAGGCGATCGATGGTGCGGTTCAGCTCGTCGACGGTGTAGCTGCGATCGCGCAGTTCACGCACGTATAACCGCAGCTCATGATCCAGCGTGCTCGGCCCAAACGTGGTGAAAAATACGTCAGGGGCAGGATCGTGCATCACTTTCGGGTGCGAGTTAGCCGCTTTCAGCAGCACCTCTTTGACCTTATCCAGATCTGAGCCGTAGGCCACCCCGAGGCGGATCACTACGCGGGTGGTCGTGTCGGAGAGGGACCAGTTGATCAGTCGCTCGGTCACGAAGGCTTTGTTCGGGATGATCACCTCTTTACGATCGAAGTCAGTGATGGTGGTCGCACGGATACGGATCTTGCTGACGGTCCCGGAGAAGGTGCCGATGGTGACGGTATCGCCGATACGCACCGGACGTTCGAACAGGATAATCAGGCCGGAGACAAAGTTACCGAAGATCTCCTGCAAGCCGAAGCCCAGACCCACCGACAGCGCCGCCGCCAGCCACTGAAGCTTATCCCACGAGACGCCCAGCGAGCCGAATACCGTCATCGCCCCGACAATAATAATGACGTAGTTCAGGATGGTGGTAATGGCATACGACGCCCCCTGACGCAGGTTCAGCCTTGAGAGCACCAGCACTTCCAGCAGGCCAGGCAGGTTGCGAATCAACGCCCAGGCAACCACTGACGACACCAGCGCAAAGAGCAGGCTGCCCATGGTGACGCTTTTCATTACCGCAGCGCCCGCTTCGGTGCCGTTGTATTGCCAGAGGGTGATACTGTCGAGGTAGGCGAAGACGGTAATGAGATCAGACCAGATGGCCCAGAACATCACCGCAAACAGGGCGATCATCACCAGCATGGTAATACGCATCGTTTGCTGGTTGACCTGCTCCAGCGCAATGGTCGGCTCTTCCTGCGGCTCAGCCCCTTCAGCCCCCTCTTTAACCTGATGCTGTCGACGGGCAACAGCACGACGATAAGCAATGCGGCGCGCCGCCACGCTCAAACCACGCAGCACGGTCTGGAACAGCAGGTTCCACACAATCACCAGGTAGACCGTTTCAATCCAGCGGCCTGACAGACGAAGCGTGGTATAGAAGTAACCCGTTGCCGTCAGCACCATCAGCGCCAGCGGAATGAACGCCAGCACCGTTACGATAACCAGACGAAGATTGTGGGACTCTTTATCACGCCAGCTATCGCGGCACATCGGCCACATCAGGACGGCAATCAGCAGCAGGTTCAGCATAATCACCAGCTGTCCGAGCACGTCATCCATCAGATGCAGCGGAGAAAGCTCGGCCACAACGGACCAGAAGTGCAGCGGCAGCAGCGCGAGGCTGATACGCACAATCTGGCGACGCCAGTGGCTGGTAAGTTTCTCCGGCATGTTGAAGTGGCGGACGGCGACGCCATCTTTTTCCAGCACTTTCCAGCACAGGCCAAACACCAGCCAGAACAGCGCCAGCTTTTTACTGAACGCCCACAGCAGGTCGCTGATATTGAGCTGCATGGTCAGCAGGATCAGGCCGATGGCGAGGATCAGCAGGCAAACCGGCAGCGCGCGGATCAGATCGATCAGGATCGCTTTCGGCGTGTGCAGCTGGCTGTCGTTACGCAGTTGCCCCACTTCCGAGGCCAGCTTCGCCTGATACTGTTTCAGCCATTTCAAACGCCAGCGGATCACGCCGGCGATGAGCAGCAAAGGCAGGCCCGCCAGGAAGGCAATCATCACCGCAGGCCAGGCTTTCTCCCAGTTCACGGTAATTTTCATGCTTTTGATCTGGGATTTCAGCGTTTCAGGGAAAGATTTAAACCAGTCCCAGTCCATGGGTTTGTTGCTGTTCACCCAGAAAATCTGCTGGGTCAGGATCTCCTGTAGGCTTTTAGATACGCTCATCAGCTGCTGCTGGTTGATTTGCAGGTTAATCGCCATCATCAGCTGATTGCCCAGCTGCTTATTAAGCTGATCGAGCAGTTCGCGGCGCATATCCACCACCTGCAACAGCGCGTCGTGAACTTCACCGTTCACTTCACTTGAATGGCCCTCTTCCACTTTGGCAACAAACGTGTCGCTCTGGAACAGGGCATCGCGCTGCTGGTTAACGTCAAACTGTTCAAGACGCAAATCCGCAATGCGGTTGGTCATGTCTTCCAGCTCGTCGGCGGACGGCAGCGTCTGCTGCTGCTGGTAGAGAATGCGCGACAGCAGCAGGCTGCCCTTCAGGACGGCAATCTGCTCTTTGATATTACGCTCGGCCTGCAAAGCGCGATCCAGCCAGTTTTTGACTTTAATATTCTGCTGCACCAGCGCGCTGCCGCTTTCAGTTGCCTGAATCAGGCGTTCGCTCAGTTGATGGTTAATCTCCAGCTCCTGCTTCACCAGCGGATTGGCCTGGATGCGCGCCGTTTCGTCTGGCGAAACCGCTTCCTGCGCCGTTTTTTCGGTCAGCGTCAGGCGCTTGCTGTTCACCGCTTCCTGCAACAGCTGAAGCTGATGCTCGAGCCGGTTGATATTCGCGTTCACGTAGTCACGCTGTTTTTGCAGCGCATCCTGCAACACCGTGTTGCCTTCCAGACTCTTACGCTGCTGTTCAATCTCCGCGTTCAGCAGTGTCTGCTGAATGTTCAGCAGCGTTTGCTGGCTCGGACGAAGCGCCCCTTCCCCCACGGTGATGCCATTCAGACGGTTACGTATCTGCTGGAGCTGTTGCGATGCGGAGTACATGGCGTTCTGCACGCGCTCAGGCTGGGTTTGCAGTGAAACCAGCTGGCTGTTGTAGGTCGAGAGATCGGACTGCGCCGTTTGCAAATCGTCCAGCAGCTGCGCCACGCGCGACTCAAGCTGGCGCAACGACAGGGTGGCGAGCGTTTTCCGGGTTTCATCATCGTTATCAACGTCGCTGAGCGCGTTCAGCGCCTCCGTTGCTTTACGCATGTTCTCCGGTGCCTGAGCAACCTTCTGCCGTAGCTGGGCCGTTCCGGCTTTGATGCGATCGATCTTATCCAGCGTTTCCAGGGTTTCCGTCAGGTCCTGCTGAACGAGCTTTTCCTGAGCGGAGAGATCTTTCTGTTTATTCAGGGTGTCGAGTTGCGACTGAACCTCGGCACGCGTCGGAACGTCACTGCCGTTGTCTGCACGGGCCCAGGAATGCGGTGCGGCTGCAAAGAAAAACAGCAGGATCAAAAAAACGGCCAGAACAGAATGTGTCGAGCGATAGGTGTGCAGCATAGTCGTGAATGTGATCTGAGAAATGACCGAAAATAGTCGGGCGTGAAGAATATCACGCCCGCCTGAAGCAGAATAGCGGGAAGGTTATCCTCTAAGACATTTCCTGGACAGGTTCAGGCAGTCAGCGGCGGTTCCTCACTGCGGAGAGTCGGACAAAGCTGGCACATCTCAAGGAAGATCGCGACGTAGCTGCGCGCCTCTGCTTTCAAATCAAACGACTGCGGGGCAAAAAGCCAGTTTTCCATCAGGCCGGAAATATAGCTGCGCATCAGGATCGCCGCCCGGCGCGTTAACAGCGTGGCGGGAAGCATGTCGGCCTGCATACATTCCTTAAGAACCTGCTCGATGCGATCGTAGCTTTCCAGACACAGGTCGCGCTGTGCCTGCTGAACCACCGCCATTTCGCCAACGAATTCACATTTATGGAAAATGATTTCCATCATCAGACGTCGGCGTTCTTCCACAACGGTCGCTTCAAGGATATATACTAATATTTCTCTTAATACTGAGAGTGGATCGTGAGGGAATTTTGCCCGATACTCAGTCTCAAGATCGCTAATGCTGGACTCTGAAAGCTCCCAGATTTCACCAAACAGATCTGACTTGTCTTTAAAATGCCAGTAAATCGCTCCCCGCGTGACGCCCGCGGCCTGAGCAATCTGCGCCAGCGAGGTTGCCGAAACACCCTGCTGTGAGAACAAACGCATTGCCACATCCAGAATGTGTTGTCGGGTTTCCAGCGCTTGTTGTTTGGTTTTTCGTGCCATACGTTGATGAATTTACAGGAGTCAGATTTACATACATTTATGAATGTATGTACCATAGCATGACGATAATATAAACGCAGCAATGGGTTTTTAGACTCAGGACCCTTGATCAATTTGAAATCGGACACTCGAGGTTTACATATGAACAAAAACAGAGGGTTAACGCCTCTGGCGGTCGTTCTGATGCTCTCAGGCAGCTTAGCGCTTACAGGATGTGACGACAAAGAGGCTCAACAAGGAGCTCAGCAGGTGCCAGAAGTTGGCGTGGTGACGCTCAAATCCGAACCTCTCCAGATGACAACAGAACTACCGGGCCGCACCAGCGCCTACCGCATTGCGGAAGTGCGTCCGCAGGTGAGCGGTATCATCCTGAAACGTAACTTCACCGAAGGCGGTGATGTCAAAGCAGGTGAGTCTCTGTATCAGATTGATCCAGCAACCTACCAGGCGTCTTATGAGAGCGCTAAAGGCGATCTGGCGAAAGCAGAAGCGGCAGCCAAAATTTCGCAGCTGACGTTGAATCGTTACAAGAAACTGCTCGGCACGCAGTACATCAGCCAACAGGATTATGATTCTGCCCTGGCCGATGCGCAGCAAGCCAACGCGGCCGTTGTGGCGGCGAAAGCGGCGGTAGAAACCGCGCGTATCAACCTGGCCTACACCAAAGTGACCTCTCCTATCAGCGGTCGTATTGGTAAATCTGCCGTCACCGAAGGTGCGCTGGTGCAGAACGGTCAGACCAACGCGCTGGCCACCGTGCAGCAGCTTGACCCGATCTATGTTGACGTTACCCAGTCCAGCAACGATTTCCTGCGTCTCAAACAGGAGCTGGCCAGCGGTCAACTGAAACAGGAAAACGGTAAAGCCAAGGTTGAACTGGTTACCAACGACGGTATCGAGTTCTCGCAGACCGGTACACTGGAATTTTCTGATGTGACCGTCGATCAGACCACCGGCTCAATCACCATCCGGGCCATTTTCCCGAATCCGGATAAAACGCTGCTGCCGGGTATGTTCGTACGCGCGCGTCTGGAAGAAGGGACGAACCCAACCGCCATTCTGGTTCCTCAGCAGGGTGTGACCCGTACGCCACGCGGCGATGCGAGCGCGCTGGTTGTGGGTGCCGATAACAAAGTCGAAACGCGCAATATCACCGCAACGCAGGCGATTGGCGACAAGTGGCTGGTAACGAAAGGTCTGAAAGATGGCGATCGCGTGATTGTAACCGGTTTGCAAAAAGTTCGTCCTGGCGCGCAGGTCAAAGCTCAGGAAGTGAAATCTGACGACAAACAACAAGCGTCCGCCGCTGGCCAGTCAGAACAAACCAAGTCTTAACTTAAACAGGAGCCGTTAAGACATGCCTAATTTCTTTATCGATCGCCCCATATTTGCGTGGGTGATCGCCATTATCATCATGCTGGCCGGGGGACTTGCGATCCTGAAGCTGCCTGTTGCGCAATATCCAACGATTGCGCCACCGGCAGTAACGATCTCCGCAACCTACCCGGGCGCTGATGCGAAAACGGTGCAGGATACCGTTACGCAGGTTATCGAACAGAACAT
Organism: Enterobacter sp. GD03975; assembly: GCF_029838645.1. NCBI lineage: Bacteria > Pseudomonadati > Pseudomonadota > Gammaproteobacteria > Enterobacterales > Enterobacteriaceae > Enterobacter > Enterobacter sp. GD03975. The sequence goes on from NZ_JAOBZC010000002.1 coordinate 347,698, forward strand.
GAACGGTATCGATAACCTGATGTACATGTCCTCAAACAGTGACTCAACCGGTACGGTTCAGATCACCCTGACCTTTGAATCCGGTACGGATGCGGACATTGCACAGGTTCAGGTGCAGAACAAATTGCAGCTGGCGATGCCCCTGCTCCCGCAGGAAGTGCAACAGCAGGGCGTGAGCGTCGAGAAATCGTCCAGTAGCTTCCTGATGGTTGTCGGCGTGATCAACACCAACGGCACCATGACGCAGGAGGATATTTCCGACTACGTGGGCGCCAACATGAAGGATGCCATCAGCCGTACGTCCGGTGTGGGTGACGTTCAGCTGTTCGGTTCTCAGTACGCGATGCGTATCTGGATGGATCCGAATAAGCTGAACAACTTCCAGCTGACGCCGGTTGACGTGATCAACGCCATCAAAGCGCAGAACGCCCAGGTTGCCGCCGGTCAGTTAGGCGGTACGCCGCCGGTGAAAGGCCAGCAGCTTAACGCGTCTATCATCGCGCAAACGCGTCTGACCTCTGCGGATGAGTTCAGCAAAATTCTGCTGAAGGTGAATCAGGACGGTTCGCAGGTTCGCCTGCGTGACGTGGCGAAAGTGGAGCTGGGCGGCGAGAACTACGACGTTATCGCGAAGTTCAACGGCAAGCCGGCATCTGGTCTGGGTATCAAACTGGCGACCGGCGCGAACGCCCTGGACACCGCGACGGCTATCCGTGCAGAGCTGAAGAAGATGGAACCGTTCTTCCCGTCAGGTCTGAAAATCGTTTACCCGTATGACACGACGCCGTTCGTAAAAATTTCGATTCACGAAGTGGTAAAAACCCTGGTTGAGGCGATCATCCTCGTCTTCCTGGTCATGTACCTGTTCCTGCAAAACTTCCGCGCGACGCTGATCCCAACCATCGCCGTACCGGTTGTATTGCTCGGGACCTTCGCGGTTCTGGCGATATTCGGCTACTCGATAAACACCCTGACGATGTTCGGGATGGTGCTCGCCATCGGCCTGCTGGTGGATGACGCCATCGTGGTGGTCGAAAACGTCGAGCGTGTGATGGCGGAAGAAGGCCTGCCGCCGAAGGAAGCGACCCGTAAATCGATGGGTCAGATCCAGGGCGCGCTGGTCGGTATCGCGATGGTACTGTCTGCGGTGTTTATCCCGATGGCCTTCTTCGGTGGCTCAACGGGTGCGATTTACCGTCAGTTCTCCATCACCATCGTGTCAGCAATGGCGCTGTCCGTGCTGGTTGCGCTGATCCTGACGCCAGCCCTGTGTGCGACGATGCTGAAGCCGATTCAGAAAGGCGGTCACGGCGAGCACAAAGGGTTCTTCGGCTGGTTTAACCGCATGTTTGATAAGAGCACGCATCACTACACCGACAGCGTGGGGAACATCCTGCGCAGCACCGGTCGTTACCTGCTGCTCTACATCATCATCGTGGTAGGGATGGCCTTCCTGTTTGTTCGTCTGCCAAGCTCGTTCCTGCCAGATGAAGACCAGGGCGTGTTCCTGAGTATGGCTCAGCTTCCGGCCGGTGCGACGCAAGAGCGTACGCAGAAAGTGCTGGATGAGATGACCGACTATTTCCTGACCAAAGAGAAAGACAACGTCGAATCCGTGTTTGCGGTTAACGGCTTTGGCTTCGCAGGTCGTGGTCAGAACACCGGTATTGCCTTCGTTTCTCTGAAAGACTGGTCTGAACGTCCGGGCGACGAGAACAAAGTTGAAGCGATTACCGGCCGTGCAATGGCTACCTTCTCGCAGATTAAAGACGCGATGGTCTTCGCCTTTAACCTGCCAGCGATCGTGGAACTGGGTACGGCGACCGGCTTCGACTTCCAGCTGATTGATCAGGGCGGTCTGGGACACGAAAAACTGACTCAGGCGCGTAACCAGCTGTTTGGCGAGGTGGCAAAACACCCTGACCTGCTGGTGGGCGTGCGTCCTAACGGTCTGGAAGATACGCCGCAGTACAAGATCGATATCGACCAGGAAAAAGCGCAGGCGCTGGGTGTGTCCATCAGCGACATCAACACCACGCTGGGTGCAGCCTGGGGCGGTAGCTACGTCAACGACTTCATCGACCGCGGTCGCGTGAAGAAAGTGTACGTCATGTCCGAAGCGCAATACCGCATGCTGCCGAACGATATCAACAACTGGTACGTTCGCGGTAGCGATGGTCAGATGGTGCCGTTCTCATCCTTCTCTACGTCACACTGGGAATACGGTTCGCCGCGTCTGGAGCGTTATAACGGCTTGCCATCGATGGAAATCCTCGGTCAGGCAGCGCCGGGTCGAAGCACCGGTGAAGCCATGAACCTGATGGAAGAGCTGGCCAGCAAACTGCCTGCGGGTATCGGCTACGACTGGACCGGCATGTCCTATCAGGAACGTCTGTCCGGTAACCAGGCCCCTGCCCTGTACGCCATTTCACTGATTGTGGTGTTCCTGTGTCTGGCGGCACTGTACGAGAGCTGGTCGATTCCGTTCTCCGTTATGCTGGTGGTTCCGCTGGGGGTTATCGGTGCGCTGCTTGCTGCAACGTTCCGTGGGCTGACCAACGACGTATACTTCCAGGTGGGCCTGCTGACAACCATTGGCTTGTCGGCGAAGAACGCGATACTTATCGTCGAATTCGCCAAAGATCTGATGGAGAAAGAAGGTAAAGGCCTGATTGAAGCTACGCTGGAAGCGGTTCGTATGCGTCTGCGTCCAATCCTGATGACGTCCCTGGCGTTTATCCTGGGCGTTATGCCGCTGGTTATCAGTTCAGGTGCAGGCTCCGGCGCGCAGAACGCGGTAGGTACTGGCGTTATGGGCGGTATGGTCACCGCGACGGTGCTTGCGATCTTCTTCGTGCCGGTGTTCTTTGTGGTGGTTCGTCGCCGCTTCAGCCGTAAGAATGAAGATGTTGAGCACAATCATTCGGTAGAACATCACTGATACCGGTTTCACATGATAAAAAGGCCGCATTTGCGGCCTTTTTCATTTTCAGAAAAGATCATAAAATAGACCTATTGTCGTTCTATTTATTTTCTTCTTTTTTATAAGGCCTGGCATAATAGGTCGAAAATCAATACGAAGAACTCAGCATTCTTTTATTATCATTTCGCGGCGTAAATTATTCGGACTATTCCTAACTTAAAGAAAATATCTGAGATATCTGGTTCCGGACTTCACATCAAACTTTGCGCTAACTCAATGAATTTTAAGGAACCGATAAAAAAATGCGTTTTTTACTGATTAACGCGTTCCCTGCCAAAGGAACATTTGCGTAAAGGCTCGCACAGTAACGTTTTAATTGTAATTTTTCGTAATAGCGCGATGAAATCTTGATCAGAGTGGCTTATAGTTAGAGTTATCAGGAACACAGCTCCCGTGTAGCTAAGCAAGTTGTATCCATCCCGACATGATGTTCGGTGAGTAAAAAATCACTCAGAAGGGGATGCGCTATGGACGAGTACTCGCCAAAAAGGCATGATATCGCGCAGTTGAAATTTCTCTGCGAATCCTTGTACCATGACTGCCTCGCCAATCTTGAAGAAAGTAACCATGGCTGGGTGAACGATCCAACGTCTGCTATCAATTTACAGCTAAACGAGCTGATTGAGCATATCGCTACCTTCGCACTTAATTATAAAATTAAGTACAATGAAGATAATAAGTTGATAGAGCAAATTGATGAATACCTGGACGACACCTTTATGTTGTTCAGCAGCTACGGCATTAACGCACAGGATTTGCAGAAATGGCGTAAATCAGGAAACCGTCTATTTCGCTGCTTCACGAATGTCAGCAGAGCTAATCCGGTTAGTCTTTCCTGTTAAAATTATTACAATTACTAAGGTGAATTTATGTCTGATAAACCATTAACTAAAGTCGATTATTTGATGCGCCTGCGACGCTGCCAGTCAATTGACACACTCGAGCGGGTTATTGAGAAAAATAAATACGAGCTGTCCGATAATGAACTGGCGGTATTTTATTCAGCTGCCGACCATCGTCTTGCTGAACTGACCATGAATAAACTGTATGACAAGATCCCCACTTCGGTATGGAAATTTGTTCGTTAATCGTTGAAGAGAGACTGTAAAGGCACTACGCCCGTTGTTAAGCTGAATTTACCTTCGAACTACGCTTCAAGTGCAAACGCCAGGTTCCCGTGTAAAAAGTATCTACGCTCAAGAATGTTGTGACTACCGTCACAGCCATTTTTAGGGAACGTTCCCTTTCTGGCTAATCCTCTTTACGCTACGTAAAACGATTCCAGTGAGGTTCCCATGAGTGACGAAAAACAGAAGATGATTGCAGGTGAATATTACCGCCCTGGCGACGACACGTTAAGGGCTGACCGTTTACGCGCGCGTCATCTTATCCACCGCTATAACCATTCCGCCCCCGATGAGAAAGCCGAACGACGCGCCTTGTTAGCTGACCTGCTGGGTCAAAGCGAAGGCGCCTATATAGAGCCGAGCTTCCGCTGCGACTACGGCTATAACATCTACCTGGGCAACAATTTTTACGCTAACTTCGACTGCGTTATGCTGGACGTCTGCCCTATCCGCATTGGCGATAACTGTATGCTCGCGCCGGGAGTGCACATCTATACGGCCACGCATCCCCTGGACGCGACCGCGCGTAACAGCGGGCTTGAGTACGGCAAACCGGTCACCATAGGCCACAACGTCTGGATTGGCGGACGGGCGGTCATTAACCCGGGCGTGACCATTGGCGATAATGCGGTTATCGCGTCCGGTGCGGTTGTGACCAAAGACGTGCCGGCCAATGCGGTCGTGGGCGGAAATCCCGCGAAAATCATAAAAATGCTCTAAGGCTCCCTGAGTAACTGTTATGCTTTTTCCCGGCATAACTGTTACTTTCCACGCCTGACCCCCTCTCATAAAATAGGCAGATCACCTGTATTTTCAATATGTATAAAGGCAAAAAATGACAGAGATACAGCGCCTGCTTACCGCCACCATCGACGATCTCAATGCCCGTGAAAAGCGCGACAATCGCCCGCGCTTTAGCATCAGCTTTATCCGTAAACACCCCGGACTGTTCGTTGCGATGTACGCCGCCTGGCTGGCAACGCTTATCGTCATGCTGAGGTCTGAAACGCTGGTCGATTCCGTCTGGCTGCTGGTTGTGCTGTTCGTGGTGTTTAACGCGTTCTTCTTTTTCGACGTTAACCCGCGCTACCGGTATGAAGATATCGACGTGCTAGATTTCCGCGTGTGCTACAACGGCGAGTGGTATAACACGCGCTACGTGCCGCCCGAGCTAATTGACAGCATCATGCGCTCACCTTCAGTCGAGGCCGGGCTTAAAGAGAAGCTGCAAAAAATGGTGGCGAGGAAGGGAGAGCTTTCGTTTTATGACGTTTTCACGCTCTCTCGCCCTGCTAACGGCTAGCAGGGCTGTTGCCGGAGAAGAGGCGCCAAGCATCCGCTTAGCGCCTTTTTTTACGTCCCTGTACGGCCTTAAAGCGCGGATTGGATTTGCAAATAACGTACAGACGCCCTTTGCGCCTGACGATCTGGCAATCCGGATGCCGTTGCTTTGCGCTACGCAGCGAGTTAAGTACCTGCATGGTTAGCCTCGCTTCGCATCAAGAAAGCCGCCAAAACGCTTGCGGAAGCGCGCCGCGCTGCCGTCCGTGGAGAAGGTCTTCTGCTTCCCGGTATAAAACGGATGCGATTTTGATGAGACATCAAGGGTGACGTAAGGATACGTTTCGCCGTCGAGCTCGATTTCCCGGTCCGTCTTAATCGTTGAGCCAACGCGGAAGTATTCATTAGCCGTGGTGTCGTGGAACACAACGGTGCGATAGGCTGGATGGATATTCGGTTTCATATCTGACTCTCGTGTATTGTTATAACATAACAAAATACTAGCCGAGCCTTGCTGTAAAAACAACCCCCAGGACGATCCAGCGCACTTTTGTCTTTTATCCAAAGGTGGATTCAGATACCTGCCTGCGACTTTCGCATGCTATAACTATATCATTTAGCACTAAAATCTTTCTCCTCTGGCGCTCAAACTCACTGCCCTTCATGGGCAAATGGGAAGGAAAACGGCATGCGAACCCGACATCTGGTGAGCCTGGTCACGGGCGTACTGATCATTTCTGTGCTGGTCCCCGTTTGCCTCAGTATCTGGCTGGCGCATCGTCAGGCAGAGGAAAAGTTTGTGGAGGCGCTGGACGGCTATGCCTCGCGCGTTCTGATCCGTACCGACAGAGTTGTCGTGCAGGCTAAACAGGCGCTCACGCACCTACAGTCGTTCAACGCCCCGCCCTGCACTCCCTTGCATTTACGTGAAATGCGCCGGGTCGCGTTCTCCTGGCGCTATGTTCAGGAAGTGATGTATGTCGATAACCTGAAGCCGCTCTGCTCTTCCCTGGAACAGTCGAGTAATACGGAGGCTCTGCCGCCTCCGGTGCGCATCACCGAGGACGGTTACAGCACGTGGCTCACCTCGCAAAACGACCTCGGCATTCACCGCTATATGGTGGTGATCGGGAAAGGGCATTATCTGGTGATGGTCGATCCGGCATCGCTTGTAGATGTCGTTCCGTTCGGCGAAATCTCGATGGATGCCGCCCTGGTGGGCAACACGACACAGCGCATATTTGCCAGAAGTCATGTCCTCGATCCGCATATCCTCTCGATTGTTAAGGATCGGCAGGAGATGACGAGCGTTCAGTACAACGGCTCGATGTACATTCTGAAGCCCGTGCCCGAGCTGGGGTTCACCGTCATTGCCTGGGCCTCGCTGAAGCCGCTGGCGGAAGCCTGGCATCAGCAGCTGCTCATCTGGCTGCCGGCGGGCGTGCTGATTAGCCTGGCGGCGGCCCTGATTGTTCTGCGGATCCTCCGCCGGCTACAGTCTCCGCGTAACCGCCTGATGGACGCGATAAACAACCGGGAGATCCAGGTTCACTATCAGCCCATCGTGGCGCTGTGCAGCGGCAAACTGGTAGGAGCCGAAGCGCTGATGCGCTGGCCGCAGCCGGATGGCAGCAACCTGTCGCCAGACATATTTGTCCCTCTGGCTGAGCAAACGGGGCTGATTTCCCAGTTAACGCTGCTGGCAATCGATAAGATCTTCGACGAGCTGGGCGACTGGCTGCATCATCATCCGGAGCTGCACATTTCTGTTAACCTGGCCCCAGCCGATTTAACGTCCGTGGAGCTGCCGCGCCTGCTGAGCCAGCTGCTGAACAAATGGAAAGTCCACCCGCAGCAGATTGCGCTGGAGTTAACCGAGCGCGGCTTCGCCGATCCCGCCGTCAGCGCCCCGGCCATCGCGGCGTTTCGCCGTGCCGGACACGCCGTCTACATTGACGATTTTGGTACAGGCTACTCCAGCCTGAGCTATCTCCAGGATCTGGATGTCGATACCCTGAAGATCGATAAATCTTTCGTGCACGCGCTGGAGTATAAAAACGTCACTCCGCACATTATCGAAATGGCAAAATCGCTCGAGCTGGCGATGGTGGCAGAAGGCATCGAAACGGAAGGACAGATTGCCTGGCTGCATCGCCACGGCGTGCAGTACGGACAGGGCTGGTACTACAGCAAGGCGCTGCCTGAGGCGGAATTCATTCTCTGGGCCGAGCGCAATCTCAACAGCGGCTCCGCCTGAGCGGAGCCGGTGCTTTTATTCAGCCGTTCTGCTGCCAGCAGAAGGTGTAGCGCAGCTGCCGGTTTTGCAAAAGGAAGTCCGGCGCCACGCTCGGGCTCCAGGAATCATCTCCCCCTACGCCCATGTGGAAGGCGTCCAGGTTCAGCCAGCAACCCGGCTCTTCCCGTAGCAGATGCTGATGCGTTGTCACATGCAGCTGCTGCTGGCTGTAGCGGCTCACGGAGAAATGGAACCGCCCCTGCAACCGATGCGCGCCAAACGCCAGCTCGCGGGTGTCGCAGCGCAGGCCGTTCTCCGTCGGGAAGATATACGGCGTGTGCATGGCTTCCAGCGGAAGCGTCCAGCGCCCCTGCTGCGCCGCCAGCTTTCTGTCCGGATAATTTTCCAGCGGCCCCAGCCCCAGCCAGCGCACGGTTTCCGGGATATCCACCAGCATAACGCTCAGGCCCACGCGAGCAGGCTCGGGAATATCAGACGCTACCGTCACCTGCACGTCACCGTGCAGCGCGCCGCGATCGTCAATCCGCCAGATCTTACGGCTGACAAACAGCGCTTTCCCCCGGAATTCCCAGACGTGCTGCGTGGTCACCACCACCTCACGGGCGTACTGTTCTGCTTCACACTGGAGAAGGCGCGGCGACATCTCATACATCCCTGCCGCCTTCCAGCGCTCCACCCACGCGTTCGGATCGATGCGGGTTGCCTCGCTGACGCCAATATCATTGTCCAGCGGCGCGCGGGTAAAGTTATCCGTTAGCGGAGAACGGAGCGTTTCAGCCCCCGCGTTCCACCACTGGGTCAGGTTTCCAGTAAGGCGGCTAAACTGCCAGCGCTGCTGCTGATGGACAATCTCCAGCGCCTCGCCGCACGCGGTTAGCTGCGGGGCCGTACCTTCCACATTCGCGGGCGCAACGTACAGCGGAGCCGGGAGCGGCCACTGATCCCAGGCACAACGGTGGCCGGACGGCGACCACGGCGTCTCCTGCGGCTGAACGACTTCCACATTGAGCCAGACCTCACCCGGCTCAGCGGCAAGTTCAGGCAGCGGGATCTCAATGCGTTGCGCCTCCTGGGGCGCGACAGAAAGCGTCAAGCCGCCACAAGCCACTACCGCACCGTCACGCGCCACCGACCATTGCAGACGTTCGTTGTCGGTATGACGGAACAGATAATCGCTCTGTACCTCGACGACCAGTGGAGAGGTGCTCACCAGCGTAAAGGTAAAGAACTGCTGGGCACGCTGCGCCTCGAAAAGGGCGGGATGCGGGGTGCGATCGGGGAACACCAGCCCGTTGAGGCAGAACTGACGATCGTTAGGCTTATCGCCAAAATCGCCGCCGTAGGCCCAGAATGCCGCGCCATTTTCCTCTTTTTTGGTTAATGCCTGATCGACCCAGTCCCAGACAAAGCCCCCCTGCAACCGGGGATGGCTGCGGAATGCCTGCCAGTAGCTGGCAAAGCCGCCAAAGCTGTTGCCCATCGCGTGGGCATACTCGCACAGGATCAGCGGACGGGTTTCGTCCGGCATGCCGATCCACTTTTTAATCGACCACTTTGGCACCGCCGGGAACGGCTGATCCTGATCGACGCGGGCATACATCGGGCAAATAATATCGGTTGCCGCCGTACAGGCGCCGCCGCCTTCGTACTGCACCGGACGCGTGGGATCGGTGGTTTTCAGCCAGCGGTACAACGCATCGTGGTTCGCACCATGACCAGATTCGTTCCCCAAAGACCAGATGATGACTGACGGATGATTCCGGTCCCGCTGCACCATACGCGTTACGCGCTCGCTCATGGCGGGCAGCCAGCGCGGATCGTCCGCCAGGCGGCTCATCGGCACCATGCCATGGGTCTCGATATTCGCCTCATCAACCACGTACAGGCCATAGCGATCGCAAAGCGTGTACCACAGAGGATGGTTCGGATAATGCGAGCAGCGCACGGCGTTGAAGTTATGCTGCTTCATCAGTTCAATGTCGCGGCGCATGGTCGCCTCATCCATCACCTGCCCCTTCTCAGGATGATGTTCGTGACGGTTCACGCCGCGGATCAGCAGCGGCTTGCCGTTGAGCTTCAGTAGACCATTGCTGATTTCGACGCGCCTGAAGCCGACATCGCAGGCTTCGGTCTCCAGCACACTGCCCTGCGTATCACGAAGCGACATCGTCAGACGATAGAGTTCCGGTGTTTCGGCGCTCCACAGCGCGGGATCGTTCACGGGTATCGCAACCTTGAGCCGCTCCGCCCAGCTGCCCCGTTCATCGACGATGGCCGATCCTGGCTGCTGCGTGGTTTGCGCGCAGGCTTCGCCGTTACGCCACAGAGTAAACGCCACCTCACATTCGGCGTAGCGTGAACCTTCCAGCGCCACGTCTACCCGGAGTATTGCCCGATCGCATTCGGCATTCAGATCGGTCACGACCTGATAATCGGCAATCCGCGTTTCCGGCTTATGCAGCAGCGAAACGTCACGGAAAATGCCGCTCATCCGCCACATGTCCTGATCTTCCAGGTAGCTTCCGTCGCACCAGCGTAACACCATCACCGCCAGGCGGTTCTGCCCCGGTTGCAGCACCGCGCTAAGGTCAAACTCTGCGGGCAGACGACTGTCCTGCGAATAGCCCATCCATTGGCCGTTACACCACAGATGAAAAGCTGAATTGACCCCGTCGAAAATAATGCGGGTCTGTCCGTTGCGCGGCCAGGCGTCATCCACCTCAAATGTGAGCGAGTAACAGCCGGTAGGATTTTCAGCCGGAACATACGGTGGGTTCACATTTATCGGATAGGTGACGTTGGTATAAATGGGGGTATCGAATCCCTCCATCTGCCAGTTCGACGGCACGGGCATCTCAACGGCGTCAGCAAGGTCGTGCGTTACCCAGGCCTCGGGAACCTGCTCTGGCGCGGCGAAAAAGCTGAATTGCCAGACGCCGTTAAGCGAGCGCTTGCTCAGCGAAGGCTTATCCTCCCGGGCGAGAATTTCATCGCGCCAGCTATGAAAAGGCGCGTGTGCGGCCAGACGGTTCCATTGCGTCACACCGGGGTTTTCCCAGTCACGACGAGCCAGAAGTGCGCTGAGGGTCAGCGGTAATGCAGAAGACATATCAACCTCTTTGCGAAGCGCTCACAATTTTAGTCAACATGCCCTGGTAAACGGTGGCGGTAAAGACTTTGATCGTCACCAGGCGAGCCCGATCACAAAAGCGCTAGCTGCGCGCCAGTTTCTCCGCCAGCAGTGCCAGCGTTCGTAGCTGCTGCGCCAGATCTTCACGATCGGCCTGCTGCGGCGCGTGCGGCGCGGTGGAGTGACGAACGATCAGCGTAACGGGAAGCTGTTTTTGCCAGCGTTCGTCGTGAGGCGTGGGCGCCAGGAGCCACTCCACGCTGCGCTCACCGGCCTCGCGGAACGCCTGCCGAATGGTGGTCAGCGGAGGTGTAAACCATGCGCTGTCGGCCGTATCATCAAATCCGACCACCGAGATCTGACCCGGTACCGCAATCCCTTTTTCCGCACAGGCGCGTATAACGCCGAGCGCCATCTGATCGTTCGCGACGAGGATCGCGTCGGGCAGCGCCGGGCCCGATAAAAGCTGATGCCCTTTCTCGTAGCCGGAGGCCGCGCTCCAGTCGCCCTGCGCCACTGCAAACGCCTCCACGCCGGACTGAGCGAGCGCGGTTTTCCATCCCGCCAGACGCGCCCGGGCAGAGACGGAACTTTCCGGACCGGCGAGCAGCGCAATTCGCCGGTGCCCCAGCGAAAGCAGATGCTCCGCCCCCAGGCCAGCGCCCTGTTCGGCATTGAACACGAGGCTGTTCACCCTGGCTGAGGGGGAAACATCGAGAAAAAGAACCGGGATCGGCGAAGCCATTTCCTGAAGCATTTCTGCCTGTGCATCTTCCAGCGGAACGTTCACCAGCAGCGCCTCCACGCGCTGCGCCAGTAACTCCTGCAAAGCAGCCTGACACTGCGCGGGCTGTTCCACCATAGAGATGAGCACGCTTGCCCCCTGCTCCACTGCCCGGGATTTTACGGCTGAGACGATTTGCGACGGCGCATGCAGCGCCAGATTGGTCGTTATCAACCCGAGCGTGCGGGTGCGTTTCCCGGCCAGCTGCTGCGCGCCACGGTTAGGCACATAGTGTAGCGCCGCCATGGCCTGGCGGACCTTTTCCCGCGTGCGGGCAGAAACGTGTTCCGCGTCGTTAATCACCCGGGAAACGGTCTGATAAGAAACGCCCGCCTCGCGGGCAACGTCATAGAGAGTGATCGCTTTCATACATTCTGGCGTCGCAAAAAGTGTAACCACTATTCTGACACAGTTGCGTCATTATAGCCTGTGAGCGCTTCGCAAAATTAGACAATCCGCTCCGGCTGCGGTGCTTTCTGAACGCGCGGCCGGTGGCGAAACCACGGCAAACAGAGCTGGATCAGCGGGCCGATGGTTAACGCATACAGCACGGTTCCAACGCCAAACGCTCCCCCGAGGAGGTAGCCGATGATTAACACGCTCACCTCGATCGCGGTACGCACGCTGCGAATCGACCAGCCCAGCCGGGCGTGTATACCGGTCATCAGGCCGTCACGCGGGCCAGCACCAAAACCCGCCCCGATATACATCCCGGTGGCAAGGGCGTTAACCACAATGCCTGAAACCAGCAGGATAATGCGCACGGGCAGCGAGGTGAGTTCCGGGATCAGCGCCATTGACGCATCAGCCGCCAGGCCGATACAAATCACGTTACTGACCGTACCCAGCCCCGGAAGCTGACGCAGCGGAATCCACAGCAGCAGCACCGCAGCACCGGTTAAAATAATCACCGTGCCGATGCTCATCCCGGTCTGGATGGCGACGCCAAGGTGAAAGACATTCCAGGGGTCTACCCCCAGATCCGAACGAATAAACATCGCGGTTGAAAGCCCGTACAGGCCTAAACCGACATAAAGTTGTACCAGACGACGTACCATTTTCTCTTCTCCGAAGAACCCGGTTCCATCTTCGGTGAAAATGGCACTATGATTAATGTCCAGTTTTCAAATAGTGGACTGCTCATGTCATCACGTCGTTTTGGTAGCCAGTCTCTGGTTCGCCTGTTAGGGCACTGGCAGCAAGCCTCTTCCCGCACCCCGCTGTGGCGCCAGCTGGCTGACGCGCTACGCCTGTTGATTCTGGATGGCAGGCTGGCGCTAAACACTCGCCTGCCCGGAGAGCGGGAGCTGGCCGCCGCACTGGACGTCAGCCGCACCACCATCAACAGCGCGCTGGCACATCTGCGGGAAGAGGGTTATCTGGAGAGCCGTCAGGGCAGCGGTTCGCGCGTGATCCTGCCCGACAGCCGCGCAGTGCCCACCCTTTCCACTGCCAGCGCGGCGCTTGATCTCTCTACCGCCGCGCTCAACGCGGGGCCCGAGATCCACCAGGCCTACGCCCACGCACTGACGGTCCTCACGCCGAACCTGGCGCTAACCGGGTACGATCAGCTCGGGCTCCCGGCCCTGCGTGAAGCCATTGCCGCCCGCTACACCGCACGGGGTTTGCCGACCCGGGCAGACGAAGTGATGGTGGTGAACGGCGCCGTCAGCGGCTTCGCCCTGATCTTAAGAATGATGACCGGTCCCGGGGATCGCGTGGTGGTGGATCATCCTACCTACCCGCTGGCGATCGCCGCCATTCAGGGGGCGCTCTGCCGGCCCGTGGGCGTCTCGCTGCCTGAAACGGGCTGGGATACCGACGGTTTTGCCGCAACGCTTGCCCAGACAGCCCCGCGTCTGGCCTATCTGATGCCGGATTTTCATAATCCGACGGGGCGCTGTATGGATGCCGCAACGCGCCAGGCCATAACCCACATTGCCGCGCAAACCCGCACCACGCTGGTCGTGGATGAAACCATGGTCGATCTCTGGTTCGATGCTCCCCCGCCGCCGCCGCTGGCCGCCTTTAACCCGGAGGCCGCCGTCATAACGCTGGGTTCCGCTGGAAAAAGCTTCTGGGGCGGGCTTCGTCTCGGCTGGATCCGCGCCTCGTCCCGCACTATCGCCACGCTCGCGCAGACGCGCGACACGCTGGATCTGGGCTCACCGGTGCTGGAACAGCTGGCCACGCTGTGGCTTATCGAAAACAGTGAAACTTTTCTGCCCGCTCGCCGGAAAATGCTGGCAGAACGGCGCGACCGCTGCGGCCAGATGCTGCGGGAACATTTTCCCGAATGGCGGTTCCAGGAAGCGGAGGGAGGGCTTTCATACTGGATAGAGTTACCCGGCATGCTGGCGACGCTGCTGGCGGCACGCGCCGAGACGACGGGCATCATTATGGGCACCGGCACGCGCTTTGGGCTTTCAGGCGCGTTCGACCGCTACCTGCGCATGCCTTTCTCCCTCAATCCGCCAGAACTTGAAGAGGCATTATTGCGGATTAAACCGCTGTGGCTTGCCTTAAACAGAAGTACACCGCCAGTAAAACGGAGCCTGGTGTAAATTTTTCGCCAGAAACAATAAAAACTGCTGACTGTAACGCATGCAGTCAGCAGTTTTCATGAAGAACAACTTAATGTTGAGGAGGAATCGGGAAGCCTTTCAGTGAAATAATGAAATTATCCCCTTCTTTCTTTATTTTTGCACCGGTATCACACCAGTCAGATGCAATTCGAAAGAATTCTTCACTTCCTACATTCCAGCCAAGACGAACATGTTTCACGTAGCCGGAACGTAACAGATTACAGGCCTCGTTGTAGTCGCTGGCCGTGGATAGTTGTTGTTTCATTTTCTCTTCTTCAGAAGTTTACGTAGTGCTTTGATTTCTTTAGGAGTAAATGGAGTTACGCTCTCTTCTTCCGTATGCTGATTATCAATATCCTCTTCCGATACTCCCGCCTCTTCTACCGCTTCAAATGCCAGCAGCAGCAGTTTCTCTGTGGTCACGCTTAAATTCTCATTATTATCTTCCGCATAGTGGCGAAGTCTTTCTTTTAGCGCTTCATCAATTTTAACGTTTAAAACCGCAGTAACCATGATTGTCACATCCTTTCGGAACACGTGTTTAATTTAATACACGAAGATATGTTTGTTATCCAGATATATATTTTTTTGCTTATGACAACAAAAAGACGCCCGATAATAAAATGACAGTCTATTATTACAGGTTTATGACAATATTATTTCAATTAAATGAAGGATATATTGCACGACAGAATAACGGGCCTGGTAAAGCAGTCGTTGAACAGTTATGGGACAGTTGGCGACCAGCCGTGGTGCAGGGCAGGTTAGCGGTCAGCAAAGCAACCTTCTACAGACCAAAGACTTCCAGATCGCTTCTCTGTTTGTAGTAACATTGCCGGCATGTAAAGCATTCTGACTCTTGATACACTTCCGGGCGACACAGGAGCCGTATGCAATTTGAACTTTTTTGTTACCCAGTGGAAATATGATGCGCTTGTTGGAATTGGCCGATCAGCATAGAAAAGAAGCGAATAAGCTATTAAATCCAAAGACAAAATCTGCATTTGGTCAGTTTATGACCCCGGCTCCGATTTGTCTGTTCATGGCAAGCCTGTTTGACGACATAAAAGGTGACATAACGCTACTTGACCCAGGCTGTGGAGTGGGGTCGCTCTCTGCGGCGTTCATAGAACGGGCGTTGATGGCTGAAGTCGAAAAGATTGAGCTTGACGCCATCGACATTGAAGATGTGGTGCTGACGTATCTTAGAAAGACGCTGAGAGCCTGCAATGAGGCTGCAAATGGTAAATTCTCCCATAAAATCAGAAAGGTAGATTATATACTCGAGGCAAGTCTTGCGGCCAAAAGTATAGCGACCCGTGAAGAGCCGGGGGTTTATAGCCATGTGATTATGAATCCACCCTATAAAAAAATTCTCTCTTCGAGCGCACACCGGGACTCTTTACGCAAAGCTGGCATAGAAACGGTCAACTTATACTCTGGATTTGTTGCCTTAGCTTTGAAACAGCTGAAAATGGGAGGAGAGTTAGTGGCAATTATTCCACGCTCTTTCTGTAATGGTCCGTACTACCAGCCTTTTCGTGAGCAATTACTGTCGGATACGTCCATTAAGCACATCCACATTTTCGACTCCCGTAATGCGGCATTTTCTGAAGATGAAGTGCTTCAGGAAAATATCATTATTCACTGTGTAAAAGGTGTTCCGCAGGGGCAGGTTATCATTACATCCAGCCCAACGTCTGATTTTCATCTGGATGAAGAATCCGGGCAAATCACTGCCACTGATATGACGCAACGCAAGGTGTCGATAGACAAAATAGTTAACCCAGAGGACAAGCAAAAGTTCATTCATATCGCCGCCAGCCCCAGAGAACAGGACATAATCGAGAGATTATCCCCTTTTACATCTACTCTGGGCGAGCTTGGCGTTCAGGTTAGTACAGGACCGGTAGTTGACTTTCGTCTTAGAGAAGATCTCAGAGAAAGCATGGATTCTGAATCAGTGCCGCTTCTTTTTCCTCAGCATTTGCATGGAAAAGTTAATTGGCCCCTTGATGGCAAAAAACCTAATGCCATCAGGGTTTCCGATTCATCACGACCCTGGCTATGGAAAAACCATGGTAATTTCCTGATTGTAAAAAGGTTTAGCAGCAAAGAAGAAAAACGTCGCATTGTAGCAACCTTATATGACTCCTCTTTACCGGGCGAGCTGATCGGTTTCGACAATAAGACCAATGTTTTCCATGTGCAGAAGACGGGTATGGATGCGGATCTTGCCCGCGGGCTTTATGTCTATCTGAACTGTACTTTGCTGGACAAGTATTACCGTCAGTTTGGCGGGCATACTCAGGTAAATGCCTCTGATTTAAGAACAATTCATTATCCATCACTGGAAGTTCTGCGCAAAATGGGTGGTGAGTTCGGTGATGAAGTGCTCAGTCAGAATCAGATTGACGAAATCATTAACAGGGAGTTGAACATCATGACCAAAGGAAAAATAGCTGACCCGCTTAAAGCGCAGGAAAAGATTGAGCAGGCGCTTGATGTGTTGCGTCAACTGGGAATGCCTCGTGCGCAAATAAACGAACGTTCAGCTTTAACTTTGCTTGCATTGCTCGATCTTCATCCCGATGGCGATTGGGAGAAAATTGAACGCCCGATGATGGGTGTGACACCGATCATGGATTGGTGTAGAGACGTCTACGGCAAAGAGTATGCCCCAAACACGCGCGAAACCTTCCGGCGACAAACGCTGCATCAGTTTTGTGATGGCGGAATAGCAATATATAACCCGGATAAGCCCGATCGCCCTGTCAACTCCCCTAAGGCTTGCTATCAGATAGCGCCTGAACTGCATACAGTATTACTCAACTATGGTTCCGCTAAATGGGAAAAAGCGCTTGAGGAACACAGGGGCAACGTACCGACCTTAGTTGAGCAGTATGCTATGGCGCGAAAAATGGAAATGGTGCCATTAAAACTGAATGACGGTACAGAATTAGAATTAAGCCCCGGCGCACATAGCCAGCTTATCAAGGATATCATCGTTGAGTTTGGTCCTCGTTTCGCTCCTGAAGCAGAAGTTATTTACATCGGAGATACGGGTGCGAAGGAAGATCATTTTAGAAAAGAGCGGCTTGCGGAACTGGGTGTTATCGTTGATCGAAAAGGTAAACTGCCCGATGTTGTTCTTTATTGGCAAAAACGCAACTGGTTACTGTTAATTGAATCGGTCACTTCGCATGGGCCCGTCGATGGAAAGCGTCACGGTGAGTTAGCAAAATTATTTGCGAATGCTAAACCTGGACTGGTATACGTTACGGCCTTCCCAGACCGGAAGGTGATGTCGAAATATCTTATGGAATTATCCTGGGAAACAGAGGTTTGGGTAGCTGACGCGCCAACGCATATGATCCACCTGAACGGCGATCGGTTCCTTGGACCCCATACTTAAGCTAAAAGCGTCATCTATGATTAGTGGAGCCGCATATAATCGGCTCTGCATCAGAGCGATTGTCGGCAAAGAAATGGGCTATTAAGACATAGCGTTAGCACAAATGGGTGGGGGCCCTGCCAGCTACATCCCGGCACCCACGTCGTCTGCCCTGGCTGCTTCCTTCCGGACCTGACCTGGTGAACAGAGTAGCGTTGCGGGAGAACCAACAGAGCCCCCATTGAGAGCGTTGATAACCAACGCGCTGGCGCATTATCCCTGTGGAGCACTACAATTGCAAGCCGCTGGCAACCGGATGCTGGATTATTGCGCAAACTGCCCCGGCAATCTGCTTTATCTTCATTTACCCTACCCCTTCGCTGATTTTCCGCAGGAGAAACAATGGACGAACATGACACTTTCCCACAACGAGTGTGGCAAATTGTGGCCTCAATTCCGGAAGGTTATGTCACTACCTACGGTGAAGTTGCCCGACTCGCAGGTTCTCCACGCGCGGCGCGTCAGGTTGGCGGTGTGCTAAGAAGACTACCGGAGGGGAGCACGTTACCGTGGCATCGGGTCGTCAACCGCCATGGCGCGATCTCTCTCACCGGGCCAGACTTGCAGCGCCAGCGTCAGGCATTACTCTCAGAAGGGGTTCAGGTGTCCGGGTCAGGACAGATTGATATGCAGAAGTATCGGTGGGAGTACTGACGCCCTCTTCAGGAGGCCTGAAGAGGGCGAAAGAAAATTACAGCTGAGTCGGCGCTGTTGGCAAAGTCGGCTGGTTGGTCTGAGGCGCAACGGGCACTGCCGTTTGCTGGACAGGAACCAGGGTCAGGTCGATTTTGGTGCCGCCTTTATTAACCGCTTCCTGCACGGTATCGGTGATAAAGACCAGCTTATCGTTGATCGTTACCGCCGCGCTCAGGAGGATACGCGCGTTAGGCTGCACGTCAGACGGGTTATACGGCAGCACGAAGCTGAACGGCGCCTGTTTACCTTCTGTACGAACCGCGCGCTGGGCCAGCACTTTTGACGGTGCATCCGCCAGAGAGGCATCGGACAGCGTAACCGTGAGTACCGCGTCCGGCGGCAGAGCAACTTTCTGCTTGATCCAGATAGTACCGGATACGTTAGGCTGTCGAATGGCTTGCTGTGAAAGGGTGTTAATCCCGTTTGGGGTTGCCGTTGGCACCGGGACATCGGCACTCTTATCCGCACAGGCGGACAGCGCTACCGCCATTGCAACACCGCTTAACATAGGCACGAGTTTCATTGAAGTCTCCTTATCATCAATGCACCGGCGGGATCGATCCCATCCGATGTCGTTTTATTCACATAACGTAAACAAGTGTGGCACAAATCACGGATTAATGCCTAATTTTGGCCTGGTATTAAGATAATTCCACCCATCGGACCACTATCGTTTCTGCGTTATACTCTGCGTATCTTTCGCCACGGCGTTTATTGAGGACCATTATGAGTCAGGCACTGAACAATCTGCTGACATTGCTGAACCTGGAAAAAATAGAAGAAGGGCTGTTTCGCGGACAGAGCGAAGATTTAGGCTTACGCCAGGTTTTTGGCGGCCAGGTCGTGGGGCAAGCGCTGTATGCCGCAAAGGAGACCGTCCCGGCAGACCGTCTGGTGCATTCGTTCCACAGCTACTTTTTACGCCCTGGCGACAGCGCTAAACCGATTGTGTACGACGTGGAAGTTCTGCGTGACGGCCAAAGCTTCAGCGCCCGCCGCGTGGCGGCCATCCAGCATGGAAAACCCATCTTTTACATGACCGCCTCGTTCCAGGCACCAGAGCCGGGGTATGAGCATCAAAAAACGATGCCCCCTGCCCCGTCGCCGGACGATCTGAAATCGGAAACCGACATCGCTCGCGCGCTCGCGCATCTGCTGCCGCCGCAGGTAAAAGAGAAGTTTCTGTGCGATAAGCCACTGGAGATCCGCCCGGTGGAATTTCATAACCCTATGAAGGGTCACGCTTCCGAGCCCACCCGTCAGGTGTGGATCCGCGCCAACGGCAGCGTTCCGGCAGATTTGCGCGTGCACCAGTATCTGCTCGGGTATGCGTCGGATTTCAACTTCCTGCCGGTTGCGCTACAGCCGCACGGCGTGGGATTCCTGGAAAAAGGGATGCAGGTTGCCACGATTGACCACTCTATGTGGTTCCACCGTCCGTTCGATATGAACCAATGGCTGCTTTACAGCGTGGAGAGTACCTCTGCGTCCAGCGCGCGCGGCTTTGTACGTGGGGAGTTTTATACCCAGGATGGCGTGCTGGTGGCCTCGACGGTTCAGGAAGGGGTCATGCGTAACAGAGGATGATGTAAAAAGCCCGGTAATGCTACGCTTACCGGGCCTGTGGATCCTGTCTTTGCATGCCGGGTAGACGAAGCCGCCACCCGGCAAAGCACGCAAATCATGCGTTATAAGCATTCTCGCCGTGGCTGTTGACGTCCAGACCTTCGCGCTCCTGCTCTTCCGGCACGCGCAGCCCGACGGTCATATCGGCCAGCTTGTAGCCGATAAAGGCCACCACGCCCGACCAGACAACGGTAATAGCAATGCTTTCCAGCTGGACCAGCACCTGATGCATCATGGTCACGCCTTCCGCGTAGCCCACGCCGCCGAGAGACTGCGCCGCGAAGATACCCGTCATCACGCAGCCGATGATGCCGCACACGCCGTGCACGCCGAACACGTCGCACGGATCGTCAACGCGCAGAATACGTTTCAGCGCGGTAACGCCCCACAGCCCCGCCAGACCGGCGACGATGCCGATAAGCAGCGCGCCGCCCACGCCCACGTAACCGCACGCTGGCGTGATGCCCACCAGGCCGGCAATCGCCCCGGAACAGGCACCCAGCAGCGAAGGCTTGCCGCTAACGGCCCACTCGCCAAATACCCACGAGAGGATAGCGCCGGCGGTTGCCACTACGGTATTCACGAAGGCCAGCGCAGCGATTTCGTTAGCGGCACTGGCTGAACCGGCGTTGAAGCCGAACCAGCCAAAGTAGAGGATGGCTGTGCCGGTAAAGACCATCGGCAGGTTGTGCGGTTTGAACGCTTCTTTCCCGAAGCCCACGCGTTTGCCAATCAGGTATGCGCCGACCAGGCCTGCTACCGCGGCGTTGATGTGCACAACGGTACCGCCCGCAAAGTCCAGCGCGCCATGGGAAGCCAGCAGACCGCCGCCCCAGACCATATGCGCAATCGGGATATAGGAGAGCGTCAACCAGACCACCACAAAAATCAGTACCGCAGAGAAGCGGATACGCTCGGCCAGCGCGCCCACAATCAGCCCCACGGTGATGCAGGCGAATGAGCCCTGAAATGCGACGTGTATATACTGATAGAAGCTGCCCATCACCGCGGTCAGCTCGATATTTTTCAGCATCGCCCAGTTAACGTTGCCGAAGAAGGCGTTACCCTCGCCGAAGGCCAGCGAGTAACCGTAAACCACCCACAGCACGCACACCAGCGCGAACGTCACGGCAACCTGCGTCAGCATGGAAAGCACGTTCTTGCCGCGGATCAGGCCGCCGTAAAACAGCGCGATGCCCGGGATCGTCATGAACAGCACCAGCGCGGTGCAAATCATCATAAACGCGTTATCGGCTTTGTCTGCCACGGCAGGTGCAGCCATTGCCAGGCCCGGCAGCAGCGCCAGCGACCCCAGAGCTGTTTTCATTGTTGTTCTCTTCATTTTCTCGATCCCTATCACTGTGTGCCAGGAGTTACTTACAACGCCGCTTCGTCAGATTCGCCGGTACGGATGCGAATGACGCGCTGTAGTTCAGCAACGAAAATTTTGCCGTCGCCAATTTTGCCGGTGTAGGCCGCTTTGCTGACCACATCAATCACCTCATCAAGCTGATCGTCGGCAATCGCCACGTCAATCTTCACTTTTGGCAGGAAGTTAACGCTGTATTCCGCCCCGCGATAAAGCTCGGCATGACCTTTCTGACGCCCAAAGCCTTTCACTTCGGTGACGGTCAGCCCCTGAATACCCATGGAAGACAGCGCTTCACGCACGTCTTCGAGTTTGAATGGTTTGATTACCACCGTAACCAGCTTCATAAATCCCCTCCAGTCAGAATTCGGTAATGGCCGCAGCTAACACGAAAGGGATATTGCAAAGGGTGTGCCAGAAGTGAAATGTGAGAAGGAAAGCGGCGCGGCGCGCATGCTCAGAGAACGGGTGAAAAAAAACGCACCATGACGGTGCAGGGTGCGTTTCCGTTTTGCACCAACAGGTATGTCTGTTAGCACATTGCCTTGGAATGGTGCATCAGGCGCTGAGTGACTCATCCTCGCGTACGCTGGCGGCCAACTCGTCGCCTGCCAGCTGCAACTGATACATCTGCCAGTAGCGCCCTTTTGCCTCAAGCAACTCCCTGTGCGTTCCCCGTTCAACGGCCTGACCACGGTGCAGCACCAGAATGGTATCGGCATCGACGATGGTTGAGAGGCGGTGGGCGATCACCACAAGCGTGGTGCGATCCCGCACGGCAGCCAGCGCCTGCTGGATCGCCTGTTCGGTACCGGAGTCGATGCTAGCGGTCGCTTCATCCAGAATCAGCACCTGCGGCGTCTCAATCAGCACGCGCGCCAGCGCCAGCAGTTGCTTTTGCCCGACGGAGAGGTTGTTGCCCTGCTCGCCCAGCCGGGTATAGATCCCCTCGCTTAACCCGCGCGCCAGATCCGCCAGCTGTACCGTCTCCAGCACCTCCCAGACCTGCTCAGGTGTGAATGGTCGCCCCAGCGTCACGTTGGCATAAAAGGTATCGGCCAGCACCACCGGATCCTGCTGCACCATCGCGACGCCCTTGCGCAACGCATTGTGGCTAAGCGCGGCAAGAGGCCGTCCGTCCAGACGGATCTCCCCCTGCGTCAACGGATAGTAGCCCATCAGCAAACTGGCGAGCGTGCTTTTGCCGCTGCCGGTATGCCCAACCAGGGCGACAAAACCGCGCGACGGCACATCCAGATTGATATCCTGCAAGACAAGCTGGTCGTCGCGGTAGGCAAACGAGACATGATCGAACGCGATAGATCCACTTTCCAGCGGGCGGTCATCATCGCCATAGGTCTGACGCGGCCTGTCCATCAGCTCGAACACACGCTCGCCCGCCACCACCGCCTGTTGCAGCATCGACTGCTGCGTGGTGAGTTCAATCAGCGGTTCGTTGAGGCGTCCAAGGTAGCTGATAAACGCGTACAGTACCCCCACCTCAATGGTTCCGCGCGTCGTCAGGCCAAACAGCATCAACAGCCCGCACAGCACCAGCGCAGAGAAGAGGCTCAGCAGCGGACGTAACAGGAAACCGTCCAGACGTAACGTCTGCATCCGCGCCATATAGTGCGAGCGGCTGGCTTCCCCCATTCGCTCGCCAAAACGCGCCTGCTGGCGAAACTGCTGGATAACACTCATGCCGTTGATCACTTCGTTGAAGCCATCATTGATATCCGCAAGATAAGCGCGCACGCGACGAACAATCGGCGTGCTGTAGCGCTGGTAAATCACCATCACAATCAGCACTGCCGGGAAAATAGCGATCGCCACCAGCGCCATACGCCAGTCCAGGCTGAACATCGCCACCAGCATCGCGCCAATCAACGCGGCGCTGCGCAGAACCGTTGCGACAACGGTGACGTAGAGGTCGCGGATCACTTCGGTGTCGTTAGTGACGCGCGAAATGACCTGTCCGACCGGCTGGGTATCAAACTCGCTCAGCGGCTGACGCAGCGCGGCATCCATCACATCCGTGCGTAGCTGCTGAACCACGCCCACGGCGGCCCGGTTAAACAGCAGCGACTGCGCATAGTGTAGCCCCGCCGCCGTCAGCTGTAGCCCGACATACGCCACGCCCAGCCCCGCCACCAGCCCCAGCGGCAGATAGCGCTTCGCCACCATGTTATCGATGAAATAGCTGATTAGCAGCGGGCCGGTCACCTCCGCAATCGCGGCGATCCACAGCAACAGCACGGCGATGGAAAGCGGTTTGCGCCACGGTGAGCCATAGGCGAGCAGCCGTTTTAACGTCGGCCACATCTGTCCAAACTTACGCATCGGCGACCTCCTCATCCAGCGCGGCTTCAAGCTGTTGATAGCGGTACATATCCCGATACCAGCCGGTCTGCCCGGCGAGCTGCTCATGCTGACCACGCTGGGCAATATGTCCGTGCTGAAGCACCATAATTTCACTGGCTTCGGTAAGCGCCGACAGACGGTGCGCGCTGATGATGACCGTGCGCCCCTCCCCCCACTGGCGAAGGTTATGCAGAATTTGATGCTCGGTACGCCCGTCAACCGCCGACAGCGCATCATCCAGAATCAGGATCTCAGCGTTCAGCAGCAGCGCGCGGGCGATGGAGATACGCTGCTTTTGTCCACCGGAGAGCATCACGCCCCGCTCCCCCACTTCCGTGTCGTAGCCCTGCGGCAGGCGCAAAATATCCTCGTGGACGCTGGCCAGGCGCGCTACGTGCTCGATCTCGTCCTGCGTCGCCGTCGGGCACCCGAGCGCGATATTGTTGGCAATGGTGTCTGAAAACAAAAACGGCGTCTGGCTAACTACCGCCAGGCGGCTGCGCCAGTCATCCAGCAGCAGGCGCGGCAGGGGGACGTCGTGGAAACGGATATCGCCTTCGCTCACGTCAAAATGGCGCTGAATGAGTGACAGGAGGGTACTTTTTCCGGACCCTGTCGGGCCGCAGATGCCCAGCATCTGACCAGGCCGTAGCGTGAAGCTGACGTTTTCAAGCACCGGATGTTCCGTTTGCGGATAGATAAAGGCGCGAACGTCAGCCTTCAGGATACCCGGACCTTCCGGTACCGGCTCGCTGCCATCGTTCACCACCGGCACTTCCGCCAGCATGGCGCGGATACGGCTGTAGGCGGCGCTCCCGCGCTCAACGATATTAAACATCCAGGCCAGCGCCAGCATCGGCCAGATCATCAGCCCGAGGTACATCGCAAAGCTGGTTAGCTGACCGAGGGTCATCGTGCCTTGCACCACCATCCAGCTGCCGCCGCCAACCGCCAGCAGGTTCGCCATGCCAATCGCAATATAAATTGTCGGATCGAAACGGGCGTCAATCCGCGCCACGCGCATGTTTTTCGCGCCGGTGTCGGCGGCGTCTGCGGCAAACAGCGCGGACTGCCTGTCTTCCAGACCAAACGCTTTGATCATGCGGATGCTGGTCATGCTCTCCTGGGTGCGATCGTTCAGCGACGAGAACGCCGCCTGCGCCAGCTTGAAGCGTTCATGGAGCTGCTCGCCGTAGCGGTTAATCGCCAGCGCCATCAGCGGCATCGGCAGCAGCGCAAGCAGAGTGAGCTCCCAGCTAATTTGCGTAGACATCACAATCAGTACCGCACAGCCCATCACCAGGGAATCCACCAGCGTTAATACCCCTTCGCCAGCGGCAAACACCACGCGATCCACGTCGTTAGTGGCGCGGGCGATGAGATCCCCGGTACGGTGACGCAGATAAAACTCAGGGTGCTGGCGGCTCAGCTGGCGGTAAAAATCTTCGCGCAGCTCCACGGCAAGCTGGTAGGACGCGCCGAACAGCAGCACGCGCCAGACATAGCGCAGCAGGTAAACCACCACGGCCGTCAGCACCAGCGTGCCGACCCACATCATCACCCGTGCGGCGGTGTAATGTTGTTCGGTAACGCCATCCACGACGTATCCCACCACTTTGGGCGGGAGCAGTTGCAGGATGGCAATGATAATAAGCAGGGCCACCGCGCCGAGGTAGCGTTGCCACTCCCGACGAAAGTACCAGCTTAATTGGGCAAATAATCGCACGCGGTATTTTCCTGAAGGTATTTTATGATGTTATTCAATGGGTAATGCTGTGGTGTATTTAATCTGTTCCATGGCGAAACTGGAGGTGACATCGGACAAGCCCGGTACGCTGTTGACCAGCCGCTTGTAAAAATCATCGTAGCGCTTCATGTCCGCCACCTGAACGCGCATCAGATAGTCGTATTCCCCCGCCATGCGCCAGAAGCCGAGCACCTCGGGCATATCGGAAACCTGCGTGACGAAGCGGCTGTACCATTCGCTGCTGTGATGCTGCGTTTTTATCAGGACGAAGGCGGTCAGTCCAAGCCCCAGTTTTTCGGGATCAAGCAGCGCCACGCGTCCCAGCAGAATGCCATCATCTTCCAGCTTCTTGAGGCGCTTCCAGCACGGTGTGGTGGTCAGATTAACGGCATCTGCCAGCGCCTGCAAAGAGAGGGTGCAGTCGCTTTGCAGCAAAGAAAGCAGCTTGCGGTCAATTTTATCTAGCATACCCACCTCGCAGAGAAAATTATTCTCTATACATTCTATTTTAAAGGCCAGATAGCAACAATTTTTTCTGTGCTTTTCGCTATGCTGGGCACAAAATGACAAACGGATAACTACGATGAATAGCACCTGGGTTAAACATGCCATCAGCGAAATAAATGCCGACTATCAGCGCTCGGCAGACACCCACTTAATCCGCCTGCCTCTGCCGGGGTTTCCCGGTATTCAGCTCTATCTGAAGGATGAAAGTACCCATCCTACCGGCAGCCTGAAGCATCGCCTGGCGCGTTCACTCTTTTTATACGGTTTATGTAACGGCTGGATTAAAGAAGGCACCACGATTATTGAATCCTCATCTGGCTCTACTGCCGTCTCCGAGGCCTACTTTGCCCGCCTGCTGGGCCTGCCGTTTATCGCCGTGATGCCTTCCTGCACGGCGAAACGCAAAGTCGAACAGATCGAATTTTACGGCGGACGCTGCCACTTTGTGGAAAGCGCCTGCGAAATCTACGCGGCCTCCGAAATGCTGGCCCGCGAGCTGAATGGCCACTATATGGACCAGTTCACCTTCGCCGAGCGCGCCACCGACTGGCGCGGCAATAACAATATCGCGGACAGCATTTTCCGCCAGATGACCCACGAACCGCATCCGGTTCCGTCGTACATTGTGATGAGCGCCGGTACGGGCGGAACCTCCGCCACCATCGGACGCTACATTCGCTGTCAGGGCTACGATACCCAGCTGATGGTGGTCGATCCGCAGAACTCGGTGTTCCTTGATTACTGGCAATCCCGCGATGCCGGCCTGCGTAGCCCCGTGGGTAGCAAAATCGAAGGGATTGGCCGCCCGCGCGTGGAACCCTCGTTCATTCCGGACGTCGTGGATGAGATGCTTCGCGTGCCGGACGCTGCCAGCGTCGCGACGGCGCACTGGCTGGAGACACAGCTTGGCCGTAAGGTCGGGGCCTCAACCGGCACCAATATGTGGGGCGCGCTTCAGCTGGCGGCGAGGATGCGTGAAGAAGGCCGTACCGGCTCTGTCGTCACGCTGATGTGCGACAGCGGAGAGCGCTACCTGGAGACCTATTACAACGCGCAATGGGTACAGGCCAATATTGGCGATGTTGAACCGTGGAAAGCGCAGATTTCTCAGCTGGTGAAATAAAAAAAAAGCCAGGCTTAAGCCTGGCTTGCTGGAAGGATCTCGCTATTCGGGGGAATATGGGAGGTTATTTTTGTCCAGCCAATGCGTCAAAAAATGGGACACCGCTTCGTTACGACAGTGTCCGATAACCGGTAAATGAGGGAGCGCGGCGATAAGTTGCGGCATCGCGTTCCCCATGATCAGCCCACGGCCAACGCTGCCCAGCATCTCGTGGTCGTTCATGGCATCGCCAAAGGCCATGCAGTCCTGCATCGTCAGCCCAAGATGGTCGCTCAGCACCGCCAGCGCAGAACCTTTGTTACAGCCCACCGGCAACACTTCAAGACAGTCCACCGCCGAGAAAGTCAAATGTGCCCGGTCGCCCAGCGCCTCGTTAAGCTGAATGCGCAGGCGGCAGAGGTCGTCGTGATCGCCGCAGAAGCAGATCTTGGTCACCTTGTGCGCCGGAATACGGCGCAAATCGATAAGCTGATACTTAAAGCCGCTGTAGACGTGCGCGTGCAGCAAGTCCGGGATCTCTCGCCCGGTAAACCAGCCTTCATCGTTAAAAACGTGCACGCTGGCCTGGGTATCCCAGGCGCTGTGCAGGACAATATCGGCCACTTCCGGGTTCAGATCCTGACGGTGCAGCACCTCGCCGTCGACGGAGTGAATGCGCGTCCCGTTGCCGGTGATCAGGAACGCATCGAGGGAAAATGTTCCCAGCAGATGGCGCATCTCAAGGACATGACGACCGGTGGCAAACGTCAGGGTGACTTCACGCTCGTGCAGGCGCTTAAGGACGTTGAGGGTTTTCTCCCCTAAACGGTGATCCGGCATTAACAGCGTGCCGTCCATATCAAATGCAGCGAGCCGAGCCATGATTACTCCTGAAATGTGATGCGGTTAACTTGTGCATCAGTATTACGTGAGATATACGGAAGTAATAGTGAATAGATGATAATTATTGTTCCGGGTTTTCCATGCGCCAGCTTAACCGTCTTAACCAGTATCAACGTCTGTGGCAACCTTCAGCCGGCGCGCCGCAGCAGGTGACCATCAGTGAACTTGCCAGCCGCTGCTTTTGCAGCGAGCGCCACGTTCGCACCCTGCTGCGCCAGGCGCAGGAGGCGGGCTGGCTAAGCTGGCACGCCCGGTCCGGACGAGGAAAACGTGGGGAGTTACTCTTTCACGTCACCCCGGATTCGTTGCGTAATACGATGATGGAAGAGGCGCTGAAAAGCGGGCAGCAGCATAACGCCCTGGAGCTGGCCCAGCTCGCGCCTGAAGATTTGCGATCGCTGCTGCATCCGTTTCTGGGCGGGCAGTGGCAGAACGATACGCCAACGCTGCGTATCCCCTATTATCGCTCGCTAGAGCCGCTTCAGCCGGGGTTTTTACCTGGCCGGGCGGAGCAGCATCTGGCAGGACAGGTGTTCTCTGGCTTGACGCGTTTCAACGGTAACAGCAGCGAACCTACGGGCGATCTGGCGCATCACTGGGACGTTTCTGCTGACGGCCTGCGCTGGCATTTCTATATTCGCTCCACCCTGCACTGGCATAACGGCGATAAAATAGAGACGTCGCAGCTCCAGCAAAGCCTGACGGCGCTGTTATCGCAACCCAGCATGGGCACACTTTTCCGGAGCGTCCTTCGCATCGAAACCACGCATCCACAGTGCCTGACGTTTATTCTGCATCAACCTGACTACTGGCTGGCGCACAGGCTGGCAACCTACTGTAGCCGTCTGGCGCATCCCCGCCTCCCCGGGGTTGGCAGCGGCCCCTTCCGTCTGAGCGTTTTTGAGCCCGAGCTGGTGCGTCTGGAAAGCCACGAGCAGTATCACCTTAGCCATCCGTTGCTTAAGGCTATAGAGTACTGGATCACACCGCAGCTTTTTGACTACAGCCTGGGCACCAGCTGCCGCCACCCGGTGCAAATCGCCATTGGTCAGGCCGACGAGCTGGCCAGTCTGCGGCTGGTGAGTAACAGCACCAGCCTGGGCTTTTGCTACCTCACGCTGAAACAGAGCGCGCGCCTGAGCGAGCTTCAGGCAAAGCGGCTGATTAATATCATTCATCTCTCAACGCTTCTGCACACGCTTCCGCTGAACGAAGGGCTTATCACGCCTACCGAGGAACTGCTTCCCGGCTGGGCGATCCCCCAGTGGCCTGATTTAACCGACGTTGCGCTGCCAGAGGCATTGACGCTGGTTTACCACCTGCCGGTTGAGCTTCATACCATGGCCAGCCAGTTAAAGGCATACCTTGCGCGGCAGGGTTGCGAACTGACCGTCATCTTTCACGACGCCAAGACGTGGGACGGGTGCCAGCCGCTTGCCGAGGCAGACATGATGATGGGAGACAGACTGATTGGCGAAGCGCCGGCGTACACGCTTGAGCAGTGGCTCCGCTGCGATGCACTCTGGCCGCATCTGCTGAGCGCACCGGCATACGCCCATTTACAGGCCACGCTGGATGCGGTGCAGATGCAGGCCGACGATCGTGACCGACACGCAGGGCTTCAGGCCATATTCAGCCGGTTAATGGAAACTGCCGTCCTGACGCCGCTCTTTAACTATCAGTATCAAATCAGCGCCCCTCCGGGCGTCAACGGGATACGCCTTAACACCCGCGGCTGGTTTGACTTCACCGAAGCCTGGCTTCCTCCCCCAAACGCGTGAAGAAGCTGGTCGCCGCTGTAGCCAGGCGTTAACATGACACTTTTACCGTAACTGTCGAGATGATCTATGAAACGTGCCGTCGTCGTGTTCAGCGGAGGACAAGATTCCACAACTTGCCTGATTCAGGCGCTTCACCAGTATGATGAAGTTCATTGCGTCACTTTTGATTATGGACAGCGTCATCGCGCTGAAATTGATGTCGCTCGTGAACTGGCCCTGAAACTGGGCGCCCGCGCGCATAAAGTGCTGGACGTGACGCTGTTAAATGAACTGGCCGTCAGCAGCCTCACCCGTGACAGTATTCCGGTCCCTGATTACGAGCCGGATGCCAGCGGCATTCCGAATACCTTCGTGCCGGGCCGCAACATTCTGTTCCTGACCCTGACGGCAATCTATGCCTACCAGGTAAAAGCCGAAGCGGTAATTACCGGCGTGTGTGAGACCGACTTCTCCGGTTACCCGGACTGCCGGGATGAGTTCGTGAAAGCACTCAATCACGCCGTGGATCTGGGAATGGCAAAAGAGACCCGCTTCGAAACGCCGCTGATGTGGCTGGATAAGGCCGAAACCTGGGCGCTGGCCGACTACTGGGGCAAGCTGGATGTGGTTCGCAACGAGACCCTGACCTGCTACAACGGCATTAAAGGAGACGGCTGCGGCCAGTGTGCCGCCTGTAATCTGCGCGCAAACGGGCTGAATCATTATCTTGCGGATAAAGCGGGCGTGATGGCCGCAATGCAGAAAAAGACCGGGCTGAAATAGGGCTACCTGACCGTGCTGTCGAACAGTTTTACGCCGGCAGCACGGGTAATTTTCATCAGAGTAGACAGCGTTGGGTTGCCATCTTCGGACAGGGTTCGATATAGCTGCTGACGTGAGAGTCCCGCTTTGGCTGAAATTTCCCCGATACCGCCACGCGCTTCGATGACACGTCTGAGAGCAATCAAATAGGCCGGGATCCCCTGATCTTCGTAAATTTCATCCAGTGCAATTTGCAGATACAGCTGTGCGTAAGAAGGATTTTCGCGCAGCATCTTCACTACGGCTTCATCATGGCTGACGGTACTCGAGAATTTTCGCTCGCTTTTGTTCATTGGGTTTATCCTTTTGATGATCCTTCCAGTAGTCTATTGCCAGCTTTACATCCGCTTTCTGGCTCTTTTTATCACCGCCGATCAGCAACAATAAGATTTCCCGATGTTGTACTGCAAAATAGACTCGATAACCGGGACCACAATCAATCTTCAGTTCCCAGACGCCCTCTCTGAGATAACGGTAATCACCGAAGTTCCCCTTCTCCGCACGGTCGATTCGCAGAAGGATCCGAAACGCCAGCTCCGGATCCTTTCGCCTCATCTTTGTTACCCAATCCTCAAACGGTATCTTCCCGTCACGGGTCCGGTAGCGTTCAACAACATAGTCCCTGTTCATTATTTTATCCCTGAAAAACTTTTTTGTCTTTTATAAAAGACAAAAATTTACGCGATCATCAGCTCCAGCTTTTCGCGCAATTCCCCTTCAAGCGGCAACGCTTTCTGGGTTTTGAGATCGATGCAGACAAAGGTGATCAGCGCGTCTGCCACCACCTGTCCTTCAGGCTCCAGCGTGACGACCTGGCTCAGCACGCCGCTTTTGCCATTCAGCTGCTGTACCTGGCTGGTCACGGTAAGCACATCCCCCAGCACGGCCG
The DNA here is from genome assembly GCF_029838645.1 of Enterobacter sp. GD03975. Taxonomy (NCBI): domain Bacteria; kingdom Pseudomonadati; phylum Pseudomonadota; class Gammaproteobacteria; order Enterobacterales; family Enterobacteriaceae; genus Enterobacter; species Enterobacter sp. GD03975. The sequence goes on from NZ_JAOBZC010000002.1 coordinate 379,081, forward strand.
GACGACGGTAGTTAATGTTGATGTTAGCGACCACAAACGCGATGTTGTGTGCAGTCAGCCACTGGAAACTTTCGCTGTTCTCCAGGCCGTCCCAGCGCGCCTCTTCAAGAAACTCCAGATAGCGGGCGTTATTGACGTGCTGGTAAACATCGAGGTGATAACCACGGACTTTGATTTGTGTTTGCATAGCGCAATAGCCTTTCGTTGTTATAGGATCAGAGGTCATAACTGGTATGACCTCTTTATCCTGGCAAATTTTTGCCGCAGTGCAAGTGATTACGCGATTACAACGTCAGGTGTGCGAGATTGCGCTCAACCAGCGCGCTGCCCATCCCCGGGACCTGCTTGAGATCGTCAATGGTTTTAAAGGGGCCATACTCTTCGCGATAGCTGACGATGGCCTGCGCTTTTTTGAGCCCCACGCCATTCATCGCCCGGGCCAGATCCTCCGCAGAGGCAGTATTGATACTGACCCGCGAACCCTCGTCCTCGGCCGCTTTGGTGCTGGCCGTCGCGTTGGCTTTAACATGACCTTGCGACGTCGCATCCGCCTGGTTTTGTACAGCCTGCGCTTTAGCGGCGGGGGTTGCAGCCAGCGCTCCCGCACTCATCCCGGAAGTGGCAATCGCCAGGGTAATTAACAGTGCTTTGATTCCAGATTTCATGCTGCTTTCTCCTTGTTTGTTGACAGCCAGGCCACGATAGCCGCACGGAGAAACAGGCACAAACAGCAGATTGCAGAAATGGAAAAGGCCGCGAAAGCGGCCTTTAGTTTTTGCAGAGCGTTACGAAAATCTGCGAGCAGGTACGAAATTATTGCTCCTGGGTAACCACATCACCCAGCTTGATTTTGGCTTCTTTACGCAGGTTGCTCATCATCGCTTCGAAAGCAATCTGAGCATTGTTCTGGGTAATACCCTGAACCATAGCCTTCTTCTGCGCGTCCGGCAGCGTGCCGGCTTTCACTTCATCCAGCGCCAGAAGAACCACATTACCCTGCATATCGGTCGTGGTCCCAAACACAGGTTTGTCCTTCGCCGGCAGGCTCAGACCAAACGCCGCCTGGCTGACAGGATCCTGACCGGTACGGCTCAGCGTTTTGGCTTCGCCAAAGCTCAGGCCAGCCGCCTTCATCGCATCACTCTTACCGGCTTTCAGATCGGCCAGAATTTTCTCTGCATCCAGTTTTGCCTGCTGTGCCGCTTTGTTATGTTTCACCAGCGCCACGACCTGATCTTTCACTTCCGCCAGCGGTTTCACCGCCTCGGCTTTGTGCTCGCTGACGCGCAGAACAAACGCACGGTCACCGTCGACGGTAATGATGTCTGAGTTGCTGCCCGGCGTACCGTTCTCACCCACCAGACCCCCATTGAAGATAGCGTCTGAAACCGGTTTGAAGTTCAGTTCTTCCGGCAGGTTTTCGTGGCTAAACCAGCCCGTCTCAACCGCTTTCACGCCGGCAGCCTGCTCCGCGCCCGCCAGTGATTCGTTGTCGTTGCTTGCGGCATCGCTCACTTTCTGTTGCAGCGCATAGAAGGCGTCAAGCGCTTTCTCCTGCTTCACTTTCGCAGCGATATCATCCCGCACCTCAGCCAGCGGCTTGGTTTTTGCCGCAGTGATATCGTCAAGGCGCGCCACCAGGAAACCAACGGAGGATTTGATCACGCCAGACAGCTGGCCTTTCTCTTTCAGGCCGGCATTTTTCAGCTCGTCCGGGGTGGTTGCGTCTTCCAGCCAGCCCATATCCCCGCCGTTTTTAGCAGAAATAATGTCGGTGGATTTTGCTTTCGCCACGGTCGCGAAATCTGCGCCTTTGTTCAGTTCGTCCAGCACGGCTTTAGCTTCTGCTTCCGTTTTGGTCTGGATCACGCTGTAGCGGTTACGCTGCGGCTGGGTGAACTGATCCTGATGCTGATCGTAATAAGACTGGATCTCCGCGTCAGTCGCGTTTTCCTGCATCGCCGCCGCGTCCAGCTTGATATAGCTTACGCGGAACTGTTCAGGAGAGATGAAGTTGTTCTTGTTTTGCTCGTAGTAAGCATTAACTTCAGCGTCGCTGACCTGCTGTTTCGCCGCCAGCGCGTTGACGTCAATCGTCGCTTCGCGCACCACGCGTTGCTGCGCCACCAGCGCCGCCAGCTCTTCCGTTTCGCCTTTCAGCATGAAATCGGTACCCACCACAGCGTTGATCAGCTGTTGCGTGGTCAGCTGGTTACGCAGCGCCTGCGCGTACTGGTCAGCCGTCATACCCATCTGGTTAACAATGCTGTTGTAGCGCGCGTTGTCGAACTTCCCGTTAGACTGGAAAGCCTGCGTCGAGAAGATGGCTTTTTTGACCTGCTCATCGCTGATGCCCAGACCCAGGCTTTTCGCGTACTGGTCCAGCAGTGCTTCGTCGATAAGACGGTTCAGCGTCTGCTGACGCAGGTTTTTCATATAACCTTCATTGGCTGCGAGTTCAGAGTATTGGTCGCCCAGCTGCTGCTGCATGCGGTTACGTTCACCAGCAAAAGCGTTCTCGAACTGCCCACGGCTAATTTCCTGGCCGTTCACTTTTGCGGCGTAATTCGCGCCACCGCCGATGAGGTAACTACTCACACCGGTCAATATGAACGACACGATAATGATACCGAAAATAATCTTGAGCACGAGACTGTTAGCAGCCGTGCGTAAGCTGTCCATCATGGTGTAACAACACTCCGCTGTAGGTGACTGGTTACCTGACGCTGACGGAAAATCCTGACCGTCGCGCGTAAAGGCGTATTGTGACAAGAAAACAGGGCAATTGTCAGCCCACAACTCGCATAAACTCGCACAAATCAGGCCTGGACAAACAAAAAAGGCACATCAAACGATGCGCCCTTGTACTTTTCAGCTTCCCTGAAGCGGGAAAGCAATCAGTTTACTGCGTCTTTCAGCGCTTTACCTGCACGGAAACCCGGCACTTTAGCGGCAGCAATGGTGATCTCTTTACCGGTCTGAGGGTTGCGGCCAGTACGGGCAGCGCGCTCTTTAACCGCAAAAGTACCGAAGCCTACCAGTGCAACGTCGTCCCCAGCTTGCAGAGATTCAGTAACAGAAGCAATTAAAGCATCTAAAGCACGTCCAGCTGCAGCTTTAGAAATATCAGCACCCGCAGCAATTTTGTCAATCAGTTGAGATTTATTCACTGTTCTCTTCCTCTCTTTATAATTTATATCGCACCTGAATCCTTCACAGCGCGACCGCGCAGCAGTTATATCAGTCCTGCTATGACCTTACAACACCCGTTGTTGATGGCTTACCCAATCAGCAATCTAAATTAGCTATACAAAAAAAGGCTGGCAAGTACGAAATGACTTACCAGCCTTGTTTTTATTGGCGCTCTTTGCGCGAGGTCACTATTTTGCGGTTACAACCTGCATTCCGGACGGTTCATTTTGCAGTGCGAGAGTCAGAACTTCCTCAATGCGTTTCACCGGATGGATCTGCAAATCAGCAATAACGTTGTCCGGAATCTCTTCCAGATCGCGTTTATTCTCGTAAGGGATCAATACGGTTTTGATCCCACCGCGGTGTGCCGCCAGCAGTTTTTCTTTTAACCCGCCGATTGGCAGAACCTGGCCACGCAGGGTGATTTCACCGGTCATGGCCACATCGGCACGAACCGGGTTACCCGTCAGGCAGGAAACCAGCGCCGTACACATGGCAATACCCGCGCTTGGGCCATCTTTCGGCGTCGCCCCTTCCGGAACGTGAACGTGAATGTCGCGTTTTTCGTAGAAATCAGCGTTGATGCCCAATTTCTCTGCGCGCGCGCGCACCACGGTCAGCGCCGCCTGAATGGACTCCTGCATCACTTCACCGAGCGAGCCGGTGTAGGTCAGCTTGCCTTTGCCCGGCACGCAGGCGGTTTCGATGGTCAGCAGATCGCCGCCCACTTCCGTCCATGCCAGACCGGTCACCTGACCCACGCGGTTTTCGTTGTCCGCGCGACCATAGTCGAAGCGCTGAACGCCGAGATAAGCATGCAGATTGTCGCCGTTAATCACGATGTGTTTCAGGCTCTTATCCAGCAGCAGCTGTTTCACCGCCTTACGGCACAGCTTGGAGATCTCACGCTCAAGGCTACGCACGCCCGCTTCACGGGTGTAGTAACGAATAATGCCTACAATGGCGCTGTCTTCAACGGTCAGCTCGTTAGCTTTCAGCGCGTTACGCTCAATCTGCTTCGGCAGCAGGTGCCGCTTAGCAATGTTCAGCTTCTCGTCTTCGGTATAGCCGGACAGACGGATCACTTCCATACGGTCCAGCAGCGGTGCCGGAATGTTCATGGAGTTGGAGGTCGCCACGAACATCACATCGCTCAGGTCGTAGTCGACTTCCAGATAGTGATCGCTGAACGCGACGTTCTGCTCTGGATCAAGCACTTCCAGCAGCGCCGACGCCGGATCGCCACGCATGTCCGAAGACATTTTGTCGATTTCATCGAGCAGGAACAGCGGGTTTTTAACGCCCACTTTCGCCATCTTCTGAATCAGCTTGCCCGGCATCGAACCAATATAGGTACGACGGTGGCCGCGGATTTCCGCTTCATCACGCACGCCGCCCAGCGCCATACGGATGTACTTACGTCCTGTCGCTTTGGCGATGGACTGACCCAGAGAGGTTTTACCCACCCCTGGCGGTCCGACCAGGCACAGGATTGGGCCTTTGATTTTGTTCACACGGCTTTGTACCGCGAGATACTCAAGAATGCGGTCTTTCACGCGTTCCAGGCCGTAGTGGTCGGTATCCAGTATCTCCTGGGCCTGACGCAGGTCTTTTTTGACCTTGCTGCGGGCATTCCACGGAACTTGTACCATCCACTCAATGTAGCCGCGAACAACGGTTGCTTCTGCCGACATCGGAGACATCATTTTCAGCTTCTGCAACTCGGCTTCGGCTTTCTCTTTCGCCTCTTTCGGCATTTTCGCCGCGTCGATCTTACGCTTCAGCGCTTCGTTTTCGTCCGGCGCGTCGTCCATCTCGCCGAGCTCTTTCTGAATGGCTTTCATTTGCTCGTTCAGATAGTACTCACGCTGCGATTTTTCCATCTGCTTTTTGACGCGGTTGCGAATGCGCTTCTCAACCTGGAGCAGATCGATTTCAGACTCCATCATCGCCATCAGGTATTCCAGACGTTCGTTAACGTCGGACATTTCCAACACGGACTGTTTGTCAGCCAGTTTCAGCGGCATGTGTGCAGCGATGGTATCCGCCAGACGTGCAGGATCGTCGATGCTGTTCAGCGACGTCAGCACTTCAGGTGGGATCTTCTTGTTCAGCTTGATATAGCCTTCAAACTGGCTGATCGCGGTGCGTACCAGCACTTCCTGCTCGCGCTCATCCAGTTCCGGTGAATCAAGGTACTCCGCCTTCGCAGAGAAGTGCTCGCCATCATCTGACAGAGTGGTAATACGCGCACGCTGTAAGCCTTCCACCAGCACCTTCACGGTGCCGTCCGGCAGCTTCAGCATTTGCAAAATAGAGGCCACGGTCCCGACGGTGAAAAGATCGTTTACACCCGGCTCATCCGTTGATGCTTCCTTCTGCGCCACCAGCATGATTTTTTTATCATGATCCATGGCGGCTTCGAGGCAACGGATAGATTTTTCCCGCCCTACAAATAAGGGTATGACCATGTGCGGATAAACCACCACATCGCGCAACGGCAATACGGGGATTTCAATGCGTTCAGAACGCTCAGGATTCATAGAGCTCTCTCTTAGTTTAGTGTCCGCCAGGTAAGCTGGTCATGTCACTGTGCTTCACACAACCATTAACATGTAATCCAGTATATGGGGATGTTTCCCATACATTCAACGCCATGAATACGGAAAAAGTAAAGGGGAGATAAAATCCCCCCTTTTTGATTAACTGATTGTATGAGTTGGTGAATTATTCGCCAGATGCCTGCTGCGCTTCCGGTTTGCCGTAAATCAGCAACGGCTTGGTCTGGCCACCAATGACGGACTCGTCGATAACCACTTTTTCGACGTCTTCCATAGAAGGCAGATCGTACATCGTGTCGAGCAACGCTGCTTCTACGATAGAACGCAGACCACGCGCGCCAGTTTTACGCGCCATCGCTTTTTTGGCAATCGCGTCCAGCGCTTCGTCACGGAATTCCAGCTCAACGCCTTCCAGATTGAACAGCGCCTGATACTGCTTGGTCAGCGCGTTTTTCGGCTCTTTCAGGATCTGAATAAGCGCGTCTTCGCTCAGTTCATTCAGGGTCGCCACCACCGGCAGACGGCCGATAAACTCTGGGATCAAACCGAATTTGATCAGGTCTTCCGGTTCCACCTGCGCCAGCAGCTGACCTTCGTTTGGTTTTTCAGACGTGGCTTTCACCGTTGCGCCAAAACCAATGCCGGAGCCGGTTTCAACACGGTGAGAAATCACTTTATCCAGGCCTGCAAACGCACCACCGCAGATAAACAGGATCTTGGAGGTATCAACCTGCAAGAACTCCTGCTGCGGATGCTTACGCCCACCCTGTGGTGGAACAGCCGCAACCGTACCTTCAATCAGCTTCAGGAGCGCCTGCTGCACGCCTTCGCCCGATACGTCACGGGTGATGGACGGGTTGTCTGACTTACGAGAGATTTTGTCGATCTCATCAATATAGACGATCCCGCGCTGGGCTTTCTGCACGTCGTAATCGCACTTCTGAAGCAGCTTCTGGATGATATTTTCAACGTCTTCACCCACATAACCGGCTTCGGTCAGGGTGGTGGCATCCGCCATGGTGAACGGAACATCCAGCAGGCGCGCCAGGGTTTCCGCCAGCAGCGTTTTACCGGAGCCGGTCGGCCCGATCAGCAGAATGTTACTTTTACCCAGTTCCACGCCATTGCTGGTATCGCCGTTACGCAGACGTTTGTAGTGGTTGTATACCGCCACCGCCAGCACTTTTTTCGCCTGTTCCTGACCAATGACATAGTCGTCGAGGTGGTGGCGAATTTCGTGTGGCGTTGGCAACGCGCTGCGCTCACGGTGCGGCGCGACTTCTTTAATCTCTTCGCGAATGATGTCGTTACATAAATCGACGCATTCGTCGCAGATATACACGGACGGCCCGGCAATCAGTTTACGCACTTCATGCTGGCTTTTGCCGCAAAAAGAGCAGTACAGCAGTTTGCCCGAACCATCTTTGCGTTTATCTGTCATGAGTCCAAACCTCTTTTTAAGTTCTATGTGCCGCACATGACGACGCAAATGCCATTCTCAGACGCAAGCTGCTTACTGGCAACGTGCCGCCCTACCTTAGTATAGCGGCACACTCGCGTCGCGGGCATCAATTACGATGGGTCAAAATGGAGTCGACTAAGCCGTACTCAACTGCCTCTGGTGCAGAGAGGAAGCGATCGCGCTCGGTATCGCGCTCGATCTGCTCAAGAGGTTGACCTGTATGCTGCGCCATAAGTTCATTCATGCGCGATTTTACTTTCAGAATTTCTCGGGCGTGGATTTCGATATCCGTCGCCTGACCCTGGTAACCACCCAGCGGCTGGTGAATCATCACGCGGGAATTTGGCAGGCAGAAACGCTTACCTTTCGCCCCTGCGGTTAACAGGAAGGCACCCATGGACGCCGCCTGCCCCATACAGATGGTGCTGACGTCCGGCTTGATGAATTGCATGGTGTCATAAATAGACATGCCCGCCGTAATCACACCGCCTGGCGAGTTGATGTACAGGTAAATGTCTTTTTCCGGGTTTTCCGCTTCCAGGAACAGCATCTGCGCCACGATCAGGTTAGCCATATGGTCTTCCACCTGGCCGGTCAGAAAGATAACGCGTTCCTTGAGCAGACGGGAATAGATATCGAAAGAACGCTCACCGCGTGAGGTCTGTTCAATAACCATTGGCACCAGCGCCATATGGGGTGCAAAGTTATCTCGTTCGCCACTGTATGACATTTCCGTCTCCTGGTTCAAAATTGAAAACACCTGCTGTACTGATTGTAACCTTATGGACGGATTATCAGCCAGTCTCAATCATCGTGATTACATACTAATGGGGGTCGCCACGCCCTATTTCAAGCATAACAACGTTTTGTTGTAACGCTAACACTGAAAGGGCGTTTTAGCACCCTTCCAGGACTCAAGCTGCGATAAAAAAAACCCGTCGCCGGAGGGCAACGGGTTTTTTGTTCAAACTTTAAACCGTTGGGGCGAAATTACGCCTGCTGGTTCATCAGTTCGGTGAAAGAGGTCTCTTTTTCGGTCACTTTAGCTTTCGCCAGTACCGCTTCAACAGCCTGCTCTTCCAGTGCGACGTTGCGCATGTTGTCCATCAGCTCTTTGTTCTTACCGTAGAACTCGATCACTTCTGATGGATCTTCGTATGCAGACGCCATCTCTTCGATCAGGCCTTTCACACGCTCTTCGTCAGCTTTCAGCTCGTGGGTACGAATCACTTCACCCAGCAGCAGGCCAACTACAACGCGGCGTTTCGCTTGCTCTTCAAACAGCTCGCGCGGCAGTTCCATCGCTTGCTGCTGGTTGCCACCGAAACGCTGTGCAGCCTGACGGCGCAGAACGTCGATTTCGCTGTCGATCAGGGCAGCAGGAACGTCGATCTCGTTCGCTTTTACCAGACCTTCAATCGCCTGAGATTTCACACGGTTACGTACAGCGCCGTTCAGCTCGCGCTCCATGTTCTTACGCACTTCGGTACGCAGGCCCGCAACAGAACCATCTTCCACGCCGAAACGCTTGATGAATTCTTCAGTCAGTTCTGGCAGTTCGCGCTCTTCCACTTTCTTCAGGTTGATGACGAACTTCGCTGCTTTACCTTTCAGGTTTTCAGCGTGGTACTCTTCAGGGAAGGTCACGTCGATGGTGAACTCTTCGCCCGCTTTGTGGCCTTTGATACCGTCTTCGAAGCCTGGGATCATACGACCCTGGCCCATCGCCAGTACGAAATCAGACGCTTTACCGCCTTCGAACTCTTCGCCGTCTACAGAACCGGTGAAGTCGATGGTTACGCGGTCTTCCGCGTCAACAGCGCCTTCTTTTTCTTTCCAGTTCGCCTGCTGCTTACGCAGGGTGTCCAGCATGCCGTCAACGTCTTCATCGGTCACGGAAACGATCGGTTTTTCAACTTCGATAGATTCCAGACCTTTCAGCTCAACTTCAGGGTACACTTCGAACTCTACGGAGTAGGTGAAGTCTTCGCCCTGCTTGTATTCGCCTGGAACGTAGTTCGGCGCGCCGGCTGGATTGATTTTTTCTTTGATGATCGCGTCGATAAAGTTACGGCTCATCAGTTCACCCAGCACATCCTGACGCACGGAAGCGCCATAACGCTGAGCAACAACATTCATTGGTACTTTGCCCTTGCGGAAGCCGTCAATACGTACTTTTTTTGCTACGTTGACCAGCTCGCTTTTCACAGCAGTTTCGATGCTGTCAGCAGCGATAGTAATCGTTACACGGCGGCCAAGGCCTTGAGTGGTTTCAACTGAAACTTGCATCTTGTTACCTCAAAAAAATCACAGTGCTCGGTCAACTCTGAATCTGTCTGTTATACCGGGATGCTCTCTTATGTGCAGATTCACATTCCCTGTCGCCAGAATCATCCCGAAGACATTCATTAAGACGCGGCATTATAGCGGCATCACTTAGGTGAGTCGAGAACGGTTGGCGTATGTAGCTGCGGCTTTTTTCACACTTTAAGGCTATTTTTAGCCTCAAAAACGCACCATCCGCTCAAAACTCAGACAAAACAAAACGGCCCGAAGGCCGTTTTGACGAAATCTGTATGCAACATACTGGAAAAACTCCGGCGGTTGCAAATCCGATTTATCAGGCGATGGTGCCTGCACCGCGACAAGGCGGAGATGCGAATACCGTATCCTGTAGCCCTTCCCACTCCTTAATGGTGTAAGTGTGCAGCGCCAGGGCATGTACGGTTGTGGAGAGTTCTTCCGTCAAGGTGCTGTAGATCAGGCGGTGTCGGTTCAGGAAACGTTCTCCCGTGAAGCGATCGCTGACCAGAACCACTTTGAAGTGGCTTTCAGAACCTGCCGGCACGTTATGACGATAGCTTTCGTCGACAACTTCGAGAAACACAGGGTTGAACGCTGCCCTTAATTTTTCTTCTATCTGTTCACGTATCATCATGAAATCACTCCTCCGACAACGCTAAGATGTCACCCATCCCTTTAAATATTAGCCGCTTTTACCGTTTCCATTACACCTTGACAACAAATATTTAGCTTTCGTCTGATTTTCTCAGTCAAACGAATGAAGTTCACTATGAAGTTCATACGTTTTGTCACTCACAGGCAGAGAAAAGCGGAAAGCTGGTCAGTTTTCGGACAAGGCGATGAATTTACATGCGTTGACCACTTCCACTGGCCGTTGGCGATGTTATGATGGCGGCAATTTTTCTCTATTTGCTTACGATTCGTTGAGAACCCAAAAATGTTAAAAAAAATCTTCTTTCCGTTGGTAGCACTCTTTATGCTCGCCGGCTGCGCGACCCCGCCGACGACGATCGACGTTTCACCAAAAATTACCCTGCCTCAGCAGGACCCAAGCCTGATGGGCGTCACGGTCAGCATTAATGGTGCCGATCAGCGTCAGGATCAGGCGCTGGCGAAAGTGACCCGCGACAACCAGCAGGTCACCCTGACCGCCTCCCGCGATCTGCGCTTCCTGTTGCAGGAAGTGCTGGAGAAACAGATGACCTCCCGTGGCTACATGATTGGCCCGAGCGGCGCGGTTGATCTGCAAATCATCGTGAACAACCTGTACGCTGACGTTTCCCAGGGCAACGTTCGCTACAACATCGCGACGAAAGCCGATATCGCCATCATCGCTACCGCGAAGAACGGCAACAAAATGAATAAAAACTACCGTGCAAGCTATTCTGTTGAAGGCGCATTCCAGGCGTCTAACAAAAATATCGCTGACGCGGTTAACAGCGTGCTGACTGATACCATTGCCGACATGGCACAGGACACCAGCATTCACGACTTCATCAAGCAGAACGCCCGTTAATCCTGCTGACTGACCCGGTGCTTCACCGGGTCAGCTCATAAGAATATGTCCAGTCACTACTTACGCATTTTCCAGCAACCCAAATCAGCTATTCTGCTGATCCTTGGTTTCGCCTCCGGTTTACCGCTTGCGCTCACCTCCGGCACGTTACAGGCGTGGATGACGGTCGAGAACATCGATCTTAAAACCATTGGTTTCTTCTCGCTCGTCGGTCAGGCCTACGTCTTCAAGTTCCTGTGGTCGCCGGTGATGGACCGCTATACCCCGCCGTTCCTCGGTCGCCGTCGCGGCTGGCTCGTAATGACGCAGGTTTTCCTGCTGATCGCGATCGCCGCAATGGGTTTCCTTGAGCCGTCAACGCAGCTGCGCTGGATGGCCGCGCTTGCGGTGGTCATCGCCTTCTGCTCCGCGTCCCAGGACATTGTTTTTGACGCCTGGAAAACGGACGTCTTGCCCGCGGAAGAGCGTGGTGCCGGTGCGGCAATCAGCGTGCTGGGCTACCGCCTGGGTATGCTGGTTTCCGGCGGCCTGGCACTCTGGCTTGCCGACCGCTATCTCGGCTGGCAGGGAATGTACTGGCTGATGGCCGCTCTGCTGATCCCCTGCATTATTGCCACGCTATTTGCGCCTGAACCGAGCGATGTTATTCCGGTCCCCCGCTCGCTGGAGCAGGCCGTCGTAGCACCGCTCCGCGACTTCTTCGGTCGCAATAATGCCTGGCTGATCCTGCTGCTGATTGTCCTTTATAAGCTCGGCGATGCTTTCGCCATGAGCCTGACCACCACCTTTCTGATCCGCGGCGTCGGGTTTGATGCGGGCGAGGTCGGCGTGGTGAATAAAACCCTGGGGCTGTTTGCCACCATCGTCGGCGCGCTGTACGGCGGCGTATTGATGCAGCGCCTGACGCTGTTCCGGGCTCTGCTGATCTTCGGCATCCTTCAGGGCGCATCGAATGCCGGTTATTGGCTGCTGTCGGTAACCGACAAGAATATGATCAGCATGGCGACGGCCGTATTCTTTGAAAACCTGTGCGGCGGTATGGGCACCGCGGCCTTTGTTGCCCTGCTGATGACGCTGTGCAATAAGTCATTTTCCGCTACCCAGTTTGCGCTGCTCTCAGCGCTTTCCGCCGTCGGGCGCGTCTACGTTGGCCCTGTCGCAGGCTGGTTTGTTGAAGCTCACGGCTGGCCGACGTTTTATCTCTTCTCGGTGGTCGCGGCCGTGCCGGGAATTTTATTGCTGCTGATTTGTCGTCAGACGCTGGAATATACCCAGCGGACGGAACACTTCATGCCGCGCACGGAATATCAGGCCGCCTATCGGTTTGCGCTGCGTCTGATGATGGTAGGCTGCCTTGCGCTGGTACTGTGGCTGGTGGTGCTCATTATTAATGCAACGACCGGTCTATCGCTGCCTTTTGAAGCGCTGCTGCTGGATATTGGCGCGCTACTGGCCCTTGCGGGCATCCTGACGGGCGGCACGCTGGATTTCATGTCGCTGCGTAAAACCCGGATGACCTGAAGAAAAAAGCGAAAGGTTATTTCCCGTTGTAATAACGACCCGAAATTATAACGGTGAAATAACCGCCCTCGGTAAAAAAAATATTTGTTGTTTTGTGCGGGATAGCATTCGGAAATTATTGGAGCTTATTTCGCTACGCTATTTTCCATTAAACGATTCAGCTTTTGAAAGATTGAATTTTCGTTTTTTAGTTGTCTTTTTATTGATAATTAATTGTTAATTATTTGTGTATTTTCAACAATGGTTATACCAATTATCCCTTTTAAGGTATGCTGGGGCACCCTTTCGTTATAACGCCCACACCGTGCGGCTTCCATCCTGAAACGCGACATAATTTGCAACACTTGTGACATGTGCGGCAGAACCCGGTAACACCTTCCTGACACAGGGCTAATGATGTTTACAGTAATGTAACCTTCCCGTAAAATGCCCCCACACTTTAAACGCCACCAGACTCCCGTGGAATTGAGGTCGTTAAATGAGACTCAGGAAATACAATAAAAGTTTGGGATGGTTGTCATTATTCGCAGGCACTGTATTACTCAGTGGCTGCGATTCTGCACTACTAGACCCCAAAGGACAGATTGGACTGGAACAACGTTCATTGATACTGACGGCTTTTGGCCTGATGTTGATTGTGGTTATTCCTGCAATCTTGATGGCTGTTGGTTTCGCCTGGAAGTATCGTGCGAGCAATAAAGATGCGAAGTATAGCCCTAACTGGTCACACTCCAATAAAGTGGAAGCTGTGGTCTGGACGGTGCCTATTCTGATCATCCTGTTCCTTGCTGTGCTGACCTGGAAAACCACTCACGCACTTGAGCCAAGCAAGCCGCTGGTTCACGATGAAAAACCCATTACCATTGAAGTGGTCTCCATGGACTGGAAATGGTTCTTCATCTATCCAGAGCAGGGCATTGCTACCGTGAATGAAATCGCCTTCCCGGCGAACACTCCGGTTCAGTTCAAAGTGACCTCCAACTCCGTAATGAACTCCTTCTTCATCCCACGTCTGGGCAGCCAGATTTACGCGATGGCCGGTATGCAGACTAACCTGCACCTGATCGCGAATGAAGCAGGCACCTACGACGGTATCTCCGCCAGCTATAGTGGCCCGGGCTTCTCGGGTATGAAGTTCAAAGCTATCGCTACGCCAGACCGCGCGACTTTCGACCAGTGGGTTGCAAAAGCGAAGCAGTCTACCAACACCATGTCTGACATGGCGGCGTTCGAAAAAGTGGCTGCACCTAGCGAATATAACAAGGTGGAGTACTTCTCTAACGTGAAACCGAATCTGTTCAAAGATGTTATTGGCAAATTTATGGATCACGGTATGAGCATGGACATGACCCAGCCTGAAGGCGAGCACAACACGCACCAGGGTATGGAAGGCATGAACATGAGCCACGCGGAAACCGCTCACTAAGGGGCCGAGGAAGAAAATGTTCGGAAAATTGACATTGGATGCGGTGCCGTACCATGAACCCATTATCATGGTTACGATTGCTGCAATTATCATTGGTGGCGCGGCCTTACTGGGCCTTATCACTTACTTCGGTAAGTGGAGCTACCTGTGGAACGAGTGGCTGACTTCGGTCGACCACAAAAAACTCGGCATCATGTACTGCATCGTCGGTATCGTCATGTTAATTCGTGGCTTTGCGGATGCGATCATGATGCGTAGCCAGCAGGCGCTCGCTTCTGCGGGTGAAGCAGGCTTCCTGCCGCCGCACCACTACGATCAGATCTTTACCGCTCACGGCGTTATCATGATCTTCTTCGTGGCGATGCCGCTGGTTATCGGTCTGATGAACGTTGTCGTTCCGCTGCAAATCGGCGCGCGCGACGTTGCGTTCCCGTTCCTGAACAACCTGAGCTTCTGGTTCACCGTTGTCGGCGTTATCCTGGTTAACCTGTCACTGGGCGTGGGCGAGTTTGCTCAGACCGGCTGGCTGGCTTACCCGCCGCTTTCGGGAATTGAGTACAGTCCGGGCGTCGGCGTTGACTACTGGATTTGGGCGCTTCAGCTCTCCGGTGTCGGTACCACCCTGACCGGTATTAACTTCTTCGTGACCATCCTGAAGATGCGTGCACCAGGTATGACGATGTTCAAGATGCCAGTATTTACCTGGGCATCTCTGTGCGCCAACGTACTGATTATCGCATCGTTCCCAATTCTGACCGTCACCATCGCGCTGCTGACCCTGGATCGCTATCTGGGTACCCATTTCTTCACGAATGATATGGGTGGCAACATGATGATGTACATCAACCTGATTTGGGCCTGGGGTCACCCGGAAGTGTACATTCTGGTTCTGCCTGTGTTCGGTGTGTTCTCCGAAATCGCGGCAACCTTCTCGCGTAAACGTCTGTTTGGTTACACCTCGCTGGTGTGGGCAACCGTGTGTATTACCGTTCTGTCGTTCATCGTCTGGCTGCACCACTTCTTCACCATGGGTGCGGGCGCGAACGTAAACGCCTTCTTCGGTATCACCACCATGATTATCGCGATCCCAACCGGGGTTAAGATCTTCAACTGGCTGTTCACTATGTACCAGGGCCGTATCCAGTTCCACTCAGCCATGCTGTGGACTATCGGCTTCATCGTGACCTTCTCCGTAGGCGGGATGACCGGCGTACTGCTGGCGGTACCAGGCGCTGACTTCGTTCTGCACAACAGTCTGTTCCTGATTGCGCACTTCCATAACGTTATCATCGGCGGCGTGGTCTTCGGCTGCTTCGCAGGTGTGACCTACTGGTGGCCTAAAGCGTTTGGCTTCACGCTGAACGAAACCTGGGGTAAACGCGCGTTCTGGTTCTGGATCATCGGCTTCTTCGTGGCGTTTATGCCGCTGTACGTGCTGGGCTTCATGGGTATGACCCGTCGCCTGAGCCAGCAGATTGACCCGCAGTTCCACCCAATGCTGATGGTTGCAGCGGGCGGTGCGGTTCTGATTGCCTGCGGTATCGCGTCTCAGCTGATTCAGTTCTACGTTTCTATTCGCGACCGCGACCAGAACCGTGACCTGACCGGTGACCCGTGGGGTGGCCGTACGCTGGAGTGGGCAACCTCTTCTCCACCTCCTTTCTATAACTTCGCCGTTGTGCCGCAGATCCATGAACGCGACGCATTCTGGGAAATGAAAGAAAAAGGTGAAGCGTACAAGCAGCCTGAGCATTACGAAGAGATCCACATGCCGAAAAACAGCGCTGCGGGCATTGTGATTGCCGCTTTCGCGACGGTATTTGGTTTCGCAATGATCTGGCACATCTGGTGGATGGCGATTGTTGGCTTCGCTGGCATCGTAATCAGCTGGATTGTGAAGAGCTTTGACGAGGACGTGGACTACTACGTACCAGTCCGTGAAGTTGAAAAGCTGGAAAATCAGCATTTTGACGAGATTTCTAAAGCGGGGCTGAAAAATGGCAACTGATACTTTGGCGCACTCAACTGCCCACGCGCATGAGCATGCGCACCATGATGCAGGACCGAATAAAGTTTTCGGGTTCTGGATCTACCTGATGAGCGACTGCATCCTGTTCTGCTGTCTGTTCGCAACCTATGCCGTTCTGGTGAACGGCACAGCGGGCGGCCCGACCGGTAAGGACATCTTTGAGCTGCCGTTCGTTCTGGTTGAAACCGCACTGCTGTTATTCAGCTCCATCACCTACGGCATGGCGGCTATCGCCATGTACAAGAACAACAAGAGCCAGGTTGTCTCCTGGCTGGCGTTGACCTGGCTGTTTGGTGCTGGCTTTATCGGGATGGAAATCTATGAATTCCATCACCTGATTGCGGAAGGTTTCGGTCCGGATCGCAGCGGCTTCCTGTCGGCGTTCTTCGCGCTGGTCGGCACCCACGGTCTGCACGTGACCTCGGGCCTGATCTGGATGGCGGTTCTGATGTTCCAGATCTCCCGTCGCGGCCTGACCAGTACTAACCGTACCCGTATTATGTGCCTGAGCCTGTTCTGGCACTTCCTTGACGTGGTATGGATCTGTGTGTTCTCTGTTGTCTATCTGATGGGGGCGATGTAATGAGTCATTCTAACGATCATGGCGCTTCCCACGGCAGCGTAAAAACCTACATGACAGGTTTCATCCTGTCGATCATCCTGACGGTGATCCCGTTCTGGATGGTGATGAACGGTTCTGCATCCAAGCCGGTTATCCTGGGAGCAATCCTGGTGACCGCAGTGATTCAGATTCTGGTGCATCTGGTTTGCTTCCTGCACATGAACACCAAGTCCGATGAAGGCTGGAACATGACGGCCTTTATCTTTACCGTGATTATCATCGCTATCCTGGTAGTCGGTTCCATCTGGATTATGTGGAACCTTAACTACAACATGATGGTTCACTAAGAGCGGCGAGTATGTTTAAGCAATACCTGCAAGTCACGAAACCAGGCATCATCTTTGGCAACCTGATCTCCGTAATCGGAGGGTTCCTGCTGGCCTCTAAAGGCAGCATTGATTACACCCTCTTTATTTACACGCTGGTCGGTGTGTCACTGGTGGTTGCGTCCGGTTGTGTATTTAACAACTACATCGACATGGATATCGACAAGAAGATGGAAAGGACCAAAAATCGGGTGCTGGTTAAAGGCCTGATTGCCCCTTCCGTCTCGCTGGTGTACGCCACCTTGCTGGGTATTGCTGGCTTTATGCTGCTGTGGTTTGGTGCTAACCCGCTGGCCTGCTGGCTGGGGGTGATGGGGTTCGTGGTGTATGTGGGCGTCTACAGCCTGTATATGAAACGTCACTCCGTCTACGGCACGCTGATTGGTTCTCTCTCCGGCGCTGCGCCGCCGGTGATTGGCTACTGCGCCGTAACGAACGAGTTCGACAGCGGTGCGCTCATCCTGCTGGCTATCTTTAGCCTGTGGCAGATGCCTCACTCCTACGCCATCGCGATTTTCCGCTTCAAGGATTATCAGGCGGCGAACATTCCGGTTCTGCCGGTCGTGAAAGGTATCTCGGTTGCCAAGAACCACATCACGCTGTATATCATCGCCTTTGCCGTAGCAACGCTGATGCTTTCTCTGGGCGGTTACGCCGGATATAAATATCTGGTGGTAGCGGCCGCGGTGAGCGTCTGGTGGCTCGGCATGGCCTTGCGCGGCTACAAGGTGGAAGACGACAAAGTCTGGGCACGCAAGCTGTTTGTGTTCTCAATTGTCGCCATCACCTCCCTGTCCGTGATGATGTCCGTAGACTTTATGGTGCCGGACTCGCAAAACCTGCTGACTTACGTCTGGTAAGTTTATGTGATGATGAAAAGGGTGCTTCGGCACCCTTTTTTATTCACCAAATCCATTAATCACGCATGTAATATTTGTTAAATAAGCCTTTATTTACCCCGCCCCTTCCCCGCACTACACTATGGCCTGCTTTTGAACTGAGGTGGTAATGAACGATTATAAAATGACGCCAGGCGAGCTGCGTGCGACCTGGGGTTTAGGGACTGTTTTCTCGCTGCGGATGCTTGGCATGTTTATGGTCCTGCCCGTTCTGACCACGTACGGCATGGCGTTACAGGGTGCCAGCGAAGCGCTGATTGGTCTGGCGATCGGTATCTACGGCCTGGCGCAGGCAATATTCCAGATCCCCTTTGGCCTGCTCTCCGACCGCGTGGGTCGCAAACCGCTGATTGTCGGCGGTCTGCTGGTATTTATCCTGGGCAGCGTCATCGCCGCCCTCTCCCACTCCATCTGGGGCATTATTCTTGGCCGCGCCCTGCAAGGGTCCGGTGCCATTGCTGCCGCCGTGATGGCGCTGCTGTCAGATTTAACCCGCGAGCAAAACCGCACCAAAGCCATGGCGTTTATTGGCGTCAGCTTCGGCGTCACTTTTGCCATTGCCATGGTGCTGGGGCCGATTATCACGCATGCGCTCGGCCTGCACGCTCTGTTCTGGATGATTGCGGTGCTGGCGACCATCGGGATTGCACTCACGCTGTGGGTTGTGCCAGACAGTAAAAATCACGTCCTCAACCGTGAATCCGGGATGGTTAAAGGCTGCTTTAGCAAAGTCATCGCCGAGCCGCGTCTGCTTAAGCTTAACTTCGGCATTATGTGCCTGCACATTCTGCTGATGTCCACCTTCGTCGCCCTGCCCGGCCAGCTTGCCGCAGCAGGTTTCCCGGCGGCCGAGCACTGGAAAATTTATCTGGTCACAATGCTAATCTCGTTTGTCTCCGTTGTGCCCTTCATTATTTACGCCGAAGTGAAGCGCAAAATGAAACGCGTCTTCGTGGGCTGCGTGGCATTACTGCTGATTGCCGAGATTGTGCTGTGGGGCGCCGGCCCGCACTTCTGGGAGCTGATCGCAGGCGTGCAGCTGTTCTTCCTGGCGTTTAATCTGATGGAAGCCCTGCTGCCCTCGCTGATCAGCAAAGAGTCTCCGGCAGGATACAAAGGCACCGCGATGGGCATTTACTCCACCAGCCAGTTTCTCGGCGTGGCGATCGGCGGCTCGCTCGGCGGCTGGGTGGACGGTCTGTTTGATTCCCAGACCGTTTTCCTCGCCGGTGCGCTGCTGGCGATGCTCTGGCTGTTTGTGGCCAGCACCATGAAAGAGCCGCGCTATGTGAGTAGCCTGCGGGTAGAAATTCCCGATGAGGTGACAATCGGTGATGCACTAAAACAGCGGCTGGAAGCGACAGAGGGCGTGAGCGAAGTGCTGATTGTCCCGGAAGAGCGCAGTGCGTACGTCAAAATTGACAGCAAAGTGACGAACCGCTTTGAGGTGGAGCAGGCGCTGAAGGCCTGAAAAAATGCCCGGTTTAGCCGGGCATTATTGTCTTAATCGCGGAAGTTTTTAAACTGGAATGGCTGACCTAAATCGCCGCCGCGCACCAGCGCCATGACGGACTGGAGATCGTCGCGAGATTTTCCGGTTACGCGAATTTCTTCGCCCTGGATCTGCGCCTGCACCTTCAGCTTGCTGTCTTTAATCAGCTTCACGATTTTCTTCTGCACGGCACTTTCAATGCCCTGCTTCAGCTTCGCTTCCACAAACCAGGTTTTCCCGCTGTGAACGAAATCTTCCGGCACATCCAGTGAGGTCCCTTCGATGCCGCGCTTGAGCAGCTTGGCGCGCAGGATATCCAGCAGCTGATTGACCTGGAAATCAGACTCGCTCAGGACTTTGATCGTCTTGTTAGCGTCGTTCAGTTCAATCGTCGCCTCAACGCCACGAAAATCGAAACGTGACTCAACCTCACGGACAGCGTTATCTACGCCGTTACGCGCTTCCTGCAAATCAACTTCAGAAACAATATCGAAAGATGGCATCTTTTCTTCTCCCTTCATTTTTGTTGCGTTGCATAATACCCGCAACGAGGCATAACGAGAAGCTTAGCTGATGCCGCTATACTTAGCGTCACAGCACCTGGCACCGTTGCAGGTGAGGAGGAACAATGAAAGTAACAGTGCTTGGATGCGGAGCCCTTGGCCAACTCTGGCTCACAGCGCTATGCAAACAGGGACACGATGTACAGGGCTGGCTGCGCATTCCTCAGCCCTATTGCAGTGTGAACGTGATGGGTACCGACGGTTCAATTTTTAACGAGTCTTTGACGGCAAACGATCCGGAATTTCTCGCCACCAGCGATCTGCTGCTGGTCACGCTGAAGGCCTGGCAGGTCTCCGATGCGGTGAAAAGCCTGGCCGCCCAGTTACCTGAAAGCACGCCAATCCTGCTTATCCACAATGGCATGGGTACCATTGAAGAGCTAAAAACTGTCCGGCAACCGCTGCTAATCGGGACAACCACCCACGCGGCACGTCGCGACGGTAGCGTCATTATTCACGTTGCCAGCGGTATCACCCATATCGGTCCTGCGCGTGAGCAGCCCGGCGATTACAGCTATCTTGCCGATACGTTGCAATGCACGCTGCCTGACGTCGCCTGGCACAATAACATTCGTGCGGAACTGTGGCGCAAGCTGGCGGTCAACTGCGCGATCAACCCCCTGACCGCCCTGCTGGACTGCCCTAACGGTGAGCTGCGTCAGCATTCGGATCAGGTGGCGCTGATTTGCCGGGAAGTTGCCGACGTGATTGAGCGCGAAGGCTACCACACCTCAGAAACCGATTTACGTTATTATGTCGACCAGGTCATTGAGAGTACGGCAGAAAATATCTCTTCAATGTTGCAGGATGTCCGGGCGATGCGGCATACCGAAATTGATTACATTACCGGTTATCTGTTAAAACGCGCCCGGGCACACGGCATTACCGTTGCCGAAAACAGCCGTCTGTTTGAGTCAGTAAAACGAAAGGAGAGTGAGTATGAGCGCATCGGCACTGGTATGCCTCGCCCCTGGTAGCGAAGAGACAGAAGCGGTCACCGCCATTGATTTAATGGTGCGCGGCGGTATCAAAGTCACCACCGCCAGCGTCGCCAGCGACGGCGATCTGACGATCGTCTGTTCCCGTGGGGTGAAGATCCTGGCGGATGCACCGCTTGTACAGGTGGCGGACGGCGATTACGACATTATTGTCCTGCCGGGCGGCTTAAAAGGCGCGGAGTGTTTTCGCGACAGCCCGCTGCTGGTTGAAACCGTTCGTCAGTTTCATCTTTCCGGGCGTATCGTCGCGGCAATCTGTGCTGCCGCAGGCACGGTGCTGGTTCCACACGACATCTTCCCCATCGGCAATATGACCGGTTTCCCCGGCCTTAAGGACACCATTCCGGAAGAGCAGTGGGTGGATAAGCGTGTGGTCTGGGATCCGCGGGTTAACCTGCTCACCAGCCAGGGGCCGGGCACCGCCATTGATTTTGGCTTAAAGATTATTGACCTGCTGGTCGGGCGCGAGAAAGCGTACGAAGTGGCGTCATCGCTGGTGATGGCGGCGGGGATTTATAACTACTACGAGTAAAAAAACCGGGTGGCGGCTACGCCTTACCCGGCCTACAAGTGCACGGTACCGTAGGCCCGGTAAGCGAAGCGCCACCGGGCAATAGGCTACGGACGATACACCTTCACGTTCGCGAAGCCCTGCTCACGCAGGTACAACGCCTGCAAACGGCTCATCACCCCGCGCTCACACCACAGCAGATACGTTTTGCTCTGGTCGAGATCGCCAAATTGGGTGCTCAGCTTGTAGAACGGCAGAGAAACCACGTCCACGCCTTCCACCTGCAACGGCTTGTCATCCTGCTCGTCAATCGAGCGGATATCCAGAATGGCATCGTTAGCGCCGAAGCCGCTGACGGTTTCCACCTCAACCACGTCCTGCTCGGTCTGCTGGGCAATCTCGCGGATATCAATGTTGGACGCTTCCGCCACCACTTTTTCCAGAATGCTGAAATCGAAGTTCTCTTCTTCCGCTTCGATCTTCGCCTTCACCGCCTTGATGGTTGGGCTTTTTGAGATCACACCGCAATATTCCGGCATGGTACGGGCAAAATCTTCAGTACCGATTTTGCGCGCCAGATCGATGATGTGCTCTTTATCGTGGGAGATCAGCGGACGCAGGATCAGCGTATCTGATACGTTGTCGATAAGACGCAGGTTGGTCAGCGTCTGGCTGGAGACCTGGCCCAGCGCTTCGCCGGTGACCAGCGCCTGCACGCCGTAGCGCTCGGCCACTTTGGACGCCGCGCGTACCATCATACGTTTGAGGATCACGCCCATCTGGCCGTCATCCACTTTTTCAAGGATTTCGCCCACTACCGGCTCAAAGTTTATCGCCACAAAACGCACACGGTGGGAACTGCCGAAACGGTTCCACAGGTAATGCGCCACCTGACGGACGCCAATTTCATGCGCCGCGCCGCCCAGGTTGAAGAAGCAGTAGTGCACGCGGCAGCCGCGACGCATCAGCATATAGCTGGAGACGCCGGAGTCGAAACCGCCGGAGATCAGCGACAGCACATCTTCCTGCGTGCCGATCGGGAAACCGCCAATACCTTCATAACGACCCTTAACCAGCAGCAGACGATCGTTCTCGATCTCAAGGTTAACGGTGACGTCCGGGTTAGTCAGGCGCACGCGCGCCGTCTCAACGTGCTGGTTCAGACCGCCGCCGACGTAGCGCTCAACTTCAATCGAGCTAAACTCGTGCTTACCGCGACGCTTCACGCGTACGCAGAAGGTTTTGCCTTCGATCTGGTCGCGGTACTGTACCAGCGCCTTTTCGAAGATATCGTGCATATCGCTGAACGGAACGTCTTCCACTTCGAGAATATGATGAATACCAGGAATACGGGTCAGCGCGTCGCGAATATCAAGACGTTTGCTTTCGTCTTTCGCGCGGACTTCAACGTGGTCCCAGTGACGCACCACGGCGAGCGTTTCGTCGTAGTGTTTTAAAACGTTACGAATGTTCCCGGTGAGAATTTTAATAAAGCGCAAACGCACAGATTGGCTTTTGATGGTGATTTCAGGGAACAATTTAATGATAAACTTCATGGCGGCAATGTTTCTTAGGCAAGCTTATAAAGGCTTGTAGTGGAAAATGATACAGCAGCCCACACCCGTGGCTGCATCCAGGCGCGCAAGTATACCACCATCGCGCCACTCGCGTTATTTGATAATTGCCCCGAGTCCGTTACCATGTTGGGGCGAAGAATATAAGAGTTAATTCACTATGCCGAAGAAGAACGACGCACCGGCCAGTTTTGAAACTGCGCTGAGTGAGCTTGAGCAGATTGTTACCCGCCTCGAGAGCGGCGATTTACCGCTGGAAGATGCCCTCAACGAATTTGAACGCGGTGTGCAGCTTGCGCGCCAGGGGCAGGTAAAGCTCCAGCAGGCCGAGCAGCGTGTGCAGATCCTGCTTTCCGACAGCGAAGACGCTAAAACCACGCCATTCACACCGGACGCCGAGTAAATGGATTTTTCCAACGCGCTTCAGGCGCGCGTCGTTCGCGCCAACGACGCCCTGCGCCGTTTTATTGAGCCGCAGCCTTTTCAGAACACTCCACTGGTTGAAGCCATGCACTATGGCGCACTCTTAGGAGGTAAACGCCTGCGTCCGTTCCTGGTGTATGCCACGGGCAACATGTTTGGCATCAGCGATAACACGCTGGACGCCCCGGCAGCCGCCGTGGAGTGTATTCACGCCTATTCGCTGATCCACGACGATCTCCCGGCGATGGACGATGACGATCTGCGTCGCGGTCAGCCGACCTGCCACATTAAGTTCGGCGAAGCGAATGCCATTCTGGCGGGTGATGCTCTGCAAACCCTGGCGTTCTCAATTCTGAGCGATGCGCCGATGGTTGAGGTAAGCGATCGCGATCGTCTGGCGATGGTGTCCGAGCTGGCGATGGCCAGCGGCGTCGCCGGCATGTGCGGCGGCCAGGCGCTGGATTTAGAAGCTGAAGGTCGTCAGGTGACGCTGGAACAGCTGGAGCGCATCCACCGTCACAAAACGGGCGCACTGATTCGGGCAGCCGTTCGCCTGGGCGCGCTGAGCGCGGGTGAACGCGGGCGCAAAGCCCTGCCGATTCTGGACAGATACGCAGAAAGTATCGGTCTGGCATTCCAGGTTCAGGATGACATTCTGGATGTGGTGGGCGATACTGCAACATTGGGAAAACGTCAGGGTGCGGATCAGCAGCTTGGCAAAAGTACCTACCCCGCCCTGCTGGGCCTTGAGCATGCCCAACGTAAAGCCCGGGATCTGATAGACGATGCCCGCCGGTCGCTGAATGAGCTGGCCGCGCAATCGCTGGATACCTCGGCACTGGAAGCGCTAGCGGACTACATAATCCAGCGTGATAAATAAACTATATATCTCGATGAGCCTTTGATGAGTTTTGATATTGCCAAATACCCGACACTGGCGTTAGTTGACTCCACTCAGGAGTTACGTCTGTTGCCGAAAGAGAGTCTGCCGAAGCTGTGTGACGAGCTGCGTCGCTACCTGCTCGACAGCGTTAGCCGCTCCAGCGGCCACTTCGCCTCCGGGCTTGGCACGGTTGAGCTGACCGTGGCGTTGCATTACGTCTATAACACGCCGTTCGATCAGCTGATCTGGGATGTGGGCCACCAGGCCTATCCGCACAAAATTCTGACCGGACGTCGCGATCAAATTGGCACCATTCGCCAGAAGGGTGGCCTGCATCCGTTCCCGTGGCGCGGCGAGAGCGAGTTTGACGTGTTAAGCGTCGGCCACTCATCGACATCCATTTCCGCGGGCATCGGGATTGCCGTTGCCGCCGAAAAAGAGAATAAACAACGCCGTACCGTCTGCGTCATTGGCGACGGGGCGATCACCGCCGGGATGGCTTTTGAAGCCATGAACCACGCGGGCGATATCAAGCCGGACATGCTGGTTATCCTCAACGATAACGAAATGTCGATCTCCGAAAACGTCGGCGCGCTGAATAACCATCTGGCGCAGCTGCTTTCCGGCAAGCTTTATTCCTCCCTGCGGGAAGGCGGGAAAAAAGTTTTCTCCGGCGTGCCGCCGATCAAAGAGCTGCTCAAGCGTACCGAAGAACACATCAAAGGCATGGTCGTGCCGGGTACGCTGTTCGAAGAGCTGGGCTTTAACTATATCGGCCCGGTGGACGGGCACGATGTGCTGGGTCTGGTGACCACGCTGAAAAACATGCGCGATCTGAAAGGCCCGCAATTCCTGCACATCATGACCAAAAAAGGGCGTGGCTACGAACCGGCGGAAAAAGATCCGATCACCTTCCACGCGGTGCCTAAATTTGACCATACCAGCGGCTGCCTGCCGAAAAGCAGCGGCGGAATGCCGAGCTACTCAAAAATCTTTGGCGACTGGCTGTGCGAAACGGCGGCAAAAGATAACAAGCTGATGGCGGTCACGCCTGCCATGCGTGAAGGCTCCGGTATGGTCGAGTTCTCCAAAAAATACCCGGACCAGTATTTCGACGTCGCCATTGCCGAGCAGCACGCGGTTACCTTCGCGGCAGGGCTGGCGATTGGCGGCTACAAGCCGGTGGTGGCGATTTACTCCACCTTCCTGCAACGCGCCTACGATCAGGTGATCCATGACGTTGCCATCCAGAAGCTGCCGGTGCTGTTTGCTATTGACCGCGCGGGCATCGTGGGGGCCGACGGCCAGACGCACCAGGGGGCGTTTGATCTCTCCTTCCTGCGCTGCATCCCGGACATGGTCATCATGACGCCAAGCGACGAAAACGAGTGTCGTCAGATGCTGTATACCGGCTACCACTATCAGGACGGCCCCTGCGCGGTACGTTATCCGCGCGGCAATGCCCTTGGCGTTGAACTTCAGCCGCTGGAAAAGCTGGACATCGGTAAAGGTCTGGTGAAACGTCGCGGCGAAAAAGTGGCGATCCTGAACTTTGGTACGCTGATGCCGGAAGCGGCAAAAGTTGCTGAAACCCTGAACGCGACGCTGGTGGATATGCGCTTTGTGAAGCCGCTCGATGAATCTCTGATTCTGAGCATGGCGGAAAGCCATGACGTGCTGGTCACGCTGGAAGAGAACGCCATCATGGGTGGCGCGGGTAGCGGCGTGAATGAAGTGCTGATGGCGAACCGTAAATGGGTTCCGGTGCTGAATCTCGGCCTGCCGGACCACTTTATCCCGCAAGGTACTCAGGACGAGGCACGTGCCGATATCGGCCTGGACGCCGCCGGTATCGAAGCCAGAATCCGCAGCTGGCTGGCCTGATCCCTCCCCTTTTCTGCTCCTGCTATGCTTAAACGTATTGTTTAATCAGCAGGAGCGGAACCATGCAATACACGACATTAGGAAAAACGGACCTCAGGGTGTCCCGGCTTTGCCTGGGCTGCATGACCTTTGGCGAGCCTGACCGGGGAAATCACGCCTGGACTCTGCCGGAAGAGAGCAGCCGCCCTATCATCAAGCGCGCCATAGACGGCGGCATCAACTTCTTCGATACCGCCAACAGCTACTCTGACGGCAGCAGCGAAGAGATTGTGGGCCGCGCCCTGCGTGATTTTGCCCGTCGGGATGAGATTGTGGTCGCCACCAAGGTTTACTACCCGTCAGGCGATCTGACTGAAGGCCTTTCTCGCGCGCAGATCCTCCGTTCCATCGATGACAGCCTCAGACGCCTGAACATGGATTACGTCGACCTGCTGCAAATCCACCGCTGGGATTACAACACGCCGGTTGAAGAGACGCTTGAAGCGCTGAACGATGTCGTGAAAGCGGGTAAAGCGCGCTATATCGGCGCGTCGTCCATGCACGCGTCGCAGTTTGCTCAGGCGCTCGATATCCAGGCGCAGCACGGCTGGGCACGCTTTGTCACCATGCAGGATCACTACAACCTGATTTACCGGGAAGAAGAACGCGAAATGCTGCCGCTCTGCGACCAGGAAGGCGTGGCGGTGATCCCATGGAGCCCGCTGGCGCGCGGACGCTTAACCCGTCCGTGGGGAGAAACCACGGCGCGACTGGTATCGGATGAAGTGGGTAAAAATCTGTACGACAGCACGGAAGCCAACGATGCGCTGATTGCCGAACGTTTAGCCGGGATCGCCGACGATATCGGCGCAACGCGCGCGCAGGTGGCGCTGGCGTGGTTGTTGGGCAAGCGGGGTGTCGCCGCACCGATTATTGGTACATCGCGGGAAGAACAGCTGGATGAGTTGTTAAGCGCGGTGGATTTATCGCTGACCCCGGAGCAGGTTGCCGAGCTGGAGACGCCGTATCAGCAGCATCCGGTGGTGGGGTTTAAGTAAACGCTTGCCGGGTAGCGCTGCGCGTACCCGGCCTACAAACAGGATGCGATCGTAGGCCGGGTAAGGCGAAGCCGCCCCCCGGCAAAACACTCACCCAAAATGATCGTACCCTTTCCAGTCAAGCGTAACCGGGGCACCATCACGGACAAACAGTAGCCCTTCGCTCTCCGGCATCACCTGCCCGATGCAGGTAAATTTCGCTCCCAGATGCGCTAACGCCACGTCCAGCGTCCCGCGATTCAGTTCGGGAACGGTAAAGCACAGCTCATAATCTTCCCCACCGGATAACGCCCAGCGCAGCGCCTGTTCAGGCTCGGCATGACGACGCAGCTGTTCTGAAAGTGGGAACAGATCAAGATCGATACGTGCGCCCACGCCGCTGGCTTTCAGGATATGACCAAGATCGGAGATCAGCCCGTCAGACAGGTCGATAGCCGAACTGGCCCGCTCGCGCAGCGCCTGACCGTGCAGAATACGCGGCGTTGGCCGCAGGTGACGCTTCACCAGGTACGCCGCATCGTCCGCATCGTCAACCGCTAAACGGTTCTGAAGGATCGCCAGACCTGCCGCGCTATCTCCCGGCGTGCCGGTCACGTAGATCCAGTCTCCCGGTTTTGCGCCCGAGCGCTTGAGCGCGCGCCCGGCAGGCACATAACCGTGAATGGCCAGGGTCATCGATAGCGGACCCGCAGTGGTGTCACCGCCAATCAGCTGCATATCGTAATAGTTCAGCTGTTCAAACAGCGCATCGCTGAACGCTTCAAGCCAGGCTTCATCCACCTCCGGCAGCGTCAGGGCAAGCGTCAGCCAGGCCGGGTCGGCACCCATTGCCGCCAGATCGCTGACGTTGACTGCCAGCGCCTTATACGCCAGGTCAGCAGGATCGATATCGGGCAGGAAGTGACGCCCACATACTAAGGTGTCGGTGCTGATTGCCAGCGTCTGTTTTTCGGGAACATTGAGAAGTGCACAGTCATCGCCAATGCCGGTTTCAACATCAAGACGAGAGGTTCTGACACGGTCGAAATAACGGGCAATCAGGGAGAATTCGCCGCATGCCATACGTTATGCCTCAGCAAATAAAATAAAAAACCGGAGCCGCACTGCCGTTTCGGCAATGCAGGACTCCGGTTTGCGGATCACTTTTTGTGGGGACGGATCGCAGGTGCGGCTTTATCAAGTACGCCGTTTACAAACTTGTGGCTGTCTTCAGCACCGAAGGTTTTCGCCAGTTCGATCGCTTCGTTGATGGCCACTTTGTACGGCACATCGTCACGTTTAGACAGCTCAAACAGCGCGATACGCAACACTGCTTTTTCCACCTGGCCCAGCTCTTCGAGCAGACGGGACAGGTATGGCTTCATCAGGCCATCGAGATACGCGCTATTAGTCGCCACTCCCGACAGCAGTTCACGGAAGTACAGAACGTCAACGTCTTTCACGTCCTGTTCTGACAGGAACTGGTATTCAACATCAGCGATGTCGTTCTGGGACAACTGCCAGGAGTAAAGTGCCTGGACGGCACATTCACGGGCGCGGCGACGAGCAGCAGGTTTCACGGAATTCCCCTTACAAAAAAATCAGGCCTTGATGGCTTTCAATACATTGATCATTTCAAGCGCGGTCAGTGCAGCTTCTGCACCTT
Source organism: Enterobacter sp. GD03975 (assembly GCF_029838645.1). Lineage (NCBI taxonomy): Bacteria > Pseudomonadati > Pseudomonadota > Gammaproteobacteria > Enterobacterales > Enterobacteriaceae > Enterobacter > Enterobacter sp. GD03975. Next base: position 407,949 of record NZ_JAOBZC010000002.1, read on the forward strand.
TGTTACCGGCTTTGGTGCCAGCACGTTCGATGGCTTGTTCAATACTTTCGGTGGTCAATACGCCGAACGCGACAGGAATTTCAGCATCCTGCGCAACGTGCGCCAGACCGTTGCTTGCACCGCCCGCAACGTATTCGAAGTGCGCAGTGCCGCCACGAATAACGGTACCCAGCGCAATCACCGCGTCGTATTTACCGGTTTTCGCCAGCGCGCCTGCTGCCAGTGGCAGTTCATAAGCACCTGGTACCCAAACGACGGTAATGTTGTCATCTTTAACCTGGCCGATACGTTTCAGGGCGTCAACCGCACCTTCCAGCAGGCTATCGTTGATGAAGTTGTTGAAACGCGCAATGGTGATGGCGACGCGAGCGTCCGGGGTAGCTACAGCAGCTTCAATAATGTTCATACTCTTCCTTTACGGGTTCATTTGGCCCCGCAGGGGGGCGGATTTTATCATAATACTTTGCGCACTGCTTCCCTATTTCGGGAGCAATTACGCTGTCGTTAAATGGAGGCAGACATCCGGACCCACCGGACGAATCTCGCTGAATGAAAGTTGCGGCGCATCGGCCAGTTTTTCAAGGCCGGGCAGCACAAACAGGCCGCGGGCGTCGTTACCTAACAGTTTAGGCGCAACATAGACGAGAAGCTCATCCACCAGCCCCGCCTGGAGCAGCGCGCCGGCGAGCGTCGGCCCGGCTTCGACCCAGATGCTGTTGACCTGCTGTTTGCCGAGCAACATCATCAGCACCACGAGATCCAGATGTCCGTTATGCTCCGGCACCATAATGCTGCGCACGCCTTCCGGCCACACGCGCGTATCTTCCTTCGTGCGCGCAATCCAGGTTTCACCCGGCTGCTGCACGATGCGGTGCTCCGGCGTCACGCGGTTCTGGCTATCAATAATAATGCGCAGCGGCTGGCGCAGGTTCTCCTGCGGGTAGAGCGCCTGGGTATCCGCATTCAGCTCATCCCAGCGCACGGTCATCGCCGGATCGTCAGCCAGCACCGTCTCACTGCTGGTGAGAATAGCATGGCTTTGCGCGCGCAGACGTTGCACATCGCGCCTTGCCTGCGGGGACGTGATCCACTGGCTCTCGCCGTTCGCCATCGCCGTGCGGCCATCCAGTGAGGCACCCAGCTTAAGCTGAATAAACGGGAAGCCGGTGCGCATGCGCTTCAGGAAGCCTTTGTTGATGGCTTCCGCATCCTGCATCATCAGGCCGTGGCTGACGTCGATCCCTTCCTGTTGCAGACGATAAAGGCCGCGGCCCGCCACCTGCGGGTTAGGATCCTGCATAGCGGCGACCACGCGCGAAACCCCTGCCGCAATCAGCGCTTCACAGCACGGCGGCGTGCGCCCGTGGTGGCTGCATGGCTCCAGCGTCACGTAGGCCGTCGCGCCACGCGCGTTCTCCCCCGCCATACGCAGGGCATGCACTTCAGCATGCGGCTCGCCTGCGCGGTAGTGGAAACCTTCCCCCACAATCTCGCCATCTTTAACAATGACGCACCCGACGTTGGGGTTAGGGTGAGTGGTAAACCGACCGCGCTGCGCCAGCTTCATGGCTCGCGCCATGTACATCTCGTCGTGCATGGGCTTAATCCTGTAAGCGGGCGATCTCTTCGCCAAACTCTTTGATGTCTTCAAAGCTGCGGTAAACGGAGGCGAAGCGAATGTAGGCGACTTTATCGAGCTTTTTCAGCTGTTCCATCACCAGATTACCAATCATTTTGCTCGGCACTTCGCGCTCGCCTAACCCGCGCAGATAAGATTTAATGTGGTTTAACGCCATTTCGACGTCATCGGAACTGACGGGCCGTTTTTCCAGCGCCTTGAGCATCCCGCTGCGCAGTTTTTCTTCATTGAACGGTTCGCGCACATCGTTACTTTTTACCACGCGCGGCATGACCAGCTCTGCCACCTCGAAGGTGGTAAAACGCTCGTTGCACACCAGACACTGCCGGCGACGGCGCACGGAAGACCCTTCGCCTACAAGACGTGAGTCGATGACTTTGGTATCCACGGCGGAGCAAAATGGGCAATGCATACGATGTCCCTGTTATCTGGTTAACTGATTTCTATTTTACCCTGAACTGGCCCGACAACAAAGGAAGAGCTTTTTGAGACAAAGGATCTATGCCTGGCGGCACTATCCTGTCTACCATTGCAGCACTCTGTGATTTCAAGGAATTAAACGCAATGACAAGACGTTACCTGAAAATCGTGCTGGTGGGGAGCCTGTTCACGCTCAGCGCCTGCGCACAGCAAAGTGAAGTCCGCGAGATGAAACAAAGCGTGAATACGCTCAACGTGGCGATGAACAAACTTAACCAGGAAACCGTAAAAATCACCCAGCAGAACGCGCTGAATGCCAAATCCAGCAATGGCGTTTATCTGTTGCCAGGGGCTAATACGCCTGCCCGACTCAACAGCCAGATTGGCATGCTAAAAATGTCTCTGGTGAATGTTGCAGCCAATGCGGATGGTACGCGCGCAACATTGCGTATCCAGGGTGAGTCCAACGATCCGCTTCCGGCCTTTACCGGCACCGTGGAGTGGGGACAGATCCAGGGCACTACCGAGAACTATCAGGAAGTGAACGTGAAGAACCAGCTTTTCACCGCCCCCGCCAGCACGCTGGCACCAAGCGACGTGGACATCCCGGTTCAGCTGAGCGGCCTGACGCCGGAACAGTTAGGCTTTATCCGCATTCACGACATTCAACCCGCCGCGCAATAACCTTCACTTTTAGCGGAGTGAAATGTCACTCCGCTAACATTTACATTTCGTATGGATTGGCAACATAAATGATTGCCGCTACAATCCCGCCCGTCTAAAGTACGCAAACGTGAACGCAATCGATTACGTATGTGAGAGATATGTGAAACACCACATATTTTTGTGAGCAAGGATTCCTATAATAGGCTCCGCAGAAACACGAAATATTTAGAAACGCAATTCGCGCATTTTTCACTCCCGGAAGGGAATTTCAATCAGTGGCATGATTATGAAAAAAACATTACTCGCAGCCGGTGCAGTTCTGGCACTCTCCTCCTCTTTCACGGCTAACGCTGCGGAGAATACCAAGCCAGAATATGTTTCTGACTGGTGGCATCAGAGCGTTAACGTTGTGGGCAGTTACCACACCCGTTTCGGACCGCAGATCCGTAACGATACCTACCTTGAGTACGAAGCGTTCGCTAAAAAAGACTGGTTTGATTTCTACGGCTACATGGATGCACCGGTCTTCTTCGGTGGTAACACCGACGCGAAAGGTATCTGGAACCATGGTTCCCCTCTGTTCATGGAGATCGAGCCGCGCTTCTCCATCGACAAGCTGACCGGCACCAGCCTGGCGTTTGGTCCGTTCAAAGAGTGGTATTTCGCAAACAACTACATCTACGACATGGGCCGCAACAAGTCCGGTCGTCAGAGCACCTGGTACATGGGTCTGGGCACCGACATTGAGACTGGCCTGCCAATGAGCCTGTCCATGAACGTGTATGCAAAATACCAGTGGCAGAACTACGGTGCCGCGAACGAAAACGAATGGGACGGCTACCGTTTCAAAGTGAAATACTTTGTGCCAATCACCCAGCTGTGGGGCGGTAACCTGAGCTACATCGGCTTCACCAACTTTGACTGGGGTTCAGACCTGGGCGACAACGACTTCCGCGATCTGAACGGCAAGAAGGCGCGCACCAATGACTCCATCGCCTCCAGCCACATCCTGGCGCTGAACTACGATCACTGGCACTACTCTGTTGTTGCGCGTTACTGGCACAACGGCGGTCAGTGGAACGACGACGCCAGCCTGAACTTCGGCAACGGCGACTTCAGCGTGCGTTCTACCGGTTGGGGTGGTTACCTGGTGGTGGGTTACAACTTCTAATCAGTGCGGATTCCGCCCGGTGGCGCTACGCTTACCGGGCCTACGATCCGAATGTAGCCCGGGTAAGGCGTAGCCGCCACCCGGCTTTTTACTGCCTCACCTTGCGTAAAAAATCTGCCAATGACCTGTCCGCACTTTCGCTAAACCTCCTCTCCGTCTGCACAATATTGAGGCATCGGTCGAGCCGGAAACAGCGATAGTCATCGCGCCGTTCACACCACGCCGCCAGCAGCCAGCGCTCTCCCCAGAAGAACAAGCCCAGCGGCTGAACCTCGCGCTTTGAGAGCTGCCCAGCCTCATCACGATAATGCAGTGCCAGCACGCGCTGTGCGGAAATCGCCTGATGGATCACGTCGAAACCACTACGGGAATGTGGCTGAAGGGCAATATCCGGCGCGTAAATCCGCGTCTGCTCAGCTTTGCGGCGGCTCTCTTCTGACAGGATTGCCAGCACTTTTTCCTGGGCCGACTCCAGCTCGCGCGACAGCGATTCCCCGCCCCAGGTTTTGAGCAGGCGAATCGCCACCATCAGCGCCTCGGACTCTTTGTTGGTCAGCATCAGCGGGGGTAAATCAAAACCCGACATCAGCCGATATCCGCTTCCTGCCTCGCCTTCCACCGGCACGCCGGAAAGCGACAGGTCGCGGATATCGCGGTACACCGTGCGCTCGGACACGCCAAGCCTTTCCGCCAGATGCGCTGCCGTTGTCAGACGCCTGCCCCGAAGGATCTGCACAATCTGGAACAAACGGTCAGCGCGTCGGGTCATCGGTTTACTCTCATACCGGTTGATGGAGGCCGACGCGATTACCTTCGCTGTCGGTAAACAGGGCTATAGTGCCAATGCCTTGCGGCAGTTCCAGCGGGCCAAACACGCACTCACCGCCCGCAGAAGCAATACGATCGAGCGTGGCCGCCAGATTGGCAGTATGCAGGTAAATAATAGCGCCCTGCGAAGACGGTGTAACGCCGTCAAATTTCGCCAGCGCGCCGCCCGTGGCCGGATCCTCGTGCGGGAAAATAGCCAGATCAGCCACGTCCATCTTCTCGCGCCGCAGCGCGACCTGCATCACCGACTCATAAAATTTGATGGCGCGATCCATATTGGCGACCGGAATTTCAAACCAGTTAATAACACTTTTCATACGTCCTCCTGCCTGTTGTTAGGGTTGAGAAGGAGTCTACGACAGGGCTCCTGACAGCATACTGTCAGGAGTGTTTGTGAGATGCAGACAAAAAAAATCCCGGCCAACAGGCCGGGATTTCGATGCCGCGTAAGACGTTCGCTTACGGCAGAATAGACGGCTGATCCGCCCCTTCTTTCTCGACTTTCTGCTGGATCAGATGCTCGCGCTTCATGCCCAGCTTCAGCGCCAGCGCGGACGCCACGTAGATAGACGAGGCCGTACCGATAGACACACCGATCAGCATGGTCAGCGAGAAGCCTTCCAGCACCGGGCCACCGAACAGGAACAGCATCAGGATCACCATCAGGGTGGTACCGGAGGTGATCAACGTACGGTGCAGCGTCTGGGTCAACGACACGTTAAAGATTTCGTACGGCGTACCGCGACGGATCTTACGGAAGTTTTCACGAATACGGTCAGATACCACGATACTGTCGTTCAGTGAGTAACCGATAACGGACATCAGGGATGCCACAATTGTCAGGTCAATCTCAATATGGAACAGAGACAGTATGCCCATGGTGATCACCACGTCGTGCGCCAGGGCGATAACCACGCCTGCCGCCAGTCGCCACTCAAAGCGGAAACCAACGTAAATCAGGATCGAGATCAGCGCCACCAGCAGCGCCATCGCACCGGTCTGCGCCAGGTCTGCACCGACGCTCGGGCCGACGAACTCAATACGCTTAACCGTCGCGTCCTGGCTGGTCGTTTCGTTAATAACCTGAACGACCTTGCTGCCCAGCTCCTGGCTGCCGTTGGCATCGTGTACCGGAGGCATACGCACCATGATGTCGCGGCTGCTGCCAAAGTTCTGTAGCAGCGGCTCTTCAAAGCCCGCCTTTTGCAGAGACTCACGCATCTGGTCCATATCGACCGGTTTTTCCAGGGTAATTTCGATCACCGTACCACCGGTGAAGTCCAGACCCCAGTTAAAGCCTTTCACGCCCATAATGACGATGGACAAAATCAGCAGAAAACCTGAAATGCCGAAGGCCCAGTAGTCCCAGCGCATAAAGTCCCAGACTTTACGGCCGTGGTTCAATTGTTCAACAGTATATTCCTGTGCCACAACGCACTCCTCAGATAGACAGCTTTTTGACGCGCTTGCCGCCGTACAGCAGGTTCACGATGGCACGGGTGCCGACAATAGCGGTAAACATCGACGTTGCGACACCGATACCGGTAGTAATCGCAAAGCCTTTGATCGCGCCAGTACCCACTGCATACAGGATAAGAACCTTAATCAGTGTTGTTACGTTCGCATCGAAGATGGAGCTGAACGCCCCTTTGTAGCCTTCTTCAATCGCCTGCTGTACAGAACGACCGTTGCTCAGCTCTTCTTTGATACGTTCGTTTATCAGTACGTTGGCGTCGACCGCCACCGCAAGGGTCAGGACGATACCCGCGATACCCGGCATGGTTAGCGTCGCCCCCGGCAGCAGGGACATGATGCCGATGATCAGCACCAGGTTGGCAATCAGCGCAGACGTCGCAATCAGGCCGAACTTCTTGTAGAAGAAGATCATGAAGATGATGGACACCGCCAGGCCGGCCAGACACGCTTCCAGACCCTGTTTGATGTTCTGCATACCCAGGGTTGGACCGATGGTACGTTCTTCAACAATCTGAATTGGCGCAATCAGCGCACCGGCACGCAGTAGCAGAGAGAGCTGACGCGCTTCGTTCGGATTGCTGATACCGGTGATACGGAAGCTGTTACCCAGACGAGACTGGATGTTGGCGATGTTAATCACCTCTTCCTCTTTCACCAGCACCGCACGGCCGTTGGCGTCTTTCTTACCGCTGTCTTTGTACTCCACGAACAGGGTCGCCATCGGCTTGCCGATGTTGTCCTTGGTGAAGTTAGACATGATGTTGCCACCTGCGCTATCAAGCGAGATATTCACCTGCGGCTGGTTGTACTCATCCTGGCTTGAAGTGGAATCGGTGATATGGTCACCGGTCAGGATCACGCGTTTGTACAGCACAACCGGCTGGCCTTCGCGGGTCTGTTTCACTTCGGAATCGCCCGGGACACGGCCTGAGGCCGCAGCTGCCTGATCGACGTTGGAATTCACCAGACGGAACTCCAGGGTTGCTGTCGCACCCAGAATCTCTTTCGCACGTGCGGTATCCTGGATACCCGGCAGCTCAACCACGATACGGTCAGCACCCTGACGCTGTACCAGTGGCTCAGCCACGCCCAGCTGGTTTACACGGTTACGCAGAATGTTGATGTTCTGCTGAACGGCGTATTCACGCGCTTCACTCAGACGCGCGTCGGTCATGACCGCACGCAGCTGGTTGCTGCCCTGAGAGGTGATCACCAGATCGCGGTGACGCTGAGACAGATAAGTCACAGCCTGATCGCGTGCCGCGCTGTCGCGGAACGTGATGCTCATACCGTAGTTATCTTCTTTGCGTACGGTGGTGTACGGAATGCCCTTATCGCGCAGATCGCTGCGCAGGCTGTCGATATTCTGTTCCTGTAGCTTGCCGAGCGCGGTATCCATATCCACTTCCATCAGGAAGTGAACGCCACCACGCAGGTCAAGACCCAGTTTCATTGGCTCTGCGTTCAGCGCAGCCAGCCAGCGCGGAGTTGCAGGAGCAAGGTTAAGCGCCACGACGTATTTATCACCCAGCACGCCCATCAGCGCTTCACGTGCGCGGAGCTGCGTGTCGGTGGTGTCGAAGCGAGCAAGAATTGCGCCCTCTTCCAGTGCCACAGACTTAGCGGTAATTTTTTCTTCTTGTAACGTTTTCTGGACCTGGATCAGCGTTTGCTCACTGGCGGCGACACCGCGCGCGCCAGTGATTTGAACGGCCGGATCCTCACCATACAGGTTGGGAAGCGCGTACAGCAGGCCGACGATAATCACGACGACCAGCATGATGTACTTCCACAAAGGATAACGGTTTAACACGGCAGTTCCCTTTGGGAAAAGTTGGGATTACAGCGCCTTCATGGTGCCTTTCGGCAGAACGGCAGCTACGAAGTCACGTTTGATAACCACTTCAGTGGTGTCGTTGAGGGCGATAGCAATGTAGCCGTTTTCCGCTACTTTGGTTACGCGACCTACCAGGCCACCATTGGTCAGGACTTCATCGCCTTTCGCGATGGAGTTCATCAGGTTTTTGTGCTCTTTAGTACGCTTCTGCTGTGGACGCAGGATCATGAAGTAGAAGATCAGACCGAACACAACCAGCATCAGAATCAGAGACATCGGGCTGCCCTGCGCTGGTGCGCCCGTTGCTGCTACCGCATCAGAAATAAAAAAGCTCATTCAAATTCCCTCATTATTAAAATTAATCAACGTTCAACGGTGGAACATCCCGCCCCTGACGTTGGTAGAAATCGGTCACGAAGCTCTCTAATTTACCCTCTTCGATAGCCTTACGTAAACCAGCCATTAAGCGCTGATAATAACGAAGATTATGAATGGTATTGAGACGCGCGCCCAAAATCTCGTTGCAACGATCGAGATGATGCAGATACGCGCGAGAATAATTGCGACAGGTATAGCAATCGCACTCGGAATCGAGCGGGCTGGTGTCACTCTTATGCTTCGCGTTACGGATTTTCACCACGCCATCAGTAACGAACAGATGACCGTTACGTGCGTTTCGGGTAGGCATCACGCAGTCGAACATATCAATGCCGCGACGTACGCCTTCCACCAGATCTTCTGGCTTACCCACCCCCATCAGGTATCGTGGTTTATCCGCCGGGATTTGCGGGCAGACATGCTCCAGAATGCGGTGCATATCTTCCTTCGGCTCACCCACAGCCAAACCGCCGACAGCGTAGCCATCAAAGCCTATCTCTACCAGACCTTTAACGGAGATATCGCGTAAATCTTCGTAAACGCTGCCCTGAATAATGCCGAACAGGGCATTTTTGTTTTGCAGGGAATCAAAACGGTCACGGCTACGCTTCGCCCAGCGCAAGGACATCTCCATGGAGCGTTTCGCATAGTCCCAGTCCGCCGGGTATGGCGTACATTCGTCGAAGATCATCACGATATCGGAGCCGAGATCGTACTGAATCTCCATCGATTTTTCCGGATCGAGGAAGATCGGATCGCCGTTGATCGGGTTACGGAAATGTACGCCCTGCTCTGTGATCTTGCGGATATCGCCCAGGCTGAAGACCTGGAAACCGCCGGAGTCGGTCAGGATCGGGCCTTTCCATTGCATGAAATCGTGCAGATCGCCGTGGAGCTTCATGATCTCCTGGCCCGGACGCAGCCACAGGTGGAAGGTGTTGCCGAGGATAATCTGTGCGCCCGTGGCCTCAACTTCTTCCGGCGTCATCCCTTTTACGGTGCCGTAGGTGCCAACAGGCATAAACGCGGGGGTTTCAACCACGCCGCGATCAAACACCAGGCGACCGCGACGCGCGCGACCGTCGGTGGTATCGAGTTCAAATTTCATTTTTTCTCCGACGTCAGAAAAACAGTCCAACGTTGTCATACGGTGCCGCGGACTTATTCCCCGACACGCTCATTCAAAGCCTGCGGATTGTACGTGATAAACATCGCGTCACCGTAGCTAAAAAAGCGATATTTTTGTTCTACCGCAGACTTGTAGGCATTCATCGTATGCTGATACCCCGCAAACGCGGACACCAGCATAATCAATGTAGATTCAGGCAGATGGAAGTTGGTCACCAGCGCATCAATAACTTTGTACTGATAGCCCGGGTAGATAAAGATCTGCGTATCGCCAAAGAACGGCTCAATCAACTCGCTTTTCGCGGCCTGCGCGGCGCTCTCAAGAGAACGCACGGATGTCGTACCGACAGCCACGACGCGGCTGCCGCGCGCTTTCGCCGCCAGCACCGCATCCACAACCTCCTGCGGCACTTCGGCGTACTCAGAGTGCATGATGTGGTCTTCGATGCTGTCCACGCGCACCGGCTGGAACGTACCCGCGCCGACGTGCAGCGTCACGAAGGCCATCTCAATGCCTTTGGCGCGCAGCTTTTCCAGCAGCGGTTCATCAAAGTGCAGGCCCGCGGTCGGGGCCGCCACCGCGCCAGGCTTCTGGCTGTAGACGGTCTGATACAGCTCGCGGTCGGCCTCTTCGTCCGGGCGCTCAATGTACGGCGGCAGCGGCATGTGGCCGATGGTGTTGAGGATATCAAGCACCGTGCGCTCGTCGTCGAACGCCACCTCGAACAGCGCGTCGTGGCGCGTGGTCATGGTCGCTTTGATGCTCTCGTCATCGCCCAGCAGCAGCTCAGCGCCCGGCTTCGGCGCCTTGGAGGCGCGAATATGTGCCAGAATACGTTTATCATCGAGCATACGTTCGACCAGCACTTCAATCTTGCCGCCGCTGGCCTTACGGCCAAACAGGCGCGCCGGGATCACGCGGGTATTGTTAAAGACCAGCAGATCGCCAGGGTTTAGCTTGTCGAGCAGATCGGTGAAAGTACCGTGCGTCAGCGCGCCCGTTGGCCCGTCCAGTGACAGCAAGCGACAGCTGCTACGCTCAGGCATGGGGTAGTGAGCAATCAGGGATTCAGGTAGTTCAAAGGAGAAATCGGCGACGCGCATGACGTATACTCGTGACTTAAAAACAGGCGGCATAGTCTAGTGCTCGCGCCCTTTTGCTGCAACAACTAGCCGCCACCGGACAAATAAAACGCATGAATTTTCTCGCTCACCTGCATCTGGCTCACCTCGCGGACAGCTCCCTCTCCGGCAATTTGCTGGCCGATTTCGTGCGCGGCAACCCCGCGGAAGACTACTCCCCCGAGGTTGTCGACGGGATTTTTATGCACCGCCGCATCGATGTGCTGACCGATAACCTGCCGGAAGTAACGGAAGCCAAAGCCTGGTTCCGCCCCGAAACGCGACGCGTGGCGCCAATCACGCTCGACGTAATGTGGGATCATTTCCTGTCGCGCCACTGGTCACAGCTGTCGACTGACATGACGCTGCCAGAGTTTGTGCGCTACGCCCACGCGCAGGTCTCGATCATTTTGCCGGACTCCCCGCCGCGCTTTGTGAATCTGAATAACTATCTGTGGTCTGAACGCTGGCTGGAGCGATACCGCGAGATGGATTTTATTCAGAGCGTCCTGAACGGCATGGCGAGCCGCCGCCCGCGTCTGGACGCGCTGCGCGACTCATGGCATGACCTGGATGAGCATTACGATGCGCTGGAAACCCGCTTCTGGCAGTTCTACCCGCGTATGATGATGCAGGCAAAAAATAAAGAACTGTGATGCCGGTTTGATTGATAGGTAAAAACTGGTGGAACGATTGTTACCACCTCTTTGTCTTATTCCCGCGCAGTCTCTATACTGGCCCGCGTTGCGTTCCAAATAACCTTAGTATCTACAGGAGAATCATATGGTTCTGGTAACTCGTCCGGCCCCGGATTTTACAGCTGCCGCAGTTCTGGGTAACGGTGAAATCGTTGAAAACTTCAACTTCAAACAGCACACCAACGGTAAAGCAACCGTTCTGTTCTTCTGGCCAATGGACTTCACTTTCGTTTGCCCGTCTGAGCTGATCGCGTTCGACAAACGTTACGAAGAATTCCAGAAGCGTGGCGTGGAAGTGGTTGGCGTCTCCTTCGACTCTGAATTTGTACACAACGCATGGCGTAACACCCCTGTCGAAAACGGCGGCATCGGTGCGGTGAAATACGCGATGGTTGCGGACATCAAACGCGAAATCCAGCAGGCTTACGGTATCGAACATCCGGACGCTGGCGTTGCACTGCGTGGTTCTTTCCTGATCGACGCAAACGGCATCGTTCGTCATCAGGTTGTGAACGATCTGCCGCTGGGTCGTAACATCGACGAAATGCTGCGCATGGTTGACGCGCTCCAGTTCCACGAAGAGCACGGTGAAGTGTGCCCGGCTCAGTGGGAAAAAGGTAAAGAAGGTATGGCTGCTTCCCCAGACGGTGTAGCTAAATATCTGTCTGAGAACGTATCCAGCCTGTAATCGGCACGGTTTACGAAAACCCGCGAATACGCGGGTTTTTTTATGCCTTATGCGGCGCCGTCTTTTTTACCTCGCGCCAGACTCGCCATGCCATCCCCGCAAGCAGCAATACCCCGGCGATCAGTACGCCCCAGACCATCAGCGTTTTCATCCGGCTTTCCTGCTCTGCCGCGGACGTCGCGGTTAAACGCGCCTCGCCACCCAGCGGGACAACCTCCAGCGTATCGGCCATCGGCAGGGCTGCCAGATCGTAGGTCTTACGCAGCCCGGACGGGATCAGCATATCCATTTCCACGCTTGCCGGTTTAGCGGCCCCGTTCCCCCACGCGAGCAGGTACGGCCCTTTTCCCTGCGCGTTGAACACCAGATCGTAGCGCACGCGTTGCCCGGTCACGCCCGGCAGGTTCTCCGGCAGGCGCGCGTTCAGGGCGTTAATTTTCACCGCCTCGATCAGCCCGCCCGGAAGCGAAACGGGTTCAGACGTTTTACCGCCAAGCTGGTAGATCACCTCTTTTTTCAGCGTATGCCACCGATCTTTGTCCGAACTCCGCCAGGTTATTTCTACCGGGAGAACGCCGTCGCCATTCAGCATGAAGCCAATCGCGCTGAGGGGTTGCGGATGCGTCCAGCGCCACACGGCTTCGCTTTCGGATACACGCTCTCCCTCTCCCGCCAGGCTAATGTGTTCAGATCCCGCCTGTGCAGGGGCGTTAATGGCGTTGACGCCGGTTAACGTCAGGGCAGAACGCCCCGTGTTCAGCACCAGAAGCAGATAACGATTCGCCTCAGGGGATAACACCAGATCGGTATCGATGCGGTCGAGCTTAAGGCGATCCTGCCCGCTCATCACGTCCAGCAGCGGCATCTCTTCGCGCAGGGTAGACCAGTTTTTCAGATCCTCACCGTAATAGACCGATGCGGTCCCTTGCCACGAGCCCTGCGGCGCGTCCCAAATCAGCTGGAGCTGAGAGAGCGGAACCTCAGCCGCGTTTTCCGGCAGAGTCAGCAGATAGTGTTGTCCGGCAGCCGCTGCTGTCTGCCCTTCCAGCACAATTTCCACGCCGTTTCTGGCCCGCAGCATAATTTTCTCGCCGTTGTTTTCTTCCCCGCCCGACGAGGCGTTAAGCGCAAAAAGGCGCAGAGGCGTTGTGGTCGGTGCCGGCTGCGGACGCGTTGTGGTAACCAGGCTGAACGGAACCGCCTCACCCGCCTGATTAAACACGCGAACGTCGCGCAGATCGGGCGATGTGCTCTGCTGGTAAACGGACAACGGCAGCGTGACCCGATACCACGGCGACGCTGTTGAAGTATCAAGGGACAGGCCGAAGGCATAATCCCGGGGGGATTCCGCCGGTGCGCTCTCGCTTATCGCCGGACCGGACTGGGCCAGCAGTGCCGCACAAACAACCGCTTTCATCCATTTCATTTTTCTTCTCCTGCTTTAGGCGGTAGCGGCGAGAAATAGCCCACAATCAGGACCAGGATCGCCACGCCAATAAACGCGATGGCGCGCGCCAGGCCGCCTCCGCCCGCGCTGTCCACCAGCATCAGCTTGAGCATGACCACGCCCAGCAGCGTCGCACCGCCAAGCCACTGCTGGCGGGAGGCCCGACGGGTGGCGCGGATCATCACCACCAGCGCGCAGAACATCCAGAACAGGGCAAAGGTGGTCTGAATAAGCCGCGAATGCCACAATGATTCCATGTTCCAGGCCACCTCGCCGTACCACGCCAGCGCGCGCAGCAGCGCGCCGTTAAGCCACCAGAAGCCAAGCGCCATCAGCGCAACGGCGGGCCACGGTCGCGACTGGGCAAGCGATGCCGGATAGTAGCGATCCACGGCCCGATAGAAGACCACCAGCCCCAGCAGGGCGAACGCTGCCCCTTCCTCAAGCGGGTTCACCAGCGGCAGCCAGGTCTGTCGATAGACCACGCCGTCCTGGAAATTGGTGACCACCAGCAATACCAGGAGCACCACAACCACCGGTATCATGCTAAGACAGGCATAGAGTGCAGGCCAGACCCGGAACGGCCACGCGCGATGCCGAACGGCCGTGGAGAGCATCATAATCACCCCACCGCCAACAGCCATGGCGATGCCGCTTCCCCAGGCCGCCATCCCCCACGGCAGGGAGCGGGCAAACCAGTAAAGCTCAGCGCCCAGTGCCAGCAAAATCATCCACAACAGCGACAGGTGCAGCCCCATCGACAGGCGCGGAAGACGTTTTTCTTCGTCGCGCCGCAGCAGCATCAGGGCGGCAGGAAGCGCAATACACCAGGCCAGATTTGCCCAGCCGGCCGCCAGGATCTGCTGGTGCGAGACCTGATACAGCACCATCAGCAGCATCATCGGCCACAGCAGCCATTTACTGGCATCCAGCTCCCGCCATGCCAGACGCGCGGCAATCTGCCGCCAGCCCCAGGCCGACGCCGCCGTCAGCGCCAGCACGCCCGCCAGAACCGCTAACTTCGGCTTGAGGATCAGCTGCGACGCGCCCATCAGCGCCACCAGCCAGAACAGCAGCCCGCCGGCCAGCAGCGCCCAGCTGCCCGGCAGCGCGATTTTCCGCCACAGCCAGGCCGCAGCCAGCCAGCAGAGGCTGAGCACCGCGAAGATCAGCAGCAGGCTCAGCGACGTGACGCCGTTCATCTGCGCCCAAATGGCGCTGCCGAGCGCCAGGACCAGCAGCGCCGTCCCGCTATAACTCATGCGCCTCTGCTGCTGTTGTACGCCCAGCCACAGGATGCCCAGCCCTTCCAGCGCCCAGGCCATCGCCGTCCAGCGTGCCGACAGCGCCAGCGGTATGGCCAGCGTGGCAAATCCGCCGCCAATCGCCAGCGCCGCCATAACCAGCGGTCGTCCGATGGAGGGGTAACGCCGCAGCGCGAGAAACGCCAGCGAGAGGTAAAACGCACCGTAGCCCAGCGCGCTGAGCGCCGGGCCGTACGTCCAGTGCGAGGTCATGCCGTACTGCATCCCAAACCCCACCAGCGGCGGGGCAAACAGCAGTACGCCGTCAATAATCTGCTTGCCTTTTTCCTGCGCCCGCAGCGACAGCGCCACGCTAAACACGCCGAAAATCAGCGTATTGGCGATCAGAAACAGTTGGCAGATGACGTAGTCTTCAGGCTGGTAGTCGCTCAGCCCCCACAAGCCGCCAACGCCGAACGTAAAGAGCAGCCCGAGCAGATTGAGCTCGCGCCAGTGCTGCCAGATGCTGATGACGAGAATGCCGATGGACAGCAGAAGATAGAAGGAGAACAGCGCCACAAAGCTTCCCCCGCCCGTCGACAGAAGCAGCGGGGCGAGATACCCGCCGAGGCTCGCCAGCATGGCAAGGCTCAGGGCCCTTTGCAGAACGGCCAGCCCAACGCTCGCCGCGCAAATCACCACCAGCAGCGCAAACGCCAGGGTCATCGGCAGCATCTGCCACAGCCGGAATGCGCCAAAGACGGTCAGGTAGAGTACGCCGGTCGCCCCGCCCTGGAGAATAAGGGCATAGATCCGCTGCCTGTGCCGCAGCCGCCAGCCAATGACCAGCAGCACTATGGCAAACAGCGCCGTGGCAGCAAGGCGCAGCTCAAGCGGGAACAGTGAATGTTCAACGGTATAACGCAGCAGGAAAGAAAGACCCAGGAAGAGCAGCACTATCCCCAGCTTCGCCAGTGGATTGCCCTGCATGAACCAGCGCGCCAGCGAGGAGAGAATGCCGCCAAAGGCGGAAGGCCGTTTTGCCGCCCGTACAGGTGCAGGTTTTGCTTCGGTGACGGGCGGTTCGGGACGCCAGGGATCGACAGGTGCGGTAACGGCCTCTGCCGCTGGTTCCTCCACCGGCGTGACGGCCTGCACCGGCTCCGGCACTTTTTCAGCCACACCACGCTGCTCAAGCGCCTCAATGCGCTGGCGAAGCCGGGCGATCTCCTGCTTCGCCGCCGTGCTTCGGTTAAAGCCGATAACCGCCAGCACGGGTGCCACTACCAGCGCAAAAACCAGGAACAAACAGCCAAGGATGTAAAGCTCGTCCATGTTTCCACCTTCACCGTAAACGATCCGTTAAGATTGACACAAATAGTTGCATTTGCGCCATCTTAAAAGGTGAAAACCCTTCTGCCTGCGGTTAACCGCCGAACCAGACCGCCGCAGAGATAGCGGGAAGCGTGAGCACGCTCTCCTGGAACGTCGCTTTGCCCTCTTTACTCTTCCACGTTTTACCGGCCAGCAGCGGGGAATTGTCCAGTACGACTTCGCACGCCTCGCCCCGGTTGATTGCGACCAGCACGCGCTGCTGGTTATAGACGCGAACAAACACCACCACGTTATCGTGGGCGTACATCACCTGACAGCCCCCGTAGCGCAGGGCCTGGCTCTGCTTGCGCAGCGTCGCCATGCGCTGGTACAGGCTGAACAGATCCTGATCCTGCTTTTCAGGCTCCCACGGGAAGGTTTTACGGCAGAACGGATCGTTGTTGCCGTCCAGCCCGACTTCATCGCCATAGTAGATGCAGGGTACGCCCGGCCAGGTGAAGAGCCAGGTCACCGCCAGCGGCAGGCGCGCCACATCTTTACCCAGCAGCGGCTTAAAGCGCGCGGTATCGTGGCTGTCGAGCTGGTTGAACATCCGCAGCTGCTGCTGATGCGACAGGCTGGCGCGATAGTTCTCCATCCACGCCATGCAGGTTTCGGCGTCAATATGCTGCGGATCGTAAGAGATATCGGTGTTAGCGAGGAAGCCCCACAGCGGGAAGGTGAAGCCGCGATAGTTCATCGCCGCGTCTTCCGCATCTGCCTGCAACCACTGGCGCGCGTCGCCAAAGTGCTCCCCGAAAACGAATGCCTCCGGGCGGGCCATTTTTGCCGAGCGGGTAATGGCGGCGACATGCTGTAGATTATTTCGCGCCCCACCCGCTTCCCCCAGCATATGCACCACGTCAAGCCGCCAGCCGTCCATATTCCACGGCGCCTTGAGCCAGTGGCGCACGATGCTGTCTTCACCGCCGTAGATCTCGTTCACCAGCGAGGGCGACTGGAAATCAAGCTTCGGCAGGCTCGGGTAGCCCAGCCAGTCCAGAGCGCGCCCCTCCTCGTCAAAACTGTACCAGTCACGCTGCGGTGAGTCAGGATTATGGCAAGCGCCCCCCATCGACTGATTGTGACGATCAAACCAGCCGTGAGAATCCCCGCTGTGGTTGAACACACCGTCGAGGATCAGACGCATACCTTCTTTTTGCGTGTTGTGACGCAACCGCAGCAGCGCCTCGTCACCGCCAAACTGCTCGTCAACGTGGCGATAATCCTGAGTATCGTATTTGTGCACACTTGGCGCTTTAAACACTGGGTTCAGGTAGAGCGCCGTCACGCCGAGCGTTTTCAGGTACGGCAGTTTTTCGCTGATACCGTCGAGATCGCCGCCGTAAAAGGTCGATCCCCCCGCCTGGGCGGTCAGCGGCTCATCCCATTTTTTCAGGATGATGTCGTGACCGGCCGCATGATGGTAGTAGACCTTATCCTGATCGGCGGTGCGCTTTTCAGAACGCGCAAAGCGGTCCGGGAAAATCTGGTAAAAGACCTGATCGTTAACCCACTGCGGGCCGCTATCGGGGCAGTCCACAGCAAACTGTTCCAGGCGCGCGGGCGGAAAACGGCTAAATCCCTGTGGAGTAAACCACAGTTGACGGTTATTCCACAGCAGCTTAAAGCCGTAACGGCGTCGCGGCTGCCCGCTGCGCAAATCAATATTTGCCCGCCACGCCGTAATGCCCGGCTGCGGCTGGCTGCGCACTTTGTGCATTTTCAGCGACGTTTCTTCGTTATCCACTTCGGCGCGCAGCGTCACGCGTTCAGGCTGATTTTCCCCCGCCAGCCAGAGCGTAATCACAAGGTTGTCTTTGTTTTGCTTAACAAATGGGGCAACCGGAAGGTGCCAGGCGTTTAACATCACGAATCCCCTTTGATGAAATTGACGTCACCTTGCCACAGGGTTGTTAAGGTTAGCTCACCATGACGGAATTTATTGGGGGAGGAGGACGGGGGATGAGACTTTTTGCCGGGGCAAAAGGGCGTGTAGGCCGGGTAAGCGCAGCGCCACCCGGCATTTTTATCTTACTCTGCTTCCGCCAGCTGACGGTCGCGGCGGCATTTAAACATCCAGCCCACCAGCAGCAGGACGATCCACGCGAAGCCCACGTACAGGGAGATACGGGTATCCGGGTGATAACCAATCAGGCCAATGATGAAGACCAGGAAGATGAGGCCGACGATGGTCGTTGGCACGCCCCCCGGCACTTTGAACTTGAGCGCTTTGGCCTCTTCTGGCGACAGGCGACGACGGAACGCAATCTGCGACAGCAGGATCATGATCCACACCCACACGGTGGCGAAGGTCGCCAGCGACGCGATCACCAGGAAGACGTTCTCCGGCATGATGTAGTTCAGGTAGACCGAGAACAGCAGCGCCACGGTCATCACCAGCACCGTTACCCACGGAGTGCCGCGACGCGACGTTTTGGCAAACACCTTCGGCGCGCTGCCCTGCTCCGCCATGCCGTGCAGCATGCGGCCCACGCCGAACACGTCACTGTTGATGGCCGACAGCGAGGCGGTCAGCACCACAAAGTTGAGAATACTGGCCGCAAACGCAATGCCCATATGCTGGAAGGTCAGAACAAACGGGCTGCCGTTGGTGCCCACCTGGTTCCACGGGTAGATGGACATAATCACAAACAGCGTGCCCACATAGAACACCAGGATGCGCATCGGCACCGAGTTAATGGCGCGCGGAATGGACTTCTCAGGGTCTTTCGCTTCCCCGGCGGTGATGCCGATAATCTCGATACCGCCATAGGCGAACATGACCATCTGAAGCGACATGACCATCCCAAGCCAGCCGTTGCTGAAGAAGCCGCCGTTGCTCCACAGGTTATGAATGCCGGTTGGCTGCCCGCCGTTGCCGATACCCCAGATAATGATGCCGAAACCGGCGAGGATCATGATGATAATGGTCGCAACCTTGAAGAAGGAGAACCAGAACTCCAGCTCGCCAAACACCTTCACGCTCATCAGGTTAACGGCGCAGATGATCAGCACCACGCTCAGCACCCAGATCCAGTGCGGCACGGCGGGGAACCAGACCCCCATATAGATGCCAAACGCCGTTACGTCAGCAATCGCGACAATCAGGATTTCGAAGCAGTAGGTCCAGCCGGTGATAAAACCGGCCAGCGGGCCCAGGTTTTCCTGCGCGTAGCGTGAAAACGAGCTGGCAGACGGGTTATGAACCGACATCTCACCCAGCGCACGCATGATGATATAAGCCGCGGCGCCGCCGATGATGTAGGCCAGCAGAACGCTTGGACCGGCCATTTTGATGGCATCTGCCGAGCCATAAAAAAGACCGGTGCCGATAGCCGAGCCCAGCGCCATAAAGCGGATGTGGCGGGTGCTCAATCCACGTTTAAGTTTGTTAGTGCTTTCCATTAAAATCTTGCCATTCAACACGAAAAAAACAAAAAACCACGGGGCCTTAAGCCCCGTGGTTAAACAATTTGTTGCCGTTGATTAATGGGCGTTGGAGGTTACCTGACGCCCGGCAGCACGGTCCCAAACAATCGCCAGAACCAGCGCAACAACGGAAGGCATCAGCCAGGCCAGGCCCTGCTCGGACAGCGGCAGACGCTGTGTCCAGGCTGGCAGGATTTCTGCAAATGCTGATGCTTTGATCCCGTCAAGGATACCAAAAATCAGGCTGATAAACATGGTTGGCGCAATAATTCGCGTAGAGTTATGCCACCACGGACGCGTGAAGCTCAGCACGACCAGCACGATACATGGCGGATAGATCGCCGTCAGCACCGGAATGGACACCTGAATCAGGTGGCTCAGACCGAGGTTCGACACCGCCATGGAGAAGATGCCGAGGATAAACACCAGCGTGCGGTAAGAGAGCGGCAGATACTGGGCGAAGAACTCTGCACAGGCGCAGGTCAGGCCCACCGCCGTTACCAGGCACGCCAGGAAAATCAGCGCTGCCAGCAGCATGCTGCCTGCCCCACCAAAGGTGTGCTGCACGTAAGCATGCAGGATCGCCGCGCCGTTTGCGCTCTGATCGACCAGCGTTGCGCTATCTGAACCCAGACGGAACAGCGCCAGATACAGCAGCGTCAGGCCGACACCGGCCATCAGGCCAGCCCAGATGGTGTAGCGGGTCAGCAGACGCGCTTCGGTCACACCGCGAGAACGCGCGGCGTTAACGATAACAATACCAAACACCATCGCGCCGAGCGTATCCATCGTCAGATAGCCATTCACGAAACCGTTTGAGAACGCGGCGTTCTCATACGCGTCCATCGCGGAGCTGATAGGACCCGCAGGCCAGACGATAGCCGCAACCGCCAGCACAATCAGCGCCACAATTTTCAGCGGAGCCAGGAAGTTACCGACGGTATCCAGCAGTTTGCCCGGATAGAGAGAAACCAGAATCACGATGGCGAAGTAAATCAGGCTGTAAATAAACAGCGGCATCGCGCCATCACCGGTCAGCGGAGCGATACCCACTTCAAAGGAGACGGTCGCCGTACGCGGGGTTGCGAACAGCGGGCCAACGGCCAGATAGCAGACGGTTGCCAGCAGAACGCCGGCCACTTTGCCAATCGGGGTGCTGAGGCTGTCCACACCGCCGCCCACTTTCGCCAGCGCGATGACGGTCAGTACCGGTAGACCCACGGCAGTCAGCAGGAAGCCAAACGCAGCCGTCCAGACGTGTTCACCCGCCTGTAAGCCAACCATTGGCGGGAAAATGATGTTGCCTGCGCCAACGAACAGCGCAAATGTCATAAAGCCCAGCGCGATAATGTCACGCGATTTCAAGTGATGGGTCATAAAACCTTACTGCCTGTGGATGTGGTGTTGAAAACGTTGAGATTTTCGCCATCCCTGACGGGACAATGCAGCGGAAAATTTGCTCAATTTCAGCGGGATATGCTCCCGTCCTGGCGTGGAGAAGAATAGTTTTTCGATTTACCACGCATATACAGTCGGTCTGACAGTATATGGGGGGCAATTTAAACGCTTATAACGTTTAAAGGCAAGGATGGATCGTAAAACCAGAACAATATGCCAGCATGAAAATGCAGACCGAAATAATATGCTATGTATAAGAAAAACTCATGGCTAATCATGCGAACAAAAAAGCAGCAGCCGTATAATATTCAGCCGCGTTTCGCTTGACTGCAAAGCAAACGGGCCAGCAAGTGCTGGCCCGTGGAAAGGTAAACTGACACGCCTGCCATCAGGCGCTTTTTTTGGCAATTAATCGTTCCGGAAGCACGAAGCTGAAGCGCGTGCCCTTACCCAGAGTACTTTCGATATCAAGACGGCTGTCGTGGTGGCTCACCGCATGCTTGACGATTGCCAGCCCCAGCCCGCTCCCCCCGGTCTGCCGCGAGCGCGCTTTATCCACCCGGTAGAACCGTTCGGTAAGACGCGGGAGATGTTCTGGCCCAATCCCCGGGCCGTTGTCCTCTACACTAAATTCAGCGCCCGCCGGGGTATGCTGCCAGCGCACCGTAATATGCGTCCCTTGCGGGGTATGGTTCACGGCGTTATACACCAGGTTTGAGATAGCACTGCGCAACTCATCTTCACTGCCGAGCACTTTCAGCGTGTTATCAACGTCAAAAGCCAGCGTGTGCTGATTATGGCTCAGCGTTTGGGCCTCGCGCTCTACCACCCGCAGCATCATCGGCACGTCAATGATGTCGTTTAGCGCCAGCGACGGAGCCGCCTCAATCTTTGAAAGCGTCAGCAGCTGTTTGACCAGCCCTTCCATGCGGAACGTCTGCTCCCGCATGGTATGCAGCGCTTTCTCACGCGGCGCCCCCTCCAGCGTTTGTTCCTGCATCATCTCCAGGTAGCCCTGAAGCACCGTCAGCGGCGTACGCAGCTCGTGACTGACGTTAGCAAAGAAGTTACGGCGCGCGCCCTCAAGCTGGTGCATCTGGGTTACGTCACGCGCCACCATCAGCCACTGCCGATCGCTGTAGGGCATCACGCGGATTTCCAGATGACGACCGTTGTTGAGCTTAAGGTTATGCGGACGGGTAAAATCGCGCTTTTTCAGATACAGCGTGAACTCGGGATAACGCAGAAGGTTAAGGATATTTTGGCCGTTATCATCCGGCCAGCGCAGGCCCAGCAGCTGTTGCGCGAGGCCATTACACCAGAAGATGGTCCCTTCTTCCGTCGTCAGGATCACCGCGTCCGGCAGCGACTCCGCGCCGCTGCGAAAGCGTTTGATCAGGCTTCCCAGCTCACGACGGCGCTTTTTATTACGCATCTGCATCTGGTGCAGACCGTAGAGCAGCGGCTCCCAGCTCCCGCTTCCCGGCGGAGGTGTCATACTCCTGTCGACCCATAGCCACCAGGAGAGGCGTAGTAAATTCCAGAAATGCCAGACGAGCAGTCCCGTCACGGCCACCAGTAAAAACCACGGCAGATAGCCAAAAACAGCCCCCAGAATGAGGGCCGGAATACAGCATAAGATCAGTTCAAAGACGAGCCTTTTCCATGACAGACGTTCCAGCACGCGTCACACTCCTGTCATTGTTCAGAAACGGGTCGAGAAACGATAACCCGTGCCGCGGACCGTCTGTACCATGCGATCGTGGCCGCTCAGTTCCAGTGCTTTACGCAGGCGGCGAATATGGACGTCAACCGTTCGGTCTTCGACATAGACGTTAGTTCCCCAGACGTTATTCAGCAACTGTTCGCGGCTGTAAACGCGTTCCGGGTGTGTCATAAAGAAGTGAAGGAGTTTAAATTCGGTGGGTCCCATATCGAGGGGATTTTCACCGGTCATGACCCGGTGTGAGGTAGGATCGAGGCTCAGCCCCTGCATCTCAATCACCTCTTCCACCGCCATCGGTGAAATACGGCGCATCACCGCTTTGATTCGAGCCACCAGCTCTTTCGGGGAGAACGGTTTGGTAATGTAATCGTCCGCGCCGGTTTCCAGACCGCGCACGCGATCCTCTTCCTCACCGCGCGCCGTCAACATCACTACCGGGATATCGCGGGTCATCGCCTCGCGCTTAATATGCTTGATAAACTGCAATCCGGAACCGCCAGGCAGCATCCAGTCCAGCAGGATCAGGTCGGGCCAGGGTTCATTCAGCTGGTTCACCGCGCTGTCATAATCTTCCGCTTCAACCGGCTGGAAGCCATTTTGTTCAAGCACGAAGCACACCATTTCACGGATCGGAGCTTCATCTTCTACGACCAGAATACGTCTCGCCATACTTTGCCCTGTCTTATCGTATTTAAGTTACAAGTCTGTAATGCGGCGTCATTATGCGTCAGATTTATGACAGATTTATGAAAAACATTACCACGGTAAATGGCAAACTGTTGTTTTATTACAGCGGTTATTTTCCGCTCCCCGAAAGTTTATAATCCTGCTTTCTTATTATTGCCACGGATCTCTTATGCGCATACTTCACACCTCAGACTGGCACCTGGGTCAAAATTTTTACAGCAAAAGCCGCGCCGCGGAACATGAAGCGTTCCTGAACTGGCTGCTGGAGACGGCTCAGGCTCACGAGGTGGACGCAATCATTGTGGCGGGCGACATTTTTGATACCGGATCGCCGCCGAGCTATGCGCGTGAACTGTACAACCGTTTTGTGGTCAACCTCCAGCAAACCGGTTGTCATCTGGTGATTGTCGCCGGAAACCATGATTCCGTGGCGATGCTGAACGAATCCCGCGATATTCTGGCGTACCTCAATACCACCGTGGTAGCCAGCGCCGGCCACGCGCCGCAGATCCTGAAAAAACGCGACGGCACGCCGGGCGCGGTGCTGTGCCCTATCCCGTTTTTACGCCCGCGCGATATCGTGCAAAGCCAGGCCGGCCTGTCCGGCAGCGAAAAGCAGCAGCATCTGTTGCAGGCCATCACGCGCTATTACCACCAGCAACATACGGAAGCCTGTGCCCTGCGCGGTGAACAGGCCATTCCGATCGTTGCCACCGGACACCTCACCACCGTCGGGGCCAGTAAAAGTGACGCGGTGCGCGAAATTTATATCGGTACGCTGGACGCGTTTCCGGCGCAGAACTTCCCGCCCGCCGACTACATTGCCCTCGGGCACATTCACCGGGCGCAAATCATCGGCGGCTGCGAGCATATCCGCTACAGCGGCTCGCCCATTTCGCTCAGTTTTGACGAAACGGGCAAAGCCAAATCCGTGCATCTGGTGAGCTTCACCGACGGCAAACTCAGCGCCGTTGAGACGCTTGAGGTCCCGGTCACCCAGCCGCTGGCGGTGCTGAAAGGCGATCTGGCCGCCATTACCGCCCAGCTTGAACAGTGGCGCGGCGCAGCGCTTAACCCCCCCGTCTGGCTCGATATCGAAATCGCCACCGACGACTACCTGTACGATATGCAGCGTAAAATTCAGACGCTGACGGAAGACCTTCCCGTGGAGGTGCTGCTGGTACGCCGCAGCCGCGAGCAGCGCGAGAAAATTCTGCTGAGTGCTCAACGTGAAACGCTGAGCGAACTCCGGGTTGAAGAGGTGTTCGCGCGGCGGCTTGCACATGAAGAGATGGACGAGGCCAGGCAAACGAGGCTTAACGAGCTGTTTGCCCAGACCCTGCATACCCTCAATGACGAGGAAGAAAACGCATGAAAATTCTGAGCCTGCGTCTGAAAAATCTGAATTCACTGAAAGGCGAGTGGAAAATTGATTTCACCGCGGAGCCGTTCGCCAGCAACGGGCTGTTTGCCATCACCGGTGCCACCGGCGCAGGTAAAACCACGCTGCTGGACGCTATCTGCCTGGCGCTCTACCACGAAACGCCGCGCCTTAATAAGGTCTCCCAGGCCCAAAACGACCTGATGACGCGCGATACCGCCGAATGTCTGGCAGAGGTGGAGTTCGAGGTTAAAGGCGTCGCCTATCGCGCTTTCTGGAGCCAGAACCGTGCCCGCAACCAGCCGGACGGAAACTTACAGGCACCGCGCGTGGAGCTGGCCCGCTGCGAAGACGGCAAAATTCTGGCCGACAAAGTCACGGATAAGCTGGAACAAACCGCCGCACTGACCGGGCTGGACTATGGACGCTTTACCCGCTCGATGCTGCTCTCTCAGGGGCAGTTTGCCGCTTTCCTGAATGCGAAACCGAGCGATCGCGCTGAGCTGCTGGAAGAACTGACCGGCACGGAAATTTACGGCCAGATTTCCGCCATGGTCTTCGAAAAACATAAAGCGGCACGCAGCGCGCTGGAGATGTGTGAAGCGCAGGCCGCAGGCGTGGTGCTGCTGAGCGAGGAACAGCAACAGCACTTGCAGCAAAGTTTGCAGGCGCTCACTGACGAAGAAAAGCTCCTGCTGGCCCGGCAGCAGAGCCAACAGAAAGATTTTCAGTGGCTTACGCGTAACGACGAGCTAATACGTGAACAGCAGCGCGCAGCCGTTTCGCAGCAGCAGGCGCAACAGGCTCTGACGGACGCCGCTCCCCAACTGGCGAAGCTTCAGCTGGCCCAGCCCGCCGCCCAGCTGCGCCCCCTGTGGGAGCACCAGCAGGAGCAGACCGCCCGCCTGTCGCAGACCACAGAGCGAATTGCTGAAGTAAATACTCGCTTACTCGACAGAGCGGCACAGCGCGCGCGTATACGCAACGGTGCGCTGCGCAACCGTGAACAGTTGCAGACAGAGCACACGGCGCTGACGCAGTGGCTGACCGAACACGATCGTTTCCGTCAGTGGGGACAGGAAATTGCCGGCTGGCGGGCGCATTTTACGCAGCTGAGTCGCGATAAAAATCAGCTCGCGGCCCAGTCGGCGCGCATTGCTGAGCTCCGCCAGAAGCTGGCCGGGATGCCGGAAAGTACGCTGACGCTGACGGCTGAGGCCATCACGACGGCAATGGAGCAACAGGCACACACGCGGGCGCTTCGCCAGCGCCTGACCGCGCTTCACGCTCGCTATCAGCCGCTGCAAAAACGGCTGCGCCAGAATGCGGAAAGCGTGAAGAAAGCACAGGCTGAGCAGGTCACGCTCAACGACACCCTGACCCTGCGCCGCCAGCAGTATAAAGAGAAAAATCAGCACTTTGTCGATCTTAAGGCGCTCTGTGAGCGTGAAGCGACAATCAAAGATCTTGAGAACTATCGTGCTCAGCTGGAAGCCGGTAAGCCTTGCCCGCTCTGCGGCTCATGCGAACATCCGGCCGTGGTGCAGTATCAGGCACTCGAACTGACCGACAATCAGCGCCGCCGCGATGCCCTCGAAAAAGAGGTTGCCGCGCTGAAAGAGGAAGGATTGCTGGTGCTCGGGCAGGTCAATGCGCTGGCCCAGCAGATCCAGCGCGAGACAGCGGAAGCCCAGTCCCTCTCTCAGGAAGAGCAAGCACTCACTAAAGAGTGGCTGGAGGTCTGCACTACCCTGAACATAGCGCTGAATATTCAGGATGATATCGCCCCCTGGATGAGCGAACAGGAGCAGTACGAACGCCAGCTTTATCAGCTAAGCCAGCGTCTGACGCTGCAAAACCAGCTCAATGAACAGGAAGGACAGGCGCGCCAGCACCAGCAGCAGCTGGCGGCGACGCGTCAGGCGCTGGCGGCCTCGTTACGGTCGCTGTCGCTTTGCGAGCCCGATGAGGGTGCTGAAAACGCCTGGCTCAGCGCGCGCGAAAACGAATACGCCCGGTGGCAGGAAAAACAGGCCCAGCACGGTACGATTCAGGAGCGTATTAACGCCCTGATGCCCATTCTGGATACGCTGCCGGTTTCTGATAATGCAGAAGCCGACGCGGTGATCCCTGAAAACTGGCGTGCGATCCACGACGAATGCGTGTCGCTGCAAAGCCAGCTCGCCACCCTACAGCAGCAGGAGACCCTGGAGCGTGAACGGCTTCAGCAATCGCAGGCTCAGTTCAGCGCCGCGCTGACCGCGAGCTGCTTCGCCGATCGCGAGGCATTTCTCGCCGCCCTGCTGGATGATGCGTCGATCCGCCAGCTTGAACAGCAAAAGCAGACGCTCGAGAACCAGCTTCAGCAGGCCATGGCGCTCTCGGTACAGGCAAGCCAGCAGCTTCAGGCGCACCAGGCACAACGCCCGGAGGGGCTGGAAACCGATGTCGCAACCCTTCAGGCACGGTTACAGCAGCTGGCGCAGCAGCTTCGGGACAACACCACGCATCAGGGGGAGATCCGCCAGCAGCTTAAACAGGACAGCGATAACCGTCTGCACCAGCAGGCGTTAATGCAGCAGATTGAGGAAGCGGCGCGTCAGGCCGACGACTGGGGCTATCTCAATGCGCTGATAGGCTCCAGCACCGGCGATAAATTCCGTAAATTCGCTCAGGGGCTGACGCTGGATAATCTGGTGTGGCTTGCCAACCAGCAGCTCAACCGTCTGCACGGCCGCTACCTGCTCCAGCGTAAAGCGAGCGACGCGCTGGAGCTGGAGGTGGTCGACACCTGGCAGGCCGATGCGGTACGCGATACCCGCACCCTTTCCGGCGGGGAGAGTTTCCTGGTCAGCCTGGCGCTGGCCTTAGCGCTTTCCGATCTGGTCAGTCACAAAACGCGGATTGACTCGCTGTTCCTGGATGAAGGGTTCGGCACGCTCGACAGCGAAACGCTGGATACCGCGCTGGATGCGCTCGACGCGCTGAACGCCACCGGGAAAACCATCGGCGTGATCAGCCACGTCGAAGCAATGAAAGATCGTATTCCGGTGCAGATCAAAGTGAAGAAGATCAACGGGCTGGGATACAGCAGGCTGGACAGGGAGTTTGCGGTGAGTTAAATGATGGGGCGCTGCGGTCTGGTGCCCTCACCCTGGCCCTCTCCCCGTGGGAGAGGGTACAAAAACTTGCGTTGCTGTTTTGCGTTTATTCCGGCCACAACCACGCTGCGCCGCGCACGCCGCTGGAATCACCGTGGACGGCTTTGCGGATCGGCGTTTCGCACTCGCCGCCAAATACCCACTGTTTTATCAGCGTGGGCACCGTCGCGTACAGCCGGTCGACGTTGCTCATGCCGCCTCCCAGCACAATCACGTCGGGATCGAGAATATTGATCACATGCGCCAGGGATTTTGCCAGCCGCATTTCGTAGCGGCTGAGCGCCAGTTCTGCCACCGGATCCTGCTCCTCAACCAGACGCATAATCTCGTTACCTTTCAGCGGCTGGCCGCTCAGACGATGATAATCGGTGGCAAACCCCGTACCGGAAATAAAGGTCTCAATACAGCCCTGCTTGCCGCAGTAGCACGGTACTTCGGCGCGGTATTTGAGTTCATCTTCGTCCATCCACGGCAGCGGGTTGTGTCCCCACTCGCCCGCGGTGCCGTTGCCGCCAATATGCGAGCGTCCGCCGATAGCCACGCCCGCCCCGCAGCCGGTGCCGATGATGACCGCAAAAACGGTCTGCGCGCCTGCCGCGGCGCCATCGACGGCCTCGGACACCGCCAGGCAGTTGGCGTCATTTGCCAGACGCACTTCCCGATTCAGACGTTGACTTATGTCTTTATCAAACGGCTGACCGTTGAGCCAGGTGGAGTTGGCATTTTTCACCACGCCAGTATAGGGCGATATGGAGCCGGGGATCCCAATCCCCACGGTCCCCGTCTCGCCCGTTGCCTGCTCTGCCATATCGACCAGGCGAGCAATCGTTTCGAGGGTCTGGTGATAATCATCGCGCGGCGTAGGCAGACGGTGGCGAAACAGTTGCTCTCCCTGCTCGCTCAGCGCAATAACTTCTGTTTTGGTGCCGCCCAAATCAATCCCAATACGCACAAGACACTCCTCATTATTTTGATTATCAACAGAGTAGAAGCCCGCATCCCGATTAGCAATGCAAGCGATGCGACAATTCGTTATCATGCCCGCTGATTTAACGACAAGGCCGTGGAAATTATCATGCTGTGGTTCAAAAATTTGATGGTTTACCGTCTCAGCCGCGACGTTTCGCTGCGTGCAGAAGAGATGGAAAAACAGTTAGCCGCTTACTCCTTTACCCCTTGCGGTAGCCAGGATATGGCAAAAACCGGCTGGGTTCCGCCAATGGGTTCTCAAAGCGATGCGCTGACCCACGCCAGCAGCACGGGGCAAATCATCGTTTGCGCCCGTAAAGAAGAGAAGATCCTGCCGACGCCCGTGGTTAAGCAGGCGCTCGAAGCGAAGATCTTCAAGCTGGAAGCTGAACAAGGCCGTAAGCTTAAAAAAACCGAAAAAGATTCGCTGAAGGATGAAGTGCTGCACTCGCTGCTGCCGCGCGCCTTTAGCCGCTTTAGCCAGACCATGATGTGGATCGACACCGTTAACGGGCTGATCATGGTGGACTGCGCCAGCGCCAAAAAAGCGGAAGATACGCTGGCGCTGCTGCGTAAGAGCCTTGGCTCATTGCCGGTGGTTCCGCTGGCGCTGGAAACGCCGATTGAGCTGACCCTGACGGAGTGGGTGCGCAGCGGGACGGCCGCTCAGGGCTTCCAGATCCTTGATGAAGCAGAACTGAAAGCGTTGCTGGAAGACGGCGGCGTGATCCGCGCGAAGAAACAGGATCTGGTGAGCGACGAAATCGCCGTGCACATTGAAGCGGGCAAAGTGGTGACCAAACTGGCGCTCGACTGGCAGCAGCGCATTCAGTTTGTGATGTGTGATGACGGCTCGGTGAAGCGTCTGAAATTCTGCGATGAACTGCGCGATCAGAACGAAGATATCGACCGCGAAGATTATGCCCAGCGCTTTGACGCAGACTTTATCCTGATGACCGGCGAGCTGGCGGCGCTGATCCAGAATCTGGTGGAAGGCCTCGGCGGCGAAGCGCAGAGGTAATTCTCCATCACCCTCTCCCCAACGGGGAGAGGGAAAAACATCACTTCAGATAGCGACACAGATAAGAGGTTGGCTCTGCAACCTGTAAATGGAACTCGCTGTGGCCCGGCACGTTGAATACCTGCCCGGCGCTATAGACTTTCCACTCCGTTTCACCCGGCAGTAAGACGTTCAGCGCGCCGCTGACCACCGTCATCTCTTCCGCTTCTGCGGTGCCAAAGGTGTATTCCCCTTCTGCCATTACGCCGACACTGGCGCGGCCAGTGCTGCTGCTGGTAAAACCAATGGATTTCACTTTACCGGAAAAGTATTCGTTACTTTGAAGCATGAACTGGCCCTTATATTTATAGAGAAAAATCCACTATAGGGGCCATGCTCATGACCTGTCACGCAAAATTCATTACACCAGTAATTCCGACGCCAGGCGCGCCATCAGGACGTTAGAGAGCAGCACCGGAACATCCAGCGCCTTTTGCAGTAAATCACGATGCCGCTGATGGAACCCAAGGCAGTCCAGCATCAGGACATCCGCCCCTCTGTCGATCAACTCCTGTCCCGCCGCAATCAGTTTCGCTTCGCTGTCCCAGAACGGATTTGCCAACGCGTACAGCGGAGTGTGCTCCAGCGCGGCCCATTTCACGGTCTGGTTATCCAGCAGTTCTTCAACGGGAACGATGACCCCAACCTGATGACCATCCACAATTGACGCCACCAGCGGCGGAATGATCCGCATCGGTTCAAGCAGAATGGCGTTACGCGCGCTAAGCCCTTTAACCGGTGCCGTGCTCATCAGCAAAATAACGTCATAGTCTTGATTATCGAGCACTTCGATCACGCCCTGTAGCGCGCGCTCAATTTTCTGGCGCGACACATGCGCCAGTTTACCGTCGCTTAATAACGTTGCCAGGGGCTCATCCCCCGCCTCGACAGCGTAGTCTTCCATGACCTCTTCCCGACTCATCTTCCCTAACAGGCTAAGATGCTTAATCTGTTGTTCAGAGATATGCTCCGTGAGGAGCGGTAATACTTCGCTTACAGGGACCACACCGATTGTGAGGATCGCCAACGTCGCCTTCATTTTGATCGCCTTTCGTTACTACCACAACTGCCACACAGGTACAGGCTCACTACACTGTACCGTTCATTTATTCAACAAAACAGCACCAAGCGTAGCAGGGGATCTCTACACCGTAGTGTAAAGATCGACTGGCCTTTCCGAATCCACCTGTAATAACTAAATATTAACTGCTACTTAACATTGGCGATAAGTTAAAAGTGTGATGCAGGCACGGTTGTAACGAATTCGGACTTTTATCAGGACTTCTCTGGATCCTCATAGCGCCGTTTCGCATCCCGCGCTTCCTGTTCGGTTTCATGTTCGCTGATCAGCGAATCCGGTTTGGGGTGATCGGCACGCAGCTGATACCAGGTTACGGTCTCATCGCCGTTACCTTTTTCAACGGTAACGATGCGGGCTTCACGTGGATAGGGAGGTCTGGTTGGCATAGCTCATCCTTTTTTTATGTCTGAGCTATGAGTATAGACGGCTGTTAGCTGGCGCAAGCCAAACGCAGGGCGGTAATAATCTGAATCGCAACTTTTTCGGGTGACGCCGAGGCATCCACAACATGGTGTGCCGCCTCGCGGTATAGCGCATCGCGTTCGGCGAGCACGTCGCTGACCTCTTCACTCAGCGGTTTCGCGGTCAGCGCCGGGCGCTGCCCCTCTTCCGGAAACGCTTCCAGCCGCCCCACCAGCGTCGATACCGGGGCACAGAGGTAGATCACGACACCTTTTTCGCGCATAAACTGACGATTGTACGGTGCCAGAATAATGCCCCCACCGGTTGCAATCACGGTTGACGGTGCGGTCACCGCTTCCAGCGTAGCCGTTTCGCGCGCGCGAAAGCTCTCCCACCCCTCATTCTCCACGATATCGGCGATGGTCTGACCGGCATTCTCCTGGAGCCAGTGGTCAGTATCGACGAACTGACTCTGGCACAAACGCGCCAGCTCCAGACCAACGGTCGTTTTCCCACAGCCGCGAGGGCCAACTAAAAAGATGGGTGGGTTCATAACCAGGTGTTCCCCTTGACGCCGGATAACTGAAGGCTGTAAAGAAATGATTGCAGAAGATGTTGCGCTAACTTTACTGCAAAGCGGTACGGAATGACAAGCCTGTGGAAGCCACACTGTACCACAAAACAGCCCGGAGGATGACTACGCCGGGCGGCGTTTCACTTCCAGCAGCCATTTATCCAGCTCGGCGGCAAACTGCTGACGATCGCGCTGCGACAGGCTATCCGGCCCACCGGTCTGCACGCCGCTGGAACGCAGCGTATCCATAAAATCACGCATGGTGAGTTTCTCGCGGATCGTTGCCGGAGAATAACGTTCTCCGCGCGGGTTCAGCGCCGCCGCCCCTTTCGCCAGAACATCGGCCGCCAGCGGGATATCCGCGGTGATCACCAAATCCCCCGCGCTGCACAGGCGTACTATTTCGTTATCCGCCACGTCGAACCCGGCCGGAACGCGCAGAGAACGAATGTATCTGGAGGGCGGCACGCGGATATTCTGATTCGCCACCAGCGTCAGCGGCATCTGCACGCGCTCGGCAGCGCGAAATAAAATCTCTTTGATCACGTTCGGACACGCGTCCGCATCAACCCAAATCGCCATAGTCACTCCCCAATATGATTCTGGCGACTATTGTCGCCTGCATTTCGTTGTTAAGCTATCAGTGAGAGATAACAACGCATAATAACGGAGAGACGTGATGGATAAGAAAATCGGGTTT
The DNA here is from genome assembly GCF_029838645.1 of Enterobacter sp. GD03975. NCBI lineage: Bacteria > Pseudomonadati > Pseudomonadota > Gammaproteobacteria > Enterobacterales > Enterobacteriaceae > Enterobacter > Enterobacter sp. GD03975. The sequence continues at coordinate 440,636 of NZ_JAOBZC010000002.1, forward strand.
ATCGGCTGCGGGAACATGGGTAAAGCTATCCTCGGTGGACTGATTGCCAGCGGCCAGGTGCTGCCGGGGCAGATTTGGGTCTATACCCCGTCACCGGATAAAGTCGCGGCGCTGCGTGATGAGTATGGTATCAACGCCGCCGAAAGCGCGCAGGAAGTGGCTCAGGTGGCGGACATTGTCTTTGGCGCCGTTAAGCCGAATATCATGATTAAAGTCCTGAGCGAGATCACCTCCAGCCTGAATAAAGATACCCTGGTGGTGTCGATTGCCGCAGGCGTGACCCTCGATCAGCTCGCCCGCGCGCTGGGCCACGACCGTAAGATTGTTCGCGCCATGCCAAACACCCCGTCGCTGGTAAATGCCGGCATGACCTCCGTGACCCCGAACGCCCTGGTGACGTCTGAAGACGTGGCGGATGTACTGAATATTTTCCGCTGCTTCGGCGAAGCGGAAGTGATTGCCGAAGCGATGATCCACCCGGTAGTTGGCGTGAGCGGCTCGGCGCCGGCGTATGTCTTTATGTTTATCGAAGCCATGGCGGATGCCGCCGTGCTGGGCGGCATGCCGCGCGCGCAGGCTTACAAATTTGCGGCGCAGGCGGTAATGGGCTCGGCCAAAATGGTGCTGGAAACGGGTAAACATCCGGGCGAACTGAAAGATATGGTGTGCTCGCCGGGCGGCACGACCATTGAAGCCGTGCGCGTGCTGGAAGATCGTGGCTTCCGCTCCGCCGTGATCGAGGCGATGCAAAAATGCATGGAAAAATCAGAGAAGCTGAGTAAGTCCTGACGAATAACGCCGCCGGAACGGAACGAGTCATCCAGTAAAAGCTGCTGGTGCCCGCTTCCCGAATGTGCTCGTGATTTCATAACATTCATCGCTCATCTTTCTTGGGAAAATTATGAAACCATTTCCCCAACTATAGTGAGGGAATGACAGCGAAAGTATGAAATTTTGGGTGAGCCACTGCCGTGGCTCACCCTTAGCACTACGCCTGTTTCTTCAGGCACGCGCTCATGAACTTGCTGCGATCGTCGCCTTTCAGCATCTGCTGCGTCGCCTGAGCATTACACTCGCGCATTTTTTGCTGCTGCGGGGTCAGGCTTTTTTCACCCGGTTTGGTCGCACCCTTCTTAAGGCAGTCGCTCATATACGTTTTACGGGCATCCCCTTTCAGACTTTGCGATGTCGCCTGTTGGTTACAGGTTGTCATGCGCTGCTGCTGGGGCGTTAACGTTTTCTCTTCCGCGTGTGCTGAGGCCATCAGACACAGGCCAGAAAGCAGGGTAACCAGTATTGTTGTTTTCATTGCACCATCCTTTATGTGAAGTTCCACGTTAAGTCTGGTTCGTTACGGGAAAAAAACCACCCTGCAACCATGATTTTCGCCGGGCTTCCCGGTTATTTCAGTTCCGTTGCGGTGCGATTAACATTACCCGGTTACGCCGGAAGGACAAAAGTAATTAATATCGTAAATAATGCGGTGAAAAGTGTGCTCTGCTTCAATTTAATTACCCCATAACAAGTGGGTAAAAATAAAAACAGCGCGACGCCAGGCATCCTGCATGACAATTCTGTGACACGTCATTTTCACCTCTGGCAGGTTAGCTGCGAGGATGCCTTAAAAGCTTCTTTACGTATTGCTGAAGCAGCTCCGCATCTTCTGCGGGCACCTGTGAATCAGGGCGAGCCTTCTCCAGCGCGCCTTCAACGTTGTCTATCAATGCCTCCTGCTCCGGTTTTGCCATCTGTCGCAACAGTGCCGTAACGACGATTTCCAGCGCCTCGACCTGGGCAACCAGCTCTTTCGACTCTTCTTCCTTTTGGGCAAGCTTAACCAACAACTCAGCAATGAGATTTTTCATGGTGCTATTTCCTTTTATGATTCCCCCTGAAATTAACACCCTCAATGAATAATGCAAAGCATGGATTGATTTTCTCTTATGCAAAAGTGACATCGCTGCCAAAAAACATATTCCGAACCGGGAGCGAAACGTTTTTCTAAAAGAAACGCGCCGCATTTCGTTATATAAAAATGCGGCGTTCATAAGAATAAATAATATATTATCGTGTTTACCGGGCTGACTTTGCCTCAGCGATTTGCCTGCGACGGCGTAAGGCAAAGGCCAGTTGAATAATATTAATAAGTACCACCACCGCCGTTGCGGCAAATACCCAGCGGAAACCCGCCATCGCCGAGACCGATGCGCCAATCAGCGGGCCCGCTACGTTGCCTAAATACATGAACGACTGGTTGTAGCCAAAAATGCGGCCTGTTACCTGGTCACTGGAATATTTCACCAGCAGCGTCTGAACCGCAGGCAGCATGGCGCCATCCGCAAAACCAAGGAGGAAGCGCAGCACGCCAAGCTGAAGCGGTGTGGTGACGAACGACATGGCAAAGAAGAGGATCACGGCGATGATGAGCGTTGCCATCAGAATGCGCGCCGTACCGATCCTGTCACCCAGTTTTCCCAGACGCGGCGCGGACATCAGCGCCGACACGCCCGGCACGGCGGCAATCATCCCGCTCAGAAAAGCAATGTTGCTGCTGTCCGGCGCCATCGACTTGATAAACAGCGCCAGGATCGGCCCCACCGAGCCGTTGCAGAGCTGGATCACCATCGTGGTGACAAAGAGGCTGATCATCAGGCCAGGATAAGGCAGCGAGGCGAAAACCGCCTTTCCGCTCAGTCGTTCGGATTTACTTACAGCAGGCCGCCCGCCCTCTTTGATCAGAAAAAGGGTGACCATAAAGCTGATTGTCAGCAGGATGGCGGTAATGATAAAGACCGCTCGCAGCCCGACATGGTCAGCCAGGAAGCCGCCGAGCAGCGGGCCGCCGATCACCCCGCTGATCTGTGCCGTGGAAAGCGTGCTGAGCGCCCAGCCGCTCCGCTCGCGCGGTACCTGCGAGGCCACCAGCGCCATGGCGTTCGGAATGTACCCGGAAGTCAGCCCCATAATCGCCCGCAGAATAAACAGCTGCCAGACGTTGGTGGCGAAGGCCTGGAGCAAAATGGCTATCGCCATCCCCAGCGAGGCGCGGAGCAACATTAATTTGCGCCCCTTACGGTCCGCCAGACTTCCCCACATCGGTGACACTATGGCAGATACCAGAAACGTCACGCTGAACGTCAGGCCGGACCACATGGAGAGCGCTTCATGGGAAGTGACCCCCAGCTGCGACACGTACAGCGGCAGGAAGGGCAATATCTGGCTGATAGCCAGTCCGGTGAAGAAACAGCCGAACCAGACTGAGATGAGGTTAACTTTCCAGGATTCCATAACAGAAATAGTCTTCATTTTTAGGCGAATTCGCCGACAGATTAGCAAGTTACGCGCGATGGCATAGCGCCAGAGATGCGGCCTTGCAGACTTTGGTGTTTTATCTTCCCAGTCATCATATTTGTGAAACAAGTCACAATTTATCCACTTTTCGGTGGAAGATTATGCTTCATCGACATAATCCGTATCCGCGCATCCCCAAATGGAAATGGTTGGCATGGGCGGCATTATAGTTCGGCCCCAGACCGTTACCGTAATAGCCGCAGCTTGCCGACAGCAGCGCCTGTAGCCAGGGCTGCGTCTTTTCCGCTTTCCAGCCATTGAGAATGGTAACGCGCTGTCCGTTTGCCAGCCGGAAGGCGCTGATGTCCAGCGCATCCGCCGTGGCATGTTCACTGCGCCGCGCATCCGGGCGGCTATAGATATTGCGGCAGGCAAAGCTGCCCAGATGTTCAATGCGCGTAAGCTCGCTTCCCGTCCAGGTTTTGGTGAGCGGTCGGGCCTGCTGGCTGACAAACAGCGCCGAACTTAACGCCAGCGGGCAACTGGCAAGAAAGCTGCCGTTCAGGCTGACCGGGCCAAAATCGCGCACGCGCACCACGTTACTCAGCGGGCACTCCCCGGCGCTGTCAGCAACAGCCTGGGTACGGATAAGCTGGCGTTGATTCGCCTGCGCTAACAGATTTTCGCACGCCTGCGGCGTTAAGCGCCGAAGTTTAAACTGGGTTATTTTTCCGGGCGGATCGTCAAGCGTAAGCGGCACGAAAGGATTGTAATACGGCGGCAACCAGCGGTAGCCCACCGCGGCGATCCCGGCAATAACGATAAGAATAAGCAGACCTTTTCCTCTCACGCGCCCCCCTTCAACATCCCTTAAAACATTATGGCAGAAGGCCGCGAAACCCGCCGGGCATCGTGGTATGTTATTGGCTTTTCGTCAGACTGGAAGAGAGTGAGATGGCAAAGCAGCGCGTAGGTATTGTCTTTGGGGGAAAATCGGCAGAGCACGAGGTGTCATTGCAATCGGCTAAAAATATCGTTGATGCGATTGATAAAAGCCGTTTTGACGTAGTGCTGCTGGGCATTGATAAACAGGGCCAGTGGCATGTTAACGATGCCAGCCAGTATCTGCTACATGCTGACGATCCGGCGCACATCGCCCTTAATCCTTCTGATATCAGCGTCGCAACGGTGCCGGGCGTGGAACAAGGACAGCTTATTAATGCCGGGAACGCGCAAGCGCTGGCACAGATTGACGTAGTGTTCCCCATCGTTCACGGCACGCTGGGCGAAGACGGTTCCCTGCAAGGGATGTTGCGTATGGCGAACCTGCCGTTTGTCGGCTCCGATGTGCTTGGCTCTGCCGCCTGCATGGATAAAGACGTCACTAAACGTCTGCTGCGCGACGCCGGTCTGAACATTGCGCCGTTCGTGACGCTTACGCGTGCCAACCGCGATAAACACAGCTTCGCGCAGATCCAGGCGCAGCTTGGCCTGCCGCTGTTCGTGAAACCCGCGAATCAGGGCTCTTCCGTGGGCGTCAGTAAAGTGACCAGCGAAGCGCAGTTCAACGATGCCGTTCGTCTGGCCTTCGAATTCGACCATAAGGTGGTGGTTGAGCAGGGAATTAAAGGTCGCGAAATCGAGTGCGCTGTCCTGGGCAACGATTTCCCCCAGGCGAGCACCTGCGGTGAAGTGGTTCTGAACAGCGACTTCTATTCCTACGACACCAAATATATTGACGACAAAGGTGCCCAGGTTGTGGTGCCCGCCGCGCTCGATCCCGACGTTAACGACACGATCCGCGCGATCGCCGTTGAAGCCTATCAGGCGCTGGGATGCTGCGGGATGGCCCGCGTCGACGTGTTCCTGACGCCGGATAACGAGGTAGTGATTAACGAAATCAACACCCTGCCGGGCTTTACCAATATCAGCATGTACCCGAAATTGTGGCAGGCCAGCGGGATAAGCTATCCGGAACTGATCACCCGCCTGATTGAACTGGCGCTGGAACGTCACGCCGCTGACAGCGCCCTGAAAAGTTCGATGAACTAACGGTTACTCGACGTTCTCTGCCGTCGTCGTCTCATCGGGACGACGACGGATAATGAATCCCGCCAGCCAGAAACTGATGACCCAGGTCACCAGCCCCACCGCATAGGTTTGCCAGCCTTTCGCTTCAAACCCGAGCAGCCCGACAACACCGTTAAGAATAAAGATCAGCCCGATCGCAAAGGCGTAGTAATGCCAGTCACGGCGTAGTTTGGAAGTGAGCTTCATGACAACTCCGGCAGAAAAAAACCATCCTCTCACAGTTTACTGAAGACGTCTGTGGCTGATACGTAAATTCTGAAATGCAGCACAGTTTCACTTATGTTATCAATTTGTGACATGATGCATAAATCGACAATCCAGGAGGAATCCTGAGCCGACTTTCCCACGATTCTGATATTGACAAATGCTATGACCTGTCACACTCACCCTGTACGACGCGTAATAAAACAGAGTGATATTTTCGGGAGGTCTTATGGCAGACTTTACATTGTCGAAACCGATTTTTGGCGGAAAACAACCAAAAACCTCCACTGCGGGGAACATTGCCTATGCCCTGTTTGTTCTGTTTTGCTTCTGGGCTGGAACCCAACTGCTGAATATGCTGGTGCACGCTCCTGGCGTGTATGAGCACCTGATGCAGGTTCAGGATACCGGCCGCCCGCGCGTTGAAATCGGTTTAGGCGTGAGCACCGTGTTCGGGCTCATCCCCTTCCTTGCGGGCAGCATGGTGCTGGGCGTCATTGTACTCGTCCTGCGCTGGCGCCACCGCCGCTGATTACAGTCCCATACAGCGAGCCCGACGATCGTCCACGCGTTTCGCGAACCAGGCGGTCGTCAGGTTACGCGTGATTTTCGGGCTTTCCAGCTGAATGCCCGGCAGAATGGCTCTTGGTAATGCCTTCCCACTTTTCTTCTCGGCGAGCGCAAAGACCTGCTTATACAAATCCGTTTTCTCAAACGCCAGGCTATCGCCCTTCTCCAGCTGACGGCGGATATCGCTGTTGCTCATCTCCAGCTTCGTCGAGAGTTTACGCACCGCACGTTCGGTGGTGCCCGCCTCGCTGCTGCCGTAAGCAATGAGATCGCCGTCCAGAGCCAGCTTCACACCGCTAGCGCGACTCACCGCATTCTGGAAGGCTGCATTTCGGCTGGCATACCAGCCCGCGTTAAAGTCCGCAAAGCGATACAGCGGTTTATCGTAGCTGGCCGGATAATTCAGCAGATGATACGTTCCAAACCACAGTCCCCCGCGCAGGGAAAAGACTTCCTGACGCACCGTACCGTCGATATCCCACGGATAGCCGTCGGTATGTTTTTCCGCAAATGCGATACTGACCTGCATCGGGCCGCCGGTATGCACCGGATTCAGCGAACCGAACAGCTTCTGCCCCATCGGCACCATATTGATCAGGTCGTCGAAAATGGCGCTCAGCTGTTTCTCAGTTTTCACCGTATCCAGCCGTTCGCTGTAGCTTTTACCGTTTGGCGAGGTGATTTTAAGGGCGGTATGCACCAGGAAAACCGGGATATGCATCGATTCGGCCCGGCGGTCGATCTCCTTCCAGGCGATTTTGTTCAGGCCAGGCACGACAGGATCTGACTGATACATCGATTCCTGTTGCGCCACCGCCAGCACCGAGCAGATATTCTCCTCGGTAGGCGCGATCTTCTGGCTTTTGAAGGTCGTTGCCAGCGCATCAGCCCACTCGCTGCGATCCTTCACGCTGGCGGGCATTTTTTGCCGCACCACGCTTGCCACATCAACGGGCTTCTCGCCTTCTTTGAGCGGGGCGGCCCCTTTATCGGCACAGCCCGCCAGCACGAAGGCAGCGATTAACGTCAGCGGTAATCCACGTGGTACGGCAAATGGCATAGCAATTCCTTTTTAACCTAATGTATGGGTGACTTCCTGCAAGTCCTTATCGTCCAGCTCACGCTCGAAACTGCGTAAACGTTTATAGATGGACATCAGCTCCACCAGCGTAGTCCAGGAGCTTATCAGGTACTGGAACGAACCGCGAACCTGACCAAAGACGTTGGTGATTTGGGTCATCAGACCGAGCGTGATCGTACCCGCAACGATGGACGGGAACAGCAGGAACAACCCGAAAACGTTATCCACCTGAAGATAAAGAATGCGCGCGATATTGAAATACATGTAATGAAAATAGAGGCGGAAGTAGTTACGACGTACGGCGCCAAACAGCTCGCGCACGGTAGGTGGTGACGCACGGTTGGCATCGTCTTCGCCATACACCAGCTCTTTACGGTAGGCCGCTTCCACGCGCTGATTTTTAAATTCCAGCCCCGGCAGCTTGATCCCCACGACCGCCAGCAGCCCCGTTCCCATCAGCGACCAGACAATCGCGGCAATCACCAGGCCATAGGGCAGATGCCCGACAATCGGCAACTCCGGAACGTGCGACGAGAGCGTCACCAGCACCGGCAGGAAGGCGATAAGCGTCATGATGGCGTTGATAAAGCTCACGCCCATATTTTCAAGCGTAGAGGCAAAACGCATGGTGTCTTCCTGCACACGCTGTGCGGCACCTTCGATATGACGCAGGTGCTGCCAGTGCGCCATATAGTGTTCGTTCATCGCGGTACGCCAGCGGAACACGTAATGGCTGACGAAAAAGTTATTCATCACACCGATCACCACGGCAATAAGGGCGATGCCGAGGAAGATCCCCACCTCATGGTAGAACTGGTTTATGGTCACCTTATGCGGCGAACTCAGCGCCGTCTGGATCAGATCGTAAAACGGCGCATACCAGGCGTTGACCGCCACGCCCACTTCCACCAGGAACCAGGTGACAAAGATAATTAACGACGTGCCGAGAATCGACCAGTATTGCCAGCGGTGAGGAGAATAGATGAACCAGAACATGGCGAACAGCCCTACGCAGAGCAGGTAGTAAGCGTAGAAAAGCAGATAGCTCATGGACCAGAAGCGCGCTGCGCTAATGGGGATCTCGCCCGTTGCCCCCGTAAGACGGGTCAGCCACGCGCCGCCACCGGCCTGCCAGAAAATGACAGCCAGCAGTGCCCAAATAAATGCCGACAGGAAAAAGGGCCCCGGCTTTGGGAAAAATGACTTAAACATTGTGCTTCCTTCTTGTTGTTATGGCTGTTGCTGTGTTCAACATATCGCCACGCGAAACCTTGCCTGTGCCAGCCGCCCGGCTCAGGCAAAAAAGTCAGACCTGCGGGTGAATTATTAGTTCGCTTTCCCGTTTTCGAGAATTGTTTCGGTGCGTTTCATTCGCAACAGCAACCGTAGCGTCTATCATACGGTCGATGTCACAAAATGGGAGTCTGGCCGCAAGTAAATTGTTCAAATTTACCCACGGTTACGTTTTTCTCGCTATCGTTATGCAAATCGGGCCATTGCCCGACGCCGATTAGTAGTATAAATACCCGTAACTCTCCTTATTCACTTGATGGATGCTTTTCGTTGAAACGTTGTCTGCTCTCTTTCGCCGCGCTGTGTGCGGTGACCCTGTCCACCGCCCAGGCAGCCCAGCCTCTGACGGCCCCGGCTCTGGCCTCTGACATTGCCGATCGCTACGCGAACCTGATTTATTACGGCAGTGGTGCGACGGGAATGGCGCTGGTCGTGATCGACGGTAACCAGCGGGTGTTTCGCAGCTTCGGTGAAACACGACCGGGAAATAACGTTCGCCCGCAGCTGGATTCCGTCATCCGCGTCGCGTCGATAACCAAGCTGATGACCAGTGAAATGCTGGTGAAATTACTCGATCAGGGCGTGGTGAAACTCGACGATCCGCTCAGCAAATATGCCCCACCCGGCGCGCGCGTGCCGACATATCAGGGCACGCCGATCAGACTGGTGAACCTGGCGACCCATACCAGCGCCCTGCCGCGAGAACAGCCTGGTGGCGCCGCGCATCGCCCTGTTTTTGTCTGGCCAACCCGCGAACAGCGCTGGAATTACCTGAGCACCGCTACCCTGAAATCGGCTCCGGGCTCGCAGGCCGGCTATTCTAACCTCGCGTTTGATCTGCTGGCTGACGCTTTAGCGTCGGCATCAGGCAAGCCTTATCCTCAACTGTTTGAAGAGCAGATCACGCGTCCGCTGGGGATGAAAGATACCACTTACACTCCATCTCCGGACCAGTGCAAGCGACTGATGGTGGCGGAAAAAGGGGCCAGCCCGTGTAATAACACGCTGGCCGCCATCGGCAGCGGTGGGGTTTATTCAACGCCCGGCGACATGATGCGCTGGATGCAGCAGTTCCTCTCCTCGGATTTTTACGCGCGCAGCAATCAGGCTGACCGGATGCAGACGCTCATCTACCAGCGTGCCCAGTTACGTCGCGTCATCGGTATGGACGTTCCCGGTAAAGCCGATGCTCTCGGTATGGGCTGGGTGTACATGGCACCAAAAGAGGGCCGCCCGGGTATTATTCAAAAAACCGGTGGGGGTGGCGGATTCATCACCTACATGGCGATGATTCCGCAATCAAACGTAGGCGCTTTTGTGGTGGTCACCCGGTCGCCGAACACCCGCTTCGTGAATATGAGTGATGGCGTAAATAACCTGGTGGCCGAGCTCAGCGCTAATAAAGCGCAGGTTCTAACGGCCTCTAACTGATCTCAATAGTCCGTGGGCAAACGGTTGATGCTGATCAGTTTGCCCCGGCTCATATTGATGTAGTTGCCCTGTCGCAGCGCCGCCAGCACTTCCGCAACGACCGAACGAGAAATCCGCGTGCTACGCTGAATATGATTCATAACACCAATTTTTGAACGTAGCGCGTCATCCCACTCAGCCATATTGATCAGCATTGCCCGTATTTGGCTATAGGAATTATTTCCGACCAGCTGTATATCACGTTTTCCCAGTATATGGTTTAGCCAGGACAGCCAGCAGAAAGCTTCTTGCCAAAGCTGTGCTTCCTGAATAAGTTGGCACGCAGTAGAGGCTGGTAAATAAAATCCGGCGCAAGGTGTTTGTGCTATCAGAGAATATTCAAGATAGCTGTCATTTATCCATGCACTTAAACCATGAATATACGGTGCTCGTGCAATACCCACCAGTAATTCGTCTGATTTACGGTGGACGGCTGTCATGCCGGACTGTATTACAAAGGTCAATGGTTCATCATCATTATTGCCGGGAGTTATTAATTGCTGTGGTTCGATCTTAAATGGGGTACCGGCGACTTCCAGACACTTTATGAGCCGGCTTAATTCAGAAAGTGGTTTCGCATTAACGTTCATGCATACCTCAAGTCATCTGTATATGTCGGTTCTTTATTATTTTTAAAGCACATAAAAAAGCGGGGGCAAAATCCCCCGCGCTTTCTGTATTACCAGGTATATTTCACACCCAGGTTTGCTCCCCAGTTCTGGTCAACGTCGCCGCCGCCCAGATAAGTCGCATCAGTGTAAGCACTGAAGTTTTTCGTGAAGCTGAACTGCGTGCCCAGACCTACGCGAACCGCAGAGCCTTCCACGCCATTATCAATGCTGTCGTCGTTGATATCCGCCTCGTTGTCGGCATCGTCATACACGTACGCCAGTTTGAAGTATGGCGTTAACGCCTGCTCGCCACCGTAGTTGAAGGTATAACCCGCATCCAGGCCAAGTTCATAACGCAAGCTGTCGTAAGACTGACCATCGATACGCATGTCGTTGCTCAGCTGGTAGTCGTCGCCTGACTGGAACAGGCCAGATACCGCCGCGTAAGGGGTGATGTAGCCTGACAGGTTTGGTTTCCAGTCATAGCCCAGCTTCATCCCGAAGCCAACAGCGTCAGAGGTGGTGTCACCGTCAACATACTGACCGTTGCTCATGGTTGCAGAAAGGTCGTTGTTAAAGCGGGTATAGTTCAGTGAGCTGTCGAGGAAGACGTTGTTCGCAAACGTCGCAGACGCATAGATCATCGCAGTCTGGCTGTCCTGATCGACCTGACCAGTACGATCGCTGATATCGCCCTTCGCGAAACCGGCCGCACCACCGACGATCCACTTCGCGTTATTACCGTCAATCTGAGTATCCAGACCGACCATAATGCCGCTTACGTCCTGATCGTAGCTAACGGTGCCATTATCCGCGTCAAAGTTGCCGCCAAAATAGCTCACCCACGCTCCGCCGTTATCTGCCAGACCGTGACGGCTGTTGGTCAGACGCGTACCCACGGTATCCTGTTGCAGATTCCAGATGTTGGTATTAGCAGAAGGAATGCTCAGCGCCATGTTGGCGTAGTCAGTCAGCTCTTTCTGCTGGAGAACAACGGTGTCACCCTTCTGCTGTGCCTGATAGGTGTAAGCACCTAAATCGGCTTTGTTTGCGGCAGTAAAGCTGGCTGCGGTATCCGCGTTATTGTCATAGACGCGAATGATCTCTTTGTTTTCGTAGTCAGCAACGGAGCCTGCACCGGTGGCATCGTCGATGCGCACTTTATAGTTACCGGCAACGTCACCGTTCACCGCCAGATGACCGTCAGAGTTCAGCGCGACAACACCATAGTCGTATTCCGCTTTGTAACGATCGTTGGTGATGTAGCGTGCGTTGTTCAGGTCGCTGTTCAGCACATAATCGCGGCTGGCAACGTTGAGCACACCACCATCGGTGAGCACCATGTTGTGCGTATCAACCTGACCCAGACCCAGCGCCAGCTCTGCACCGTTGTCCACTGTGATGGTGTTGGCATACAGCCCAGCGGTTTCTTCGGTCAGTGCCGCACGGCTATAGCTGTCCAGATACAGGCTGTCGGTGGCAACCCCACCCGTGTCTCCGATATTCAGCGAAGAGCCGTTGGTCAGAGTGATTGAGTCAGCCAACAGGCCTGAGTTCTCAACGTTGACCTGAGACTGATTATTCACCGCCAGGGTGTCGATGTTAGAGATCTTGCGGGTATCCCATTCGGAACCGTTCTCCAGCGTCACGTTAAACAGGCCGCTCTGATACACCTCATTACCGACTACATGACCGTTGGTATCAACGGTCGAGCCAGGCCATATGCTGTTAGGGGAGAGCGTGTGCCAGTCAACTTCGCTGTAGCCCTCACCGTACATCTGCGCAGTGCCGATGGCTTCAACGCTGGACTGCGCTGCACCGACCCACTTGCTGCCGTTGGTTAGAGTGACGTCCAGTGTATCCGTGTCATCCCAGCCGTTGGTGGTTGGGTTGTATACGCCGTCATCGGTGGTATCGGTTGCCGGGTCGCCATTCTCGTAGAAGTTATTATCGAAGGTGCTGGTGAAGAGGATATCGCCGGTAATGGTGGAGTGATCGAACGTAGCAGTGGTCTGCATCGCGTTATCAGAGGCGCCGGCAGACACGATCAGCGCAGCGTCGTCCGCCGCTGTAGCATTGACTTCACCGTAATCGCTCGGCTTCGCCGTTTGACCGTAGAACCCGTCAGTGCCCAGATCGCTGTACGCACCAGAGGTCAGTACAGAGTCTTTCACCACCAGCGTATCGGTAAAGACATTGCTGCTGTTAGCAACGCCTTCAACGCCGTCGTACGGGGTGTTATCCAGTTCCTGATAACCCTGCGTCAGCGTGATACCCGCGACGTGGGAGTTGTTCTGAATAACGATATCAGATTCAACGTCCAGGGTAATTGCGTTACCCAGACCATAGGTGTCCAGATAATGCGTTTCAGTATTCTCGCCATTGACGACATCATACGCGTAATGCTCGTAGGCATCGTTGATGGTGGAGTTATCAACGGTCAGGCTAAAACGATCGTACTGGGAATGCGTGGTGCCGTCGGTATCCACGCCATCTGCACACGTCGTGGTCATACATTCTGACGTGATCATGCCGTTAATGGTGCTGTTAGAAATGCTCAGCGCATTCGGGCGACCATTAACGCCGTCATCCAGATAGTATGTTGAAATAACGCCGTTCACCGTTGATTTATTAATCACCGGATAAATATCGCCATCGTGAGTGGCATCGGTGTTATCCCAGTCAGCATAACCATAATACCAGGGAGTAGACGCAGTATTGTCATATCCAAAAGTATTATAGGTCGTGCCGGATATATCTTTCGCATTGGCCTGAGAAGCGATAGCCAGTGTGCAGGCTAATGCAAGTTGTGATACAACCAGTTTCTTTTTCCATGTTTGCATTGGGTCATCCCTCCTCAGGGACGTAAGCAAGTTTGTCCATCAAATCATTTGGCAATGTTTAATTGCGGAAAGAATTATGCAGTTTCACTTCGAAAAGGTTCAATGAATGATTCAATTAAGTCCGTATCCAGACAACTAAGCTTAAAAACCCAGCACAATATCAATCATTATGAATAAATATTATAAATTCAACTGATTGCAAACCACTTCGGTCGGTTCGATACCTATCATAAAATACAATAAATCATTAATAGTTATAACCTCCATCTAATGTAGAAGCTTCGCCAATATTTCACACCACGTTAAACCCCATAATAAGACGTATAATATAGACAAAATACATGTGAAGAATATTAGTCGATTTCGAAAATCTAAAAGACAACTTTAGTAAAACACCGCTTCCTGCTTTCAGGTACACTATACCTCTTTGTTCCACAAACATCAGGCATACCATGACCGATTTAATTGCACGTCCCCGTCGCCTGCGCAAGTCACCCGCACTGCGCGCCATGTTTGAAGAGACAACACTGAGCTTAAACGATCTGGTGTTGCCGATTTTTGTTGAAGAAGAGATCGATGACTACAAAGCCATCGACGCGATGCCGGGCGTGATGCGCATTCCTGAGAAGCATCTGGCCCGCGAGATTGAACGCATTGCCAACGCGGGGATCCGCTCGGTGATGACCTTCGGTATCTCCCACCACACCGACGCCACCGGCAGCGATGCCTGGAAGGAAGATGGCCTCGTGGCCCGCATGTCGCGCATCTGCAAAGAGAGCGTGCCGGAGATGATCGTTATGTCCGATACCTGCTTCTGCGAATACACCTCTCATGGCCACTGCGGTGTGCTGTGCGATCACGGCGTGGACAACGATGCGACCCTGCTGAACCTCGGCAAGCAGGCGGTGGTTGCCGCCGCTGCGGGTGCAGATTTCATTGCGCCGTCGGCGGCAATGGACGGACAGGTTCAGGCTATTCGTCAGGCGCTGGATGCGGCAGGCTTTACCGACACCGCCATCATGTCCTACTCCACCAAATTCGCCTCTTCGTTCTACGGCCCGTTCCGTGAAGCGGCGGGCACGGCGCTGAAGGGCGATCGTAAAACCTACCAGATGAACCCGCTGAACCGCCGCGAAGCGATTCGTGAGTCTCTGCTGGATGAGGCTCAGGGCGCAGACTGTCTGATGGTGAAACCGGCCGGCGCGTATCTGGATATCCTGCGCGACATTCGCGAACGCACTGAACTGCCGCTGGGCGCTTACCAGGTGAGCGGCGAGTACGCGATGATCAAATTCGCCGCGCAGGCGGGTGCCATCGACGAAGAGAAAGTGATCCTCGAAAGCCTGGGGGCGATCAAGCGCGCGGGTGCGGATCTGATCTTCAGCTACTTCGCGCTGGATCTGGCCGAGAAAAAAATCCTCCGTTAATCTTCACCAAACTGCAATACAACCGACATCTCCTCCTTCTACTGTCTGGGCAAGACGGCAGGAGGAGTGATCAATGTTTAGTCTCGACAGCGTTCTTGATGACCTTTGGCCTCAGGCGAGGCCCGCACCCTGGCAAAAAAGTCTGTTAAAAAGACTGCTCCACGAAGACGAATTTCAGCAGTTTGCCGCCCGCCACCGTCACCTGAAAGGGCTGGATATGGTGGAGCAGGTTCTGGAACACCTTGATATTCTCTGCACCGTTTCCGCCCGCGATCTCGAACAAATCCCCGAACACGGCCCACTCATTGTGATAGCTAACCACCCGACCGGCACCCTGGATGGGCTGGCACTGCTTTACGCCGTTTCGCGCGTGCGCCGCGACGTTAAGGTTGTCACCAACCGGATGCTGTCCCACCTTGAGCCCCTCAGTTCGTTGTTTATCCCCGTGGATAATATGGGCGGAAAAACCGCAAAAGCCTCGCTGATACAGATGGAGCAGCACCTGCAAAACGCCGGCGTGCTGATCTTCTTCCCGGCGGGCGAAGTCTCCCGCCCAACGCGCAAAGGCATCCGCGATAAAAAATGGCATCCGGGCTTTATCAAGCTGGCCAGCAAACTGCGGGTGCCGTTACTCCCGGTACATATTCAGGCGCACAACAGCCTGCTGTTTTATGCCAGCACGCTGGTATCGCCCACGGTATCCATGCTGCTGCTGATGCAACAGATGTTTCGCCGTCGTCACAGCCAGCTGCCGATCAAAATCGGCCAGCAGATTGCCTGGAATGACAGGTTTAGCGCTACCCTTTCATCGCGTGAAATGGCCGAGCAGTGCCGTCAGCACGTGATACGACTTGGCAAGGGATTGCCTGGCGTCTTTAAAACCCAGTGCGCCATTGCCCGCCCGGAAGATCGGGCCACGCTGAAGCGCGAACTGGCGCAGGCCGAGTGTCTGGGCAAAACCAGCGATGGTAAAACCATCTACCTGTGGCAGCGCAACGGGCAGGAGGAGGCACCTCTTCTGCGCGAGCTGGGACGGCTGCGCGAGATTGCCTTTCGTGCCGTGGAAGAAGGCAGCGGCAAGCGCCGGGATATGGACAGCTACGATGATGACTATCTGCACCTGATCCTCTGGGATGATGACGATCTGGAAATTGTCGGCGCGTATCGCTTTATGCCGACGGCGATGCAGGTAGAAAAGCGCGGCGTTGACGGGTTGTACAGCTACAGCCTGTTCCACTACGACGAAAAAATGCAGGACATACTGGAGCACGGCATTGAGCTGGGGCGCAGCTTTATACAGCCGCGCTACTGGGGACGTCGCGGTCTGGACTATCTGTGGTCAGGCATTGGCGCCTATCTGGCGCGCTATCCACACTACCGTTACCTGTTTGGCCCGGTGTCCATCTCCGGCGGCTTACCGCCTGCCGCACGAGATCTGCTGGTGGCGTTTTATCGCCTCTGGTTTCCGGCCAGCCATCCCTTAGCCGCCTCGCGTCAACCCTACCCGGCCTCGCTTCCGGACGTGCTGGCACAGTTTGGCGGAGTGGATTACGTGGACGACCTGACAAAGCTGAAATCCCTGCTGGGCAATCTGGGATGCGGCATTCCGCCGCTCTATAAACAGTATTCCGAGCTATGCGAGCCAGGCGGCGTGCAGTTTATCGATTTCGGCAGCGATCCGGCGTTCAATAACTGCGTGGACGGGCTGGTGCTGGTGGATTTGTGCTATCTGAAGGCGAACCGCTATCAGCGGTACATTGAGGCCCATCTGTAGCCCATTGCCGGGTGGCGGCTACGCCTTACCCGGCCTGCATGAACTGCGGAAACGACGGGTTATGGACGGTAAAACGGCTTATCCCCCAGGATCGTCGCCCGCTGCATAATCCTTCGCTGCGGCAGGTAATCCGCATTGGCGTAATGCTGCGTAACGCGGTTATCCCAGATCGCCAGATCGTTCTCCTGCCAGCGCCAGCGCACCTGAAATTCCGGTTTCGTGATATGCGCAAACAGGAAGCTGAGCAGCGCCTCGCTCTCTTTTTCCGTTACGTCCACAATGCGCGTGGTGAACCCTTCGTTCACAAACAGCGCCTGCTTACCCGTCACCGGATGGGTACGCACCACCGGGTGCAGCAGCGGCGGATGTTTTGCGACCGCATCCAGCCAGCGCTGGTGCTCCTCTTCCGTTTTACGGTACTTATATTCCTGGAACGATTTTTTAAAATCATGCTCTGCCCGCAGGCCACTTAGCAGGGTCTGGAACGGCGCGGAGAGCGCCTCAAACGCCGCAATGCCGCTCGCCCACAGCGTATCGCCGCCGGTCTCTGGCAGTAATTTTGCTGCCAGAATGGCCCCGGCTGGCGGTGTGTCGATAAAGGTGACGTCCGTGTGCCAGTTGTCATTATCGGGCGGATTATCGTTATGGGTGTCCAGCACGATAATTTCTTCCACCCCTTCCGCATGCGGGTAGACCGGGTGGATATGCAGGTCGCCAAAGCGCAGGGCCAGCGCGCGCTGCTGCTGCGGGGTAATGGCCTGATCGCGCAGGAACACCACCTGATGGCGCAGCACCGCGTGGTATAGCTGCTCAAACTGGTTATCGCTCAGCGGACGGGTTACGTCCAGGCCCGACACCTGCGCGCCAATGTACGGCCCCAGCGGGGTAATCGTCAGACGTTCACTCATTGTATTTCTCCATGCCAGGGCGTCAGGCGACGCTGTAGCGCGCGCAGTCCCAGTTCTAATCCAAAGGCGATCGCGGCGATCACCGCGATCCCTGCCAGTACCACGTCAGTCGCCAGGAACTCTCCCGCCGACTGCACCATAAATCCAAGCCCGCGCGTGGCGGCAATCAGCTCTGCCGCCACCAGCGTAGACCAGCCCACCCCAAGGCCAATGCGCAGCCCGGTCAATATCTCCGGCAGCGCACCCGGTAAAATGACGAACAGCAGCACCTGCGCGCGGCTGGCACCGAGCGACTGCGCCGCGCGTATGCGTACCTGTTGCGCACTTTTTACGCCAGCCAGGGCCGACATCGCGACCGGCGCAAAAATCGCCAGGTAGATCAGTAAGATCTTTGACGTCTCGCCGATGCCAAACCAGATCACCATCAGGGGCAGGTAAGCCAGCGGCGGAACGGGCCGGTAAAGCTCTATCAGCGGATCGAGAATGCCGCGCACCGTCGGGCTCAGCCCCATCGCGATCCCCACCGGAACGCCAATCATCACCGCCGCCAGCAGCGCCACCAGAATACGCGCCATACTGGCGCCTAAATGCTGCCAGAGGGTGGCATCCATAAAGCCCTGCGGCCCGGAGATGGTCATCAATTTTTCCAGAACCTGGCCTGGCGGCGGCAGAAACAGCGGACTGATCCACTGCTGAGCGGCAACCGCCCACCATACCGCCAGCAACACCGCCAGCGTGCCGACGCTTAAGGCGATCCGGCGAGAGAACGGCCAGCGTAAGGCGAGGCGCGCCCGCCGCGGTTTTTCACTGAAGACAATGCTCATGAGAAGGCCTCCCGCTGCTCAAACACGCGGCTCAGGATATATTCCCGTTTTTCGATAAACAGCGGGTCGGATTTGATGCTGCGCACCGGTTCTCCCGCAACATAGCGTCGGGCAAATTCAAGCGGCAGGCGCTCCAGCACGCGTCCCGGCCCCGGAGAGAGCAGCACCAGCTCCGTCGCCATAAACACGGCCTCTTCGATATCGTGGGTAATTAACAGCACCTGCTTGCCGGTTTCATGCCACAGGCGCAGCAGCAGGGTTTGCATCTGCTCGCGGGTGAAGGCGTCAAGCGCCCCGAAAGGTTCGTCCAGCAGCAGCAGCTGTGGATTGGCCGCCAGCGCACGGGCGATCCCGACGCGCTGGCGCTGCCCGCCCGAAAGCTGCCAGATAAAACGTTTTTCAGCTCCCTCCAGCCCGACTTTTTTTAGCATGTCGCGCGCCGTACTCAGGCGCTGTTCACGCGCCACGCCAGCCAGTTGCAGACCGAACGCAACGTTTTCCTGTACGTTTCGCCACGGCAGTAGCCCTTCGTTCTGAAAGACCACGCCGCGCTCTGCGCCCGGCCCCGTGACCCGTTTCCCTTCCAGGTGGATCGTGCCGTGCTGATACGGTACAAACCCGGCGATCAGGTTCAGCAGCGTGGTTTTCCCGCAGCCGGACGGCCCCAGCACGACCAGCAGTTCACCGCTGTCCAGCGTCAGGTTGATCTCTTCCAGGGCGGGTTTGCCGCCGTAATCGGCAGACAGGTTTGTAATGTTCAGCATCGCAGCCTCTTTATTTCACAAAGCGATCGGTCACGAACTGGCTGTAATCCGCCGCCACCGCAGGCACTTTGCCCTGCTCTTTCAGGAACGTTGCGGTGTCGACAATCGCTTTGCTTACCGGCCCGTTCAGCTGCTGGACCTGCTGAGCCGGCGTCAGATAGGTGTTACCCTTCACCAGCCCCGGCACGTCTGCTTCCGGCACGCCGCTCAGTCGTGAGAGTTTCTCCAGGTTGGCGGGCTGTTTCAGCCATTCATCCGGGTTATTGATGTACGGCTGCTGGGCTTCAATGGCGCTTCTGGCGAAGGCTTTCACCACTTCAGGGTGTTTTTCGGCAAAGTCTTTACGGACTACCCAGACATCAAGGGTTGGCGCGCCCCATTGCCCCACTTTTTCGGAGTCGGTCAGCACGGTGCCGTCTTTTTCCAGCTCGTTGACGGCGGGCGCCCAGACGTAGGCCCCGTCAATGTCGCCACGCTGCCAGGCTGCGATAATCGCCGGTGGTTGCAGGTTAATGATCTGCACCTGCCCCGGCTTGATGCCCCAGTATTTCAGTGCGGCCAGCAGGCTGTAATGCGTGGTGGAGATAAACGGCACCGCGATGCGTTTACCAATCAACTCTTCGGGTTTCGTGATGGTTTTCTTCACCACCAGCGCCTCGGAGTTTCCGAGCTGCGACGCCAGCAGGAAGACTTCAATCGGTACCTGCTGGCTGGCGGCAACGGCCAGCGGGCTTGAGCCCAGGTTGCCAATCTGCACGTCGCCCGAGGCTAACGCCCGCACAATTGCCGCGCCGCTGTCGAACTTGCGCCAGTCGACTTTTGCCCCGCTCTCTTTGGCGAAGGTGTTATCCGCCTGCGCGACTTTCGCCGGTTCCGCGGAAGTCTGATACGCCACGGTGACGTCCACCGCCTGCGCCTGAAATGCCCACAGCGCCAGCGCGCCGAGTAATGTGATCCGCGATGAAATAGCCATACTCTCTGCTCCCCTTGTTGTTATAAGGGCAGTATTTCCGGCGCAAGAATTTTGATAAAGGAATAAAAAAGCATCGTTAATGACGATTCGTTTTTAGAAAAAAAGCGGGAAAGGATAGTGAATTTTGTGCGGTTGGTTTGTGCCGGGTGGCGCTGCGCTTACCCGGCCTACGGTTCGTGCAATTTGTAAGCCGGGTAAGGCGCAGCCGCCACCCGGCAAAGACCTCAGCGCTGAACCGTCAGCGCAGCAATATCTTTCGGCGTGGTCCGGCAGCATCCGCCAATTAATTTCGCGCCCGCCGCCAGCCACTGCGGTAAATACCCCGCCAGCGTTTCGCAGGCTTCACCATGGTGATGCCACGTTTTGCTCACCGCATCGTAATGCTCCCCGGAGTTCGGATAGACGACCAGCGGCAGCGACGTCAGGCTGTGCAGATGCGTCAGCGCCGCCGTGGTGTTTTCCAGCGCGATACAGTTAATCCCCAGCGCGACAACCTGCGGGTAGCTTTCCAGCGCAGAAACGACATCCCGCAGCGGCGTTCCGTCGCTCAGGTGCTCGCTGTCACGCAGGGTAAATGAGAACCATGCCCGGGCGCGCGGATACGCCATCAGCAACGCGGCCAGCGCCCTGATTTCCGGGAACGAAGGCAGCGTTTCACAGGCCAGGAGATCCGCGCCCGCATCCAGCAGCGCCTCCACGCGGGGGCGGTGGAAGGCGGTAAATGCTTCAGCGCTACGCACGTAGTCGCCGCGATACTCGGAACCATCGGCCAGATACGCGCCGTACGGCCCAACGGAACCCGCCACCAGCAGCGTGCCCGCCTGTGGGTTCTCCGCCAGATACGCCTCGCGCGCCTTACGCGCCAGCTCTACGCTTTTGCCGATCAGCGCCCGAGATTGCGCCTCGTCCAGCCCGCGAGCGGCAAAGCCTGCGGGTGTCGCCTGATAGCTGGCGGTGATCGCCACCTGTGCGCCCGCGCGGTAGTAGTCGAGGTGCACGTCGCGGATCAGTTCAGGATTTTCCATCAGCACTTTGGCCGACCAGAGGCTGTCGGCAAGGTTACAACCGCGCGCTTCCAGCTCCGTTGCCATCGCCCCATCCAGCACCACAAACGGCTGTTTTTCAAGGAGGGCGGTAAGCGGATTATTCTGCGACATGTTCAGGCTCCTGCGTAGTCAGAGTTCGGGTCAGGTAGTACGCACCATAACACAGGGCGACAAACGGAAGCCCGCAATAAAGGGCAATTCGCTGGCTGGGGTCAAACCACAGACCGACGCAGGCGACCAGGCAAAGAATAAAGCCGAGCACGGGCACCAGCGGATACCATGGCGCGCGATACTGCAACGCGGATAGCGGCTGGCCGGACTGCACGTGACGGCGACGAAACACGAAGTGCGACGCACAGATGCTGATCCACACCGCCACCACCGCAAAACCGGAAATGGCTGACAGGGCCACAAACACCGTATCCGGCGCGACCACGCTGGAGAACAGCGCCAGCACGCCGCCCAGCATGGACACGGAGAGCGCCGTCAGCGGCACGCCGTTTTTGTTGACGCGGGCAAAGCAGCGCGGCAGCGTTTTCTCGTTAGACAGGGACCACAGCATACGGCCAGAGGCGTACAGGCCCGAGTTCGCCGCCGAGAGGATCGCCGTCAGGATCACGAAGTTAAAGATATCGGCCGCATAGGGAATGCCGACCTTTTCAAACACCAGCACGAACGGGCTTTTCTCCACGCCAGCCTGCTGCATGGGGATCAGCGCCGCCAGCACAAACACGGTGCCGATAAAGAAGATGATGAGCCGCGCGATGGTGGTGCGAATAGCAACCGGAATGACCTTGTGCGGATTTTCCGTCTCCCCTGCCGCGATGCCGATAAGTTCCGTCCCGGAGAAGGCAAAGTTGACCGCCACCATGGTCATCAGGATCGGCAGACCGCCGTGCGGGAACCAGCCTTCGGCGGTAATGTTGCTCAGCCCCGGCGCGGCAGAGCCGTCCGCCATCGGGATAAAGCCAAAGATGGCCGCGCCACCGAGAATAATAAAGGCGACAATAGTGATGACTTTCACCAGCGAGAACCAGAATTCCCCTTCGGCAAAAAAGCGCGTGGAAATCACGTTAAGGCCAAAAATCACCGCGCAAAAGACCACGCACCACGTCCAGACGGGAACCTGCGGGAACCAGTACTGCATGCAGAACCCGGCTGCGGTAAAGCTCGATCCCAGCGCCACCGTCCAGGTGAGCCAGTAGAGCCACGCCACGGTATACCCCGTCGCCGGGCCGAGATAGCGGGCGGCATAGACGTGAAACGCGCCGGTTTCCGGCATCGCCACGGAAAGTTCGCCCAGACACTGCATCACCAGCCAGACCACCAGCGCACCGATCAGGTACGCCAGCAGCGTGCCCGCCGCGCCGGTTGTCGAAATGATGTATCCGGTATTGAAGAATAACCCTGTGCCGATAACGCCACCCAGCGAAAGCATAATCAGGTGGCGGGTTTTCATGGTGCGCTTAAGCTGCCCGTTTTCTTGTTGTGTTTGCATGTTACCTTCTAAACGTATGGACATCTAAACATCCAAAGAAGAGGTGTTATACCGCGATTGTTAACAAAAAGCCACCCGCCGCGACTTCAGCGCAATTATTGGTAAATCCCTAAATCAGTTCTATAGTCGACACAGTTTCTTCCTCACCAGGACTTACTATGCGCTTTAACGGACTGACCAAAGGTTTCTTTATTCTTATCCTGGCCCTTGTCACCTGGGCCTTCTTTGACGTGCTGTCTCCCTATTTCTCGGCGATTCTGTGGGCCGCGATCCTGACCATCATTTTCAACCCGGTGAAAAACAAACTGCGTACCGCGCTGGGCGATCGCAACGGGCTGGCTTCACTCCTCACTCTCGGCATTATCTGCCTGATTGTGTTTATTCCGTTGATGGTGATCCTTTCATCGCTCGCGGTGGAACTGAACATGGTTTACACCAAGCTGCAACAGAACAATACGCAGTTCCCGGAAGTGATCGCCGGTATCTTCAACCGCCTGCCGGACTGGGCCAGCGGCTTTCTGGCGGATCACAACCTCACCAACGCCGCGCAGATCCAGAAAAAACTTTCTGATGTCGCGTTACAGGGCGGGCAGTATCTGGCGGGCAGCGCATTCCTGATTGGTAAAGGAACGTTCGGCTTTGCTATTAGCTTCGGCATAATGCTCTATCTGCTGTTTTTCCTGCTGAAGGACGGGCCGTATCTGGTGCGCCAGATCCTCGACTCGCTGCCGCTGTCTGACTTCGCCAAACAGCACCTGTTCGCTAAGTTTGTCGGCGTGTCGCGCGCCACGGTAAAAGGCACGGCGGTCGTGGCGGTGGTTCAGGGTACGCTCGGCGGTATCGCCTTTGCCATCGTGGGTATTGACGGCAGCGTACTGTGGGGCGCGCTGATGGCATTCCTCTCTCTGGTGCCTGCCGTCGGGTCGGCCATCGTCTGGGTTCCTGCCGCCATCTTCCTGTTCGCCACCCACCAGCTGTGGCAGGGCCTGTTCATTGTGGGCTTCTTCGTCATTATCGTCGGGCTGGTGGACAACCTGTTGCGTCCGCTGCTGGTGGGCAAAGACACCAAAATGCCGGACTACCTGATTTTGATCACCACGCTGGGCGGTATGGAGCTGTACGGGATTAACGGCTTTGTGATTGGGCCGCTGATTGCCGCCCTGTTTATCGCCTGCTGGAACCTCTTCTCCGGGCGCGATCACGAAGGCAATGCCGAGGAGCTTGACGCAGACTTTATCGAAGAGGGAAGAAACCCTCCGGATCTCTAAAGCAGACGTTCTGAAAGGCGGCCCCAGGTCGCCTTTTTTTTCGCCATAAATCAGCGGTTTTCTATAATCTGAATGAACGCTCTTTCATTTTTGTCGCAGAGGAAACCAACAGGTGCGAATCGCCACGATCACAAACTGGGCTTATGGCGTCACGGTGTGCCTGACCATTGCCTCCGGCATCGTCATGCTGTTGGCTTCCCATGCCGCTAACATCGAACGTGAAGCCGTTAAACAACGCCAGGTTTTCGATCAGCTGACGGAGGAGATCGAGACAGACACCTGGATGCTCTCCGATCTGGCGCGACTTTACGTCATCCAAAAAGAGCCCGAGGTGCTTGAGAAATACCAGGCGAAAGAAGCCGAGCTGAAAAATATTGAACACACGCTGCGACAGCTCAAAAACACCGGGGCATCGGGTGAAGAGCTGGCGCTGCTGTACGACGGACTGAAAATTGTAGACGAACTCCAGGATGAACAGCAGTCAGCCATTGACGGCATCGCACGGGGCGAGGAACAGCAGGCCGTTGCGCTGCTTTTTGGTAAGAGCTATGAGCGGGAACTCGAACGGGCACACAACAATATCGAACGCTTTCGCATGCTGCTGGACAAGCGCATTATTGCCGACGTGCAGGCTG
Organism: Enterobacter sp. GD03975; assembly: GCF_029838645.1. Lineage (NCBI taxonomy): Bacteria > Pseudomonadati > Pseudomonadota > Gammaproteobacteria > Enterobacterales > Enterobacteriaceae > Enterobacter > Enterobacter sp. GD03975. The sequence goes on from NZ_JAOBZC010000002.1 coordinate 465,207, forward strand.
CAACCAAAACGTCCAAAACGCTTCGAACTGCCTCGGAGGTGATGGTCGGCCTGACCGCCCTGCTCTTCTTGTTTGTGATGGGCTTTATCCTCAAGCGCCGCGTACTCCGTCCGGTGGTGCGTCTGAGTGACGTGGTTCATCGTCTGGCATCGCAGGATTACGCCGTCGAAACGCCGAACTTCACCCAGGTTGATGAAATCGGCGATATGGCGCAGGCCATCCGTATCTTCCGTGAGAACGGTCTGGCAAGGCAGCGGCTGGAAAAAGAGCGCGATGCTGACTGGGCCATCCGCGAACTGCTGGCGCGAATGACCCAGCGGTTGCAGGGCTGTGAAAACTTTGCCGACGTGATGAACGTGGCGGAGCTGTTTGCGCCCAATATCGCACCGGGCGTTTCCGGGCGTCTGTATATTCTGGAACGCGATCCGTGGCAGATGCGCTGTGCGGCCGAATGGCTGTCGCCCGAAGGGGATAAAAAGCCGTTCCATCCTGACGAATGCTGGGCCGTCCGGCGTGGCCAAAGCCATCCGCCGGTGAATGGCGAGCCGGATATCGGCTGTTATCATCTGCCTGAATCACAGGCACAGCAATCGCTGTGCGTTCCCTTAATTGCTCAGGGCGAGGCGATTGGATTGCTCTCATTCCAGAACATCACGCCTGAAACTGCGCCGTCCCGCGCCTATCTGGAACTGATGGCCGAGGCGCTGGGACTGGCGCTGGCCAACCAGCGGCTGCGCGATGCGCTGCTGGAAAAAGCCCTGTTCGATCCCCTGACGGGGCTGCGTAATCGCCACCATCTGGAAGATACGTTACGTACTCAAATGAAGCAGGCCGTGCGTAACGAGGAGCCGGTAAGCTGCCTGATGATTGATATCGATCACTTCAAGAGCATTAATGACCGCTTTGGTCATGAGGCTGGCGATCTGGTGATCAAAAGCGTGGCATCCATTATTCAACGGACGGTGCATGATACCGGGCTGGCCTTCCGCTACGGTGGCGAAGAGTTTCTCGCGCTTCTTACCGGTGCGGATGAGGAAGCAGCGCACGCCGCCGCAACGGAGATCTACAACGGCGTGCATGCGCTTTCGCTGCGCTACGGGCTTTCGGAGATTGGCCCGGTGGATGTGTCGATCGGGATCGCCAGCTATCCGCAGCACGCCCAGGGCGATAACCTGCTGCGCGCGGCGGACGTTGCGCTCTACCGGGCGAAAGAGCTGGGGCGCTCGCGGATTGTCAGCTTTGGGATGCTGGAGGCGGGCTAACGAGTGTATGGACCGGCGCACCATCAATCCATCCTGTTGACACTCTGATTTATATCTTTCCCCGTGTGAACGTTTTTTTTGCTCAGCCAAATAATCGTTAAATACCCCTGCGCCACCCGACGGGTGGCGTTTTTACATCCTGCCCATGATGGATAAACGTGGGGGGAGAGAAAATATATAAACTAGTAGGATAACTAAATTATAATTCTTATACTTATGATAAAACGTGGAGGCTGAAATGCGATTAATCCTACTGCTGTGCTGCTTTTTAGTGCAAAGCGTCACCCTGGCTGCTGAGTTGCCAAAACCTGCTGGTAAACCCATTTTAACCATTTACGGGAATATTGAGAACACGAATGAAAGTGGAAAAGCCGTGTTTGATATCGCCAGCCTTGAAAAACTCGGTATGGTGAGCTTCCAGACGTCATCTCCCTGGTACAATGGCCGCACTAAGTTTGAGGGTGTTCCGATGAGCAAACTCATGGATTATGTGGGTGCCAAGGGTAACGTAGTCAATGTTATTGCGCTTAATGATTACGCGACAGCCATCCCGCTCAGCGACTTCAAAAAATACAATGCCATACTCGCTTTAAAGGTTAATGGCGAATATATGCGCATTCGCGATAAAGGCCCGGCATTCATCGTATATCCTTATGACAGTCTTCCTGAATTAAATAACCAAATATATTACTCGCGCTCGGCATGGCAGGTCAGCAAGATGAAGATTGAATAGCAGTTCAGGAGAACATAATGAACAGGATACTGGTTGGTATCATTTTTTCTCTTTTTATCACGACTGGATATATTGCTTTTCTGGTTTACGATCGACAGCAGGAGCTCCAAAAACTGACTCATTACACGGAGTCATGGTCTGTCGCCCAACTGGTATCCGAATATTATCGCTTTGAATCATGGCTTGGTCTGTACGCAACCGATTCCGACGACGTTACGATAGACCAGGTCCGCATGCGCCTGGAAATTATGCTAAGCCAGAACGATCTGTTTAAGGAGGGGGATTTAGGGCATTACGTTAAAAACGTTCAGGCGCATCGAGACCTCGCGTTAAGACTCGATCAAATACTTGCCTATCTGGATGGTAACCTCGAAAAAATGAGCCATTCGGACGTAAAAACATACCTGCATACCATGCATTTACTGGATGCTCCGCTCAGCCAGCTATCATCAAGCGCGTTAACGAAAGATATTAGCACGATTAACAGCACCAACCATAAAATACAGATCCTGTATTATATTTACTCCGCTCTCTCTTTACTGCTGATCATTCTGAGTATTATTCTGGGCTTTTTAACAATTTATCAAAATAAAAATATTCTGAAAGCGCACAGGCAGGTTGAAAGTCTGGCAGAGGAACTCCAGTTATCCAAAGAGACCCTACAGGTTCAGAATTCAAAACTGGAGTATGACGTTTACCATGATTCCCTCACCGGCATGAAAAACCGCCTCTACTTCTGGGATGACCTCAGCAAACTTAATCTTGAGGCCGAGGAAAATCATATCCCCGTCACGGTGATGTTATTTGATTTAGACCGCTTCAAAGAGGTCAACGACACCTATGGTCATGATGCTGGCGACTTACTGTTACGCCAGGTATCCAGACGACTGACCGCCATGAGCAGTATTTCAGACACCTTTTACCGTTTAGGCGGAGACGAGTTTGCTTTTTTAGCCAGCGGATTAACCGAAAGCGAAGCCGTTTCGCGCGCAAGAGAAATCAGCGAGAATATCAGCAAGCCCTACACAATTAATAACCAGCTTATAAAAATTGCCACCTGCGTGGGCATTGTTTTATCAGATAATGAACGACGCGCTGATTATCTTTATAAGTTCGCCGATCTGGCGCTCTATGAGGCCAAAAAGGCAGGCTCACAGCAGATTAAAGTTTTCCGCCAGCGAATGCTTCAAAAGTTGCAGGAGAGCAGAACGCTTGAAAACGATATGGCCAAGGCGATAGAGAACAATGAGTTTATTGTTTATTACCAGCCTATTGTGAATTCCATCAGCAAGGAAATTTACGGCTATGAAGCGCTGATTCGCTGGATGCATCCTGTAAAAGGAATGCTCTCACCTGATAGCTTTATTTTCGCTGCTGAAAAAACAGGCATGATCAACGAGATAGGCAAAACCGTACTCAAACTGGCCTGTAGGGAAGCGGTCTCCTGGGCTGTTCCGGCAAGGATCTCCGTAAACGTCTCGCCTGTCCAGTTGGGCAGCAAATCATTTATTAGTACGGTGCAGTCCGTTCTGACAGAGACCGGGCTACCGGCTAACCGTCTTGAGTTAGAGGTCACAGAGTCATCACTCTTCAGCGACAGAAATAACCCTATTACCATTCTCAAAAAGCTACGCTCATTGGGCGTAAGAATTTCCATCGATGATTTTGGCACGGGTTACTCGTCGCTCTCACGACTCAGTGAACTGAATTTTGATAAAATCAAAATCGATAAATCTTTTGTCAATCCGATATCTACGCAAGACGATGCGCTTAATATTGTAAAACTTATTACCGGGATGGCTAAAAGCCTTAACATGGGTGTTATTGCCGAGGGTGTTGAGACCGAAGAGCAGCTTGAGCGCCTTCAGGCTTTGGGTTGCGAGCTGGTGCAGGGATATCTTTTCAGCAAACCACAGCCTCAGGTGGACAGCAAAATTAAGCACGGCCTGGAATGATCTCTTTACTCAACCAGCTAAATATGTGATCCCTCACGGACTCACATATTTAGCTCTGGCTATTCACTTACAAAAATCAGGTGTTATTATTCATCCCGTAAATACCTTTTAACTCAATCCGAGGCTTTGGTGCTGGAGAATGTCATCATCCGATAATCAGCTACCCGACCTTCCAGGCCGGACGAGAAAATAATTTTTCTAGTTTATTCAAATAATATACCACCAGTAGTTTCTAATGATCGATATTAAATTTACCACCATACAGGGATAAATATCACATGGATAAATGGCACTAAAAGATATGTGTTTAAATAAAATGGGGGAATCAAACTCCCCTAGGATTTTATCTTGTTATGAAACCAGTTTATTTCTATCAACTGCCTTTATTGAAAATGCTATTAGTAAAGATAATAAGAAAACGGAAATTGACATTAAAAACATATCCAATACTGGTTTATCTAAAGATCGATAACCTCTCATTACAAAATAATCTAAAACCAGGGCATGAACACCATAAATAGGTAATGATGCACCTGATATCAATTTTATGACTGGATTTACACTACGATCTGAGTAATAGTTTTTCAAGAAAATGAAAATACACAGCGAGGCGCCCATTACGAAAGGAGAACTTCCGCTGTAAAAATTACCAACATACTTGTTGAAATTATCACTTTGCAAGTAAATAAAGTATGCTGTAAGCATTGAAAAAATAAGATACCCTACAACTGGAGTCAAAACTCCAATTCTTTTTGTGTCCATTCTTCCAAAAAAATACCCCAACACACAATATATAAAATTATAGATGAATCCACCATCTATAAGAAAAGTTCCGTAATATCTAATCCCGATGAATTTAAATAAATTAGAAGTGAACGGATTTAACAGAACAAACACAACCAATAATATAGTTATAGCACTATATTTTCCAACATCCCTAACCTTAAGGAAAGAGAAAAGTATGTAGCAACCAACTAAAGTATAAAAAAACCATAAGTGATAAAATACTGGCTTAGAAAGTATATTTAATATTCTTTCTGTCGGGTTATAGCGGTCGGTAGCTAACATATAAATTATGCACAGCGCGCTATAAAATAAAAGACAATACAGAATTCGTAATATATTCTTGGCTTTTACTTTCTTTTCTCCAAGAAAAATATAACCTGAAATCATAAAGAATAGCGGCACACAGGGTCTTACAAACGAATCAACTATATTCCCTGACATCCAGTCAGAAAGTGGGATTTTTCCATATGAAACCACATACCACACAGAACTGTGCAAGATGATAACCATTAAACACGCAAGAGCGCGAATTGCATCTGGCCAGGATTCTCTTTGTTGATCCATAATTGCATTAAACACATGTTAACATTTTGTGTGCAGATTATGACCAAGAATTAATTTTTTTCAAGAAAATTTAACATATGGATCACGTTTGAAGTATTCAATGGCTTACTCTAACTACTACGCTCTCCATGCCCGCTGTAGCTACGTTAGCTAGCTAGTGGGCCGTTACGCTACTGACGTTCAGTCAGTAAAGAAATTTACCGCTTCATTTTAAAAGTCTTCAGGATAACGCCTACCTCTCATGGGCACCTCTCTTTAAGTCATCTTAAATGACTACGGGTGTCTGTTAGATCCGTGCCGATTCAATCCTCAAAGTTCCTCAACCGAAGAACAAACGTATCAGACGGCTTGAACCTTATGAGGCGAGAAGGTTGAATGATGAATGTCCGGAGCCGCTTAAGTCAGTCGTAGAGTTTGCGCTTTCTACTGGCTTAAGCCGCTCGAACATCATCAATCTGGAATTGTTGCAGGAAATAGTTCGATGGGAGTCAATCGAAATGGTCCAGTGATACGCTCACCTTTCCGCCAGTCATCTCCCCAAGCTCGCTAGCAAAATTGGCGCGATTATTGACCGCAATGTCACAAATACAGTACAAGAGGAGAATGTAGTTTATTTAAATCTTTTGTAAGTATGTGATATGAGTGGTGCGATAATAGGAACATAACATCGCTAAACATCCAATTGATTTTCAGTGAGTTATATTCATTAAGTTTTCTAAGGTACCCCCAAAAGTACCCCCAATCAGATCCCGTCTGAACTCTGACAGTAAAAAATGTTGCGGGCTGCCTAATAGACAGCCCGCCAGCACGGTTGATGTTTTTACAGAGACTAATCAACCTTCCAAACGTTAACTGCTTGTTGTGACATCCACTTTTGAAAATCATTGACAGATTCTAAATTCCACTCTGCATATTCTGTTACTTTTAAGGCCAACTTATATCCGGATTTTGTATATTCTTTTTTCTTCTCTTCAAAGGATGAGCGTTTTAAATTATCTTTATCCATTAAGATCATGTTTCCAAGTCTATCTTTTACATCATTAATTCCTTCACCAAAAGATTCGTTCCAATCTTTCTCTGGATGATAAGGGCAAATATGCTCTAATGTCGTTTTTTCATAATCACATGGATTACCTAAATAGCCTTCAATTTCAGAAAGTAAAAAGCGTATTTTTTTCGCTGTTTGTCTACTTGGCATTCTATGAAATTCAAAAGCATTAAAGAAAGCATTATCATCAGGATACAAACGTTTAAATTCTTCGCTATTTTTCACATGACTAGCTCTTAAGAACTCTCGATTATAAACTTTGTTCGCGATTTGATTATAAATATTCTCTTGTTCACTAGGTGATAAATGGCAGATAATATTATACCGAATAGATAATATATATATATATTTTACGAGCTTAACAAACTCTTCTGGAGAAAAATTACCAAAGGCAGCGAGGAATATTGTTAGTGGTTGCTTGATATTAAACAATCTAATACCATTAAGATAGTGCAATACATTTCTGTATTTCACATCTTGATCCCCCCACCATGCATCATTGGGATTGATCAATGATGCATAGATAGGTGAGTAGTCAATTAATGACTTCAAATACTGATACGCTTCTTCCGGTTTCGTTAATATTTTTCTCATTGAGGAAAAAAGGTTGTTCTTAGTAACCATTCTTCTCTGTGAATTATAGTGATATCTAATGTAATCAGAAACATTGCTCTCTCCAAGTTGAACAATCATTTCTGACCATTGTTCGTCCAAATCGTTGAGCTCTTCTTCTCCGATTTGATCATCTTTCGTCACAATTGAAAACAAATAGTTTTTTAGTAGGTCCGGAGTAGACAATTGGACCCCTCTCGCATTCAAAGTTTCAAAAACTTTATAGGCATTAAGATCGTCTTGTACAATTATCTTTGTAAAAATCATACTTGAAGAAAAATCTGCAATAAACTGAGCAATCTCCGCACCTGTTTTGCCGTAATCTTTCTTACAGAAAAAGTCAAAACACTTGCGTATCAATTTATTAGTTGATGTTATACCGCGAGAGTTTTGAGCCTCTAAATGAGATGACATTCTTTGAAAATAACTTTTATTATTTCTATTTAGTTCTAATTTATTAATTACTTTAAGCGTAACGAAGTTCTTACTTCCTACAAAATTCTGAGTTATACCATCGAGTCGCTCAGTATTGCCCTGAACATCCTCCCCGTTATCAATTAAAGTTTTGATCGCTTTCATTGCAGCCAGAACTATAATCGATAACGTAACTAAGCGTTGTTGCCCATCTATAATTTCATGCTGATACTGTTCTTTTTGTTGTAGGACAATATAGCCCATATAATGAAAACCTTCATCATCAAGAGAATTTATATCTCCCCATAAATCCTCCCATTGTCCTACATCCCATGCATAGTCTCGCTGGAATCTAGGCACTATATATTTGTTAGGCCCACCGATTAATTCATTAAAATTCTCATTTTTTGGTTCCATCAACATAAATTGCTTTGCCATTTAATCAAATCCCGTTATTTTAAAATGACGTTATCATAAGGCTGTTAATTATTAACAAGACATTATGATGAGAGTTTCATAGCTATGATGCACGATAAACGATTCGAGCACTAAGAGACACTTCTAGTGCTCTACATCATCAGAGACAATCAACTTGGTCGCTTAGAACAAGCTTTAGAATGGTTAAAAGTTATTCTAAATATATCTAAATTACTGACTGAAGCAACTGTAACTTAGAGCGCGTTCTGCCAAAAATCCCCGCTGGCGCTGCCGGTGGGTGACAACTTTTGACAACTCAATCTGAACGCCAGCGTCCGGGCAAACCAGAACAGCGATCTGAAAGAGGCTCGAGGATGGTTGCAAAGGGGGAGTGCTTGACACCTCCCCTTCACGAGTTCGTGTGCCTGAAGTTTTCTGAAGCGGTAGCGGTTGACACTTTCCCCCTAGTTTTCCCTAGTAAGGCATAACAAACCATAACAGGCTGACACCTGCCCTGCTTCGCATCAGGATTAACAAAAGCTAACAGCCAAGGCTCAACAAATCTCAACGCCAGCCCTTTACACTTCTGCTGTAGCTGCTGTTCGTAGGCGTTAGGATCCGTTAGGTTGGGTTGACACTTTTCCCTGTTTTTCACGAAAAAGTGTCAAGTTAGAGGGGTTAGGTTTGACCGGGGGGTTTACAGTTTCTCACCTGCCAGCAGACAGAGTGCCTTTAATCCTGTATCGCTCCAGTCATCCTGGGTGTCGGGATGCATTGCGGCCACATAGGCCAGCTCGGAACGCAGGAAACGCAGACCACCAGCCATGTGATCTTTGCCATAGAAGCTGTGGGTTTCTTCATCCAACCGGAAGAGGATCAGCAATTCTTCCTCGGGCTCGTGCTGAACATCAAAACCCAGCTCAGCGGCTGCTGCCTCTATTCGCTGGCCAGCATTAATATCAGCCGGCAGCTCTTTACCGCTGTCATGCCCCCATACCCACGCGGCGGCCTGCGCCCACGTCATTGCATTGTGACGATCACCAGCACCAGCACCAGCACCAGCACCAGCACCAGCAGAATTTTGTTTAGCCTGCGATGCTTCGACATCCACTTTATCGCCTGAAATTACAATTTCACCGCGGGCTATCCAGCCGTAAACAGTTTGCCGGCTGACGCCCATATGCCTGGCGTAGGCTGATTTACTTAATAGCATCGTGATGTTTCCCTCCGGTCAGAAAAAAGCCGCCCTCAGGCGGCCTGCTTCTCTTCTGAATGTGTCTGCCGCTGGCTGCCTTTGAGCATCGCGCTGACATGTTCGCTTAACTGGTCAAGGCCGGTCATGCGGGGCTGTACGTCTGATGGATCGTCGTTCTTCCCGTACACGAGATTGTTATACCAGGTTCGGACAGCTGTAATTTGTGCGACATCTTTCCTTACCGCGTCGACCAGATCGGCAACTGCGCTAATCACCTGCCCGTTCTCCGATGCGATACGGGAGAAGCCGAGACGTTTTAGCTGTTCCGTATCGAGTCCCGAACACACAGCGTGCGCCCTTAGTAAGGCGTCCGCCAGCTCCTGATGCTTTCCACTGTGCATCGACAGCAGCATTTTTTCCTGGCTGCGGCGATCCAGCCTTGCGAATGCCTGGCGCATTTCGCTGTCACGCATGAATCCCTGAACATCATCAGATGCCAGGGGATTAACCGGTGCGAGCTTATTCTTCAGGTAATCGAGAATGTTTGCGGCCTGCTCGCTTACGGCTGCCACACCGCGGGTAAAGTCTTTGAGCGTGTCCGGGTTCCGGGCTTCACCTGCCCTGCGGTTTTTTGCCTGTTCGTTCAGATCCGGATCGTTGCGGATAACGTCCAGCAAATCCGCCTCGGCTTCGGCCTGCTGCGCCGTTGTCCTCAGGCTGGTGAGTTCCCCCGCCATACCACGGAATAAAGCGGCCATCTGAGTATTTGGCGCAACAACCTTACCGGCATAACCCGCCAGCTCGATGCTGTGTTTCCCTATTTTGATTGAGTAGCTCACTGGCCAGCCTCCATTTTTGACAGCCCTGCATCAAATACCTTGCGTGCAACAGCATGGATTGACGGCGCGATCCCCATGCCCGACTTCTGGCGCTCCCTCTCCTGAATGGTTTTCAGAGCCTGAATCTGTTCCCCGTTCAGCAGAACGGGCTTAACGTTAACCTTGCTCATGATGCCCCCTGGTAAAGCGATCGTTAAAGTTTCATTAATCGCAACAATCAAATAATAAATTGCGATTTATGAAACGATGTTAATGAAATTACAGGGGTGCACAACGCGAAAAGTGTGGATGCGTTTTAAAGAATTTGCCCTCAAGGTATACATGGTGTTCATAAAGGCAATATATTTCTTTTAAAACAATATATTAACCTATGAATACCAGCCTACATTTTGGGATTTGAGGTCTACACGGTATACATCATTCTGTTTAATAAACCATCAGATGATTAATGAGAAAATGAACACCATGTACACCCTGTGTATACCTGAAAACAAGGTATACATGGTTTACTTCACTGATCTATATATAAATTATTCTCTCGATGTATACCATGTATACCTTTCTCCATATTTATCTGAACTTCATTCTTTATGACCGGCTACAGGATGCGTCTGAGGTAACCAGTCTTCCGCACTTTCCGAAAGTTCAACGTTAGTCACCATGCCACGGGCTCTACGTTCCTTACGGTACTCGTGATTAAACTCCCGCATCGCGCTTTCCATCCCCTCTGCGAATTTATTCAGCGTCAGCGGCTTGTCGAAACCGTTGGCCTCCAGGAATGCCAGATAAGCGTGATAGAGATAAATTCGCGGATAGTGAGGCGGATTGCGGTTTCCTACCATCATTCCCGCACAATCAGCCAGTCGCTCAAGGTGAGCGCAGAAGGCATACAGCGGATCCGTTTTCTGCTTCACCTCCAGTGCTTCTTCGCTGTTCCGTTGCTCCAGCAGCAGCGCCCGCGCTTTTTCCGGGTCCGCAAAGTTCGCCAGCAGCCGGCGAACAACTACCGGAATTTCAGCGGATATCTTTTCTGCCAGGTCGGGATCTTTATTCTCTTCGCTGACGCGCCGGTTAAACTGGAAAATTACGCGGCGCCGGGAAACGCCGCCGGCACGTTCGGTGAAAATCATCGGCGTGTTGTTCGTGGCCACAACCACCGCCCGCAGAACGGCGGTGTACTGGTGCTCGTGTTTGGGGTCTATCTCCACGGCATCCCCGCCGGTTATCGCTTTTATCCCGGTGCCTTCTCCTGAATATTTGGGCTGATCAGGAAGCGTTATCATGCTTTTCCCGACGAACTGCGCCCGCCCGCGCGCGCTGTCGAGCGCCGCCATGTTCCCGCTGGCGGTGTTATGCGCCCCGGCCAGCATCGTGGCGATGTGGGTAAAGACGCTTTTCCCGCTGCCGCCCTCCCCGGTTATCTCGAGGAACAGCTGCCAGTCGTACCGGTTCGCCAGCACCATAAAGAGCGCCGCAGCGATACGCTGCATCTTAATTGCGTCTCTATCTGATGCGTAACTTAGCCACTTATGGAAGTTCGGCGCGTGGTCGCGGAGGTTTTCGCCCGGTACCGCCGGTGTATAGGTCACGCCGTTATGGTTGGTCAGCCAGTTATCCTGGCTGTGTTCGGAGAAAATGCCGGTTTCCATATCGTAGACGCCGTTTGCAAAGGGGATCAGGCTGCGCCGCGGCTCTCCCATTACCGGGATAACGATTTTGAGGGCGTCGATAACGTTGTTGATCGCGCGCTTGCTGAAGTTGGTTTTGTTCTCGTTGTAGATAGCCACCATTTCGCGGCTCAGCTCGAGCAAAGCCGTTTTCTCCCAGATGCCGGCACGGTAGACGTACACGCCCTCGCTGTTTTCATTGATCGCAATGCCGGTGTAACGCGCGGCCAGTATGAGCGCCTTTTCGTTATCAGCCAGGTCGCGGAGGTTTACATCCGTCAGCGGTTTGCCGATCACCATGCTTTTGCCGGCTTCCGCATCGGCTTTGAGGCGCGGCAGTCGCGGCGTCCAGTCCTCCAGAAGCTGATAACCTTCAGAGTAGAATTGCGCGCGCTCCACGCCGGCCACCGCCAGCTTTGTAGCGAGAATGGTTATCTGCCGTTCGGTCAGATGCCCGCCACGACAAACCCGGGCATAGAGCCGGCCATCATCCACAATCCGGATATTCTCCAGCTCCGCCAGCTGCTTTTTATCCAGCACGACCGGCGGCACGGTGTCACCAATCGGGTTCATTTCCTGCCATGCTTTGGCGAACGTCCAGGCATCGGCGCCGGCAAAGATAATTGACTCCTCCATGAGATCCGCCGGCTGCTTTTTAAGGTTTGGTGCATTCTTCATTTTCTGTTCCCTCGCTCCCTGATGATTTCCCGCATAACCCGAATTCGTTCGATGCCCTGTACCCGCATAATCCGATCGATATCTTTTTCGCCGGCGACCGGCGCGGAAGAAATAAATTCAAACTCCCGTACCAGTCTTTCGGGCGTGCAAAAACACGGTGAGCAGTACCCTTCACGGCAATATGTCACTCTGTCGAATCGGTAACTTTCGATAATTACGATATTGCCCCGACTGTCCTTCCATTTATCGCCCGGCCTGATTTCAGGGTGAGCGCGGGCACCAGCAGCTAAGCCGGAATTTTTAATCGTCATATTTTTTACCTCACGCCGCTGGCGGGATTACCTGATAACCAATTTTCCTCAGAAAGCGCGCGGCACTCTCCACCGTAAAAATGATCTCGTCGTCCATAAGGGGGCGCATCGACTGAAGACCATTTGACGTGTCCACCAGATAGCGGCCGCCGGCCGGGAAACTGAAAACGTTTTTGCCGTCGGCCCGGCGAACCAGATCGTACACAGGAGTCATAATTTCTCCTCCCCATCCCTTAATGACTGGCTGGCAAAACAATATCGCGCACTATTTAATTGCTCAGATACGTGATCGGCAAAAGCGCCGAGACGGCAAAATTGGATAACCATTTTCATACAGATACCTCCATGGCCAGACGGGATTGAATGGCGGAGGCTTTACTGCCTAACTGGAGGTAAGTTCGGGTGATTGCCGGGTTACTGTGCCCGAGCATTTCAGAGGCGACCAGCAAACCCTGTTCGCCGCCGGCGGACATGAGATTAAAGGCGGCAATTTTGCGGCTGGAGTAGGCACTCAGGCGCAGACGCGTGTTTACGACGCGCGTAAACCACAGCATTACGTTGTGCAGTTTCTTCCAGATTGTCTGGCGGCTCACGCTACCTTCCAGAGACTGGCAACGATTACTTTCGATCTGGCTGCGGGAAAATACCAGGTCGTCACCGATAAGATTGCGCTCCATGCGTTCGCGCAGCCGCTTGATAATGCCCGGCGGCAGCTGTTTGGTGTCGTGCTTAACTTCAGCCTTTGCCACCAGCTCAAACACGATCGCCTGTTCTTCTTCCGTCATGCCGGCGGCCAGCTCGTCGCAGCTCACGCTATCCCAGTGCATGTACCCAATGTGATCGCCAGCAAGCCGGGCAGCGTCCTTACGCTGCTGGCGAACAATCTCGATCCCCTTCCGGGTCGCTCTGGCTTCCGCTGCTTTGGTCTGCTTCGCTACGATGATTGTTGCAATGCCGGTTTCCCAGTTAATGCACGAGTAACGAAAGTTGCACACGTCACTGGTACGCCAGCCGGTTACGGTCGATATATCCCACCAGAGTAAAACCCAGTCCGGCTGGGTCTGCTGGATACGTTCGCGCAGTTTGCGCTGCTCTTCCCGTTCGTAAACAGGGGTCATGGTGCGGGTGCCTTTCGTGGTAGTGGCTTTTACCACGTTGCCGCGCAGCGCGCGGGCTTTAGCTGTAAGGGTCTGGAGGTTAAACATAGCTACCTCCCAATTTCGCAACATCCAGTTCAAACGCGCCGCTGCTGTACTGATAAAGCGAACATTCAGAGCGAATTTTGGCGGCAAAAATAAGATCCCAGCGGGAATACCACTCGCGGGCTTCTTGCTCACTATCGGCAACGATGCGGATAACAACGGGAGTGCACGTTTGGCCTTTCGGCGTACCGAGGAAAAGCCAGGTAAATTTGGGCAGTTTTTGGGTTGGGGTAGTAGCCATGTGGCAGCCTCCTTTTGCTTACTGGAGTCACCACCTGAGTTCTCACGCTCATAAAGGGTGGTGACACTGACGGGGGTGAGAATACCGGTGCAAAAGGATACCGGCCAGCCTTTCGGCTGCCCCGCCAGCGCCACCATAGATTCGACGCGGATCTTCCCCGCTGAATGAAGATGTACTGGCTTTACGACACAAAAAAAGACGCTATAGGCGTCTGGTATCGCCTTTTGCTTATCCGGGTTCTCACGCCCGACACCAGATTTTGCTGGTGCTTTTAAAGCATACCCTTCAGTTGAATAACAAGGCAAGGAGTTTTTAGGATGAGCGAAACCCTGCCCCAGATGGGCATAAATGTTCTTCATGGCATTAACCTTTTCGAATTTTTTAGTGAGCTGTCGCGACAAACTTATTTTGAGTGCTCAACATCGCAAGAGCACGCAAGTTATTCACGAACTCAATTTATTTCATCCGTTAAAGGGCGAACTTCAGTAAACGGCTCATGACCATCTTCGCCTAACAGCTCGGGCTGATACTTACGCCATAGCTGGCTCTCCTCCCGCACAAGAGCCTCTTTTACTGCCTTACACTGCTGCAACTTATACCCGCGTTTGCTGGCCTCCTGCTGATAAGCAGCCATGCGCCGGCTGAAGTCGTTCAGGAACACGAACGGCACTCCATAGAAGCCAGTTTTACGAATTGAGGGAATGACCTCACGGAATACCCAATTACTGAACTGGTGCGCAAAGGTGCCGGGAGTAGTCGCCTTACGACTACGTGAGATCAGTTTGTAGAATCCTGACTCGCAGACAGTTCGCATTGTCTGCTTTCCACCAGGGGTGGGTATTAAACACTCCCCCTTTTCATCATCATCCAGACGTCGCAAAGCAACCTTGTGATCAGTTATTTCCAGAGCTGCGCATACATCTGCCGCGACAAACCATGGCTCACCCAGGATCTTAACAATTCGTACTTTTGCATCCTCAAATTTAATTACCGAAATATCATCACTGCTGTTTTCTGGGTGAGCAAAACCCTGCCCGGCACGGGCATTTTTGATAGTCATCTTAGTTTTCCCCGGGCTAAGTTACAGTTGTGGCTTTGTGGAAATTAACGCATCACGCTCTTCGATCCGCTGGCTTATCCATTCGTCAATTTCACTTTCAACAAATGCGATAGCTCGGGCTCCAATTTTAACTGATTGTGGAAAGCGATTTTCTTTAAGGAGACGATAGATCCACGCTTTGCTATAGCCTGTTCGTTTCTGTACTTCTGCAAATCTAATTAATGAATAAGACATATATACCTCGTGTCGTCTAATGAAGTTCACGAGAATAATTTAATCAGAACTAGAACTATGATTGTGGAAACCGATATAAGATTGTTGGAAGGGATGATAGATAGCCTACAGGCCATGAAATCGTTTTTTTAAGTGCGTTTGGAAATGACTAAAGCATGAACGCGAGACTTTGGAAGTTGAGACCCGCGTTCACATTAACTTTGGAAATGCTAACCATCGCTTTCTGGAAATGTGACTTCCAAAGCCTCCTTTATGAGGTTTGTCATCTGTTTTTCCGTCACTACCATCCCTTGATATCCCAGAGTAGCCAGGTTCTGTGCAACCGCACGAGCAATTGCCAGCTTGTTCAGGCGCTCACCATTTCGATAGCTTTTACTTGATTTTTCGAGGGCGATAGCCATACCTGCAATCATCATCAATGCAGTGTTTTTACCGGGGAACTCCCCCCATTGATCTAGATAGACCTGATTTGTTTGTTCATTTACAGTCGGTTGCTGTAAGGGTAAAGGCCAGTTGAAATTATGTTCTGTAACCCATTTTTCAACCTCACTACGCACGAGCATACAATCACGCCGATCATGGTCCATGTTATCGTAGTGGGAAATATCCCTTGCGGTTAGTTTTGAATTATCAATCGCATCCCAGAGAGATTCTTTATAAGCTTCATATTCGTGAGATTTTTCACCTGTAATATTTTCTCTTGGATTTGCGCCAACAATTAAACGTGCAGAGTCACTAAGAGAGATACTATCTCTTGAAAGATATGGAACAAGCCAACTTGGTAAATTTTTCTTTAAACCAATGTTATATTCCAATAAATTATCATGCAGATTAAGACCTAACGTTTTCTCAATCTCTGAACGATTAAATCCTATAAAATCAAATGAATTCATAGCATCACCTTAAAATGGAATATCGTCATGAAAATTGAGATCTGAAGAGCTAGAGGTTTGCTCTTGGCCTTCTTGTGTCATAGATGGAGTCCATCCCTCGTAAGGAGGTTCATCCATAGTAGGGTTTGCCATAACACTGCTAAGCATTTCATAGGCACTAAAAGAAGGATCACCGAAAGTTGGTCGTCTGGTGATTCCACGAGAGTCTTGTATCAATAGACTCGGTGCGTATTCTTGTTCTTCATCAAGTTTAATGATTATCCAGTTTGCGATTTGATCCCTTGTCATGTCAGGGAATTTTGCCTCAATTCGAGCAATCAATTCCCTAATGCTTATAAACTGCTGTTTTTTTGCTTTGAGCTCTACTGCTGGATTAAGCATACGCCACCTCGCGTCCTCTATCTGGTGGCATTGCCAGCCCGCAGAGGTGCGCGGGTTTTCGGTGATCAGCCTAGACAATGCCTAATTATTGTTCGTCTACTGAAGTCTACTACTGTCAATTAGCACTGTCTATACATACAGTTAAGCGCTTTTCCCAAACGTTCCATGCACTACATTTTCGCCGTTTTCCAACGCCTCCATATAGTCGGCATACCACTGGAGCATTTCGCGGCGGCCATCCAGATACTGGGCGTGGTTGTACGTTCCTCGAATAGAGTTTTTGTCGACGTGTGCCAGCTGCGTTTCTATCCACGCGGTGTTGTAGCCCTGTTCGTGCAGGATTGTACTCATGGTGTGCCGGAAACCGTGCCCGGTGACTTTTCCGTTATAGCCAATCCGCTTGAAGACTTGGTTTATGCTGGCTTCACTCATTGTTTTTCGCGGATCGTTACGGCCTGGGAACACAAGCGGGTAATTGCCTGTTAGCTCTTGGATCTGACCAATAAGCGTAAGAGCTTGCCTGGACAACGGCACCACATGAGGGCGACGCATTTTCATGCGTGAAGCGGGTATTTCCCAGACCGCCTTACTGATATTGATTTCATCCCAAAATGCCCCACGGAGTTCGCCGGGACGCAATCCGGTGATAATCAGCAAACGAGCAGCCAAAACTACTAACTCGCTTCCTGAATATCCTGACAACGCATTGAAGAAATCAGGCAATTCTTTCGGTGTAAGGAAAGGAAAATGATTGGACTCGTGCCCTTGCATCGCACTGGTGAGATCCGGGGCGGGGTTATACTCAGCTCGACCGGTGACTATTGCGTAACGGAAAACTTCCCCACAGCGCTGCCTAACTTTTCTTGCCTTTTCGGTAGCACCGCGCCCCTCTATGCGCCGCAGTACATTCAACAGTTCAAGCGGTTTAATATCGGCTATTGGTTTTTTGCCAATGTATGGGAACACATCTTTATTGAAGGCTTCGAGGATGTCTGAAGCATACCCAGCAGACCATTTTTTTAGTTTGTTGCTGTGCCACTCAAGGGCAATATCTTTGAAGGTGTTGTTTAACTGCGTTTCACGGGCGATCTTCTCTTCCCGTTTCGCTTCCATAGGATCGATACCCCCAGCGATACCCCTTTTGGCTTCTTCACGTTTTGCCCGAGCATCGGCCAACGTGACTTCAGGATACACACCCAGCGCTAACAGCTTCTCTTTACCGGCAACACGATACTTGAGCCGCCAGTATTTGCCGCCATTAGGTTTAATCAGGAGATACAAACCACCACCATCAGCCAGCTTGAAAGGCTTATCTTTAGGTTTGGCGGCGTCCACCTGCCGGGCGTTTAGTTTCACTTGGGGGTACCTCCTCTAGACCGAACAGCAAATACCCCCATAAGTACCCCCAAACGACCGTAGATTTCAGGGAACTTTAGTAGACGTAGAAATACTAAAAGGGGCTGCAAAGCGCAGAGTATAAGGGGTTTTAGTGAACTTTAGTAGACTTGGGGAGACGTTAGAATGGTGCCGATAATAGGAGTCGAACCTACGACCTTCGCATTACGAATGCGCTGCTCTACCAACTGAGCTATATCGGCCCTGAGAGGCCGGTTACGAGCGTAACCACGGGGCAAAAGAGTAGATCTAACCGGGTGATGCGTCAATGCCCTTTTGAATCAAACGGCTATTTTTGCATCACCCGCGATTATTTACGCACGAATGGTATCATCACCGAAGCCGATCCACTTGTAGGTGGTCAGCGCTTCCAGCCCCATCGGACCCCGGGCGTGAAGCTTCTGAGTGCTCACAGCTACCTCCGCGCCAAGACCAAACTGGCCGCCATCGGTGAAGCGCGTCGAGGCATTCACGTAAACCGCAGATGAGTCCACTTCATTCACAAAACGATCGGCATTACGCAGGGTGCGCGTCAGGATCGCATCAGAATGCTGGGTGCCGTGTTCACGAATGTGCGCAATGGCGTCATCGAGATCCGCAACCATCTTCACGTTCAGATCCAGCGACAAATACTCATCGTCGTACTGCTCCGCGTTAACCGGAACAACCGTCGCCGGGCCGTCCTTCAACAGAGCGAAAGCCTTCTCGTCCGCATGCAGCGTGACGCCACTTTCCGCCATCTGCTTGCTCAGCGCAGGCAGGAAAGTACTGGCGATGCCCTGATGCACCAGCAGCGTTTCCACCGTATTACAGGTGCTTGGACGCTGGGTTTTGGCGTTGACGATGATCTTAAGCGCAGGTGCGATTTCTGCGGTGTCATCCACCACGATATGGCACACGCCGATACCGCCGGTGATCACCGGGATCGTCGACTGCTCACGACACAGCTTATGCAGGCCCGCGCCGCCGCGTGGGATCAGCATGTCGATGTATTTGTCCATGCGCAGCATCTCGTTCACCAGCGCACGATCGGGGCTTTCGATTGCCTGCACGGCACCCGCCGGTAAGCCGCACTCTTCCAGCGCCTGCTGGATGACGTTGACCGTCGCGGCGTTGGTGCGCCAGGTCTCTTTCCCGCCGCGCAGAATCGCGGCGTTACCGGTTTTCAGGCACAGGGAGGCGACATCCACCGTCACGTTTGGACGCGCTTCATAAATCACGCCGATAACGCCGAGCGGCACGCGGCGTCGCTCCAGACGTAACCCGCTGTCGAGCACGCCACCGTCAATCACCTGCCCTACCGGATCTGCGAGGTTGCACACCTGACGGACGTCGTCGGCGATACCTTTCAGACGCGCCGGGGTTAGCGCCAGGCGGTCGAGCATCGCTTCGCTCAGGCCGTTGCGGCGCGCTTCCAGCAGATCCTGTTCGTTAGCGAGCAGGATCTCCTGCGACTGAGATTCCAGATAATCAGCGATTTTTTCCAGCACGCGGTTTTTCTCGCGGCTGGAAAGGAGCGCCAGTTTATAAGAGGCGGCTTTCGCGGCTGCGCCCATTTGTTCCAGCATGTTCAGGCTCCTTAACGAATAATCATGTCGTCGCGATGCACAGCAACCGGGCCATATTCATAGCCCAGGATGGCGTCGATCTGCTGGGAGTGGTGACCCGCAATCCGACGCAGCGCGTCGCTGTTATAACGACTGACGCCATGAGCGATGTCGCGACCTTCAAGGTTACGGATTCGGATCACTTCACCACGCGAGAAGTTACCTGTCACGCTTTTAATTCCTTTTGGAAGTAATGAGCTTCCTCTTTCCAGAATAGCGGCAGTAGCGCCTTCATCCACGGTCAGTTCGCCAGCCGGAGGCGCGCCAAAGATCCAGCGTTTTCGGTTTTCCAGCGGGGAGGCCTGGGCGTGGAAACGCGTGCCCACAGAGATGCCTTCCATCACGTCACCGATGACGCCAGGGCGGCTGCCTGCGGCAATAATGGTGTCGATACCGGCCCGGCACGCCACGTCCGCGGCCTGGAGCTTGGTGCCCATACCGCCGGTGCCCAGCCCAGAAACGCTGTCACCCGCGATGGCGCGCAGCGCGTCATCAATGCCGTGAACGTCTTTGATCAGTTCTGCCTGTGGATTGGAACGCGGGTCAGCGGTAAACAGCCCCTGCTGATCGGTCAGAAGTAGCAGCTTATCGGCCCCTGCCAATATCGCCGCCAGCGCAGAGAGGTTATCGTTATCGCCTACTTTGATTTCAGCGGTGGCAACTGCGTCGTTTTCGTTGATGACCGGAACGATATTGTTATCCAGCAGCGCGCGCAGCGTATCGCGGGCGTTAAGGAAACGTTCTCTGTCTTCCATATCCGCGCGCGTCAGCAGCATCTGCCCCACGTGAATGCCGTAGATGGAGAACAGTTGTTCCCAGAGCTGGATGAGTCGACTTTGTCCCACGGCGGCCAGCAGCTGTTTGGAGGCGATCGTCGCGGGGAGTTCGGGGTAGCCCAGGTGTTCACGCCCGGCGGCAATCGCCCCGGAGGTCACAATCACAATACGATGCCCTGCGGCATGCAACTGAGCACACTGACGTACAAGCTCAACAATATGGGCACGATTCAGGCGGCGCGATCCGCCCGTTAACACACTGGTACCGAGTTTTACCACCAGCGTCTGGCTATCACTCATGATTCTCTGCCGTTCAACAATAAGGGAAAATGATGTCAGTCAGACGTTTTAACAGGTGTCAGCCCCGTTGCCAACTGCCTTAGCACATCACCCGTCACTTTGTTGCGCGGGATCAGGAAGCGTAGCGGCAGATTTTGACAATTTTATTACCGAAAAATTAAAACATACTTTTTTAGACATATTCTTACTTTGTCATAAAAGTTTCACCCACGGACGATAAAACCCTTCCTGTTTTTCACGGGGTAATAAGTTGAATCTTATTGCTCAGCGAATATTAGCGCGTTTGTATAAAATCAGGATTGAAAATGAAAAAGAGCACTCTGGCATTAGTGGTAATGGGCGTAGTTGCTTCCGCATCTGTTCACGCAGCAGAAGTTTATAATAAAAACGGTAATAAACTGGACGTGTACGGCAAAGTAAAAGCAATGCACTACATCAGTGATGATGACGCTAAAGATGGTGACCAGACTTACGTTCGTTTCGGCTTTAAAGGTGAAACGCAGATTAACGATCAGCTGACGGGCTACGGACGTTGGGAAGCAGAATTCGCGGGTAACAAAGCAGAAAGCGATTCTTCTCAAAAAACACGTCTGGCATTTGCTGGCCTGAAACTGAAAGACTTCGGCTCTCTGGATTACGGTCGTAACCTGGGCGCGCTGTATGACGTCGCTGCCTACACCGATATGTTCCCTGAGTTCGGCGGTGACGGCCTGGCACAGACCGATAACTTCATGACCAAACGCGCCTCCGGCCTGGCTACCTACCGCAATACCGACTTCTTTTGCATGGTTGACGGTCTGAATATGACCCTGCAATACCAGGGCAAAAATGAAAACCGCGACGTGAAAAAACAAAACGGAGACGGCTTCGGTACCTCTCTGAGCTATGACTTTGGCGGCAGCGATTTCTCTGTGATTGGTGCATATGCCAGCTCCGATCGCACCAACGAGCAAAACCTTCAGGCGCGCGGCGAAGGTAAAAAAGCAGAAGGCTGGGCGACCGGTCTGAAATACGATGCCAACGATATTTACCTGGCCGCTATCTATTCCGAAACCCGCAACATGGCCCCTATTTCCGGCGGGTTTGCGAATAAAGCGCAAAACTTCGAAGTGGCCGCGCAATATCAATTTGACTTTGGTCTGCGTCCATCTCTGGGCTACGTGCAGTCTAAGGGCAAAGATATCGAAGGTATCGGCGATGAAGATATCGTGAAATACATCGACGTCGGTGCGACTTATTATTTCAACAAAAATATGTCTGCGTTTGTTGATTATAAAATCAACCAGATCGATGACGATAATAAACTGGGCGTAAGCAGCGATGATATCGTTGCGCTGGGCTTGACCTACCAGTTCTGATGCTGTGGTAATAAAAAAACCGGCGCTGAGCCGGTTTTTTTGTGCCCGGTGGCGCTGTGCTTACCGGGCCTACAGGAAAGTACATCTTGTAGGCCGGGCAAGGCGTAGCCCCCACCCGGCGCGGTGATATCATCAGGCGGTCAGCTTCACCGCTTCGCTGGAAAAATCATCCGCAGGTTCCAGCTTCAGATCCAGCGTGGCCAGCAAATCACGCGCCCTGCCGTGGAACTCTTTAAGCGTGTGTTCCAGGCGGTCAATCACCTCCTGATCCTTGATGGACGTCGCCTGCCAGTACCCGTCTTTATTAAACAGGCCAAACTGATAGCTATAGGTAAAACGGTTTTCCTGTGCTTCCATTTCCATCCACCAGCCCCAGAACTCACGTTTTTCGGGTGCAGGCTTCACGTTGACGCAAACAGCCAGGCAGTCGAAAAAAAAGCGATTCTCTTCACACTGCTCTTCTCGAATATACGGGCCAAGAGCCATGAACTTCTTAATCAGTCTACTTTTCGGGTGTCCACTCGGTAACGTCATTGCGATCTCCTTTTGTGAAGCACTGTTTTACCAAACCAACGAAATTTAGCAAACTATTAACACAATCTCTGCGTGATCCAGCGTGTAATCTCTTTCAGCGCTTTGTCAAAATTCTGGTACACCGGGCTGAAGGGTACCTCCAGCAATTTGCCATCCGAAGATGACGACGTGATTAAGCGTGACTCCTCTTCCGGGCTAAACGGATCGTTCTTCCAGAAGCCGGACATCATCGGAGTTGGGCACCGGCGGCCCAGTAAGCCCTGCGTTTTTAATGAGTACCGATTAAGTTCAATGCGTAACGCTTCATCTGAAGCATCATGCATGCCAAGCCGGCTCGCCAGCACGTCCAGATACATCTCAGGAACGTTACCCTGACGCTCCGGATCGCTTAACAGCGCATGCACCACCGGGCCAAGGCAGGCGACGGCCTTCAGGCGGGAAGATTCAAGGTAGGCCAGCCGAACCGCCACGTTAGCGCCGAAGCGGAAACCAAACGCGCCCACCCGGGTGTGGTCCACCCACGGAATATTCTCCAGCGCTTTTAACGCATGCTGGTGCAGCAGACTGGAATCCTGAGTGAGCTTCCACTTGGATGAAAAACCGATCGAAGGCATATCCAGCGTCAGCATGGCGATCCCGTTTGGTGCGAAGTAGCGCTCATACAGGCTGTAATAATCGATTTGCAACGAATCCAGGCCGCCGCACATCAGAACCGTCGGGAACGGGCCTTCGCCTTCCGGCATATGCAGGAACCCGGTTACCGGGCTGCCGCCGGGAATGGTGAACTCAATTTCACGCATCCGGCCAGGCAAACGCTGGGCGGCCTCTTCATAGGCGCGGTTGGCCAGCGCCTGTGCCTGCTCCGCCAGCTCGTCGCCCTTAAGATGTGGGTAAGCAGCGATGCTGTACAGGTTTGCCGCATGCAGCCAGTGCTTGCCGCTGAGCGCCGCGTCCTCTTCCTGGCTCGCTTTCTGCTGCCAGAGCATGGCCTGCTTCGACCATTCGTAGATCCAGTTCCCACCACGGTAGCCCACCACCGTATCGTAGAGATCGCTGTCGGTGCGCTCAGACTCGCTCATCACGATACGCGCCTGCACGTCGAGAATTTCACGCGGATCGATGCCGCGCCAGATCCACATCAGGCGGTTAATCATGCGGTACCAGTGAGGCACGTTCTTACCGTCTAACGCTGACTGGACAGCAGGCATTGTTCCCGGATTAAACCGACGCACCAGCGTCGACGTTTCAGGGTGCTTGAAACGAGGTTTGAAGAGAGTTTCGGTGAGATTCGCCTGCGTCATTGCGTTGCCTCCATGGATACGTCATATGAAGACCATTGTAACGCGTGGCAGACCAAAAAGAACAACGCCCGGCATAGCCAGGCGTGTAAAGTTACGTACTGAAATTAACGGCCGGAGATAGGCGGTACAAAGACCACGCCCATATCCCATGGCTGTTCAATCCAGGTATCCTGCGGGATATCAATGACGTAATCATCAACCAGTGGGCGGCCCGCTGGTTTCGCGAAGATAGTGACGAAGTGCGCTTTAGGATACATTTCGCGGATAGCTACCGCGGTACCGCCGGTGTCCACCAGATCGTCGATAACGATGAAGCCTTCACCGTCGCCTTCCGCGCGTTTCAGCACTTTCAGCTCGCGCTGGTTGTCGTGATCGTAGCTGGAGATACAGACGGTATCGACATGACGAATACCCAGCTCACGTGCCAGCAGCGCCCCCGGTACCAGACCGCCACGGCTGACGGCAATAATGCCTTTCCACTGTTCGGAAGGCATCAGACGCGCAGCCAGTTTGCGTGCGTGAATCTGCAACATGTCCCAGGTGACGACGTATTTTTCGCTCATGTGAAGTGTCCCAGCCTGTTTATATACGGCTTAAAAAAATGAGGGTGAACCAGGTTGCGCGAGATTATAGAGATCTGACGCACTAAAAACCAGTGTTACGCGCCAACAGCCTGAGTTTTTACATGCTTAATGCTACCAGCCACGGGAGAAAGTGGTATTCTCAGTTGCATCTCGCAAGCCCGTCTTGTGGTAACAATCAACCTGCTAACCCTGTGACCTGCAACATTGTTTTGCAGCGCATCGACAAGGAGACCTATCGTGTCTGAACTGTCTCAATTATCTCCGCAGCCGCTGTGGGATATTTTTGCCAAAATCTGCTCCATTCCGCACCCTTCCTATCATGAAGAACAGCTCGCCGAACATATTATGGGCTGGGCAAAGGAAAAAGGTCTGCACGCCGAGCGTGACCAGGTTGGCAACATTCTTATCCGCAAACCTGCCACCGCAGGTATGGAAAACCGCAAGCCGGTTGTCTTGCAGGCGCACCTGGATATGGTTCCGCAGAAAAACAACGACACCGTTCACGACTTCACCAAAGATCCGATCCAGCCGTATATCGACGGCGAGTGGGTGAAGGCGCGCGGCACAACGCTGGGCGCGGATAACGGTATTGGTATGGCTTCCGCGCTGGCCGTACTGGCTGACGACAGCGTCGAGCACGGTCCGCTCGAAGTGCTGCTGACCATGACCGAAGAAGCGGGCATGGACGGCGCGTTCGGCCTTCAGGCGAACTGGCTGCAAGCGGACATTCTGATCAATACCGACTCTGAAGAAGAAGGTGAGATCTACATGGGCTGCGCGGGCGGGATCGACTTCATCTCTACCCTGCCGCTGTCCCGCGAAGCGGTTCCTGCCGGCTTCGAAACCTTCAAGCTGACGCTGAAAGGTTTGAAAGGCGGCCACTCCGGCGGTGATATTCACCTGGGCCTGGGCAACGCCAACAAACTGCTGGCACGTTTCCTGGCGGGCCACGCGGCTGAGCTGGATCTGCGCCTGGTGGACTTCAACGGCGGTACCCTGCGTAACGCAATCCCTCGCGAAGCCTTCGCGACCGTGGCGGTACCCGCGGCGAAAGCGGACGAGCTGAAAAAACTCGCCAGCGCATATCTGGATATCCTGAAAAACGAACTCTCTGAGAAAGAGAAAAACCTGACCGTGGTGCTGGAGTCCGTTACGACGGATAAAGCCGCGCTGACCGCGCAGTCTCGTGACACGTTTGTTCAGCTGCTGAACGCGACGCCAAACGGCGTGATCCGTAACTCTGACGTCGCGAAAGGCGTGGTGGAAACCTCTCTGAACGTGGGCGTGGTCACCATGGGCGACGACAGCGCGGAAATCATCTGCCTGATCCGTTCCCTGATCGACAGCGGTAAAGAGTACGTGGTGAGCATGCTGGAATCTCTGGGTACCCTGGCGGGCGCGAAAACGTCTGCCAAAGGCAGCTACCCGGGCTGGCAGCCGGATGCAAGTTCTCCGGTTATGGCACTGGTGCGTGAAACCTATCAGCGCCTGTTCAACAGCACCCCGAACATTCAGGTTATTCACGCGGGTCTGGAGTGTGGTCTGTTCAAGAAACCGTATCCGGACATGGACATGGTTTCCATTGGGCCAACCATCACCGGGCCACACTCGCCGGATGAGCAGGTTCACATTGAAAGCGTTGGGCATTACTGGACACTGCTGACTGAACTGCTGAAGGCGATCCCTGCGAAGTAATTTGTCGTCTGTTGCCCGGCGGCGCTACGCTTGCCGGGCCTACGATGAGTGCAATCTACAATCCCAAAACCAGCTGACGCTCCAGCTGCGGATCCAGCAGCGTGACGTGCAGTCCCACCAGCCTCACCCCTCGCCCGCCTCGTCGTTCTTCCCACGCCTTTTTTGCCGTCGCGATGAGATCTTCTTTATTCAGGCGCGGCCAGACGTGCTCCTGCGTCGTCTGCTGAAAGTCGTTAAATTTCAGCTTGATGCCCTGGCGGGCAATCAGTAAATCCGGTTTCACTTTGATCAGCCGTCGCTCCAGCTCTGGATAGAGCTGTTCCGTAATGATGGTTTCACATGCCGACCAGTCATGAATATCTTCGCTCAGCGTGCGTTCAACCCCGACCGATTTACGCAGCCGTTCGTTGTTTACATCGCGGTCGTCAATGCCCTGACTGCGCTCCCACAGTACGCGGCCAAACTTGCCAAAACGCTTAAGCAGCAGGGCCAGATCGCTTCGCTGGACGTCTTCGCAGGTGCGTAGCCCCATACTTTCCAGCTTCGCGGCGGAGACTTTACCCACGCCGGGGATTTTGCTGAGGGGCAGCGTTTTCAAAAACGCCGGCACCTCTTCCGGAGTGATGACGTACTGGCCGTTGGGCTTATTTAAATCGGAGGCGATTTTGGCGAGAAATTTGACCGGCGCGACGCCCGCCGATGCCGTCAGATTCAGCTCGTTAAAGATAGTCTGGCGGATCTCCTGCGCCATCAGGGTGGCGGAGCCGTGGCAGTGCAGGCTGTCGGTGACGTCCAGATAGGCCTCATCCAGCGACAGGGGTTCAATCAGCGAAGTGTAGCGAGAGAAGATCTCACGAATATGGCTCGACGCTTCTTTGTAGGCTTCAAAGCGCCCCGGCAAAAGGGTGAGGTGCGGGCACAGCTTCAGCGCCATCGCCGTCGGCATGGCGCTGCGCACGCCAAATTTGCGTGCAGGATAGTTCGCGGTGCTGATCACACCGCGCTGAACACGACTGCCGCCAATGGCGATAGGGATGTCCCGCAGCGCGGGGTTGTCACGCATCTCCACTGCGGCAAAAAAACAGTCCATATCGACATGGATTATTTTGCGCATTGATTACACCACACATGTATTTATATACAGTATAACAAAAGGCAAAAAATGCGTCAGCTATTTTCCTTTCTCACGATTGTCATAAATCCATGTTACAAATAACCCGAATAAAGTCTTTATATTCATATATTTAAAGAAAATACATAGAGGGTTATCATTGATGAGGAAAATACTTTCGGTGTCGTTACTGTTTCTGGCGAGTGCGGCATCGGCTCATCCCGGGATCGTTGCTCACCGGGGGGGTACGGCGGATGCCCCTGAAAACACCCTGCCTGCAATTAAGCTCGCGCTCGAAAATAAAGCCGATATCGTCTGGATAACCGTGCAGCTTAGTCGGGATGGCGTGCCGGTTCTGTATCGACCGGCTGACCTGAAGGCGTTAACCCGCTTGCAGGGAAAAGTATCACAGTTTACCGCTGAAGAACTGGCAAAGGCGGATGCCAGCGTAAAATGGAAAGATAAGGGCCTGGCGAAAGACATGCTGAATACGTCAGTACCAACGCTGAAGTCGGTACTGACGGTCTGGCCAGACACGCGGTTTTTTATTGATATCAAATCTCCGGATGCCGATCCGGCAACAATGGGCAACGCGCTGCTTAACGTACTGAAAGAGACCAACAGCCTGAATCGTGTTCGCGTTTATTCAACCGAAGATCGCTATATGGCAGCATTGCCTGTCGAAATCCCCCGCTTTGTCACGCGCAGCGAAACCCGTACACGACTGGCCACGGTGTCATTGAGCCACGAATGCCGGCCTCCTTCCCAAAAAATGGACGATTACTGGTATGGGCTTGAGTTAAACCGAAAAGTAGAGGTGGTAGAGAAATTCACCTTAGGCGAAGGCGTCTCTTCTGCAACATTAACGTGGGACAAAGAGGCCGTGGACTGCTTCCGCTCTCAGGGCAATGCCCATCTGATTTTTATCGGCGTGAACTCTGAAGAGGATTACCAGAAGGCGAAAACACTGGGTGCCGAAGGGGTTCTTGTAGACTCACCAGCCAAAGCCAAAAGCTGGGCAAAATAAATGATAAAGGCCGCACGAAGCGGCCTTTTCCTAGATAATTCTCTGCTGGTCCCGGGCCATGCGCTTTTTACGCGCATCGCACGGTTCCGGACAGTCGCACACCTTTTCCATTCCGATGGAAGAGATACCTCCACAGCTGCCCTGAATGCTTTTACGCTTGATGATCCAGCCTAAAGACATACCGAACACCACCAGCAAAAACACCGCAAAGGTTGCCAGAAAGGTCAACATAATCAGCCTCCGAAATCATCAAGGAGGATGTTTTCATCTTCCACGCCGAGATCTTTGAGCATCTTGATCACGGCGGCGTTCATCATTGGCGGACCACACATATAGAACTCGCAGTCTTCCGGTGCCGGGTGCTGTTTAAGGTAGTTTTCATACAGCACGTTGTGAATGAATCCCGTATAGCCCGTCCAGTTATCTTCCGGCTGCGGATCGGAGAGCGCCACGTGGAAGGTAAAGTTAGGGTTATCACGCGCCAGCTGTTCAAACTCATCGTCATAGAACATTTCGCGCAGTGAACGCGCGCCGTACCAGAAGCTGATTTTACGCTTGCTGCCGAGACGCTTGAGCTGGTCAAAGATATGCGAACGCATCGGCGCCATACCCGCGCCGCCGCCGATAAAGACCATTTCCGCATCGGTATCTTTAGCGAAAAACTCCCCAAACGGACCGGAAATCGTCACCTTATCGCCAGGCTTGAGGGACCAGATATACGACGACATCACGCCCGGCGGGGCATCGGGCACATTCGGCGGCGGCGTGGCGATACGCACGTTGAGCATAATGATCCCCTTCTCTTCCGGGTAGTTAGCCATGGAATAGGCGCGCAGCGCGGGCTCTTTTACCTCGGAAACAAAGCGGAAGAGATTAAACTTATCCCAATCGGCCCGGTACTCATCCGGCACGTCGAAGTCAGCGTACGCTACGGTGTGTGCCGGACACTCAATCTGGATATAACCACCCGCACGAAACGGGACGCTCTCCCCTTCGGGAACGCGCAGCTTGAGCTCTTTAATGAACGTAGCTTTGTTATCGTTTGAGATAACTTCGCACTCCCATTTTTTCACGCCGAAGATCTCCTCCGGCAGCTCAATCTTCATGTTCTGGCGCACCGCGACCTGACACGCCAGACGGCAGCCCTCTTTCGCTTCACGCTTCGTGATATGTGACAGTTCCGTTGGCAGAATATCACCGCCACCCTCTTTCACCGTCACGCGGCACTGCCCGCATGAGCCGCCTCCACCGCAGGCTGACGAGACAAAAATCCCATTCCCGGAGAGCGTATTAAGCAGCTTATCCCCTGCCGGTGTACGGATCTGGTTCTGCGGATCGTCATTGATATCAATGATCACATCCCCGGAATTAACCAGCTTTGCGCGCGCCGCCAGAATCAGCCCTGACAGCACCAGTACTATCAGCGTGAACATCACCACGCCAAGAATAATTTCCATCTGTTAGCCCTTATAGCTGCACACCGGAGAAGGACATAAAGCCCAGCGCCATCAGGCCGGTGGTGATAAAGGTGATCCCTAAGCCACGAAGCCCCGCAGGGACGTTGGCATATTTCATTTTTTCACGGATCCCCGCCATGGTGACAATCGCCAGCATCCAGCCGATACCGGAGCCGAAGCCATACACAACCGATTCACTGAAGTTGTAATCGCGCTGAACCATAAATGAAACACCGCCAAAAATGGCGCAGTTCACGGCGATCAGCGGCAGGAAGATCCCCAGCGCGTTGTACAGCGACGGGAAATACTTATCGAGGATCATCTCGAGGATTTGCACCAGCGCCGCAATCACTCCGATAAAGGTGATGAAGTTCAGGAAGCTGAGATCAACGCCCTCCACCAGCGCGCCATCGCGCAGCACGAAGTTGAACACCAGGTTGTTAATCGGAACGGAAAGCCCCAGCACAACGGTGACCGCCACGCCCAGACCAAATGCCGTCGAGACCTTTTTAGAAACGGCAAGGAACGTACACATGCCCAGGAAGAACGCGAGCGCCATGTTTTCAACAAACACCGCGCGCACAAATAAACTCAGGTAATGAGCCATTGTCGGTTACTCCTTTTCCTGCTGTTCAGGCTTCAACGTACGAATCAGCCAGATCAGCAAACCGATAATGAAAAATGCGCTTGGGGCCAGCAGGAACAGGCCGTTCGGCAGATACCAGCCGCCGTTCTGTACCGTATCCAGCACCGGAATACCGAACAGCTTGCCGCTGCCAATAAGCTCGCGCAGGAAACCGACCGTCAGCAGGATCACGCCGTAACCCAGCCCGTTGCCGATACCGTCCATAAAGCTTGCCAGCGGCGGCATTTTCATCGCATAGGCTTCAGCACGCCCCATCACGATGCAGTTGGTGATAATCAGGCCGACAAACACCGAAAGCTGCTTCGAGGTTTCATAAGCAAAGGCGCGCAGGAGCTGATCGACCACAATCACCAGCGAGGCAATGATCGCCATCTGGACGATGATCCTCACGCTATTGGGAATATGGTGGCGAATCATTGAGATAAACATGCTGGAGAACGCCGTCACCAGCGTTACCGCCAGCGTCATCACCACCGCCGTTTCCAGCTTGGTGGTCACCGCCAGAGCCGAGCACACGCCCAGCACCTGAAGCGTTATCGGGTTATTGGCTAACAGTGGGCCAATCAGCACCTTTTTAACTTCTTTCAGTTCACCCGTATCAGCCATTGTTCAGCGCTCCTTCACGTACGTTCTTCAGGAAGGGACCAAAGCCCAGTTCACCCATCCAGAAATCAAAGCTGTGCTGCACCCCGTTAGAGGTGAGCGTGGCGCCGGAAAGACCGTCAACGGCGAACTCATCGCCGGGACGTGCGCCCCCTTTCACCACCTTGAGCGCAGGCTGGCCGTTGTCGTCGAGCACTTTTTTACCGACAAACTGTGCGCGCCAGTTAGGGTTTTCAACCTCGCCCCCCAGCCCCGGCGTTTCGCCCTGATCGTAATAAGTAATGCCTTTGACCGTGCGGCCATCGGTATCCAGCGCCACAAAGGCGTACATCATTGACCACAAGCCGTTGCCATAGATGGGCAACACGATTTCCTGTATGCGCTTTTGCTCGTCACGGACGAGGTAAATCTCCGCGACATTGCTGCGGCGCTTGATGCCAGCCGGATCCTGCGAGGCGTCAAGCACGGTGCTCATCTGCGGATCCTTTAACGCCAGCGCCTGGTTATATTTCGCCGGGTCTTTATCCATCAGTTCGCCGGTTTTTAAATCTACCAGCCGGGCGGTAATGCGTTCTGCAAACACGGCCGCGACGTCGTCCTTCGTCATGCCTTCCTGCATCAGCCCGGCTACGGCCAGGATGTTGCGCTGTTTATCCAGCGCGCGTTGCTCCTGCTGTAGCGGTTTTAACCCTACGGCAGAGCCCGCCACGACTATGGAGCAGACCAGGCACAGTACCAGCACCACCAGCAGCGTTTTGCTGATGCTGTCGTTATTTTTGATTTCAGCCACGCGCCTTCCTCCGCTTAATGTTGGCGCGCACGACCAGGTAGTCGAACAGCGGCGCAAACAGATTGGCAAACAGAATGGCCAACATCATCCCTTCCGGATAGGCCGGGTTGACCACGCGAATCAGTACGCACATCACCCCAATGAGCGCGCCGTAACACCATTTCCCCCTGTCGGTAAACGAAGCCGAGACGGGATCGGTGGCCATGAACATCATGCCAAACGCAAAGCCTCCCAGCACGAGGTGCCAGTACCACGGCATGGAGAACATCGGGTTAGTGTCTGAACCAATGAAATTGAACAGCGTGGCGGTGAGTACCATCCCGAGCATGACGCCTGCGACAATGCGCCAGGAGGCCACGCGGCCAAAGAGGATGATGGCCCCGCCGATCACGATCATCAGGGTAGACACTTCACCGATAGAACCTGGAATATTGCCGATAAACGCATCAAACCAGGTGACAGGCTGGCCGGTGGCATTATTGACCAGCGTTTCGCCGCCGCCTGCCGCCCACTGTGAAAGTGGCGTAGCGCCCGAGAATCCGTCCGCAGCCGTCCACACCAGGTCGCCAGAGATTTGCGCCGGGTAGGCAAAGAACAGGAACGCGCGCCCCGCCAGCGCCGGGTTGAGGAAGTTACGTCCGGTCCCGCCGAAGATCTCTTTAGCAATGACCACGCCAAAGCTGATCCCCATCGCCGCCTGCCAGAGCGGTAGCGTGGGCGGAACAATCAGCGCAAACAGAATAGAGGTAACAAAGAAACCTTCGTTGATCTCATGCTTGCGGATTATGGCGAACAGCACTTCCCAGAAACCGCCCACGATAAAGACGGTCATATAGATCGGCAGGAAGAAGACGGCGCCCAGGGTCATCATGCTGACCCAGCCGGCATCTGCCGCAAAGCTTACGCCAAGAGACTGCGCCAGACGGTAGTGCCAGTCAGACTGAATCACCTGCGCCAGCTGCTCTGCATCGTACATATGGTGCAGCGCCGGGATCGTCTGCAATCCAACGTTATACATCCCCCAGAACATCGCCGGGAAGACCGCAAACCAGACCAGAATCATCATTCGCTTGAGGTCGATGGCGTCGCGAACGTGCGCCGCGCCTTTCGTCACCAGCCCAGGGGTGTAGAAAATGGTCGTTGTCGCTTCATACAGCGGGTAGTACTTCTTCAGCTTACCCTCGGTAAAATGCGGCTCAATTTTTTCGAAGAGGTGTTTTAAGCCCATGGTTATCCTTCCTGCTCAATGCGGGTTAACACCTCGCGCAATACGGGTCCGTATTCGTATTTACCTGGACACACATAGGTACACAGCGCCAGATCTTCTTCGTCCAGCTCCAGGCAGCCCAGCGCCTGGGCACCGTCGGTATCGCCGGCCAGGAGATCGCGCAGCAGCACGGTAGGCAGAATATCCAGCGGCATAACGCGTTCGTAGTTGCCAATCGGGACCATGGCGCGCTCGCCGCCGTTCGTGCTGGTGGAGAAGTTAAACAGCTTATGACGCAGGAAGTGGCCCAGCGTGGTGCGAGTCACGGAGAATTTTTCCGCGCCAGGCAGCACCCAGCCGAACAGTTCTTTCTCGCGCCCTTCAAGCACTACGCTCACCTGAAGATGGAAACGCCCCAGCCAGGCCTTCGGGCCTGTCGCGTGCCTGCCGCTCAGCACCGAACCGGAAATAATGCGGTTTTCGCCCTCTTTCGTTTCGCCAGCCAGCAGCGCAGTTAGATCTGCTCCAAGCAGCGTGCGAACCAGACGCGGACGGGTTGCCTGAGGGCCACCGATGGCAATAATGCGTTCCGCGCACAGCTCACCCGTGGTGAACAGCTTACCGATAGCAATAACGTCCTGGTAATTGAGATGCCAGACCTGTTTCGTCAGGCTCACCGGCTCCAGAAAGTGAATATGCGTTCCCACCAGCCCGGCCGGATGCGGGCCGGCAAATTCATTAAAAGCGACCTGCCCCTGCGGATGCCCGCCCAGCTTGCCGCCGCTGGCCTGGCAGACATGCACTTTGCCCGGCGTCAGGCGTGTTAACACGGTGAGACCGGCATCGAAAGCTTTTCGTTCGGCCAGGATAATAGGCTGCGGATCCGCGCTGAGCGGGTTGGTGTCGATGGCCGTGACGAAGATAGCGGCGGGTACGGTGCCTGGCACGGGCGTTTTGCTATAGGGACGCGTGCGAAGCGCCGTCCACAGACCGGACTCCAGCAGTTGCGTCTGCACCGCGTCGTGGCTGAGGGTAGCGAGATCGGCAGCGTCAAAACGCGCAAACTCGCGTTTTTCGTCACCTTCAATTTGAATAACGACCGATTGCAGGACGCGACGCTCACCACGATGGATGGCCACGACGGTGCCGCTGGCAGGGGCTGTAAACATAACGCCAGGATTTTTTTTATCCTCGAAAAGCGCCTGGCCTTTTATCACGCGATCGCCTTCCTGTACCAGCATCGCAGGACGCATGCCCACGTAATCATCACCCACAAGAGCGACATGGTGAATACTGGCGCCGGTTGTTACGTGCTGTTCAGGCACGCCAGAGATTGGCAGATCGAGTCCTTTTCTGATTCTAAACATGTGGTTAGCAGGTATCCATGAACAACAATCCAGAGTGGCCGGAGTGTACCATTTCCCGCCCCTGCAAGGGCAGCAAATCCGCCGTCTGGCGCGCCGAAATGCGAGCTATTGCGCAAAGTTCCTGGAGTCACGGCAATTTGAATGGGTTATAAAGTAAAACTAATTTGTAAACGCAAAGGTTGGCTCTTGCGAAAATCTCCATCGGTGCTAATGTGAGCGCTCCTGTCCAGATTAGTCTGATTTCGGGTGTCTTTTGCCGTTCTGGCAAGTTGGTCATTGTTTTATCAAGGAACCAGTAGTATGCGTAAAATCGCATTGTTCATTGCGATGCTTCTGATACCGTGCATGTCGTTTGCCGGGCTGCTCAGCAGTAACAGTTCAACGACGCCGGTCAGCAAAGAATATAAACAGCAGTTGATGGGGTCCCCGGTTTATATTCAAATCTTCAAGGAAGAGCGCACACTCGATCTGTTTGTCAAAATGGGCGAGACGTATCAGCTGCTCGATAGCTACAAAATTTGTAACT
Organism: Enterobacter sp. GD03975; assembly: GCF_029838645.1. Taxonomy (NCBI): domain Bacteria; kingdom Pseudomonadati; phylum Pseudomonadota; class Gammaproteobacteria; order Enterobacterales; family Enterobacteriaceae; genus Enterobacter; species Enterobacter sp. GD03975. Next base: position 499,983 of record NZ_JAOBZC010000002.1, read on the forward strand.
ATTCTGGCGGACTGGGGCCAAAACAGCGTCAGGGCGACTTTAAAAGTCCGGAAGGGTTTTATAACGTTCAGCGTAACCAGCTAAAACCGGACAGCCGCTTCTATAAAGCGATTAACATCGGTTTCCCTAATGCCTTCGACCGCGCTCACGGTTACGAGGGCAAATACCTGATGATCCACGGCGCCTGCGTGTCTGTCGGCTGTTATGCGATGACGGATTCCGGCATTGATGAGATTTTCCAGTTTGTTACCGGCGCTCTGGTCTTTGGTCAGCCGAATGTTCAGATCAGCATTTATCCGTTCCGTATGACGGATGCCAACATGGCGCGCCATAAGTACTCTGTATACACGGATTTCTGGAAACAGCTAAAACCGGGCTATGACTACTTCGAGCAGACCCATAAGCCGCCGGTGGTATCCATCGTCAATGGCCGTTACGTGGTGAGTAAACCGCTCAGCCACGAAGTGGTTCAGCCGCAGCTTGCGTCAAATTACGCGGTCCCCGAGGCAAAATAGCACCCACTCGCCTGGCATGATCTTTTGCCAGGTTTCGTTGCCCGTCAGCGGCTGCGTTGCAATGACGGTGACCACATCGTTCGGTGTGGTCTCCTTCTGAAAATCAATTTCCACATCCTGATCGAGCAACGTGGCGACGCCAAACGGCGCGCGGCGCGTGATCCAGAAAAGATTCGTGGAGCAAAACGCCATCACGTAACGCCCGTCTGACAGCAGCATATTGAAAACGCCCTTCTCGCGTAATTCCGACGCCAGCGACGCAATGTATTTAAAAACGGCGGCCATGTTGCCGGGCGTGCGCGGGTAGCGCTCGGTCAGCTTGTGCAGCAGCCAGCAAAACGCTTTTTCACTGTCGGTTTCGCCAACCGGTCGAAAATTCCCGGTTTCCAGCGATTTATAGCCCGTAAGCTGGCCGTTGTGCGCGTAGGTCCAGTTCCGGCCCCACAGTTCACGGGTAAACGGATGGGTATTTTCCAGCGCCACTTCACCGCGGTTAGCCTGACGAATGTGGGCGATCACCGAACAGGATTTAATGGGGTAGTCCTGCACCAGTTTGGCAATGGGTGAGTTAAAGCTGGGCTGCGGATCTTTAAACGTGCGACAGCCTTTGCCTTCGTAGAAGGTAATGCCCCAGCCGTCTTTATGCGGCCCGGTTCCTCCACCGCGCTGAACCAGCCCGGTGAAGCTAAAGCAGATATCGGTTGGCACATTGGCGCTCATCCCGAGCAGTTCGCACATAGATTACCTCCACAACAGCGGGGGGCACCGGCGCCCCCCAGCGAAGCCTTACTTAACCATCTCTTTTTCGATTAACTGAATCAGGATATGGATCACTTTGATGTGAATTTCCTGAATGCGGTCGGCATAACCGAAGTGTGGAACACGGATTTCAACGTCCGCCGTACCGTCCATCTTACCGCCATCTTTCCCGGTCAGGGTGATCACCTTCATGCCCTTCTCACGCGCCGCGTCAATCGCTTTGATCACGTTAGCGGAGTTACCGGACGTGGAGATCCCCAGCAGCACGTCGCCTTCGCGGCCTACCGCTTCAACGTAGCGGGAGAAGATGTGGTCGTAACCGAAGTCATTGCCTACGCAGGAGATGTGGCTGACGTCGGAAATCGCAATCGCCGGGTAACCCGGACGGTTTTCGCGATAGCGTCCGGTCAGCTCTTCTGCGAAGTGCATGGCGTCGCAGTGGGAGCCGCCGTTACCGCACGAAAGCACTTTGCCACCGGCTTTGAAGCTGTCGGCCAGCAGGACCGCCGCGCGCTGAATAGCGTGAATATTGGCATCATCTTTCAGAAAGTTCGCCAGCGTTTCCGCCGCTTCGTTCAGTTCGTTACGAATAAGATCCTGGTACATGAGGATAATCCTTCAGTATTGATGAAATAACACAGTGGAGTGTACCGGATAGCGCTAAAAGCGAGAAGCTAAAGCCATGCGAATCGTCCGGCGTTTTGATTTTTTGTGCCGGCTAAAACGCGAACAATGTGAACCAGGTTGTAATTATTTTGTAAACACATTGCTAAAGGAAATGACATCAACTACAACCATATCATCACAAGTGGTCAGACCTCCTACAAGCAAGGGAGCTTTTCTTTATGATGATTTTGAGCATTCTCGCAACCGTTGTTCTGCTCGGCGTGTTGTTCTATCACCGCGTCAGTTTATTCCTGAGCAGCCTGATTCTTCTGGCCTGGACGGCTGCACTTGGCGTCGCTGGCCTGTGGAATATCTGGGTCCTCGTCCCGCTGGCAATTATTTTGCTGCCGTTCAACCTGACGCCGATGCGTAAGTCGATGATCTCCGCGCCGGTGTTTAAGGGCTTCCGTAAAGTGATGCCGCCGATGTCGCGTACGGAGAAAGAAGCGATTGATGCCGGCACCACCTGGTGGGAAGGCGATCTGTTCCAGGGCAACCCGGACTGGAAAAAGCTGCACAACTATCCGCAGCCGCGTCTGACCGCCGAAGAACAGGCCTTTATTGATGGCCCGGTGGAAGAAGCGTGCCGCATGGCCAATGACTTTGCGATCACCCATGAAATGGCCGACCTGCCGCCGGAGCTGTGGGCGTACCTGAAAGAGCATCGCTTCTTCGCGATGATCATCAAAAAAGAGTACGGCGGCCTGGAATTCTCCGCTTACGCTCAGGCTCGCGTCCTGCAAAAGCTGGCGGGCGTTTCCGGGATCCTGGCTATCACCGTTGGCGTACCAAACTCCTTAGGCCCGGGTGAGCTGTTGCAGCATTACGGTACGGAAGAGCAGAAAGATCACTACCTGCCGCGTCTGGCGCGCGGTCAGGAAATCCCGTGCTTCGCGCTGACCAGCCCGGAAGCCGGTTCTGATGCTGGCGCAATCCCGGATACCGGCGTGGTCTGCATGGGCGAATGGCAGGGCCAGCAGGTGCTGGGCATGCGCCTGACCTGGAACAAACGCTATATCACCCTGGCGCCTATCGCCACCGTGCTGGGCCTGGCCTTTAAGCTCTCCGACCCGGAAAAACTGCTGGGCGGCGAAGAAGACCTGGGCATTACCTGTGCGCTGATCCCAACCTCAACGCCGGGCGTGGAAATTGGTCGTCGTCACTTCCCGCTGAACGTGCCGTTCCAGAACGGCCCAACCCGCGGTCAGGATATCTTTGTCCCGATTGATTACATCATTGGTGGTCCGAAAATGGCCGGCCAGGGCTGGCGTATGCTGGTGGAATGTCTGTCTGTGGGCCGCGGCATTACCCTGCCGTCGAACTCGACCGGCGGTCTGAAGTCCGTGGCGATGGGGATTGGCGCGTACGCTCATATCCGCCGCCAGTTCAAAATTTCTATCGGCAAGATGGAAGGCATCGAAGAGCCGCTGGCGCGTATCGCGGGCAACGCTTACGTCATGGACGCCGCTGCCTCGCTGATTACTTACGGCATTATGCTGGGCGAAAAACCTGCCGTGCTGTCGGCGATTGTGAAGTACCACTGTACCCACCGCGCCCAGCAGTCAATTATTGATGCAATGGATATTGCTGGTGGTAAAGGCATTATGCTGGGCGAAGGCAACTTCCTGGCGCGCGGCTACCAGGGCGCACCGATTGCCATCACCGTGGAAGGGGCAAACATCCTGACCCGCAGCATGATGATCTTCGGCCAGGGGGCGATCCGCTGCCATCCTTACGTGCTGGAAGAGATGGCCGCCGCGCAGAATAACGACGTGGATGCCTTCGACAAGCTGCTGTTCAAACATATCGGTCACGTCGGCAGCAATGAAGTTCGCAGCTTCTGGCTCGGCCTGACGCGCGGGCTGACCAGCGCGACGCCGACCCGCGATGCAACCAAACGTTACTACCAGCACCTGAACCGTCTGAGCGCTAACCTGGCGCTGCTGTCTGACGTCTCCATGGCCGTTCTGGGCGGAAGCCTGAAGCGTCGCGAGCGCATCTCCGCCCGTCTGGGTGATGTGCTGAGCCAGATTTTCCTGGCCTCTGCGGTGCTGAAACGCTACGACGATGAAGGCCGTCAGGAAGCGGATCTGCCGCTGGTGCACTGGGGCGTACAGGATGCGCTGTATCAGGCCGAACAGGCAATTGACGATCTGCTGGCAAACTTCCCGAACCGCTTTGTGGCCGGCGCCCTGCGCGTGGCGATCTTCCCGACCGGACGTCATTATCTGGCGCCGTCCGACAAGCTGGATCACAAAGTGGCGAAGATCCTCCAGGTACCGAGCGCAACCCGTTCCCGTATCGGCCGCGGTCAATACCTGGCGCCTACCCCGCATAACCCGGTAGGTTTGCTGGAAGAGGCGCTGCTGGACGTCATGGCCGCCGACCCGATTCATCAGAAAATCTGTAAACAGCTGGGCAAAAACCTGCCGTTTACACGACTGGACGAGCTGGCAAAACAGGCGCTGGCGGGTGGCATCATCGACAACAGCGAAGCCGCGCTTCTGGTGAAAGCCGAAGAGAGCCGTCTGCGCAGTATTAATGTGGATGATTTCGAACCAGAAGAGCTGGCGACGCAGCCGGTAAAGCTGCCGGAGAAGCACCGCAAACCTGAAGCGGCATAAGGCATCCCGCTCCCACAAACCCCGCCCCGCGCGGGGTTTTTTATTGCCACATTTTCTCGTAATGACGTGCTACAGTGTCAAAAGGTATTTTTTTAGGAGCCTGTATCGTGCCTGGTTTAAAGATTTCTGTTTTGCAGCAACCTTTAGTGTGGATGGACGGCCCCGCCAACCTTCGCCATTTTGATCGCCAGCTGGAAGAGATAACCGGACGCGACGTGATTGTTCTGCCGGAGATGTTCACCACAGGTTTCGCGATGGAGGCGGCAACACAGTCTATGCCGCAGGACGAGGTGGTGTCCTGGATGCAGGCCAGGGCGCAGGATACCAACGCGCTGATTGCCGGAAGCGTCGCGCTCCAGACCGGGCGCGGAGCGGTTAACCGCTTCCTGCTCGTCGAGCCGGAAGGAACAGTCCACTTCTACGATAAGCGCCATCTGTTCCGTATGGCGGATGAACATCAGCATTATGAAGCCGGCAACGAACGCGTGGTATTTGAATGGCGCGGCTGGCGTATTCTGCCGCTGGTCTGCTATGACCTGCGCTTCCCGGTGTGGTCACGCAACCGCAACGATTACGATCTGGCGCTGTATGTCGCCAACTGGCCCGCCCCACGCTCCCTGCACTGGCAGGCTCTACTGACCGCGCGCGCGATTGAAAACCAGGCGTACGTCGTTGGCTGTAACCGCGTAGGAACGGACGGCAACGGGCATCACTATCGCGGTGACAGCCGGGTGATCAGTCCACAGGGCGAGATTATTGCCACCGCCGAGCCGCATCAGGCGACACGAATTGATGCTGAGATTTCGTTAACGGCGTTAAGGGAGTATCGGGAGAAGTTTCCGGCGTGGCAGGATGCGGATCCGTTTAGCATTGGCTGAATAAAAGCCGGGTGGCGGCTGCGCCTTACCCGGCCTACAAATCAGCTCACCAACGCCTGCCCGTCTTTGCGGCTCTCCGTCGCAGCCACGTAGTGCCCTTCCGGCATACGGTAAATCACCTGCGCGCCGCCAAAATTGTAATCCTGGAGCGGATCTTCCACCACGATCTGGTGTCCGCGCTCGCGCAGCGCCGCGATGGTATTGCGATCGAAGGTCGATTCAACAATCACTTCCCTGCCCTGCACCACGCGCCAGCGCGGGGCATCAATCGCCGCCTGCGGGTTTTGCCCGTGCAGCATAATGCGCAACGCCATTTGCATGTGCCCCTGCGCCTGCATCGGGCCACCCATCACGCCGAAGGACATCAGCGGCTTGCCGTTACCGTCCATCGCAAAACCCGGGATGATGGTGTGGAAAGGACGCTTGCTGCCCGCCAGCGCGTTCGGGTGTTTGGGATCGAGCACAAAGCCGCAGCCGCGGTTTTGCAGGCTGATTCCGGTATCCGGCACCACAATGCCTGAACCGAAGCCCATAAAGTTGGACTGAATAAACGAAACCATCATCCCGCTGGCGTCCGCGGTGCTGATGTAGACCGTGCCGCTCTGCGTCGGCGATCCGTACACAAAATCAGAGGCTTTATCGTGGTCGATAAGCGCGGCGCGCGACTTCAGATAATGGTCGCTCAGCAGCACTTTGGCCGCGAACTCCATATGCTCTTCATCCGCAACGTAGCGATCGAGATCCGCCAGCGCCAGCTTCATTGCCTCAATGGAGAGGTGCAGCCCCTGCACGGAGTCCGGGTGATGTTTCTCGATGCCGCACTGCTCCAGAATGCCGAGCGCAATCAGGGTGGCGATCCCCTGACCGTTTGGCGGCAACTCCTGCACCGACCCGCCCGCGAAGTCGCGCGACAGCAGTTCTACCCAGTCCACGCGATGGTTTGCCAGATCTTCAGCCGTCAGGTGTGCACCGTGTGCTTTGGCAAAGGCGGCAATTTTCTGCGCCAGTTCGCCACGGTAAAACGCGTCGCCGTTGGTTTTGGCGATCAGCTCCAGCGTGTTCGCCTGCGCGGGGTTACGGAAGATCTCGCCCACGCGCGGCGCGCGGCCTTCCGGCGCGAAGCAGGCGCTAAAGCCCGGCTGATCTTTCAGCTTGTTGTAACCGCGCTGCCACAGGTGCCCGATGAGCGGAGAGACGGGAAAACCGTTACGCGCATACTCAATGGCCGGCTGCGCCAGGGTGGTGAGCGGCAATGTGCCAAAACGTTCAGCCAGCGCTACCCAGCCCGACACCGCCCCCGGTACGGTTACCGCGTCCCAGCCGATTTCCGGTACGGCGGTTTTTCCGACAAACAGATCCGCATGCCAGCTGGCCGGCGAACGACCGGACGCATTCAGACCGTGAAGTTTTTCACCGTCCCAGACAATGGCAAAAGCATCGCTGCCGATGCCGTTGCCGGTCGGCTCGACAACGGTCAGCGCCATGGCGGTGGCAACCGCCGCATCAACGGCGTTTCCGCCCAGCTGTAGCATCTTCATTCCCGCCTGTGCCGCCAGCGGCTGCGAGGTGGCAACGGCGTTGTGGCCCATCATCGGCGGGCGTCGTGAATCGTAACCGGTTGTAAAATCGAGCGCTTTGGTCATCATGACTCCTTAGTCGTGGCGCGGATCGAGCGCATCGCGCAGCCCGTCGCCGAGTAAATTAAAGCCCTGAACGGCAAGGAAAATCGCCACGCCGGGGAAAACGGACATCCACGGCGCCTGCTCCAGAAATCCTTTGGCGGTGTTGAGCATGGAGCCCCAGGATGGGTTCGGCGGCTGTTGCCCTAACCCTAAAAATGAGAGGCTGGCTTCGGCGATAATCGCCGAGGCAATGGCCAGCGTGGCCTGTACCAGAATCGGTGACATCACGTTAGGCAGAACGTATTTGATAATGATCCAGCGGTCCGGCAGGCCAATCGCCCGCGCGCCGTCGATATACTCTTCGTTGCGAATGGCGATCACCTGGCCGCGCGTCAGGCGGGCGAAGATCGGCATCGCCGAGAGCCCAATGGCAATCATGGCATTCGTCAGGCTTGGGCCTAAAAACGCCCCCAGCGCGATCGCCATGATCAGGAATGGACAGGCCAGCAGTGCCTCGATAAAGCGGGAGATCACCCCGTCCCACATCTTCTGGAAATACCCCGCCACCAGCCCCAGCGGCACGCCGATGACCACCGCGATCGCCACCGACATACAGCCCGCCATCAGCGAGGTTCTCGCCCCCCAGATAATGCGGGACATGATATCGCGCCCCAGCTCGTCGGTGCCGAACCAGTACATCGCCGAGGGCGCTTTGCGCACCGCGAGGAAGTTAGCCTTTACCGGGTCAAACGGCGCGATCCACGGTGCCAGCAGCGCCACCAGCACAAAAAAGCCCACCACAATCGCGCCAATCACCGCACTTTTATTGGCGAGGAATTTTTTCAGCACGCGGTTTTGCGCGCGCGGCAGCGCGGGTGCCACGGTTCGCGTCGTCAGTTCCGCCATGATTAACCTCGCATTTTCGGGTTGATAAGGACGTAGAGCACGTCAGCCAGCAGGTTGAGCATCAGGAAACCGATCGCCACGATCAGCACTACGCCCTGCACCACCGCGTAATCGCGGTTGAACACCGAGTCGACGATCATTTTGCCGAAGCCTGGAATGGTGAAGACCTGCTCGGTCAGCACCGCCCCGCCCAGCAGCTCGCCAAACAGCAGCGTGGTGAGGGTGATCACCGGCACCAGCGCGTTGCGAAAGGCGTGCTTCAGGACCACCGCTTTCGGCAGCAGCCCCTTAGCGCGCGCGGTGCGGATGTAATCCGCTTTCAGCACCGCAATCATCGACGCACGGGTATGGCGCATCAGCGTTGCCGCCAGGCCGGTCCCGAGCACGGACGCGGGCAGCAGCAATGTCCGCAGGTTCTGGATCGGATCTTCACTGAACGGCACATAACCGGACGCAGGCAGCCATTGCAGGTTTACTGAAAAGACCAGAATCAGCAGGATCCCCAGCCAGAAGTGCGGTATTGAGATCCCCGAGATCGCCACAAAATTCGCCCCGTGATCGACCCAGCTGTTTTTATTCACCGCCGCGAGGATCCCCATGCTGATACCAAACACCAGCGCGATAATCATCGCCAGCAGCGACAGCTCCAGCGTGACCGGCAGCTTGCTGGCAATCAGCTGCGTGACCGGCTCATGAGTGCGTAAGGAGACACCCAGATCGCCTTGCAGCGCGCGCGTCAGCCAGTTGAAATACTGCACGGGGATCGGCGCGTCCAGATTCAGCTCAGCACGCAGCTGGGCGATCACCGCCGGATCGCGCTCCTCCCCGGCCATGGCGATCAGCGGGTCGCCGGGCAGCAGCTTTTGCAGGCCGAACACCATCATGCTCACCAGCAGCAGAGTGGGAATAGCCAGCAGCAGACGTTTGCAAATCAGTTCCAGCATGGGTTCTCCTCAGGAGGTTTATTTCGCCAGCGTTAAGCCAGCCAGACGCACAATGCCGTCCGGGTACGCTTTGAAGCCCTGTACGCGCTTGTTCAGGCCAAAAATGCGCGGTTCGAAGTAGAGGTAGGCAATCGGCATGTCGGTTTGCAGTTGCTTCACCACCTTGTCGTACAGCGGCTGGCGGGCGGCCTGATCGGTGCTCTGACGCGCCTGCGTTAGCCATTCATCCACCTGAGCATTGCTGTAGCGGCCATCGTTAAGGGTGCCTTTGCTGTTGATAAAGCCGTAGATGCTGCCATCTGGATCCGGGCGACCCGACCAGCCGGAGAAGCTCAACTGGTAGTCACCGCTCTGCTGGCGATCCAGCAGCGTGGCGAACTCGGTCATTTGCAGGTTCAGGTTAAAGCCCGCCTCTGCCACCATCGCCTGCAATACCTGGCCCACCTGCTGCGAGGTTGGGTTGTTCGGCACCAGCAGATTGACGGTCAGCGGCGCGGTGACACCTGCGGCTTTCAGCAGCGCTTTGGCTTTGTCGACGTCACGTGGGGGAACCGGAAGATTGACGTGGTACGGGCTTACCGGCGAAAACGCCTGGTTCGCCGGAGTGTAAAGTCCCTCGAACACCACCTGGTTTAAAGCATCGCGATCGATGGCCTGAGAAAATGCTTCACGCACGCGGGCATCTTTGAAGGGATCGTTCGCCGGGACTTTGCCATTGTTAATGTTGAAGGTGATGCCCTGGTATCCGAGGCCCGTTACCTTCGCCAGCGCCAGTTTGCTGTCGGCCTCGACGGTTTTGACGTCGCTGGCGGCAATGCCTTCGGTCAGGTCGAGATCGCCCGCGCGCAGGTTCGCCAGGCGCACGGAAGCATCCGGGATCGGCAGATAGATTATTTTATCGAAGTGGTAGGCGTCTTTGTTCCAGTAGTTGTCGAAGCGGGTCAGCACAATGCGATCCTGCGACACGCGGCTGTCGAATTTATACGGGCCGGAACAGACCGGATGCGCGGCAAAATCGGCTTTTTTAGCGGCTTCCGGCGCCATCATTGCGCCTGCGCGATCGGTGAGCTGCATCAGAAGTGCGGCATCCGGCGTTTTCAGGTGCAGGGCTATCTGCATCGGGCCGGTGACCTCCACTGACTCAACGGAAGAGAGTTCACTTTTACGCAGAGAACCTTTTAACGTCAGGGCACGGTCGAGGTTGTATTTCGCGGCGGCGGCATCAAATTTTTCACCGTCGTGGAAGGTCACGCCATCACGGAGATCCAGGATCAGCGTTTTACCGTCATTGCTCCACGCCCAGGATTTTGCCAGTCCCGGCACCACCTTGAGGTGTTCGTCCACGTCCACCAGCCGGTCACACAGGGAGGCAAACACGAAGCGGCCATAATAGGTACGCGCCAGATGCGGGTCCAGCATGTCCGGGTCTGCGCCCAGGCCGATTCGCAGCACGCTTTCAGAATGGGCGGGCAGCGCCGCGCCAAGCAACATAACACTTCCCAGTACGGTCAAAAGAGAATTACGCATTGTCATTATCATGAGTTCCTTGAAGGAAGGGAGGAGTGAGTGGCCGCGTGTTCAAACAGCGCGCGGCGGCGCAAAAATGCGGCGGATGGCGGTGCGATCTGGATAACGCTGCGATCGCGGTTAATCTCCTGCCAGCGGTGGCAGGCGACCTGACGCCCGCCGTCGATGACCTGATTAATCGGCTCGACCTGGCGGCATTCGTCGGTAACGTAGGGGCAACGGGTGTGGAAACGGCAGCCAAAGGGCGGATTAGCCGGGTTCGGTAAATCCCCCTGCAACAGCGGCGCATCCCGCGCTACGCCTGGCTGCATTTGCGGTGCTGAGGCGATTAACGCCTGAGTATAAGGATGCAGCGGCGCGTCGAAGATGTCGTCGACGGTGGCCAGCTCGACGATTTGCCCAAGATACATCACCGCCACGCGGTCGCTCATATGACGGATAACCGCCAGCCCGTGGGCGACGATCACCATCGTTAGACCCAGCTGGTGCTTCAGGCTTTCCAGTAAATTCACCACCTGTGCCTGAACGGAAACGTCCAGCGCAGAGACCGGTTCATCGCCCAGCAGCAGCGTTGGGCCCGACGCCAGCGCGCGCGCAATGCCGATACGCTGGCGCTGCCCGCCGGAAAATTCGTGCGGATAACGCCCGGCCCAGGCCGCGGGCAAGCCGACCGTCCTGAGCAGCTCGGCAACGCGGTACTGGCGATCCGCTTTTTTCATGTTCTGGTGCAGCCACAGCGGCTCACCAACAATCTGCTCTACCGTCATGCGCGGGTTCAGCGAGGCGAAGGGATCCTGAAAGATGATCTGTAGCTCACGCCGAAGCTGGTTCAGACGAGCGCCTGAGGCATGGGTGATCTCCTCACCCTGATAAAATACGCGCCCTTCGCTGGCACTCAGCAGGCGCAGCAGCAGACGACCGAGGGTGGATTTTCCGGAACCGGATTCGCCGACAATGGCCAGCGTTTCGCCAGGCATCACCGACAGCGAAACGCGGTCGACAGCCGTAACAAAACGGGCCGGCGTAAACAGTTTTTTCGGGCCGGGGAAAAGCTTGCTCAGATCGCGGGCTTCAAGAATGGGCGTGGTCATGCAATTTCTCCCAGGGCAATGTGTTGTTCCAGCGGCACGCGGAAGCAGGCAACCTGATGGCCCGCGCCGAGCGTAGTGAGCGGTGGTTTATCAGCATGACAGCGCGTCTGCGCGAAGGGACATCGGGTGGCAAAGCGGCAGCCTTGAGGCATGGATTCCGGCAGCGGGACCGATCCGGGAATGGTGGAAAGCTGGCCCTTGCGTGCGCCAAGGGAGGGGATCGAGCCCATCAAGCCAATTGTGTACGGGTGCTGCGGGTCGGCAAATATCGCCTCGACGCTCCCCTGTTCCACCACCTGTCCGGCGTACATTACCGCCACCTGCTGCGCGACTTCGGCCACCACGCCTAAATCGTGAGTGATCATCAGCACCGCCGTGCCCGTTTCTTCTTTTAGGGTATTGAGCAGGGCGAGAATTTGCGCCTGAATGGTCACGTCCAGGGCGGTAGTGGGTTCGTCAGCAATCAGTAATTTGGGATGGTTTATCAGGGCCATCGCAATCATCACGCGCTGGCGCATACCGCCGGAAAGCTGATGCGGGTAAGCCTTGAGGCGCATCTCTGCGGCCGGGATCTGCACCTTCTCCAGGATCTGTAGCGCAACCGTCATCGCCTCAGCCCGGGAGATCGTTTGATGGCGCATCACCGCTTCACTGAGCTGATCGCCAAGCGTGAAGGCCGGGTTGAGCGAGGTCATGGGCTCCTGGAATATCATCGCCAGCTCGCTGCCGCGCAGATCGGCATACTCGCGCGGCGAGAGCTTGCGCAGATCGTGGCGGCGGAAATGCATCTCCCCGCTGACGATCCGGGCGCTGGCAGGCAATAACCCCATCAGCGCCAGGGAAGTGATGCTTTTACCGCAGCCGGACTCGCCCACCAGCGCCAGCGTCTCTCCCGCCCTGACCGTCAGGGAGATGTCTTCGAGCACGCTTACCGGCGAGCCCGCGAATTTAACGTTGAGGTTTTGCAGCCGCAGTACGGGCGTGGAGTCCTTAAAGGGTATCGTCGTCATAGCGTGGAATCGTCCTCAAGGTGGATAGCCTGAATCAGGGCGGTTTGCAGGCTGAGCAGGTGTTCGCGCATGGCGGCGGCTGCTTCATTAGGCTGGCGATGAATAATCGCTGACATGATGTTGTGATGGTGGTCGTTGTAGCTATCGACACGTTCAGGGGTGCGGGCAAGCTCGCGCAAATGCTGCCAGCCGGGCTCCCGGCGGACGGCATCTATCGCATCGAAAAGCCCTAGCATCAGGCGGTTGCCTGCTGCTTCCGCAATGGCGCGGTGAAAGGCGCTATCCCACAGTTCGTTGAGATCGCGGTCATCCGGACTGACCTTATCAATGCGTTCCAGCATGCGCTGCATGAGCGCGAGGTTTTCCCTGGTGGCACGCAGTGCCGCAAGTCGGGCTAAGCCGGGTTCGAGCTGTAGTCGAGCTTCCATGACTTCAAGCAGGTTGGTTTGCTGAACCAATCCCTGAAGCGCCAACGGCTCAACAGGGGCAGCCGGACCAATGAAGGTGCCCTTGCCCTGCTTGCGCCAGATACGCCCTTCCTCTTCCAGCACGTCCAGCGCGCGACGCACTTCACGTCGCCCTACGCCGAGCGTGTCCGACAGCTCACGTTCAGTGGGCAGCGGAATGCCTGGTGTTGACTCGTGCTGGTTGATAAGCCCGCGCAACTGCTCAAGCGCGGTGCTGGAATTTGCTAAAAACCGTGAAGGCTTTTCCATATTGGTTCGCTCGCTTTCATCATCACTTTATTCTTATCAACGATAAGTTATTGATATGACGCACTACTTATCGTGCTAATGATTTAGCAATAAGCGAACCAATATCGTATTGGTTCAGAGGTTTTCTTAAAAATGATCGGTAAATGAATGATTTTTTATGAATTATTTTTACATAATTATTACATAACTAAGTGAGGCTCGGAGAGGGGATGGGCAAACAATGCACAAAAGCAGTGCAAATAACGCACTAAAACCGTGCAAATGTTAATAAATTGCACTGAATATATTAACTTTTTGTTAACGAAAATAAGAAGAGAGATACTCGAGTGTAGGGAGTATAAAACGACGAAAGCCTGAATTATTTCTGATTCAAGCTTTCTAAATAGTGGCGGAACGGACGGGACTCGAACCCTGTATTGAACCATATGAAAAATATAGATAAAGTTCATCTCACCTTCACTGTAGGCTCATTTTCAAAAACTGAAAAGCGGGCGTTTTTTTAGACGAGACCAGTTATCCTGATATCACCATTCTACAGTGTGTAGCTACATTTCTATACAGGAAGCTCTCTTCCATGTGTACAGATATGACTGCCAGAAAATTGAACATCAGAATGGAAATTATTTACCATGAAACAACTTGTCTTACGTTTCAGTTCTGTGGGTAACCGCCAAAAACGCGCTGTATAATTCTTGACGCCGTTTTTCATCAAAGATGCCTTTGAAACCGATAATATGAATTTCGCTACGTCTCATTCGATATGTGAAGACTTTTTACTATACAGTAACTCACCTTTACCGTTTCCAACATCAGCTGTTCTTCCAGCTCCACTTTTGAAACTAACTTACTTCATTATCCGCTAAATTGAGCCCCATCGCATACTCTCTTTGCCTTACCGCCATTTTTATTGTTTTCAAAAAATTGTTCAGCCACAACCATTCCTACCTCAGGGTATTACTGTTCCTGCTTACTCCAGCCATGCAGTAATTTCGGGCCACTTTTTTTTACCCAGCTTTGATACTTTGTCTTCTGTCCGTTTTCCGATATATCCGCTTTTACCTGTTATTATGATTTTATCTCTGATCATATATCAACCTGACGCTTTATCCATTTGCTAGCTGGATTTTAATCTACATATATGACTTTATTCGCCAACGGCTTCACAAAGATGCGCCACTTCAGGATCATCTGTATCCCTACAATCTTTTGGCCGAGCAAAAGCCTGAATAACTATTTTTTCACCATATTCATCACAATCACGACGTTGTAAATCAACATCTTTCTGGCGATATCCATACATCGGGAGGATATCAGGATTGCGACGAATTTCTTCTTCAGTATAAAGTTTTCGAAGTTTTTCCATTGTAAAGACAGACGTTTCTTGATCAATAATATTGGCATCATTTAAAGACATATAATCGTTTTCACCAGGATTACGGCCCAGCGTCCAATTAGAAAATATATAATTATTTTCATTCCAGAAAACGACTGCACTTCGGCGACCATCAGGCCAGTCATAACCTAGCATGCAAAAATGATTATCATTCTGACTTTTATCTTCTTTTAATATAAAATATTCAAGAGCATCCTTATAGACCTCTTTATAGGGTGTTGTCGCAGTTATTTTGTATCTGGCAACTGGCTTTGAATTAAAGATCCCCCAGTCATCAGCCTTTGACACAAAAGAGCTAAACAGGAAAATAACGATAAGAACAGATCTCATAACAGCCCTCAATCATTTTTGGGTTTATTAGGGTTATCGATAAATTTCTTTTGCAGCCCATAGAAACTCTGACCTGACAGATCAAATAAGTGCTTAAAATTTCTCCCTGGGCTGGAACTCCCCTGAGTTCGCCAGCTATAAACCTTTTCACCAGTGGTAACATCTGCATTTTCCCCGCTAGCAATCTTGATTGCAGCCTGAAGTAGATTACGATACTTTGTAAAATTTTTACTATTACCCTTATTACATTCATTGAAGAATGCGTCAATATTTTTCTGGACACTTGGTTTCAGAATTGGGTAATTCCGAAAGCCTTCAATAACTCTTCCGGACTTGATTAATCCGATCAGGGTTGGATTATTTTTTGGAACATCAAGCAAATAGGGATGGGAGAATTTAAAACGATTATATAATGCCTGCCTCATATATTGCATAGCCTTTATAGCATCTGTTTCGTTATATCCTGAACCACTAGATCTTTTGGTTTCTGCTAATAATACCAGTAACATAGCCTTTTGCTCAGGAGTTAAGTCTTTTGGTATTGAGATTGTACTCATTACCTCTATTGTTAAATTTGGAAAACAACCATTAAAATGTCCATTAGCAGGAATACAACTATTCATATATTTGCTTGATTTAGCAGACGACTCACGAGCATGGATTATGACGAAACCTTCTTTTATCGCAGTAATCTGAATGCTTTGCTCCCGTTGATTTTGGCGGGAAGACTGTGTGATTGAAACGATTCCCTGAACGGACGCTCCTAAAACGAGATGCTGCCCATCGCTGCCAAATCCATTTATTTTTAAATAGAGCGATTCTTTTGGTGTCAGGTCAAAATGATAGTTAGTCAGCGGATTTTTGTTAGCTCGTGTGCTTATAAAAACATCATTATTTGCCATATCAATGTATATCCTTGAAAAAAGAGCAAGTTAAAAGACGTGTAAATAACTCACTCGATCCTCATTCCCTATAGATAAAATTACGCTAAAAATTTATTCCTTATGGACACGCTTATTTAGTTTTGAAAAATTACTGTCTATAATTCATAAATAGTGGGTTCGGAAAATTCACGCAACAATGTTAAATGTACTTGAGCATTAACTTTTACAATATGTTTTATATCTTCAACACCACCAAAAATTAAAGCCGGTTCAAATCCAAATATTTCATCATCATTAAGTGGACCGAGTTTATTAACAGCGCGCTCGAATAAATATTCACCACTTTCGTTTCTAAGATCAAATCTTTCTATATTTGACGCCCCAAAGAATGATCTAATTTCCGAATCAAGCTTATCTTGAGGCTTAACAAAGGCATTATTTTTACTGAAATAAATACTATGGTTATAACAATCAATAATCAAATTTCTACCACTTTGTTCTCCACATGCATAAAGTGAACCAAATCCAGTTCTGGCTATTACATGATAAGAATCCCTCTCTTCAAGGAAAGTATTTTCCAACCAGATATCAAGAATGTCTTCATAATTATCAGGATTAACAATACTCAATAATCCATGTCGATATGTATTCCACCCTTCAATTTTCCAGTAACGGAGCAGTTGGTTTGGGAGAATCTCGCGCCATTTTTGTACATGAGAATCAGACACAATAGTTGATTTTGTTGCCTCACCGAATATTTCTATAAAGCCAGCAAAATCATCGTCTCGAATTTCTTTCATCATCATTTCCTTTCACAAACTTCCAACTGTACGTTCATTTTGCTCCCCCCTGCACCTTTGTCAATAGCATCTTTAGCCATATCATCAATCACTGATATGCGCCCATGTTGCCAGCTTCCGCCGATTGCACTATTGACAGCACGATCCCCTACGGTCACAGGATTGGGGTTTCCAGCACCACCAGCCCCCATATCGGGTTCATGCAAAGCGGCTAACCCTGACATCGCTTCTTTGGCTTGCTCTGTTGCCCTTTTCCTCGCATCAGAAACAGAAACTCCTTCATTTCTCAACTCTTCATATATTCTATCTCTCATTTCATTTTCATATTTTTCACGGAATTTATTCTGGGCGTCTTTGGAACCAGGATGTCGCTTCTGTCTGTCGAACAAATCTCTGGCATCCTTAAATTCCTGGGCTGTCATTTTATTTATTGCGTCTTGCTGACGCTGTAACTGTTCTCTGTATTCTTTGAGATATTTCTCCTGACCATCCTTAGACAACCTCTTGAATTTTCCACCTTCATAAGGGTAGAAACATTTTATTTTCTTGGGTTTTAAAACCTTAACTCCATCTTTACCCTTCTTGCTTTCAGCTTTTGCTTTTGCGACTTCATCAGTTTTACTTGCATCACGAGTTTTGCTAATAACATCAGCATCACTGACTTTGCTTGCTTTAACTACATCTTCCACCTTATTTAAGGTAATTATTTCATCAGCTTTAGCTATTTTACCTACCTTGCCAGCCTTACCCACCCATCCAGCTTTTGATGCAGGCATAGGAAGCGTCGCCAGTTCAGCCAAAGCCAGACCCGCCATCTCTGCTTTGTCCCCAGGCGATGCCTTATCCCATTTATCCTGAAAATAATCCCATGCCTTACTCGCCGCACTAGAAAGTTTATCCCAATATTCTTCCGTATCTTTCCAAATACCTTCTGCACAAACATTCCCCAGTTTTATATTCTCTGCCAGAATCAGGCTATCCAGTACTTTTATCCTGGGGTCCTGTAGGAGAAACTGTTCTATCGAATTCGCAAAACTGAAAATCCCGGATACGCTACTGGCACCAAATCCCAGTGCAGCCCTGAGCAAACCCGCATTAATATCGTTTCTGGTGTTATAAACCTCTAACGGGATTTCCTCCCCCGATTCCCTGTCATAAATTGTTTGTCCCGCTTCTCCCTGTAACGGAACCGGGCGTAGTTTATCAATCTGCTCCTTCGTCCATTTATCTGCCGAATTAATTGTCTTACTGGTATCCAGTGACTGTCGCAGTTTTTCCATCAAACTATTGCTGGCATCCTGCCTGTCCTGCATAAACGCTTCGAGGTACGGGGAGGAAACTGGAGGGTTATTACAGGGAATAGTGTTATCTTTAACAACTACAACTGGTGGAGCCACCAGTGTCTGAAGTTTTCCCAGACAGTTCAGATTGTTCATCCCTACATCTGAGCCATGCCGTGCAACAGGCTTGCCTTCGACTCTGACCGTCGCACTGCCGGTCAGGATAGTACAGTCACCACTTCCAAGAGAAGTACCTGACATCACACCACTTCCGGCATTACTCTGCGTCCCGGAAATCACGGATCCCACATTCAGAACCGAAAATCCACGCGCCCGTACTGTTGTGCTGTATTGCTTTTCGCTACTCAGACGCTGAAAACAGTCAAACGGTACAACCGCATTTCCCACTTTACATACGTCCGGTGTACTGTTGACAGCCTGAAAGCCAGCCTCACCATCGGCAATGTGTTTATCTGCCATGACAGGCTCCTTTTGTCTTCGGCGGCACAATACACCCCAGCACTCCCTCTTTTAGCTCTAATGCAGCAGGAACAGTCAGCCGCCAGGTCAAATAAATCTGATGTTCGTCAAGATTAATAGTCAGCGTGTCAGCAACTGGAATCTGCGTATGTGGATTTCCTCTGCGATCTTTCAAAACAAGAATGGGTCGCAGACCTGGCAAACCGGTCACGACTCGACTGGCATCAGACAATAGGCCTTCAAGAACAATACCTTCATCCCCGGACAAATGGCCTGGATGAATCAGTTCAGGGTGAGCGCTACTGTAGAAATGTTCATCAAAATCATCCGGCAAAAAAGGATATCGATTGCCAAGCCACTCATCATCATACGTTCCGGTATACTGAAGACGACTTTGCCACCAGCGAGAGACTGGACCGGTTCCCTGTGGCACATCAGGCGTATCAATCAGGTGCTCACTGTCTTCTGTCTGGTGATGTCCGATTATCTGCGGTGAACTGTATTGCAGTTTAGTATCCAGAGCACGAATATCAGGGTAATACCCACGCCCTACAGGATTCGCCTGGAAGACTTGCTTTTCCTGACCCTCCAACTGCCAGACACCGCCATAAGCCAGTTCATAACGCAGGGGAACAGCGTCAACGTTCTCAGCCGGGCTTAACTGCCAGCGTCGGTTTTCATAACGCCAGTAACGCGGACCACACAGATTGAAGCGCTTTGAAAAATTACCGACACGAATACCAGCCCTCCAGTAAGGCAAGGAACTTCCTGCTGAACGCGCATTACCAATAACATGGATATCCGTATTTTTTTTGTAAAGTACCAGATCCGTTTCATACTTCAGGCTACTGGTTTCCGGTTCACCATAATATTCATCCGCCATCACCAGTCCCGCCTGCCTGTCAGCAAGATCAGCGTAATAACCGTTTTTCAGGCGAAGCGTCATTCTGAAAGCAATAACATCAAAGAGAACGCCGTAGCGCCCGTATTTCTCAAACGCCAGACAAGGAAACGGCGTATGATTTTCTATATCTATCATTTCCACGATCCCTGTATCAGTTAAGATCAATATCCTTTCCGGAAATTTTGACTGGCCCGGTCGCCTCAAAATCAAAGACAGTACCTGTAATGGTCACTTTCCCACTACTGTCCATTCTCAGCAGACTGGCACCACACTTCAGTTCAATGACATCACCTGAATCAATAGATGAACTGTTTGTCACTGTCAGGGAAAAATTTTCTCCCACGGTAATGGTCTGCGACTTCAGTACATCCTCAGTATCATTGCCTACCACCTGACTATGCTGATCGTTACCCACATCCTTACGGCGGTTATTCGTGACGTCCAGCTTCTGATCGTGCTTAATGGTGACAGTCTGATCGTTATTAACGGTGATCTTTTGATCGTTGGCGACGCTAACACTCTGGTCGTGACCACCCTCTTTTTTTCCGCCCACCTTTACCGTCTGTCCAACCCCCACCGTTATACTCTGGTTATTACCAATCATTTCGGTGTGATCCACCTTCACATCGGTGGTACGGTTATTCAGCACCTCGGTATCCATGTTCTTCTGGGCGTGGAAATACACCTGTTCATTCGATGTCGCATCTTCAAAGCGGATTTCATTAAATCCACCGCCCTTATACGTCTTCGAGCGGATACTCATCTGGGTTTTACTGCCCGGAAGACCACCCTGCGGCTTGTTATCCTCACGATAGGTCCGTCCCATAATAATGGGCTGATCCGGGTCACCGTTGAGAAAATCAACAATCACTTCCTGGCCCACTCGGGGAATGGCAAGATTACCGAACCCCGTTCCGGCCCATGCCTGAGACACCCGCACCCAGCAGGAACTGTCCTGGTTCGCTTTGTTGTAGCGGTCCCAGACGAACTTCACCCGCACGCGTCCGTATTCATCGCAGAAGATTTCTTCTCCCTCCGGTCCCGTTACTGTTGCCGACTGCGGGCCGTCCACTCGCGGTTTGGGCAGCGGTGCCGAATGCCATGTTCTGTCTGCCGGCATCACGTGAACCTGATTTGTGAGCGTGGTACCTTCTCCCGCAGAGCCGGGAACCGCCTGTGGTTGTTCGCCGTGGATATAACAATTCACCACCTGCCATGTCCTGTTCAGGCTGTCCAGCGGATGCTCCGACATCGTAAAGCGCATTCCCGGCCACAGCTTCGGTGAACCGGTGTTGCACAGCGCCGTCTCGGCACCATTGCGCAGACCTTCCACCTGCCTGCGGGTAAATTCCATCCCGTGCTGCTCATTTTTGAACCGTCCCGGATAGTCAAAAATCTCGTACTGGTCACTCTGCCAGTCGGTATTTTCCCCCACGTGCTTAAACTGCCCACGCCATCCGGGGCGTTTAAAGGTGTAATCCTGTGATACCACAGACGAAGGGCTGACCTGGAAACAGTGGCTGAACTGGTCAATATGGTCGGTGGTCGTGCCGGAAGACTTATCGGGGTTGTACTGTATTTCGAGGGGGTCAGGAAGATATGACACATTATCAGCCAGGATGAGCCACTGATTATCGCCATCGTCAGCGTATTCTTCATAAAAGAAGATACCCTCCTCCGCCATCAGACGAAGCAGGAAGTCATAATCCGTTTCACCATACTGGACGCAGAACTCGCGCGGCGGATGCTCGTCTCCCAGCAGGGGGCTGTATTCAGTGACGCCATTCTCTCCCAGCAGCGTGGTGATGATGGTTTCGATATCCTGATTCTGAAAACTGCGAAAATTCTGCCGCAGGGCGCTGCGCCAGAACGGAGGACGGATTTCCAGCCAGTAATCCGTCCGCTGACCATCGAACTCACCCCGGCTGAAAGCGGTGACAATACCTTTTACATGGCGAAGGATGGTTTCCCCTTCCCATATTTTCAGAATTGCCGTTTTCTCCGTCACCATCTCGTGGCTAAGGGAGGTGAAATATTCACTGGAAACGCTCACATCAAGACGAAAAAGTGAAGAGAGCGACTCGTTCAGGTTAAATTCGACCACAGGAAACATATTCGGCGGGAGCCCTTCAACATCCAGAGTAAAACGTAATCCTTGTGATGACATAACAACCTTCCTGATCCCGCAAATAACTGAGGTATACCGTAACTTCACGGCATGACAAAAAACAGACTTTTAAAACCAGCCACCCATTATGAGAGAATCGAGAAAAAAACCATACCCTACATCATTGAACAACATACATTCATCGCATAAATATAAGACAAACCATTCAATCGTTTACTCAAAAATTAATTTAAGTATCCAATAACGCCCACTTAATATACTTGACCAAGATCATGCAAACTTATTTGCAGCATTATACTTTTAAATTTATAAAGCTAGTTCCTCCCCACAAGAGGTCCAATAATCTGATAGATAGGGTATTTTTTTACATAAAGCACAACGCAAATAACTGTACGACCCTATTTTTTTATTTAAAGAAATGAATCGAAGCAGTAATATAAATGATACAACTATATCATTAATATATTATTCAAGAGGATTATGTATATGGGAGCAAGAAAATGACGCCATCCATCACAAAGAATAAATTAATAACTGTCATATCCCATAACAGAGGACTAGTGTCAGAAGTTGCTCTTCCTCTCAACCTTTTAGTCACAGGTGACCTAGGTAAGACAGACAACACATCTCTGGGCGAAAGGCATGTAGTGTTTGTAAACAATAACAAATTCAACTTAGTTATAGCAAAGACAAGAACCAGTCTGAATTTTAACGTCAGAAAGCCGAAACATGGACTGTCGGTATTATTTACGGCTCGATGCTGGACGAGGTGGGTGAAAGCGCCACGGATATCGAGGTTATGATCGTTAATAAATAGATTTGGCCTCCGTGGCACCGACAGCAACCGGACGCCGGCTGCCCGTTGCCACACTGCTGCAACTGCTGATTTCGCGTTTTCGCTATTCGCACCGCATAAAGAAAAAAACCAGACTGATAGTTCCCCCTCTTTCGTAAGTTCCTCTTGGAAGTATTCAGCCTGTGACAAAACTGAAGAAAAAGACCGGACAGCTTTATCTAATGATTCTTATGGCATTCCAGCCATGCCTGGGATCTCACCGAATATTCCTGTTCAACTGACTTTTCTGCGGGTTTTACTTTCTGAACTTAGAAAGTCGATAACGGACGGGTAAGAACAGCCATAAAACGCATTCCTTCAATCTCTGTGAAGAAGTAAGCAATATTCTGTTTTTTATTGAATTTCTCCGCATAAAGCCTGAAATGGGCCTGCGAAATTTATGTCTTTTGAGCGCAGGACTGTAGGCTTTGGCTTCCCCGGTATCGGGGAGAGAAGAGTACAGACGAAAAAAAACCGTATCCTGTAAACAGCGATACGGTTTTCTTTACTATATCGGATGTTATGAAACACCCGAAAACTGAATAGTGGCGGAACGGACGGGACTCGAACCCGCGACCCCCTGCGTGACAGGCAGGTATTCTAACCGACTGAACTACCGCTCCACTGTTCCCGTTTGGTGAACGAGGCGAATATTACGGTCTGCCTCGTAACTCGTCAACGCTTTTTCTCAGGTTTTGAATCGTTTGCTGCAAAAATCACCCAAACGGTGATTTAACAAACGTTTCCGCCTTTTTTCACCCACGCCACAGACAGCTTCCGCCCTTCTTCTGAACTAAATCGAGGCGAGATTCGTGGTTCATCAGCTCTTCATCACTGGCTAAAACAACCCGCAGGCGATTCGCCTGGCGCACGACACGCTGAATACCGCCTTCGTCCCGCGTCTGCTGGGATTCATTTTCCATACTGAATTTTATCGATGTTTGCCCGCCGGTCATGGTCAGGTAAACATCGGCCAGGATCTGGGCATCGAGCAATGCGCCGTGCAGGGTTCGCTTGGTGTTGTCTATCTCATAGCGAGAGCACAGGGCATCAAGGCTGTTACGCTTGCCGGGAAACATCTTCCTTGCCAGCGCCAGGCTATCCGTGACTTTACAGAACGTATTGGTCTTTGGAATATCGCGGTTGAGCTTGCTGAACTCATAGTCCATAAAGCCGATATCGAACGATGCGTTATGAATGACAAGTTCCGCACCTCTGATGTAATCGAGAAATTCATCCGCGACATCGGCGAAGGTGGGCTTATCCAGCAAAAACTCATCGGCAATCCCGTGAACGCCGAACGCTTCCGGATCCACCAGCCGATCGGGTTTGAGGTAAACGTGGAAGTTGTTGCCCGTAAGACGACGATTCACCACTTCAACGGCACCAATCTCAATGATTTTATGCCCTTCGTAGTGGGCGCCAATCTGGTTCATACCGGTGGTTTCGGTATCAAGAACAATCTGGCGAGTAATTGCAGTGCTCATAGCGGTCATTTATGTCAGACTTATCGTTTTACTGAACGTTTCAAATACAGGAAGTCTACCAGAGATGCGTAAACAGGTAGAAATTTTCACCGATGGATCTTGTCTCGGTAACCCAGGGCCCGGCGGCTATGGCGCCATTATGCGTTATCGTGAGCATGAAAAAACCTTTAGTGAAGGCTATTTTCTCACCACCAACAACCGCATGGAGCTGATGGCGGCCATCGTGGCGCTGGAAGCGTTAAAAGAACATTGTGACGTGGTGCTGAGTACCGACAGCCAGTATGTTCGCCAGGGCATCACCCAGTGGATCCACAACTGGAAAAAACGCGGCTGGAAAACGGCAGAGAAAAAGCCGGTCAAGAATGTCGACCTCTGGAAGCGTCTTGATGCCGCCCTCGGTCAGCACGAAATCAAATGGGAATGGGTAAAGGGGCACGCCGGGCACCCTGAAAACGAACGCTGTGATGAGCTGGCTCGCGCGGCGGCATCCAACCCGACCCATGAGGACGCAGGTTATCAGCCTGAATCCTGATCACGGTTTTTTGTACTGCCGCGTGGCACCCACGGTCTGGCGGATCCGCGTTTTTGATTTGCTTTGCTTCATCGGGTTGAGCGTAAGGGGGATCGTCCTCTTACGCGCGACAATATACTGCATGCAGCCCAGCGCGGGTAAATGGGTGCTGAGTAAAACACCGCCTTTTCGCGTCCAGGGAATGACCTGAAAACCGCCGTAGCTCAGCACTTCAAAATTCAGCAGTGAAAGCCAGTCCAGCTGGCGCATCATAGTAAACATCCGGCTGTTATACGGCGGCGTGCGGCGCAGTACGGGCGTTAGCTTGCGCAGCCCCATCAGACTCAGCGGATTAAAACCGCTCAGGATCAGCCAGCCGTCGTCAATCAACACGCGGTCGGCTTCCCGCAGCAGACGATGGGGATCGCTACACCAGGGCAGCGCATGGGCGAGCAGACAGGCATCGATGGATTTTTCCGCAAACGGCAAATGCAACGGATCTGCTTTCACCTGAACCGGGGAACCCTTAAGCGATACGTTAACCTGATGCGAGATAGCGCAGCTTTCGGTATTGATTTCTGCGCTGAGATTGCCAATCTTAAGCAGGTGAAAACCATACATTTTCGCGAGCCAGGGTTTAAGCTGAAGTTCTAAAGCTTCGCGATAATATTCACCCCAGGGCAACTCTGCCCAACGATCCGGTGGTGCGACAGTCTGAGGTATCCTTGCCGGTTTCATCAAAACACCCGCCACGCTATAAGAGGTAATGCATGAATCTTATCAGTATTTCCGCCTTTCAGGACAATTACATCTGGGTTTTAGTCGACGACGATCGCAGATGCATCATTGTCGATCCCGGCGAATCCACTCCGATCCTGGACGCAATAAATGAAAACGGCTGGCAGCCGGAGGCGATTCTCCTCACCCACCATCACAATGACCACGTGGGCGGAGTTCCCGATCTGCTTGCGCAATATCCTGGTCTTGCCGTGTATGGGCCGGCTGAGACACAAAACAAGGGCACAACGCAAGTCGTTAGCGAGGGCGAAAGTGTCCAGATTCTTGGGTGGGAGTTTTCCGTATTTGCTACACCAGGTCACACTTCTGGACATCTCTGTTTCTACAGTAAACCTTATCTGTTTTGCGGCGACACGCTGTTTTCAGGTGGATGCGGAAGGCTTTTTGAAGGCACGCCAGAACAAATGTATCAATCTTTACAAAAAATTAATGCATTGCCTGCCGACACCATTATTTGTAGTGCGCACGAGTATACATTAGGAAATATGAAGTTTGCTGCGAGCATCTTACCCGAGGATCGGGCGATTCAGGATTATTACCAGAAAGTGAAGGAGTTACGTGCAAAAAACCAAAAAACACTCCCCGTAATTCTGAAAAATGAGCGCCAAATAAATTTATTTTTAAGAACGAATGACGTTGATTTAATTAATAAAATTAACCAAGAAACAAATTTGCAACAACCAGAAGCGCGTTTTGCATGGTTAAGGTCAAAGAAAGATAACTTCAGATAAATGCGGGTTGCCTTTTCAAAATTTCGCCGTTATCATCGCTCGTCTTTTAAGCAACTATTGACACACACATGAAGGCAAAAGCGATATTACTCGCCTCTGTCCTGCTTGTTGGTTGCCAGTCACAGAACGGCGGCAACGTACAGCAGCACGCACAGAGCCTTTCTGCGGCTGGTCAAGGGGAAGCAGGGAAGTTTACGAGTCAGGCGCGATGGTTGGACGATGGGACATCCTTCGCGCAGGAACAAGACTTGTGGGCCTCTATTGGCGACGAGCTAAAGATGGGAATTCCGGAGAACACCCGGATTCGCGAACAGAAGCAGAAGTATTTAAGAAATAAGAGCTATCTCCACGATGTAACATTACGGGCAGAGCCGTATATGTACTGGATAGCCGGGCAAGTTAAGAAACGTAACATGCCTATGGAACTGGTACTACTACCCATAGTGGAGAGCGCTTTTGACCCGCACGCGACGTCTGGCGCCAATGCCGCAGGCATTTGGCAGATCATTCCGAGCACAGGGCGAAATTATGGTTTAAAGCAGACCCGCAACTACGATGCGCGTCGTGATGTTGTCGCTTCAACGACAGCCGCTCTCGATATGATGCAACGTCTGAACAAGATGTTTGATGGCGACTGGTTATTGACTGTCGCAGCGTATAACAGTGGTGAAGGTCGTGTACTGAAGGCAATGAAAGCGAATAAAGCGCGTGGTAAATCCACAGACTTCTGGTCGCTCTCACTGCCACAGGAAACAAAGATTTACGTACCGAAAATGCTGGCCCTGAGCGATATTCTCAAGAACAGCAAACGTTACGGTGTACAACTGCCAACACCAGACGAAAGTCGTGCACTGGCGCGTGTCCGCCTCAGCAGCCCGGTTGATATTCAACAGGTTGCCGATATGACGGGTATGTCGGTAAGTAAATTGAAAACCTTTAATGCAGGTGTTAAAGGCTCTACGCTGGGTGCAAGTGGCCCGCGCTATGTGATGGTTCCGCAGAAACACGCAGAACAGTTACGTGAGTCTTTAGCTTCGGGTGAAATTGCAGCCGTTCAGTCCACGCTGATCGCTGATACGTCGCCAGTAAGCAGCCGCAGCTATAAGGTGCGTTCAGGTGATACGCTTTCAGGTATTGCATCACGTCTTGGCGTGAATACGAAAGATCTCCAGCAGTGGAATAATCTGCGCGGGTCGGGTCTGAAAGTGGGTCAAACGCTGACCGTAGGTGCAGGTAGCAGCGCACAGCGTCTCGCTAAAAACAGCGATAGCATTACCTATCGCGTGCGTAAAGGCGACTCGCTGTCCAGTATTGCTAAGCGTCACGGCGTAAACATCAAAGATGTGATGCGCTGGAACAACGATACGGCCAACCTGCAACCTGGCGACCAGCTGACGCTGTTTGTGAAAAACAGCGCTACGCCAGATTCCTGATAGTACGATCGCTTGTTAAAAAGGCACCGATTCCCCTCGGTGCCTTTTTTGTTTATCCCGCTTTATGCGCTTCGGCCATGATGGTGTCGCTGGTAAATGAACCATCCTCATGCAGTTCAAAGTACGCCTTCACGTCAGCAGAGGCGCTCTCCTGATACAATCGGATCGCCTGCGTTAATGCCTCCGGTGTGCGCATCCGCGCAATCCATGACGTAAACTCCAGCGGCAAACGGTCGGTTATCAACGAGCGTGAAATCAGGCCGGCTTCGGTGATAAACGTAAGCCACTCTCCACTGGAGTAGTTTTGCACGTGCGAGGTATCACGCAGCGCTTCAACCGTCTGAAGCCAGATATTCCGCACCGGATGTCCGGGAGACATCACGTCCATGATGATGAAGATCCCGCCCGGTTTGAGCACGCGTTTCACTTCCCGTAATGCCTGACCCACATCATGCCAGTGGTGTGCAGAGTAACGGCTAATCACAACCTCAAACGACGCATCCTCAAAGGGTAAAGATTCAGCGTAACCCTGGCGCGTCGTGACGTTATTCAGCCCTTTCGCTTTCGCTGCCTCAGCAACCACATCCAGCATCTGGCTCGATAAATCATACGCCGTTACCTGGCCGACATGCTGTGCAGCGGTAAAACTGGCGTGCCCCGCCCCGCAGCCTAAGTCCAGCACGTGCGCATCAGGAAAGGCGGCGAGCCGTTCGCCAAGACGCACCAGATCGCGGCCAGAAGCGTGCACGGCGCTACTCAGATAGGCACTTGCCTGAGAACCAAACTGTTTTTCGACGTTGTCATGATGAGAGTGTGTTGTTGTCATGTTGCTGTCCTTTTATGGGTAAAGAATGAAGGGCAGCACCCGCACAGGCCTGCCCCACGGCAGACCTGACGCACCATTATTTATCAGGTTTGCCGGGACTGAATTCAACGAGTAGAGGATTATGATCGGAGGCGCGCGTCACCAGTACGGAGGCGTCGTGCACGCTTAAACCACGATAGAAAACGAAATCGAGAGGCCGGCCAAACGCTTTCTTGCGCTGGTCATCGCCAAAACGCACTTCACGCAGCGACATTTCACGCGCAAAGCGGTACAACGCGTTCATGCGCGGACGGCTCCAGGCATTGAAGTCGCCGGCCATAATGATTGGCCCGCTGTGATGAGCAATCTGATCGCCAATGGGAAGTAACTGCTTACTATATACATCAACGCCCAGGCTGAAGTTCACCGCATGAATGTTTACCACCATCAGCAGACGGGTATCAGGCAACGGATAGACCGTGACCAGCGCCGATTTTGCCAGACGCAGGATTGGCTCACGTTCACGCAGCGGGCAGCAATAGACCGGATGTGCGGCTGAAAGGGTCATCACCCCAGAAGGATGCTGTGGCAGAACAAAGGCAGGCACCTGATCGGCTGCAAGATAGTTTGTTGTTGCAAACCTTACCAGCTCAGGCGTGGTTTGCGCCTCCTGTAACAGAACCAGGTGCGCATCTTTGCCGAAATTTTGAAGTACGGATAACCACTCCGCGCGCTGTTGCTTGAAGATGTTCCACACCAGCACGCGAATTTTATCGTCACTGCTTAAGGGAGTGCCCGCAGGTAATGCCTGGCTGAGGCTCGCAAACGACCCCGGAGGCAAGATCCTCTCCGCAGGCATTCCGGCAACATAACGCATGGCATAGGTATTTTTTCGCACTTTTGGAAACGGCCTCTGTAACATGAACCAGCCCGGAAAACGGACTGGTTCTAATGTTATAGGGATTTTAGGTCACACTTTCAACGCAATTACTGAGAAACCGCTTTCCAGTTTTGTAAGCAAGCACTTACTGATACTCATCCCAGCGCGACGCGAGCAGGTTTATCAAGACGTCCACTCAGAGCAATCAGGAAGAAAGCGACAAGCACAATCACTGCGCCAATCCACGGCGTCTGGGTTAATCCAACGTGTTCAACCGTCTGCCCACCGATAACCGAGCCGAGTGCGATACCGACATTGAATGCGGCAATATTCAGGCCGGATGCGACATCCACCGCATTGGGGGTATAGCGTTCAGCTTTCTGCACAACATAGACCTGCAATCCCGGTACGTTACCAAACGCGAATACCCCCATAACCAATACCGTTACCAGCGCGGCGTATTGCATCGATGCGGTGAACTGGAAAATCATCAGCAGAACAACCAGTGCGGCGAAGATAAACTTCAGCGCCGGTACCGCACCATGCTTATCCGCAAGCTTGCCGCCCCAGATATTGCCGATTGCGACGGAGATACCGTAGCCCAGTAAAATCCAGCTCACTGCCCCCGGGGAGAAACCAGCCAGCTCCTGCATCATCGGCGCAAGGAAGGTGAACGCAGTGAACACGCCACCATAGCCCAGCGCCGTTACGGCATAGATAAGCAGCAGGCGCGGGTGTGTAAGAACCTTAACCTGATCGCTCAGGCTGGCACTCGCGCGCCCCGGGATATTCGACGGGACCAACAGCAGGCTGGCCACCAGAGCAATGACGCCCAACAGCGATACCGCGAGGAAGGTTTCACGCCAGCCAAAATGTTGTCCAATAAACGTGCCTAACGGCACGCCGGTGACCAGCGCGACGGTTAAGCCACCAAACATAATCGCAATGGCTGACGCCGCTTTCTCTTTTGGCACCAGGCTGGTTGCAATCGTGGAACCGATAGAGAAGAAGACCCCGTGCGCGAGGCCTGTCAGCAGGCGAGCAACGACCAGCGTGGCGTAATCCGGTGCCTGCCAGGCCAGAATATTGCCGGCGGTAAAGAGCACCATCAGGGCGACTAACAGTTGTTTACGCGGGAATCGGCCGGTCAGCGCCGTCAGCACAGGCGCCCCAACAGCGACACCTAACGCATAAATAGATACCAGCAGCCCGGCAGAGGGCAGCGAAATGGCAAGTTGATGAGCAATGGTAGGGACCAGTCCTACAATAACAAATTCGGTCGTGCCAATTGCAAAGGCACTGATCGTCAGGGCAAGAAGCGCCAGTGGCATAAAATACTCCGTCTCTTCAGGATTAAGATGACAGGCAGTATGCGCCAGTGTTTAAATAACAAAAATGGTTAGAATCTCAATAGAATTTTGCAGGTGGTGCAATAATGAAGGCTACATCGGAAGAACTGACTATCTTTGTCGCCGTGGTCGAAAGCGGAAGCTTTAGCCGCGCCGCCGAACAGCTCGGGCAGGCGAACTCAGCCATCAGCCGCTCGGTGAAAAAGCTGGAAATGAAGCTCGGGGTAAGCCTGCTTAACAGAACAACGCGCCAGCTCAGCCTGACGGAAGAAGGTGAGCGTTATTTTCGACGCGTGCAGTCGGTTTTGCAGGAGATGGCGGCGGCAGAAACGGAAATCATGGAATCACGCAGCACGCCGCGTGGCCTGCTGCGCATAGATGCGGCGACGCCGGTCGTGCTGCATTTCCTGATGCCGTTAATCAAGCCCTTCCGGGAGCGTTACCCGGAGATGACCCTGTCGCTGGTCTCTTCTGAGACATTCATTAACCTGATTGAGCGTAAAGTTGACGTGGCGATCCGCGCGGGCACTCTGACGGACTCAAGCTTACGCGCGCGCCCCTTGTTCGCCAGCTACCGCAAAATTATCGCGTCACCGCAATATATTGCCGAGCATGGCAGACCGGAGACGGTTGAAGAGCTGAAGCAGCATCTTTGTCTGGGTTTTACGGAGCCTGTAAGCCTGAATACCTGGCCTGTCGCCTGCCATGACGGACAGCTTCATGAAATCACCTCCGGCATCTCTTCTAACAGCGGGGAAACGCTGAAGCAGCTGTGTCTGCAAGGGAATGGGATCGCCTGCTTATCCGACTATATGATTGATAAGGAAATTGCAGCTGGCCAGCTAGTTGAGCTGATGGCTGATAAACGCTTGCCTGTAGAGATGCCTTTTAGCGCGGTGTATTACAGTGACCGAGCGGTAAGTACGCGCATACGCGCATTTATCGACTTCCTGAGTGAGCATATAAAAACAGCTCCCGGAGGAGCTGTGTGAGGGTTAAGGGCACAGAGGGAGGGTTTTATTAATCCCAGTCTGGTGCTAACCCTTCCGGGCTGACCAGACGATCGTTGCATTCCAGTGCTGCGATAGCTTTTTTATCTTCATCATCAAGCTGGAGATCCCGCGCTAACAGGTTACTTGCCAGGTTTTCACGTTTGGTTGAAGACGGGATCACGGCATAACCTTCACCCATCGCCCATGCCAGGATCACCTGTGCAGCTGTCGCATTGTGTTTTTCAGCGATGCGCGCAATGACTTCATCTTTCAGCGCTTTACCATAAGCCAGCGTCATGTACGAGGTGATATGAATACCATGCTGTTTCGCCCAGTCCACTACATTGCGGTTTTGCAGGTAGGGAGAGAGTTCAATCTGGTTAGTAGCAATATTCTCTTTACCCACTGCGGCAATGGCTTTTTCCATCAATGGGATAGTGAAATTCGAGATACCAATTTCACGCGTTAAGCCCTGCTCTTTTGCCTCCAGCAGCGCCTGCATGAATTCCTCTACGGAGACGGCATCGCCAGGTGATGGCCAGTGGATCAACGTCAGATCAACATAATCAGTACGCAGCTTTTTCAGACTTTCCTTCAGGCTTGGGATCAGCTTGTCTTTGCTGAGGTTCTCAATCCAGATTTTGGTGGTGATGAAAAGCTCCTGGCGCGGTACGCCGCTCTCTTCGATGGCCAGGCCTACGGCAGCTTCGTTGTCATAAATCTGCGCCGTATCAACGGCGCGATAGCCCAGTTCCAGAGCGGTTTTAACAGATGCGATAACAACGTCGTCCTTCAGGCGAAAAGTGCCGAGACCCAGTGCAGGGATAGTCATATGATTCCTCAATCGTTATGTTCGTAAACTGAGGAGGATTATCGCTGTGGTTGTTATGTCGAAAAAGATCGTAAAACGCAGAGGATTTTTGCTAATTTCGCAATAGTTAAACGACAGATAAGAAAAAAGCCCTGAGCGTTAGCTCAGGGCTTTTAATAAGTGGCGGAACGGACGGGACTCGAACCCGCGACCCCCTGCGTGACAGGCAGGTATTCTAACCGACTGAACTACCGCTCCACCGAATACTTCTGTAACCACCGGATTAATGCACCGGCTTACTACTTAAT
>NZ_JAOBZC010000020.1:0-47723 GCF_029838645.1 Enterobacter sp. GD03975
GTTGCGGGGCGGATGGAATTTGTTCGGGTATACAATGAACCCCGTTCAGCAAATTGATCCTTTGGGCCTGTATAATTTATATGAATTGTTATATGACATTTGGCATGATGATTCATATGGAACATCATCAATTGATATTACTGCTAGTGGAGATGTAATATCATTAGGTGGTCATGCTGGAGTCGGTATTGCATTAGCTAAAAAGAAAGGTGAGATGTTATCAGATATCTGTATTTATGCCACAGCATGTGGACATGCAGGAATTGGTGGTGGGTTAAATGCAGCAATCACATATTCTGAGACCAGATCTTTACCTGCCTCGGGAGTTAGCAATTCAATAGGTGCAACTGCTGGAGGAGGCGTAGTGGGCCATCTTGCGTATTCTTATGTGGCCGATGTTGGCAATCCAGAATTGTCGACCGAATCTGTTGGTGTTGGTGTCGGTGTTGACGCGTCGGTTATGGTCTTGGCGTGCAGGACGTGGCAAGAATGCTTAGTAAACTAATAAGAGGAAATATGAAAAAATATATTTTTTTAGCATTGTTCTTAATGTGTGGCTGTTCTCCAGTGGACGTAGGTCCAGCTAAATTGGAGGTTGAAAATTTTCGTGATTTATATCATACCGAAAAATACAATGATATATATAAATCCGCGTCAAGTGCCTTTCAGATGGCAACATCAGAAAAGCACTTTATCAGAATAATGAAAGAGGCAAAAGAAAATCATCTCGGGGATTATAAAAAGTCGACTTTAAAAACAGAGAAAATCACACATAGTTTCTTTGCAAATGATGAAATCTCATTGATTTATTTTTCAGAATATTCCAGAAGGATTGTCCAAGAAATTTTTGTTTTTGAACTCGAAGATAAAAAAGTTAAGCTAAAAAGTTATAGGTATGATTCGATCAATTAGGAGTTGAATGCCAATTGTAACTGTACACCAGATACAGAATTCTCAAAGAGGATATTTTTAGGAGTTACCAACTCAATCTCGCTTGTTCTAGCGTAAGGAAAAAGATAAATAACTCTTGTTTTAGCGGTGGGATAACAGTAACAGCAAAGACGCAGCGTTCATTTACCATTATGAAGAACACGGCAGGCTGACAAAAAAGGTTGAATGCCTAATCCTCGAAGGCTGTAGCCATAGCCACCACTATTATTATGATAACCAGCATCGGCTGGTACATTACCGCTGTGAATAACAGGGAGCTGCACTGCTGGAAAGCCGTTAACTTTATAACTCGCTGGCCCATCTTTCGATAAACGAGTGCGGGCCGCGAAAAATATTTATGATCGCTGCGGGATCATACAATTACATAGCCATGTATAATCCAAATCACATTTATAATCATGGATAGACATCACTGAGATGTTATATCCAAGATGCAACATGATATCGTAAAATAGAAACCTTAAATCAGTAAGCGTAATAAACTCACTAGAATCATTTCACTCTAAACAACTGGACAACCTAACTCTTGAACAAAATAAGCATTTTAATTATTGCACACCTCTGCTTCTCAAGCATATTTGACACCCCAAATAACCCAAGAATATTATACTCCATGATTTACATGCATTACTAAAAACCCTCTAAATTTTTATGCATGGTTCTCAGTAGCTTTTTACAATTTATTAAAAATTGCCACCTAAAAATACATAGCAAAATTAACATTGCTGGACTTAGTAAAATCCCAAAAATCCATTAATTAATACATAATAAAAACAACGACATATATAACAAATTCGAACCAAGAATAATGCATGATATAGCATAGGTGTTTTACACATTATTGCTGAAAAACTGTGATTTGATTACGCTAAAAGAGGACAGTATGGGCCAAAGCGTTATAGCTAACTGAAACTCAAAAATGCCCTTGCGATTATGCTCAACTTTCATCACGATTTTAGAGTCCTTAGCAAGATAGGCTGCCGGTTACGCTGATGGTTATTTTTTCCTTTCGGGAAATCACCATTGTCCAAATGGCAACTCGCTTTATCCCCTCCATGCCCCCTATCCTGCATGCCTGCATCCATGGGGGATTTATGGCTCGTTTTCTGTTCTGTAGTTTTGCACTCGTTCTGCTTTATCCATCCGGCATTGATATGTATCTGGTAGGGCTACCGCATATTGCCCGCGATCTGGGGGCCAGCGAGGCGCAGCTGCACATCGCGTTTTCGGCCTACCTTGGGGGGATGGCGTCGTCGATGGTGTTTGCCGGGAAAATCGCGGATAAAGCCGGTCGTCAGCCCGTCGCCATTACGGGTGCGGTTATCTTTGCGCTGGCATCGGTACTGTGTTCAATGGCTCAGGAAAGCACAATGTTCCTGGCAGGGCGCTTTATTCAGGGCATTGGCGCGGGCGGATGCTACGTGGTGGCGTTTGCCATTCTTCGCGATACCTTAAGCGCCCAGCGCCGCGCCAGGGTGCTGTCGATGCTGAACGGCATTACGTGCATCATCCCGGTGCTGGCGCCGGTCGTGGGCTACCTGATCATGCTGAAATTTCCATGGCAGAGCCTTTTCTGGACCATGGCCACCATGGGCACTATGGTCTTTATTCTGTCCGTGACGGTGCTGAAAGAGACCCATCCCGGTTCGCAGCAGATGCACCACGCTGCAACCTTTCATTCGGCTGAAAAGCTTCTGAATCGCTTTTTCCTGAGCCGCCTGACCATCATCACGCTCAGCGTGGCGGTGATCCTCACCTATGTAAACGTTTCCCCGGTGTTATTGATGGAAACGATGGGCTTCGATCGCGGTGAGTATTCGACGATGATGGCGCTCAATGCGATGGTCAGCATGGTGGTTTCATTCTCGATGCCCTTTGCGCTCAATATTTTCCGCCAGCGCACGATGATGCTCACTTCACAGACGCTGTTTCTCGCCGCCGGCGTGATTCTGGCGACCGCCACCTCACACGCGCTGATGCTGGTGAGTATGACCCTGATCTGCGCCGGATTCTCCGGCGGCTTCGGCGTGGCAATGAGTCAGGCGCTTGGCCCGTTCTCACTGCGGGCTGGCGTGGCAAGCTCGGTGCTGGGCATTGCGCAGGTCTGCGGTTCGTCGCTGTGGATTTGGCTGGCGGCGGT
Source organism: Enterobacter sp. GD03975 (assembly GCF_029838645.1). Taxonomy (NCBI): domain Bacteria; kingdom Pseudomonadati; phylum Pseudomonadota; class Gammaproteobacteria; order Enterobacterales; family Enterobacteriaceae; genus Enterobacter; species Enterobacter sp. GD03975. Next base: position 3,092 of record NZ_JAOBZC010000020.1, read on the forward strand.
GATCGGCCTTCACGCGCTGAATATGCTGATCGGGGTGCTGATTGGCTGTAGCATACTTAGCATTATCTTACTTATGGTCATCCAGCCCGCGGCGCACTATGAAGAAGCCCATCAGCAGTCTCGATCTTAATCTTTTACTTTGCCTGCAACTGTTGTTGCAGGAGCGCAGCGTCACCAAAGCCGCGAAGCGGATGAACGTGACGCCGTCCGCGGTGAGTAAATCGCTGGCGAAGCTGCGCGACTGGTTCGACGATCCGCTGTTTGTGAAAACGCCTTTAGGGCTACTGCCCACGCCGCTGACGGTGAGCCTGGAACAGGACCTGGCCGACTGGATGCAGATTGGTAATCAGATCGTCGATAAATCTCATCACAGCTCTCCTGGCGGGCTCAAGTTTGTGCTCGCCGCCGAAACGCCGCTGATGCTGATTCGCTTTAACACCCTGCTGGAGCAGGTGAATCAGCGCTACCCGCAGGCGACGGTGAAGTTGCGCCAGTGGGATTACGATTCGCTGGACGCCATTACGCGCGGGGAGGTTGATCTCGGTTTTACCGGCCGCGAAACGCACCCGCGCTCCCGCGAGCTGCTGAAGCTGATGCCGTGGTTTATTGACTACGAAATCCTATTCAGCGACCGTCCGTGCGTCTATTTGCGAGAAGACCATCCGGCACTTCGCGAAGCGTGGAACCTCGAGACGTTTCTGCGCTACCCGCACATCAGCATCTTCTGGGAGCGCAGCGATACCTGGGCGCTTGATGAGGTGCTAAAGGAGATGGGCCGCGAGCGCAACGTCGCCATGTGCCTGCCCGGCTTTGAACAGTCGATGTTTGTGGCGGCCCAGCCGGACCACAACTGCATTGCCACTGCGCCTTACTACTGCCATCACTATAATCAACTCCACCAGCGTAAACTGGTCTGCCTTCCCATTCCTATCGATGAGGCACAGGCAGAAAAGTTGACTGTCCCCTTCACGCTCATCTGGCATAAACGGAACAGCCATAATCCGAAAATTATCTGGCTGCGCGAAACCATAAAAGCCCTGTATACCGCGCCAGGTCAGGTTTTTGCCTAAGATAATGTAAAGTTCGGTCCTCAGGCTTCTCTTATTTCTATTTACTGATTAAAACAGAAGCTGAGTTAAGCGATAATCATGTAACCGTTTAACCGACTACGACCATTATCAAGGAGCGAAAAATGGCTACGCACTTTGCACGAGGAACATTAGCGGAAGGGCATCTCGTATCGGCCAGAATGTCTTCAGCCTGCCACAGTGAGGCGCTCAAGCTACCTGAACACCGCAGGACGCGGTTTTTAGCCTCCAGAGCACTTCTCGCAGAACTGCTTTTTATGCTGTACGGCACCAGCGAATTACCGGACATACTCACCCAGCCAGAAGGTCGCCCGGTTTTTGCGGACCCGGCACTCCCCCATTTTTCCATTGCGTACACCGGCAACATTGTTGGCGTCGCGCTGACCACCGAAGGCGATTGCGGGCTGGATATGGAGCTGCAACGCGTCACGCGCAGCTTCCACGGGGCTAACGCGCTTGATGAATACCCGCTCTCCAGCAATGAAATGCTGTGGATACGTAACCAGAACGACCCCGTTGAAGCCAGAGCGCAGCTCATTACCCTTCGCCAGAGCATCCGCAAACTGAGCGGTGCGGCGTCAGACGACGCCAGCCTGTTGCAGCTGCTGCCTGGCTCCGGCCGCCTGCGGGCCACAAAAGCCTCGCTGGTAGAGGCGCTCAGCGACGCTGAAGACGTGTTGATCTGGTCTGTTGCGGTGAGTCCCGCCATCGAACGGCTGAAAATCTGGGAATTTGACAGTATTCGCGGTTGGCGTAGTCTTCCGGATGTCCCCGAGCGCGCCAACGAGCCCGCCGCGCGCCTGATGCGATTAACCAGTTTACCGGCAGAAAAAGCATACACCCATAGCTGATCCGTCCAGGATCATCATGATGAAACAGGAGTAATCATGTCTGATACGTTGAAAGTTGTTACGTTACTGGGAAGCCTGCGCAAAGGTTCTTTTAACGGGATGGTTGCACGCACGCTGCCGCAGCTGGCGCCTGCGGGAATGGAAATCAGTGCCCTGCCGTCTATTGGCGACATCCCGCTTTATGATGCTGACGTTCAGCAGGAAGAAGGGTTTCCGCAGAGCGTGGAAGCGATAGCCGAGCAGATCCGCCAGGCTGACGGCGTGGTGATTGTAACGCCAGAGTATAACTACTCGGTGCCGGGTGGCCTGAAGAACGCGATTGACTGGTTATCCCGTTTACCGGAGCAGCCGCTGTCAGGCAAACCGGTGCTGATCCAGACCAGCTCAATGGGCGCCATCGGCGGCGCGCGCTGCCAGTATCACCTGCGTCAGATCCTGGTGTTCCTGGATGCGATGGTCATGAACAAGCCGGAATTTATGGGCGGTGTGATTCAGAACAAGGTCGACCCGCAGACGGGTGAAGTGGTGGATCAGAGTACGCGTGACCATCTCTCTGGCCAGCTGACGGCGTTTGGGGATTATATTAAGCGGGTTAAAGCCTGATAAAAAAGCCCGGTGGCGCTAGCGCTTACCGGGCCTACACGCGTCAGTAGGTCAGGTAAGCGAAGCGCCACCTGACACCACAAACCGCACCTTAGTGCGCGTCAATAAACACAATCTTCAGCACAAACAGCAGCGCCACAATCATCACGCACGGGCTGAGTTCGCGGAAGCGACCGGTACCGATCTTCATCACACAGTAAGAGATAAAGCCCAGCGCGATCCCTTCGGTGATCGAGAAGCTGAACGGCATCATCACGGCTGTAATAAAGGCTGGCACCGCTTCGGTTAAATCTTCCCACTTCACGCGCGCCAGGCTCGAGGTCATCAGCACGCCCACGTAAATCAGCGCGCCGGCAGCCGCATACGGTGGAACCATACCCGCCAGAGGAGAGAGGAAGATCACCAGCAGGAACAGCAGACCCACCACCACCGCCGTCAGGCCGGTACGGCCGCCCACGGAGACGCCGGAAGAGGATTCAATGTAAGCGGTAACAGACGAGGTGCCGATGAAAGAACCCGCAACGGAAGAGATGCTATCCACATACAGCGCCTGCTTCATGCGCGGGAATTTGCCTTTCTCGTCCGCCAGACCCGCTTTGTCCGTCACGCCAATCAGCGTACCGGAGGAGTCAAACAGGTTGACCAGCATGAAGGAGAAGATCACCCCCGCCAGGCCCAGGTTCAAAGAACCCGCCAGATCAACGTGACCAATCACGGTAGAGACGCTCGGCGGCGCAGAGACAATACCGCTGTAATGCACGTCACCCAGCATCCAGCCCAGCAGCGTGGTCACGATGATAGAGACCAGCACCGCAGCGTGGATGTTGCGCGACGCCAGGATCGCGATGATGAAGAAGCCCAGCACGCCCAGCAGCACGCTGTGCGAGGTCAGGTTACCGATGCTCACCAGCGTTTCCGGGTTCGCCACGATCACACCGGCGTTTTTCAGCCCCATCATGCCGATGAACAGACCGATACCGCTGGTGATACCCACGCGCAGGCTCACCGGGATATTGGCAATCATCCAGTAGCGGACGCGGAAGATGGTCAGCAGCAGCAGGCCGACCGCGCCCCAGAAGATAGCACCCATACCAACCTGCCACGGCAGGCCCATCGCCTGAACCACCACGAACGCGAAGAACGCGTTCAGACCCATCGCCGGGGCCAGCGCCACGGGCAGGTTAGCGAAAACGCCCATCAGAATGCTGCCAAGGGCCGCGATCAGACAGGTGGTAACAAAGACGGCGCTGGTGTCCATGCCAGCCACGCCCAGAATTTGCGGGTTCACAAAAACGATGTAGACCATCGTCAGGAAGGTAGTAAAACCGGCGATCACTTCGGTGCGTGCCGTTGTGCCGTGCTCGCGCAGTTTGAATACGCGCTCAAGCAGACCCTGACCAGATGTCTGGGTTGTGTGTTGTTGACTCATCATCAATTTCCGAACAAGGAGGGAAAATTCGTCGCTATCCTATACCAAAATGCGACAATAGTGGCGGTTACGGGATACTTTTTTCATTGATTTTGCTTATACGGCAACGATTGCGTCTCGTAAATCTGTCGTACGTAAACGTTAAACTTGTTAAAAGGGAAGGGCATGTCCGGAATTGAAGCGGTATTTTTCGACTGTGACGGTACGCTGGTCGACAGTGAGGTCATTTGTTCCCGCGCGTATGTCGCCATGTTCCAGGAATTTGGCATTACGCTCGATCTCGAAGAGGTGTTCAAACGCTTTAAGGGCGTGAAGCTGTACGAGATCATCGACATCATTAACGAAGAGCACGGGGTGGATCTGGCGAAAGCGGATCTGGAACCGGTGTACCGCGCCGAGGTCGCACGCCTCTTCGACGCCGAGCTGGAGGTTATCGCCGGTGCTAACGCGCTGCTGGATGCGATGACGGTGCCGATCTGCGTGGTCTCTAACGGCCCGGTCAGCAAAATGCAGCATTCGCTCGGCAAGCTGGACATGCTGCACCACTTCCCGGAAAAACTGTTCAGCGGCTACGATATTCAGCGCTGGAAGCCCGATCCGGCATTGATGTTCCACGCGGCGAAGGCGATGAACGTCAACGTGGAGAACTGCATTCTGGTGGATGACTCGTCTGCGGGCGCGCAGTCGGGGATTGATGCGGGGATGGAGGTGTTTTACTACTGTGCCGACCCGCACAACAAGCCGATCGATCATCCAAAAGTGACGACCTTTACCGACCTGGCACAATTGCCAGAGTTGTGGAAGGCGCGCGGGTGGGATATTACGCGTTAAGCTAACGTAGGGCGGGTAAGCGCCAGCGCCACCCGCCACAAACATCACTCTTTCGGATCTTTACCCGCCAGCAGCTTGTCCAGCTCGTCGCCGCCCACGTGACGGAAGTCCTGCCCCTTCACGAAGTAGAAGATGTATTCGCAAATGTTCTGGCAGCGGTCGCCAATACGCTCGATTGAGCGCGCGCAGAACAGCGCGGTCAGCACGCTTGGAATGGTACGGGAATCTTCCATCATGTAGGTCATCAGCTGACGCACAATGCCTTCGTATTCCTGGTCAACTTTCTTGTCTTCACGATAGATACGAACCGCTTCGTCCAGATCCATGCGCGCGAAAGCGTCCAGCACGTCGTGCAGCATTTGCACGGTGTGACGACCGAGAGACTCCAGGCTGACCAGCAGCGGCTGGTGCTGCTGGGAGAATTTCTCCAGCGCGGTGCGGCAGATTTTATCCGCGACGTCGCCAATACGCTCCAGCTCGGCGATAGTTTTGATGATCGCCATGACCAGACGCAGGTCGCTCGCGGTCGGCTGACGCTTGGCAATGATGCGCACGCACGCTTCGTCGATGGCGACTTCCATCATATTGACGTTGTGATCGCCTTCGATAACGCGCTTCGCCAGCTCGCTGTCCTGGTTGTGCATCGCCGTGATCGCATCAGAAAGCTGCTGCTCGACCATGCCGCCCATGGTCATCACCTGGGTGCGAATGCTTTCCAGCTCTGCGTTAAACTGGCCGGAAATGTGTTTATTAAGATTGAGGTTGTCCATGGTTTCTCCACATGCACTAAGGCAAATCAACCGTAGCGGCCAGTAATGTAATCTTCGGTTTGTTTCTTCGCGGGCCGGGTGAACAGCGCGTCCGTATCGCTGAACTCAATCAACTCGCCCAGGTACATAAACGCCGTGTGGTCAGAACAACGGGCAGCCTGCTGCATGTTGTGGGTGACGATCACCACGGTGTAATCCTGCTTCAGCTCGGTGATCAGCTCTTCAATACGCCCGGTTGAGATCGGGTCCAGCGCTGAGCACGGCTCATCCAGCAGCAATACTTCCGGGCGAATGGCGATACCGCGCGCAATGCACAGACGCTGCTGCTGACCACCGGAGAGAGAGTACCCGCTCTGGTGAAGTTTATCTTTGGTTTCGTTCCATAATGCGGCCTTGGTCAACGCCCACTGCACGCGCTCGTCCATGTCCGCACGTGAGAGCTTTTCAAACAGACGCACGCCAAAGGCGATGTTGTCATAGATCGACATCGGGAACGGCGTGGGTTTCTGGAACACCATCCCCACCTTCGCGCGCAGCAGGGCGATATCCTGGGTATTGGTCAGGATGTTGTCACCGTCCAGCAGAATTTCACCTTCCGCACGCTGCTCCGGATAGAGCGAATACATTTTGTTGAAGGTGCGCAGCAGCGTGGATTTACCACAGCCAGACGGACCGATAAATGCCGTGACCTGGTTCTTCGCGATATCCAGGTTGATATTCTTCAGGGCATGGAATTTGCCGTAGTAGAAGTTCAAATCACGAACCTGAATCTTACCCGGGGCAGTATCAACCATACTCATTGACTCATTTCCTCATTCGGCGCCGCGATGTGCCGCGCCGTAAAAATTTAACCGTGTTTCTTCTTCGCGAAAATGACGCGCGCCAGAATGTTCAGCAACAGTACGCAAAGGGTGATGATCAGCACCCCGGCCCAGGCCAGCTGCTGCCATTCCGCGAATGGGCTCATCGCAAATTTAAAGATCGTCACCGGCAGGTTGGCGATCGGCTGCATCATGTCCGTGCTCCAGAACTGGTTGGAGAGCGCGGTAAACAGCAGCGGTGCGGTTTCACCGGCAATACGGGCGATAGCCAGCAGGATACCGGTCATGATCCCCGAGACGGACGCTTTCAGGGTGATCGCCGAAATCATCTTCCATTTCGGCGTGCCCAGCGCGTAAGCCGCTTCACGCAGGCTGTCCGGCACCAGTTTCAGCATGTTTTCAGTGGTACGAATAACGATAGGCACCTGCAAAAGCGCCAGCGCAATCACACCCGCCCAGCCGGAGAAGTGTTCCATTTGAGCCACCACGATGGTGTAAACAAACAGACCCACAACAATCGATGGGGCAGACAGCAGAATGTCGTTAATAAAACGGATGACTTCAGCGATCCAGGATTTACGTCCATACTCCGCCAGATAGATACCCGCCATGATGCCCAGCGGCGTACCGAAAACGGTCGCCCACAGGATCAGCAGGCCGCTACCCGCCAGGGCGTTTGCCAGACCACCGCCCGCCGTGTTCGGCGGTGGCGTCATCTCGGTGAACAGCGCCAGGGACATTCCATCGATGCCGCGGGTGATGGTGGACATTAGGATCCAGATCAGCCAGAACAGGCCGAACGCCATCGTGGCCATGGAAAGCGTCAGCGCAATGCGGTTTTTAATCCGGCGCTTTGACTGCATTTTGCGACGGGATTCCGCAAGCTGAGCGGTGTTTTGCATGTCGAGAGTCGCCATTAGCGTGCCCCCTCGTTTTTAGCCAGACGCATAATCATCAGCTTGGAGATAGCCAGTACGATAAAGGTGATAACAAACAGGATCAGGCCCAGCTCCATCAGCGCGGCAACGTGCAGCCCGGATTCCGCTTCGGCGAATTCGTTCGCCAGCGCAGAGGTAATGCTGTTGCCCGGCATGTACAGAGAGACGCTGTCGAGCTGGTAGGTGTTGCCGATGATAAAGGTCACCGCCATGGTTTCACCCAGCGCGCGGCCTAAGCCCAGCATGATGCCGCCGATCACCCCATTTTTGGTGAACGGAAGGACGATGCGCCAGATAACCTCCCAGGTGGTGCAGCCGATGCCGTAGGCCGACTCTTTCATCATCACCGGGGTTTGTTCGAAGACATCGCGCATAACCGCCGCAATGTACGGAATAATCATGATGGCGAGGATCACGCCAGCCGCCAGAATACCGATACCGAATGCCGGGCCGGAGAACAGGGCGCCCACAAACGGAACGGCAGAAAGCACGTTACCGACCGGCTCCTGGAAGTACGTTGCAAACAGCGGAGCAAAGATAAACAGGCCCCACATGCCGTAAACGATACTTGGAATGGCCGCCAGCAGTTCGATGGCGATACCCAGCGGGCGTCGCAGCCAGCCCGGCGCCAGCTCCGTCAGGAACAGGGCAATACCGAAGCTTACCGGCACCGCAATCAGCAGGGCGATAAAGGAGGTTACCAGCGTGCCGTATATCGGCACCAGCGCACCGTAGATATCGTTCGGCGCATCCCACTCTTTGGTCCACAGGAAGGCGAAACCAAATTTCTGAATGCTCGGCCAGGAGGAAAAGATCAGGGACACGATAATGCCGCCCAGCAGCAATAGCACAATCAGCGCAGCCAGTTTCACCAGGGCGCTGAAAATCATGTCACCTTTTTTACCCGGAGGGTTAAATGCAGGCTTGGTTGCAGCCATAAATTACTCTTCTTTTTGAGACGTCTTACGAATATGCCCGGTGGCGCTAGCGCTTACCGGGCCTACAGGATGAACCGTAGGGCGGGATCGCTGCGCGCCACCCGCCATCTTCGTCAAAAATATCCTGTTAGTACAGCGCTTTACCGCTGCTGTCTTTCACGTTGGTTTTCCATGCAGCGCGAATCTGCTCAACCACGCTGTCCGGCAGGCTGGCGTAGTCCAGGTCGTTAGCCTGTTTGCCGCCGTTTTTGTATGCCCAGTCGAAGAATTTCAGCACTTCTGCACCCTGCTCAGGTTTCTTCTGATCTTTGTGGACCAGAATGAAGGTGGTAGAAGTGATTGGCCACGCATCGTCGCCTTTCTGGTTAGTCAGGTCCTGCGCGAAGGATTTGCTCCAGTCAGCGCCTTTTGCGGCGTTAGCGAAGTTCTCTTCGGTCGGGCTAACCGGTTTGCCGTCAGCAGAAACCAGTTTGGTATAAGCCAGGTTGTTCTGCTTCGCGTAAGCGTATTCTACGTAACCGATAGAGCCCGGCAGACGCTGTACGAAGGCAGCGATGCCGTCGTTACCTTTACCGCCCAGACCGGTTGGCCAGTTAACGGTAGAGCCGGAACCGACTTTAGATTTCCACTCTTCGTTCACTTTTGCCAGGTAGCTGGTGAACACGAAGGAGGTACCGGAACCGTCAGCGCGGCGAACCACAGCGATGTTCTGCGAAGGCAGCTTAACGCCCGGGTTCAGCTTAGTGATGGCTTCGTCGTCCCATTTTTTGATTTTGCCCAGGTAGATGTCGCCCAGGGTTTTGCCGTCCAGCACCAGCTCGCCTGATTTCAGGCCAGGGATGTTAACGGCCAGCACAACGCCGCCGATCACGGTCGGGAACTGGAACAGGCCTTCCTGATTCAGTTTTTCATCAGACAGCGGAGCGTCGGATGCGCCGAAATCAACGGTATTCGCGGTAATTTGTTTTACGCCACCGGAGGAGCCGATACCCTGATAGTTAACCTTGTTGCCGGTTTCTTTCTGGTAGGTATCCGCCCATTTGGCATACACCGGCGCAGGGAAGGTTGCACCAGCGCCAGTCAGGCTTGCTGCTGCGAAGGCAGAGAAAGCGCTCAGAGATAAGGTCGCGGCGACAACAGTTGCGACAGTGGTACGCATAACTTTCATAATGTCTCCTGCAAGGATTTCGTAAATCATTGTTTAAGTGGCTACGATGAGCAAAATAGGACAAACAGGTGACAGATAAATGTACGAATTATGACAGTTTTATGACAATCAACGCATTTGCGTTAAGTGCATGATTTAAATATAAATAAAATCACATCCTTGTCATGATAATGTCACACTGAGATGCGTTAAGCCTGGTTCAAAGACGGGAATATGACAACGGCTGTCATAAACAGCCGTCGTGAGATCAGTTAGAAAATTCCAGAGTTATGGTGGCATCCGCGTTAAACGTGCCGGGCGTTGGTCTCGCTCCGGTAGCGCTGGCCGGGGCGGCAGAGAACGTAATAGTGCCATTACTTCTTCCGCCAATAATGCTGGTAGAACCCATCTCCGTTTTGAGCGCGCCGCCGTTCACCATTACCGGGTCGCCGTTTGTATCATAGATTTTGATCCCCACGTCGTTGTTTGACGTTGAAACCATCGTGCTGTCGGCGCTGGCTGCCGTAGCGTTAAAATCAGCGTTCACCTTTTGCGAGCGGTCCAGACCGGAACAGCTCACCGTAACGGTTTTCTCAATTTTTTTACTGGTTATCGATGTGCCGGGCGTGGCGGAAAATTCAGAGGCGGGGATCTGACCAAAATCGATATTAATCACCTGCCCGTCGTTAATTTCGCACTGCTGGGACGCAATGATTGAGCCTTTAATCCTGACTTTTGCGATCGCCTCTCCCCTGGGCAAATCATTAGATATTCCGCCGTAGACGAGGGCGACATCGGTCAGGGGAATCGTGACCAATCCGGTGATCGATTTTCGAATATAAAACGAGAGCATTGAAGACGTTCCGGTATCAAGCGTAATATCGTTTGACGAACCACAGGTGTGAGAGGCCGTACTGCGATTAGAAACGTGCTCAAAAGGAATCGCCGTATAACCCACGTTTTTGATGAAGATCTTTACGCCGACATCGAGATATTCATTTAAATTGTAATAAGAGACCTCACCAACCTTTTTATCAAATACGAGACCGCCAGTTGGGTCCGCCGTGTAGTAGATTGCCGAAAAGCCCTTATTAAGCCGGTGCTTTGAATCGCAGGAACAATTGACCTGGTAGCTGTCGCTGGCCGTCGCCTCGGCGACATCCACCATCGTCTTTCCCGGAACGTTATCTTTAGCGCTAATACTCGTTTGGGGAAAATTCAGGTTAAGCACATGCGTGCCTGAAGTGGTCGTGCAGGTTCCTGCCACCTCAGCGAACGCCGTCGGGCTGGCCAATATCAGCAGGCCGGCGATAAGTAAGCTCTTCATCTAAAATCCTTTTTAGTTACATACTACGGTTTGTTGGACCAGCGATGCTCCGGTCTGAGGGGAAATATGGAACGGTGCCCGGCATTCCACGCCGTTACCCGTACCCCACCGCAGCGCAAAAGTACCCTCTTCCGGAACGCCAGACAGGTAAAGTTGCCCGTTTTCTCCCACGATGCCCGTCAACAGCTCACCTTTACTTTCGCCGTTCGCGACGGCACCAAACGGTGCAGGCTTGCCGTTTGCCAGTATGACGTTGAATAGCACCCGATAACCCAGGTGGGTCAGAAACTCTGCTTTGACAATCGCACCGCGGGTCGGAACAAGATCGATCACGCTGTTTTCAAGCTCCACGTTGGCTCGGGAGAAATAGTCGTTGTCGATGGCAACACGGTTTTCGTCATAAGGATTAAGCTGGGTTTTCACCGCATAACCGCGCCAGTCGGTGGCTACGCCAGAGGTGTTTTCAACGGCTAGCCCCGACGCGCCAGGCGTTTTGATCAGCGCAACCGTCTCTCCAAGCTGCTGCGAGAACGTGACGCCTTCACCGTGCACAATAACGCCCCCGCGCGCGCCGAAATTAAGGTGTTCGGCGTTTGCGCTGTAGGCGTAGCTGCCGTCCAGCGTGCCGTAAGTGCCGTTATAGGTCATCGCAAGGTTGCTGGCATCCGCTGCGCTATCGCCTGTCCAGGATTGTTGCAGGTTATACGAGAGATTATCGCGTTCCAGCAGCGTTCCGCTTAACCCCACCTGATGGGATGCCTGCGCGTTGTCGTTTTGCGTCATGGCGTAGTTGAGGTAACTGTTTTTCGCCCAGCCGGACAGCGGAACCGAAAGAGAAAACATAAAGATATTTTCACCCCCGTTGTTATCCTCATCTTCGCTGGCGCTGTCGTGGTGCGTCGCGCTATCGGTGTAGCTCCACGACACGTTCCAGGAAACCATGCCGAGATTGTTGCTGTAGCCCGTCTGGATCAAGCGCTCTACCGCGTCGGTTTGCCAGTACTGTTGACGGCTCAGCGTCAGATAAACGTTCCCCCAGCCGCGTCCAAAAGACTGCGTCCATGTTCCCTCCAGACGGCTACGGCGGTTGCCCGTTTCCCAAAAATCACTTTCATCTCCCTGACGCGATGACCACTCGTTGAGGGTATAAAAACCCTGGGTAGAATAGCGGTAGCCCACCAGCCTGAAATTCGTGTCGGTGGCATCAATACGCTTGGAGTATAAGAAACGATAGGATTGCCCCTGGGATTCATCGCCCTCATCAAACCGGGCTTTCGCCTGCGTCACGTCCATAGAAAGCGCACCAAACGTGCCCAAATCTTTACCCACGCCCAGCGCCGCCGCGCGGTACTCGTCCGCCAGCTGCACGCCACCATAAAGCGTGACGCCGGCTGGCAGCCCGCGCATGATTTGCGCCTGCATGACGTTTGGGGTAAAGCGAGTGTCTTCCCGCATTTCGCCAATGCTGACGTCGAAGTCGGTTTGTCCTTCACGTTTCAGAATGGCCAGTGAAGCATAAGGCTGGATAAAATGTTGCTCGCTGCCGTCCTCTTCTTTGATGGTCACGTCCAGATCCCCACCCGAGCTGGTGGTATTGAGATCGGTAAGGGCAAACGCCCCCTGCGGCACGGCAGACTGATAGATGACGTAACCGTTTTGCTTGATCGTCACCATGGCGTTGCTTTTCGCTACGCCGCGCACCACGGGTGCGAAGCCGTTCATGCTGGCGGGCAGCATGTCATCATCGGTGTAAAGCCGCACCCCGCGCAGTCTGGCCCCCTCAAAAACATCGCTTGCCGACCAGGTATCGCCCACCATGAACTGGCTGCGCAGCCCGGGAATATCACGCTGTAGCCACGAACTGACGGAGTGATATTCTGCATTGCCGCCTTCAGAGCTGAACGTGCTGTAGTTGCGTACCCGCCAGGCACCGAGATTCAGACCATTTTGCAGGTTGAGGTAATAGCTATCCGCCGTGTCGTCGTAGTCAGAGCGTACGGTATGGGAGCCTGAAAAATCATAATTAACCGAAAGCGCATTGATCCCCTGGTCCCAGCGTTCGGGACTGATATAGCCCATGGCATAGTTGTCCAGCCAAATCTGCGGTATCACAATATTGAGCGTCAGCTTGTCCGTATCGAACTGCCATACGGAACCTTCAACAAGCGGCCCCGGCGCGACGCAGGCATCGTCATCAATGTTTGTAAGCGCTTTGATGGCATCCGCTTTTACACCGAACGCTTTCAGCTGGCTGGACAGGTGGGTGAAGCAGGGCTGAATCTCCCCCTCCGGCTTATCCGCTATAAATGTGACCTCGCGCCGCTCACGTTTTTTCCCGTTAATAAGGATATCCACTTTGTACGTGCCGGGTGGTAGCGTGTTTGCGCGATCGAACTGATGAATATCGATACCCGCCGGATGGTCAATCTCCAGCAAGGCGGGGTTAAAGAAGGCTTCTTTCGCCTGTAGCTGGCAAGCCAGCAGGAGCAGCGCCCCGGAGGCAAAGAGAACGTGAACAGGTGAACCGGCCATCTCGCATCATTCCTTGTTTTGCACTTAAAGGGAGAGATTCAGAGGCTCGCTAATCGCACCGTAGTCATTGATAAAACGCCAATGAAGCGTTTTGCCAGCCGCACCTGCGGGTAAAGGCAGCTCTAGCTTCTCGAAGGGTTTAAGCATATTGAGCGGAACTTCTTTGCCGTCGACGAACACATCCATCACGTTGATATGAATTGGAGCTGGGTTTTCTATTTGCAGATGGTTTCCCACGCGATGCCATTTCACCTTCATATACGCTTTTTCGGGCGTCATATTGAGCGCCACCGGGCGCCAGAAAAGTTTGATTCGGGTTTTTATGGCAATTTCCATCGTGTTGCTATCCGCACTGCTCCCGGATGGTGGAATATTTTTGATATTCAGCCAGAAAACCGATTCCCGATCTTCGGGAAGCGCACCCTTGGTTTTAATAATGCGCAGGATTTTTTCCTGCTGCGGCTCCAGACGTGAAACCGGTGGAATAGCCGTGAAGGGAGGTGGGGTAGTCTCTTTTTTATCAAATGGCTCAACCCAAACCTGGATCAGGTAGGGAACGTTTGTTTCTTTATTGAAGATAGAAAACGTTTCATCAGCGCGATCGCTATTAAAAATCACGCGGGTGCCGCCGATAATGACCCCAGCCCAAGACGAAGACATATTCAAAAGACAAATAACAACGAACAGCGACTTAATAAGGTTGCACAACATAATTTCATCCGTGAAATGAGCCTGCTAAAGGAAAATTCGCCAGTACTCTCGCTTTTAACTTCAGCAGGCCCGGGCGAAAATCGATTACTTCATGTATTCGATGGTGAACTGTGAATCAGCGTTAGCCGTGCCTGGCGTAACATCGGCAGAAGTCGCGATATAACGCGCGATAAATTTCAGCTCAGCATTTCCTGAATCAATGGTTGTATAAGCGGAATCTTTGTACAGCTTAACCTGTGAATTATCAGCGCGGTTATAGATACGAATTGCCACGCCCGTCGCCGCAGTCTCTGTACCCTCACCGGTATAGTCGCCTGGCGTCGATGCAGTTATCGGGGTGCCGATGGCCAAATCGCCGTTGCCGTCAGAGGCTTCGGTGCCGTCAAAACGCGCTGCCGCCTGAGTGTATGTGGCCGGGCATTTTTCCAGCTTAATGCTAAATTCTGTGGGGGCCGCCGTGGTGCCTACCGTGCTAAAAGCAGATCTATTAACTTTACCCAGAGCAACGGTCTGGCCAATAGTATCCGTGGTGACTTCACAAGTGCTGTCAATAACCTCACCGGTAAAATGCACCACGCCATCAGACGCGAGCGCCTGGTTTGCCATAAACAGTGAGCACAGAACAAAAGAACCTGTAATCCAATTACGTTTCATTACCACTCCGTTAAATCATGATTAATTCATTCATAAAACAAATATCAGCGAAAGAATTCCTCGCCTGAATGAGATTATATTTTATTAAGATTAACAGACAAAATCTGGAGCAGGTAAGCACAAGTTAAATGAAAAGGTAAATAAATTAACTTGATAAAATAAATGCTGATTAATTAGAGATTTATAAGAAGTTAACTTTCTTTATATTAGCTAAAAAGACATATTCAGAAACATACACAAATAACACTTAATACTTTTTAGGAATAAATTTAGGTCGTAATAAAAAAGCCTCACATTTTCATGCGAGGCTTTTTCCATTATGTGTCGGGACGATTATTCTACGGTAACCGACTTCGCCAGGTTACGCGGCTGGTCAACGTCGGTGCCTTTGATCAGCGCCACGTGATAAGCCAGGAGTTGCAGCGGAACGGTGTAGAAGATCGGCGCAATCACCTCTTCCACATGCGGCATCTCGATGATGTGCATGTTGTCGCTGCTGACGAAACCGGCGTCTTTATCCGCGAAGACGTACAGCACGCCGCCGCGGGCGCGGACTTCTTCGATGTTAGACTTCAGTTTTTCCAGCAGTTCGTTGTTTGGTGCAACAACGATCACCGGCATATCCGCGTCAATCAGCGCCAGCGGGCCGTGCTTCAGCTCGCCTGCCGCGTAGGCTTCCGCGTGGATGTAGGAGATCTCTTTCAGCTTCAGTGCGCCTTCCAGCGCGATAGGGTACTGATCGCCACGGCCCAGGAACAGAGCGTGGTGCTTATCAGAGAAGTCTTCAGCCAGCGCCTCAATGCGTTTGTCCTGAGACAGCATCTGCTCGATACGGCTCGGCAGCGCCTGGAGACCGTGAACGATGTCATGCTCAACGGAAGCATCTTCACCTTTCAGACGCGCCAGCTTCGCCACCAGCATCAGCAGAACGGTCAGCTGCGTGGTAAACGCTTTGGTGGAGGCCACGCCGATTTCGGTGCCCGCTTTGGTCATCAGTGCCAGATCGGATTCACGCACCAGCGAGGAGCCCGGTACGTTACAGATGGCCAGAGAGCCCAGGTAACCCAACTCTTTAGACAGACGCAGCGCCGCCAGGGTATCCGCCGTTTCGCCAGACTGGGAAAGGGTGATCATCAGGCTGTTACGGCGCACAGCGGATTTACGATAGCGGAACTCAGACGCGATTTCGACATCGCACGGCACGCCCGCCAGTGATTCAAACCAGTAGCGAGAGACCATACCGGAGTTGTATGAGGTCCCGCAGGCCACAATCTGAATATGCTCAACCTTGCCGAGCAGCTCGTTGGCGTTCGCCCCCAACTCGCTCAGATCCACCTCGCCATGGCTAATGCGCCCGGTCAGGGTGTTTTTAATGGCGTTAGGCTGCTCGTAGATCTCTTTCTGCATATAGTGACGGTAAGCGCCTTTGTCGCCCGCGTCGTATTGCAGGTTGGATTCGATCTCCTGACGCTTCACCTGCTCGCCTTTGGTATCAAAGACGGTCACGCTGCGGCGCGTCACTTCCGCGATATCGCCCTCTTCCAGGAAGATAAAGCGACGGGTAACCGGCAGGAGCGCCAGCTGATCGGACGCGATAAAGTTCTCGCCCATGCCCAGACCGATAACCATCGGGCTACCGGAACGCGCGGCCAGCAGGGTAGATGGATCGCGAGAATCCATGATCACCGTACCGTAGGCGCCGCGCAGCTGAGGAATAGCACGCAGCACTGCCTCACGCAGCGTACCGCCCTGTGCCAGTTCCCAGTGTACGAGGTGAGCAATCACTTCGGTGTCGGTTTCAGAGACGAAGGTATAGCCGCGCGCTTTCAGTTCTTCGCGCAGCGGTTCGTGGTTTTCGATAATGCCGTTATGCACCACCACGATGTGTTCAGACACATGCGGGTGCGCGTTACCTTCAGACGGTTCGCCGTGCGTCGCCCAGCGGGTGTGCGCAATACCGGTTCCCCCGTGCAGCGGATGTTCTTCCGCGGCCTGGGCCAGCATCTGCACTTTACCGAGACGGCGCAGACGGGTCATATGACCTTCTGCATCCACGACAGCCAGACCGGCAGAGTCATAGCCACGGTATTCCAGACGACGTAAACCTTCGAGAAGGATTTCAGCAATATCACGCTGCGCAACTGCGCCAACAATTCCACACATAATTTAGATTCCGAATTTAGGCATTATGCCTGCGTTGTCGCTGACCTGTATTTCCCCTGCGTCTTTCACGCTGCGGCTGCGTTGGCTTCTCGTACTCGCCACGGTCACTTACTTAAGTAAGCTCCCATGGACTCATACGCTTGCCGCCTTGCCACAACGCGAAATCCTTTGGGTAACGCCCTTTCCGGGCACCCCGAGCCTTGTAGAGAGTGGGGTTATTTTTATGGGTACTGCTTGTGGGGGGAGATATATCTTTATCTCCTCTCCCGGGTTTGCCTGATGACGGCTACGCCTTATCAGGCCTACTCAATCGTAGGGCGGGTAAGCGCAGCGCCACCCGCCTTAGGGTTACTTTTTCTTCACCGGACGTTGCCAGCCCTGCTTGCTGACCTGCGGCACGCGGCTTAACACCAGCTCGTTATCCGCTACGTCGCGCGTGACGGTCGTTCCGGCGGCAATGGTCACACCGTTACCCACGGTGACGGGCGCCACCAGCTGCGTGTCAGAACCCACAAACACGTCATCGCCGATGATGGTTTTAAACTTATTGGCACCGTCATAATTACAGGTGATGGTACCTGCACCAATATTCACGTTGTCGCCAATTTCTGCATCGCCCAGATAGGTTAAATGACCCGCTTTGGAGCCTTTACCCAGACGGGCTTTTTTCATTTCAACGAAGTTACCAACATGTGCGCCTTCCAGCAGCTCAGCGCCCGGGCGCAGACGCGCAAACGGGCCGATGGTACACGCCGCATCAAGACGCGCGTCTTCCACCACGCTGTACGGGCTGATTTCGCAGTCGTCGCCGATAACGCTGTTTTTAATCACGCAGCCAGCGCCGATTTTGACGCGGTTACCCAGCGTGACGTTACCTTCCAGGATAACGTTAGTATCAATTTCAACGTCGCGCCCGTGGGACAGCGTACCGCGCAGATCGAAACGTGCCGGATCGCGCAGCATGACGCCTGCGAGCAGCAGCTTCTCTGCCTGCTCGGACTGGTAAATGCGCTCCAGACGGGAAAGCTGAAGACGGTTGTTTACCCCGTCCGTTTCGCTGATGCGTGCCGGGTGAACGGCGGCAATCTCACGCCCTTCCTGGTACGCCATCGCAATAATATCGGTGATGTAATACTCACCCTGTGCGTTGTTGTTATTCAGCTTAGACAGCCAGCGCTTCATATCAGCACCGTTCGCAATCAGGATACCGGTGTTGATCTCCTGAATCTGACGCTGCGCTTCGCTGGCATCTTTATGCTCAACAATCCCCGTCACGTTGCCGTTTTCACGGGTAATGCGGCCATAGCCACTCGGATCGTCCAGCACGACGGTTAACAGCCCAATGCCGCCCTGCGGTTTGGCTTCACGCAAACGAGTGAGGGTTTCAACGGAGATCAGCGGGACGTCGCCGTAGAGCATCAGGATGTCTTCATCATCAGAGAAGAAGGGTGCAGCCTGCTGCATTGCATGACCGGTACCCAGCTGTTCTGCCTGTAGTACCCAGTTGAGATTGTCGTCACGCAGCGTTTTTTTCAGCAGATCGCCGCCGTGTCCATAAACCAGATGCACCTGGCTGGCGCCTAATTCATTAGCTGCATCAATAACATGCTGCACCATTGGCTTTCCTGCCAGCGTGTGGAGCACCTTAGGCAGATCGGAATACATGCGGGTACCTTTACCTGCGGCAAGGATCACCACGCTCATCGCACTGTTTAACATACGCATCCTGACGGTAGTTTGTGTGAGAAGTAAAAACGTTTGATGCTTAAAATTCTACATCTTTTTCATCATGAATTAAGGCCGAAAAAAAAAGCCAGCCTGGGATCCAGACTGGCTTTTGTGCTTTTCAAGCCGGTGTTACATCGCTTTTTTGGTCAACTCGATAACGCGCAGTTTCGCGATCGCTTTGGCCAGCTCCGCAGACGCCTGAGCGTAATCCACGTCACCATGAGAGCTGTTAATGTGCTCTTCAGCCTTACGCTTCGATTCCAGGGCTCGCGCTTCGTCGAGATCCTGGCCACGAATAGCGGTATCGGCCAGAACGGTCACACTGCCAGGCTGCACTTCAAGAATGCCGCCGGACAGATAGATAAACTCTTCGTGACCGAACTGTTTAACGATGCGGATCATACCAGGCTTAATGGCGGTGAGCAGCGGTGCGTGACCCGGGAAAATACCCAGTTCACCTTCACTACCCGTTACCTGGATTTTCTCGACCAGACCAGAGAACATTTGTTGCTCTGCGCTGACGACGTCCAGGTGGTAAGTCATTGCCATATCACCCTCCGATTAAGGCGTTAAAGTTTTTTGGCTTTTTCCACGGCTTCTTCGATGGAACCAACCATGTAGAACGCCTGCTCTGGCAGGTGATCGTATTCGCCTTCCATGATGCCTTTAAAGCCACGGATGGTGTCTTTCAGGGAAACGTATTTACCCGGCGCACCGGTGAATACTTCCGCAACGAAGAACGGCTGGGACAGGAAGCGCTGGATCTTACGCGCACGTGCTACCACCAGTTTGTCTTCTTCAGACAGTTCATCCATACCCAGGATGGCGATGATGTCTTTCAGTTCCTGGTAACGTTGCAGCAGGGACTGTACGCCACGCGCGGTGTCGTAGTGTTCCTGGCCAACAACCAGTGGATCCAGCTGACGGCTGGTGGAATCCAGCGGGTCAACGGCCGGGTAGATACCCAGAGACGCGATCTGACGGCTCAGTACCACGGTTGCGTCTAAGTGCGCAAAGGTGGTGGCTGGAGATGGGTCAGTCAAGTCATCCGCAGGTACGTATACCGCCTGAACGGAGGTGATAGAACCGGTTTTGGTCGAGGTGATACGTTCCTGAAGAACACCCATCTCTTCCGCCAGCGTAGGCTGATAACCTACCGCTGAAGGCATACGACCCAGCAGTGCAGATACTTCGGTACCGGCCAGGGTGTAACGATAGATGTTATCAACGAACAGCAGAACGTCACGGCCTTCGTCACGGAATTTCTCAGCCATTGTCAGGCCAGTCAGCGCAACGCGCAGACGGTTTCCTGGTGGCTCGTTCATCTGGCCGTAAACCAGGGATACTTTATCCAGAACGTTGGAGTCGGTCATTTCGTGGTAGAAGTCGTTACCCTCACGAGTACGTTCACCTACGCCCGCAAACACGGAGTAACCGGAGTGCTCGATCGCGATGTTACGGATCAGCTCCATCATGTTTACGGTTTTACCTACACCCGCACC
Source organism: Enterobacter sp. GD03975 (assembly GCF_029838645.1). NCBI lineage: Bacteria > Pseudomonadati > Pseudomonadota > Gammaproteobacteria > Enterobacterales > Enterobacteriaceae > Enterobacter > Enterobacter sp. GD03975. The sequence continues at coordinate 23,125 of NZ_JAOBZC010000020.1, forward strand.
GCCGAACAGACCGACTTTACCGCCCTTCGCGAACGGACACATCAGGTCGATAACTTTGATGCCGGTTTCCAGCAGTTCCTGAGAGCTGGACAGCTCTTCGTAGGAAGGTGCCGCGCGGTGGATAGCCCAACGCTCTTCTTCACCGATGTCGCCTTTCATGTCGATTGGCTGACCCAATACGTTCATGATACGACCCAGCGTTGCTTTACCTACCGGGACTTCGATCGGGTGCTCAAGGTCTTTAACTTCCAGACCACGACGCAGACCGTCGGAAGAACCCATGGCGATGGTACGCACGATACCGCCGCCGAGCTGCTGCTGAACTTCCAGCACCAGGCTCTCGTTACCATTCTGTACCTCAAGCGCGTCGTACACGCGTGGTACGGCGTCCTGAGGGAACTCGACGTCCACCACGGCGCCGATTACCTGGACAATCTTTCCAGTAGCCATCTTGAATCCTCTACGTAATTCGTAAACCTGGTTAAACCGCGGCGGCCCCCGAGACGATCTCGGTGAGTTCCTGAGTAATGCTGGCCTGACGAGCTTTGTTGTAAACCAACTGCAGCTCTTTAATCAGGCTGCCGCCATTATCGGTCGCGGCTTTCATCGCCACCATTCGTGCGGCCTGCTCGCTGGCCAGGTTTTCTACAACGCCCTGATAAACCTGAGATTCAACGTAACGACGCAGCAGGGTATCCAGCAGCGGTTTCGGATCGGGTTCATACAGGTAATCCCAGGCTTTCTGTTTCAGCTCGTCATCTTCTGATGCCGGTAACGGCAGCATTTGAGTGAGCGTAGGCACCTGAGACATGGTGTTAATAAATTTGTTGCTGACAACGTACAGTCTGTCCAGACGGCCTTCATCGTAGGCCTGCAACATCACTTTAACCGGGCCGATCAGTTCGGACAGGGACGGGTTATCACCCATACCGGTCACCTGAGCGACAATGTTGCCGCCAACGGAGTTAAAGAAAGAGACGCCTTTAGAGCCAATCAGTGCCAGATCGCACTGAACGCCTTTATCGGACCAGACTTTCATATCCGCCAGCAGTTTTTTGAACAGGTTAATGTTCAAGCCGCCACACAGACCACGGTCAGTCGACACCACCAGGTAGCCCACGCGCTTAACGTCGCGTTCTTCCAGGTAAGGGTGCTTATATTCCAGATTACCGTTTGCAAGGTGACCAATCACTTTGCGCATGGTCTCTGCATAAGGACGGCTGGCCGCCATGCGATCCTGCGATTTACGCATTTTGGAAGCGGCGACCATCTCCATCGCTTTAGTGATCTTTTGCGTGTTCTGGACGCTTGCGATCTTACTACGTATCTCTTTTGCGCCGGCCATGAGCTTCTCCTCAATGCCAGACGGCTTGTCCTAAGACAAGCCGCCGGACGATTACCAGGATTGGGTTGCTTTGAAGGAATCGAGGATAGCTTTCAGCTTGCCTTCGATTTCGTCGTTATAGCCACCGGTCTGGTTGATCTCTTGCATCAGCGGAGCGTGATCACGGTCAGCGTAAGCCAGCAGAGCGGCTTCGAAGCTACCGATTTTCGCCAGTTCCACATCTTCGAGGTAACCGCGTTCAGCCGCGAACAGTACCAGGCCCTGCTGAGCAACAGACATTGGCGCGTACTGTTTCTGCTTCAGCAGCTCGGTCACTTTCTGACCGTGGCTCAGCTGTTTACGGGTTGCTTCGTCCAGATCGGATGCGAACTGAGAGAACGCAGCCAGTTCACGATACTGTGCCAGCGCGGTACGGATACCACCGGACAGTTTCTTGATGATCTTGGTCTGAGCAGCACCACCCACACGGGATACGGAGATACCCGGGTTAACTGCCGGACGAATACCGGAGTTAAACAGGTTGGTTTCCAGGAAGATCTGACCATCGGTAATGGAGATTACGTTGGTCGGAACGAACGCAGAAACGTCACCCGCCTGGGTTTCAATGATCGGCAGCGCGGTCAGAGAGCCCGTTTTACCCTTCACTTCACCTTTGGTGAAGTTCTCGACGTATTCCGCGTTAACGCGGGAAGCACGCTCCAGCAGACGAGAGTGGAGGTAGAATACGTCGCCCGGGAATGCTTCACGTCCTGGTGGACGACGGAGCAGCAGGGAAACCTGACGATACGCAACAGCCTGTTTAGAAAGGTCATCGTATACGATCAGTGCATCTTCACCGCGGTCACGGAAGTATTCGCCCATTGCGCAACCGGCGTATGGCGCCAGGTATTGCAGTGCAGCAGATTCAGACGCGGTTGCTACCACAACGATGGTGTTAGACAGTGCGCCGTGCTCTTCCAGTTTACGAACCACGTTGGAAATGGTGGACGCTTTCTGGCCGATAGCCACGTACACACATTTGATGCCGGAGTCACGCTGGTTGATGATGGCGTCGATTGCCATCGCGGTTTTACCGGTCTGACGGTCACCGATGATCAGTTCACGCTGACCACGACCGATTGGGATCATGGCATCAACGGACTTATAACCCGTCTGCACAGGCTGATCAACGGACTGACGGTCGATAACGCCCGGTGCGATAACTTCGATTGGCGAGAAGCCATCGTTATCAACCGGACCTTTACCGTCGATTGGCGCACCCAGGGTGTTAACAACACGACCCAGCAGGCCACGGCCAACCGGCACTTCCAAAATACGGCCAGTACACTTAACCTTCATGCCTTCGGCGAGGTCAGCGTATGGACCCATCACAACGGCACCTACGGAGTCGCGCTCCAGGTTCAGTGCGATAGCGTAACGGTTACCCGGCAGGGAAATCATCTCACCCTGCATACAATCGGCCAGGCCGTGGATGCGGATAACACCGTCACTTACAGAAACAATAGTACCTTCGTTGTGAGCTTCACTCACAACACTGAACTGAGCAATGCGCTGCTTGATCAGTTCGCTGATTTCGGTGGAATTCAGTTGCATGCTCCAGTCCCCTTAAGACTGCAAGACGTCTGCAAGGCGCTCAAGACGGCCGCGTACGCTGCCATCAATGACCATATCACCCGAGCGGATGATTACGCCTGCCATTACAGACTTATCGATTTTGCAATTCAGCTTAACTTTGCGTGACAGACGTTTTTCCATCGCGGCGGTGATTTTCGCAAGCTGTTCATCACTCAGTTCAGTTGCGGAAGTTACTTCAACTTCAGCGGTAGCTTCACTGAGGGCACGTAAGTGCTCAAACTGCTCAAGAACATCCGGGAGCACACGGAGACGACCATTTTCTGCCATGACCTTAATCAGGTTCTGGCCGTTGGCATCCAGTTGCTCTCCGCACACGGCGATAAACGACGCGGCGAGGGTTTCAGGCGCTAACGCACCGGAAAGCAACTCGGCCATTTGTTCGTTTTTCGTCACCTCAGCGGCAAACGCCAGCATATTCTGCCAGCGATCGACATTTTGGTGTTCGACAGCAAAGTCAAAAGCTGCTTTGGCGTAGGGGCGAGCTACCGTAACAAATTCAGACATCAGCCCCTCCCTCCTTACAGTTCAGCGACAAGTTTGTCCACGATGTCGCTGTTAGCAGCTTCATCCACGGAACGTTCGATGATCTTCTCGGCGCCAGCAACAGCCAGAATCGCAACCTGCTTACGCAGTTCTTCACGAGCACGTTTACGCTCAGCTTCAATTTCAGCCTGAGCCTGTGTCACGATCTTAGTACGTTCCTGTTCTGCTTCAGCTTTGGCTTCGTCCAGGATCTGAGAACGGCGTTTGTTAGCCTGTTCAATGATTACCTGAGCTTCAGCTTTCGCTTTTTTCAGCTGGTCTGTCGCGTTGGCCTGTGCAAGGTCCAAATCTTTCTTAGCGCGTTCTGCGGAAGCCAGACCGTCAGCAATTTCTTTCTGACGTTTTTCGATGGCAGCCATTAAAGGCGGCCATACATACTTCATGCAGAACCAGACAAAGAGAATAAACGCGATGGCCTGGCCGAGGATTGTTGCGTTCATGTTCACAGCACAATACCTCTTAAATTTCTGTGGCTTGGGGTTTTAAAACAACTACTACGCGACAGCAAACATCACGTACAGACCCAGACCTACAGCGATCATTGGGATTGCATCCACCAGACCCATAACGATAAAGAACTGAGTACGCAGCAGAGGAATCAGATCAGGTTGACGCGCAGCGCCTTCCAGGAATTTGCCCCCGAGGATGCCGATACCGATCGCAGCACCGATAGCCGCCAGACCCATCATCACAGCGGCAGCCATGTACAGCAGATCCATATTCAGGTTTTCCATGACAGTCTCCAGTTTGTTTCAATTAAAACGTAGTAGTGTTGGTAAAAAATCAGTGCTCTTCAGACGCCATCGACAGATAGACGATCGTCAGAACCATGAAGATAAAGGCTTGCAGCGTAATGATCAGGATGTGGAAAATGGCCCATGGCACATTCAGAATCCACTGTGACCACCACGGCAGAAGACCCGCGATCAGAATGAAAATCAGCTCACCCGCATACATGTTGCCGAACAGTCGCAGACCCAGTGAAACAGGTTTGGACAGCAGGCTAACGCCTTCCAGGATCAGGTTGACCGGAATAAACGCCCAGTGGTTGAACGGCTGCAAGGTAAGCTCTTTCACAAAGCCGCTTACGCCTTTCATTTTGATGCTGTAGAAAAGAATCAGGATAAACACGCCCAGCGCCATCGACAGGGTGATGTTCACGTCCGCAGACGGTACAACACGCAGCGCAGGCAGGCCGAAGATGTGCTCGCCGATGAACGGCAGCAGGTCAATTGGCAGCAGGTCCATCAGGTTCATCAGGAAGACCCAAACGAACACGGTCAGGGCCAGCGGAGCAATCAGCTTGCTCTTACCATGGTACATGTCTTTCACGCTGCCATGGACGAAGCCGATGATCATCTCAACGAACGTCTGGAATTTCCCTGGAACACCGCTGGTCGCCTTTTTAGCAACGCTGCGGAACATGGCCAGGAACAGAAGACCCAAAACCACCGAGAAGAACATGGAGTCGATGTTGATCGTCCAGAAGGTGGCCGGGGGGTTATGTGGATCCACCAGCGAGAATGTACGCAGGTCCAGCTGAAGGTTATTCAGATGGTGACCTATGTAATCCTGCGGCGTCATATTTTCTGAAGCCATGATGCCTTTTACCCTTTGTTATTGATTACAGCTGGAGCCAGAACTTGTACCACCAGCACCAAAACCCACGTTGCTATCAGCGGCATGAATACCACTTTCAAAACCGCCAGCGCCATCACCAGTAGAGCAAAGGTCAGCAACACCTTACACACTTCGCCGAGAGCGAAGGACCAGGCCACGCGGCCTTTGGCGGGTGTATGCGCCTGATGACGCCAGGCAAAAATCATAAACAACACGTTTGGCAGCACAACCGCCAAACCTCCGCACGCGGCGGAGATGCCCCAGAAGGGGTCTTTGAGGCTAAACAGCAGTCCACTTGCTATTACCGCCAGAAACTGAATGAACAGAAGCTTACGAGCAACGTTTCTACTCAAGAGCGACACAGACATCACGTTTTTACTCCTGCTCCCTTCGAGGTATGCCGCGTGTCGTATAAAACGTCCTTTAAGGCTCAGAGTCAAGCATCAAAAAGCGGTCAAATTATACGGTGCGTACCCGTGATTTCAAACATTAAGTAGCGAAAAGGTGAATAAATGTTTAAATATTTTTCCCCAGCGCTATTTTTCAACTTTTGACCAATGCGTCGACCTTCAGGCGAAACTGCAAACAGCGCGAAAACGTTGGCGATAAAGCGTGCACGAGATCACAAAATGCACATTTGCGATAAAGCGGTAATTATCAAACACGTAAAACGTTTTATTTCATCTTCATGAATTTAAAGCCAAAAAATCGCAACTATTTCTAAAACAGCCCTATATACAACAAAAACCTTTTATTGACATTTTTAATAAATATTTAACATTGCATTCTGGTTGCTACAGCCCACTTTTAGCAGACTGATATTTTCATAGTTGATTATCATTGCGGTGAATGAATCAGCTCAGGTTAACCGCAAGAAAAACCATGGTGAACACAAGGTTAAAATGACTTCAGAATTATCCTCATGGGTGTGCTGTTTTTTAACACAATAAGAACAGCACAAATTCCCCATTTTTTATTTAATTTTTAAAATTTGTTTGGCTTAAGAATCACCAAATGCCGTTCACCGTCGAGATGAGGAACCTGTAACTTCTCGATTGATTCAACAGCAAAATCCGCTGGCAGCTGTTGAATCTCATCTTCAGGCACCAGCCCTTTCAGGGCATAAAAGCGGCCATTTTCCGCCGGCAGGTGTTTACACCAGCTCACCATGTCGTTGAGCGATGCAAAGGCACGGCTGATAACGCCGTCAAACGGCGGCTCTGCCGGGAACGCCTCTACCCTGCTCTGCACCGGCGTGATGTTTTCCAGCTTGAGCTCATGCTGTACCTGGCGTAAAAAGCGCACGCGCTTGCCCAGGCTGTCCAGCAGCGTGAAATGGCTCTCCGGGCGGACAATAGACAACGGGATCCCCGGCAGCCCCGGACCGGTGCCAACGTCGATAAAACGTTCACCTTTCAGGTACGGCGCCACCACGATGCTATCGAGAATATGGCGAACCAGCATCTCGTTGGGATCGCGCACCGAGGTCAGGTTGTACGCTTTGTTCCATTTATTCAGCATATCGACATAGGCCACCAGCTGGTTTTTCTGGTGATCGGTGAGCGAAATACCTGCTTCATCCAGCAGACGAGAGAGTTTATTGAGCACGGTGGATACCTGTTGAGATACTTACTGGCGGGTGGCCCTTCGCTTACCCGCCCTACGGGGTTCTGTAGGCCCGGTAAGCGCAGCGCCACCGGGCAATGTTCAAACGTTACGCGCTGCGGCGCAGCATACCCTGCTTTTTCAGCCACACCAGCAGAATTGAAATCGCGGCAGGCGTGACGCCGGAGATCCGCGAGGCCTGGCCAATCGACACCGGTTTATGATCGTTCAGCTTAGCGATCACTTCGTTGGAAAGGCCCGTCACCTGACGATAGTCCAGCATTTCCGGCAGCAGCGTATTTTCATTACGCTGCTGTTTTTCGATCTCATCCTGCTGACGCGCAATGTAGCCTTCGTATTTCACCTGAATCTCGACCTGCTCAGCCGCTTCAGCGTCTTCAAGGCCCGGTGCGAACGCGGTCAGTTTGACCAGATTCTCGTAGGTGACTTCAGGACGGCGCAGCAGATCTTCGCCACTGGCTTCGCGCGAAAGCGGCGCTGTTAAGTGAGCGTTCACTTCGGCAGCGGTTTCCGCCTGCGGGTTTACCCAGGTGGTTTTCAGGCGCTGACGTTCCTGTTCAATGCGTTCCAGCTTCTCGTTGAAGCGCGCCCAGCGTTCGTCATCCACCAGACCCAGCTCTCGACCCATTTCGGTCAGACGCAGATCGGCGTTGTCTTCGCGCAGCATCAGGCGATATTCCGCGCGGGAGGTAAACATGCGGTACGGTTCTTTGGTCCCCAGCGTACAGAGATCGTCGACCAGTACGCCCAGGTACGCCTGAGAGCGCGCCGGCGCCCAGCCCTCTTTCTCGGCGGAGAAGCGGGCGGCGTTCAGACCGGCCAGCAGCCCTTGCGCCGCGGCTTCTTCGTACCCGGTGGTGCCGTTAATCTGGCCCGCGAAGAACAGACCGTGGATGAATTTGCTCTCCAGGGTGGGCTTCAGGTCACGCGGATCGAAGAAATCGTACTCAATGGCGTAGCCAGGACGAACGATTCTCGCGTTCTCCATGCCCTGCATTGAGCGAACAATTTGCATCTGCACGTCGAACGGCAGGCTGGTGGAGATGCCGTTCGGGTAAATTTCGTTAGAGGTCAGTCCTTCCGGCTCCAGGAAGATCTGGTGCTGGTTACGATCGGCAAAGCGCATCACCTTGTCTTCGATCGACGGGCAGTAGCGCGGGCCGATCCCTTCGATCACGCCCGCGTACATTGGGCTGCGATCGAGGTTATTGCGGATCACGTCGTGCGTTTTCTCATTGGTGTGCGTGATATAGCACGGCACCTGCTGCGGATGTTGTGCCGCATTGCCCATGAACGAGAACACCGGCATTGGGTTATCGCCGTGCTGCTGTGCCAGCACGCTGAAGTCGATGGTGCGCGCATCAATGCGCGGCGGTGTACCGGTTTTCAGACGGCTTACGCGCAGCGGCAGCTCACGCAGACGACGAGACAGCGGAATGGACGGCGGATCGCCAGCACGGCCACCGCTGTAGTTGTCCAGACCGATATGGATTTTGCCGTCCAGGAATGTCCCGACCGTCAGTACAACCGCTTTTGCGCGGAACTTGAGGCCCATCTGGGTCACAGCACCGACAACACGATCGTTCTCCACGATAAGATCTTCTACCGCCTGCTGGAAGATCATCAGGTTCGGCTGGTTCTCCAGCGCGGTGCGGACAGCCTGACGGTAAAGCACGCGGTCTGCCTGCGCACGAGTGGCGCGGACAGCAGGGCCTTTACTCGCGTTTAGTATCCTAAACTGAATGCCCGCATGATCGATCGCTTTCGCCATCAGGCCGCCAAGTGCATCCACTTCTTTTACCAGGTGTCCTTTCCCAATGCCGCCAATCGCCGGATTACAGGACATTTGTCCCAGCGTGTCGATATTGTGTGTCAAAAGCAGGGTCTGCTGACCCATTCGCGCTGCGGCCATTGCGGCCTCAGTGCCTGCATGACCCCCGCCAATGATGATGACGTCAAAAGGATCCTGATAAAACATGGTGGTCTGCCTCGCGTAAAGCGGTATGAAAATGGATTGAAGCCCGGGCCGTGGATTCTACTCAACTTTAGTCTTTCGAGAAAGCATTGGGATCCTGGGCTATTAAAAAGAAGATCTTTTTATTTAGAGATCTGTTCTATTGTGATCTCTTATTAGGATCGCAGACCTTTGTGGATAAGTCCGATCCCATAAATAAGATCATGCAGTTAGGAAGGATCGTTTGCTGTGAATGATCGGTGATCCTGGACAGTATAAGCTGGGATCAGATCGCCGCTTTATCCACAGGTCAAAAACTAAACCAACGTTGTTCTTTGGATAACTACGGGTTAATACGAGCTTTTAACCAGAGTTATCCACATCTGATCGCACGATCTTTAATCGTTTTTGAGTAAATTTTTCCATTCTGCGAGCCAGATCTCGGCTGGATCTTCCGGAATATCATGATCGAGGATGTTGATCTTCAGGGTTTCACCCAGCTGTTTTGCTCCGCAGGCGGTTACAGCGGCTTCTACTTTCTCTATTGCACCGCAGAAGGTGTCATATTCACGGCTGCCGATCCCGATCGCACCAAACCGGACGTTTGACAGACTGGGCTGCTGTTCCAGCAGTTCGTCATATAAAGGTTGCAGGTTATCCGGCAGATCGCCCGCGCCGTGCGTGGAGGTGATCAGCAGCCAGACCCCATCAGTCGGGAGATCTTCCAGCAGCGGGCCGTGCAGGGTTTCCGTTGAAAAGCCCGCGTCTTCCAGCTTCTCAGCCAGATGTTCCGCTACGTATTCCGCACCGCCCAGGGTGCTGCCGCTGATAAGAGTAATGTCCGCCATTGATCGCTCGCTCATATAAAGAGGCGGCCATTGTACGCTGTGAACGAGCTGGGATCTACCTGTGGAAAATGTGGGAATGAAATTGCCCGATCACGGGCGGATGGTACGCATGATCGGGTTTTGCAGGGAGATCAGGGTTTCGGTGGACTGAATTTCATCGATTGTTTGGATCTTGTTGATAAGTACCTGCTGGAGGGCATCGATGGATCGGCACATTACCTTAATAAAGATGCTGTAGTGCCCGGTGGTGTAGTACGCCTCGGTGACTTCATCCAGCGCGTTCAGCTTCTCCAGCGCGGAGGGGTAATCTTTTGCACTTTTAAGAATGATGCCAATGAAGCAGCAAACGTCGTAGCCGAGCTGCTTCGGACTGACGTCAATGCGTGCGCCGGTGATGATCCCGGCCTGCTTCATTTTCTCTACGCGGACGTGAATCGTCCCCGGGCTGACGCCAAACTGCTTCGCCAGTTCGGCATACGCGGTGCGCGCATTGGCCATCAGCGCCTCCAGGATGCCGCGGTCCAGATTGTCGATCTGATAATTTTCCATAGCTTTTTCTTATGAAGATTGATGATTCCCTCTATTCTAGCGGCTAATTTTATCGAATCAAAAGTGAAGTCGGCTTTTTGTTGATGGGTTATTGAATAAGGTGCCATTTTTGTTGCTTAATCAATACCAACAGGACGCAGGAGTATAAATAATGAAAACCGCTTACATCGCAAAACAACGCCAGATCAGTTTCGTAAAATCCCATTTTTCCCGCCAGCTGGAAGAGAAGCTTGGCCTTATTGAAGTTCAGGCGCCGATTCTGAGCCGCGTGGGTGACGGGACGCAGGATAACCTGTCTGGTTGCGAAAAAGCGGTACAGGTAAAAGTGAAAACACTGCCAGATGCCCAGTTCGAAGTGGTGCATTCCCTGGCGAAGTGGAAGCGTCAAACCCTGGGACAACACGACTTCAGCGCGGGCGAAGGGCTTTACACGCACATGAAAGCCCTTCGCCCCGATGAAGACCGTCTCTCCCCAATTCACTCTGTCTACGTTGACCAGTGGGACTGGGAGCGCGTAATGGGTGACGGCGAGCGTCATGTCGGTACGCTGAAATCTACCGTAGAGGCGATCTACGCGGGGATCAAAGCAACCGAAGCAGCCGTGAGCAAAGAGTTTGGTCTGGCACCGTTCCTGCCGGAAACGATCCACTTTGTTCACAGCCAGGAATTGCTGAGCCGTTATCCGGATCTGGATGCGAAAGGCCGTGAACGCGCGATCGCCAAAGCGCTGGGCGCGGTATTCCTGATCGGCATTGGCGGAAAACTGTCTGACGGTAAACGTCACGACGTCCGTGCGCCGGATTACGATGACTGGAGCACCGTGGGCGAAAGCGAATATGCCGGACTGAACGGCGATATTCTGGTCTGGAACCCGGTTCTGGAAGATGCGTTTGAACTCTCTTCTATGGGGATCCGCGTGGATGCTGAAGCACTGAAGCGTCAGCTGGCCGTGACCGGTGATGAAGATCGTCTGCAACTGGAATGGCACCAGGCGCTGCTGCGTGGTGAAATGCCGCAGACCATCGGCGGCGGTATTGGCCAGTCTCGTCTGACCATGCTGCTGCTGCAACTGTCCCACATTGGTCAGGTGCAGTGTGGGGTCTGGCCGCAGCAGGTACGTGAAAGCGTCGGTTCTCTTCTTTAATTAACGTCGCCAGCGTCTGAGCAGGCGGCTACGCAATCCGGTATCAAAGCGCCAGATGTGATCGAAGATACGCATGATGCCGGGTTTTCCATGTGCGGACATCGCCACGGCATGAAAGCGGTGCTGGTGCACGCGCTGCATCTCCTTCACTTTACTCACCACGTCGTCCGGCAGCCGCTGGGCAATAAAATCGGAAATCACCACTGCATCCGCGTCGTACCAGTCGCCGCCCTGCATACGCTCAATGATGCTGCGAAAACAGCTGGCCAGATCGGTGCCGCCGCGAAAGCGTTGGCTTAAAAAGCGGATCGCCTGCTCCAGCCCCTGTGAGCCGGTAAGTTCATACCCGACCACTTCGCTGGAAAATAACATGATGTAGCAGCGACGACGATCGGCGAGCGCCACGCGCATCAGGGCCAGGCAGAACGCTTTTGCGCACTGTTCATTAAACCCCCCCATCGATCCGGACGTATCGACGCAAACAATGAACGGGCCGCGCGGTTGCTCATCAAAGTCCTGATGCACCACCGGACGCTGGCTGATCTTCTCGCGCCAGGCTTCGCCGTGCAGCCGATAGGTGAGCAGCTGTTTTTCCACCAGCCGACGATAAAATTCATACTCCAGCTCGGTCATTCCCAGCGTGCTGAGTTCCGTGGGCAGCAGGCGCAGGATGTCATCGCTTTGCTGTAGCCCGTCAACCTGCTCCGGCACGGTGGAGGGTTCACGCACCAGGGTGCGGAAGGTTTCCATCGGCGCATCGTTCTTTGGGACCGATTTTGCCTCCCGGGAGCGCCCAAGCTGTTCCGCGAGCTTCATCAGCTCCGGCTGTTGCGCCAGAAAGTCGCCGTACCTGACGATCAGCTGATAGTCGCCGCGCTTTAGCTGACCGGCACTCATATCCCAGAGGCGTCCGGCAGCGTTTTCATTCTCCACCAGCACCTGTTCTAGCTGGCCGCTTAACGTCATCCGCTCCTGAACCTCGCTCAACAGCTGTTCGCGCTCTTCGTCCAGCAGTTGCTGGTTGAGCGAGGTGGCCTGAACGACAAGGCTGAGCCGCCAGCGCTGTAAAAACAGGGTGTGCAGGGCGGGAGTAAAGCTCGGGTTGTCCGTGACCAGCGCTCTGGCCTGGCTGGCAAACGGGGAATGAACGTTATCAAGCAATGTCAGGGTTTGCGGAAGCTGGGCAATAAACTGCGGCGTTGAAAGCCGCTGGCACTGCTGGTAACCAGCCACTTCCTCTGTCAGTTCCGGCGGGACTTCCGTCTCCTTAAACCGCTGTCGCAGGCTATCGCGCCAGCGGGGAAGATCGTCCGTCATTGCCTTTCTGAGCTTCGGGAATTTTTCAAAAAAGGCCGCCAGCTGCGGTGAAGCGAGCAGGGTAATGACGACCTCTTCGATTAAACCGTCCTCGCTAACCGCCAGCATGACGTTGAGCGTATCCAGCGTTAGCATTGACGCGCCTGTTTGATCTGCGCGCTGACATCCTGCAAGCTGGCTTCAATGCGGCCTAACCAGTCGCTATGAATAAAGAGGCATTTCTGCTGCTCGCTGAAGCGCGTGTGCTGCTGATGCCATTCGTTATCCAGCGCGTCGAGCTGCTGCTTGATTTCCTCCGGAAGGCTGTCGGAGGCCGTTCCCGGCAGCGCCAGGCGCGATCCCTGAAGGCTGACGTCGCGGATCACCAGATGCTGGCTGCTATCGACTTCCAGCGACAGCGGCTGTGCAAAGCCGATACCGTTGAGTTTACCGCGGATCTCACCGCCCTTATCCAGCCACTGAACCAGCGCAACGCGTTCGATCGTCACGTGCACCACCTGCATATCATGAAGCTTAAGCGGCTGCTGGAGGAGGAGCGTGAGCGAGGCGTCAGTCAGCCCGGCGGGCAGTTCGTAGTGTGGCTTACGGGCAAACATCCCGCCGAGACGGTTCACCTTCAGCGCGGTTTTGTCACTTTGCTGCTGCTGGAGCTGAAGGCGACGTTGGGCAATCGCCCCCAGCTGATTGAGCATCGACTGCTGGCCCCACGCGTGTCCGGTCATCAAAACGTCCAGCTGCTGCTGCATCAGATTCATCCCTTCTGCGTCGTGCCACAGACAGTCTTTCAGCAGGATCAGATCGATAGGGGCAACAGCATCGCGGCCGCTGAACAGGGCGCTTGCCTGGAGCAGGCGAATGGCTTTTTTCCAGCGACGGTCGGAGACGTACGGCGCGGAGGGCAGTAAATCAAGCTGCTGGCGCAGCATGAAGATCAGCTCAAATACGGTATCAGGCAGTTTTATCTTGCCGATATCCTCCTGCCACTGGTGATATTCCTCGTCCGTGACCTGTAACGATGCTGCCACCGGGTTTTCGTTTTCGTCCTGCTGGCTCACCAGCATTGAACGAAAGTTCGATTTATCCTGGACCTTATCCAGCCACAGGCGGATCAGCATGCGGTCGTACAGCGCTTCCAGGCTGCTGTCGGCTTCGGGCAATTCGTTTGACGCGGCCACCAGCAGGCGCATGGGGATCTTCTCTTCGCTCGCGCCGTTGCGGAAGCGGCGTTCGTTGATTGCCGTCAGCAGGGTGTTCAGAATGGCCGGGCCGGCTTTCCAGATCTCATCAAGAAAGACGATTTCCGCTTCCGGGAGATAGCCGGCCGTCAGACGCTCGTAGCGTCCCTCGTCTTTTAACGCCTGAATGGAGAGCGGGCCGAAAACTTCTTCCGGCGTGGAGAAGCGCGTCATCAAATACTCAAACGCGCGAGCGTTCTGGAAAGCGAACTTGAGGCGGCGTGCGATCAGACTTTTGGCAATGCCCGGCGGGCCCAGCAGAAACACGCTTTCCCCGCTCAACGCCGCCAGTAAACAGAGGCGAATGGCGTGGCTACGCTCGTAAAGGCCTTTCTCCAGCGCGCTGCTGAGGCGGGAAATTCTTTCTGCTAATAAATGTGAGTGAGCCATAATAGTTTTGCATCCTTTCACCGTGGTGGCGGCTAATTGAAGCGAGTATAGACGTTTCGGTCTGGCCTGGTAATAGGCTGAAGTGCGGCGCTATTTTCTTTGCGCTACATTAATGCGGCTGCATTTAGGGGTACGATTTTGCATTGAATCGTGCATACTGTGCGCTTTTTGTGGGCCAAGGGACTAAGCACACATTTGTTATTCAAACGAAAAGACTAGTCTATGAGCACTGATAATAAGCAATCATTACCCGCAGTAACGCTTGCGGCGATCGGGGTTGTCTACGGTGATATCGGCACCAGCCCGCTTTATACGCTTCGTGAATGTCTGTCCGGTCAGTTTGGTTTTGGTGTAGAGCGTGACGCCGTATTTGGTTTTCTCTCGCTCATCTTCTGGCTGCTGATCCTGGTGGTCTCCCTGAAGTATCTCTCCTTCGTTATGCGGGCTGATAACGCGGGCGAGGGCGGTATTCTGACCCTGATGTCCCTTGCCGGGCGCAATACCTCTGCAAGAATGACCTCTGTGCTGGTCATTATCGGCCTGATTGGCGGCAGCTTCTTCTATGGGGAAGTGGTGATTACGCCGGCGATTTCGGTGATGTCGGCCATAGAGGGGCTGGAGATTGTCGCGCCGCAGCTTGATACGTGGGTCGTGCCACTCGCTATTATCGTGCTGACATTGCTGTTTGCCATACAAAAACACGGTACCGGGCTGGTGGGTAAGCTGTTTGCGCCTATCATGCTGGCCTGGTTCCTGATCCTGGCGGCGCTGGGCTTGCGCAGCATTATTGCCAACCCGGATGTCCTGCACGCGCTGAACCCGATGTGGGCGGTTCATTTCTTCCTTGAATATAAAGTGGTGTCGTTTGTAGCGCTGGGCGCGGTGGTGCTTTCCATTACCGGTGTTGAAGCGCTGTATGCGGATATGGGCCACTTCGGGAAACTCCCTATTCGCGTCGCCTGGTTTAGCGTTGTCCTGCCTTCACTGGTGCTGAATTACTTCGGCCAGGGCGCGCTGCTGCTTGCCCATCCTGAAGCGATTAAAAACCCGTTCTTCCTGCTGGCGCCGGACTGGGCGCTGGTTCCGATGCTGATCCTGGCGACGCTGGCGACGGTCATTGCCTCTCAGGCCGTTATTTCCGGCGTCTTCTCCCTGACGCGTCAGGCCGTGCGTCTGGGGTATCTCTCGCCAATGCGCATTATTCATACCTCTGAGATGGAGTCAGGCCAGATCTACATTCCGTTCGTCAACTGGCTGCTCTATTTCGCGGTTGTGATTGTTATCGTCAGCTTCGAGCACTCCAGTAACCTGGCGGCGGCGTACGGTATCGCGGTGACCGGAACGATGGTGTTGACCTCTATTCTCTCCACCACCGTGGCGTACCGTAACTGGCATTGGAATAAGTTCCTCGTGGGGCTGATCCTGGTTGGTTTCCTCTGCATCGATGTGCCGCTGTTCTCTGCGAACCTCGACAAGATTGTCTCCGGTGGCTGGCTGCCGCTGACGCTGGGTCTGGTGATGTTCATCGTGATGACGACGTGGAAGAGCGAACGTTTCCGCCTGCTGCGTCGTATGCATGAGCACGGTAATTCTCTGGAGGCGATGATCGCCTCGCTGGAGAAATCCCCGCCGGTGCGCGTGCCGGGCACGGCGGTGTATATGTCTCGTGCGCTGAACGTGATCCCGTTTGCGCTGATGCATAATCTTAAGCACAACAAAGTGCTGCACGAGCGCGTGATCCTGCTGACGCTGCGCACCGAAGATGCGCCGTACGTTCACAACGTGCGCCGCGTACAGATCGAGCAACTGTCGCCAACCTTCTGGCGCGTGGTGGCGAGCTACGGCTGGCGCGAAACGCCGAACGTAGAAGAAGTATTCCACCGCTGCGGTCTGGAAGGGCTGAGCTGCCGCATGATGGAGACGTCGTTCTTTATGTCCCACGAGTCGCTGATCATCGGCAAGCGCCCATGGTATCTACGTCTGCGCGGTAAGTTGTATCTCATCCTGCAACGTAACGCTCTGCGTGCGCCTGACCAGTTTGAGATCCCGCCTAATCGCGTGATTGAGCTGGGGACGCAGGTCGAGATTTAAGTCCTTCTAAAAATGCCGGGTGGCGCTGTGCTTACCCGGCCTACCAGATCCTCAACATATCCGCCAAAATCACCTCAATATTTCACTTAGCGAAACGTTTCGACGTTGATCACAAATCCGTTACGTCATGATGGTTTTCTGAACATTTTTGCGGCTACACTGTTTTTAGCGAAACGTTTCGCTAGTGGAGCAAAAAATGAAGAAAGGCACGGTACTCAACTCAGAAATCTCATCGGTTATTTCCCGTCTTGGGCATACCGATACGCTGGTGGTTTGCGATGCAGGCTTACCGGTTCCGCGCAGCACAACCCGTATCGATATGGCGTTAACGCAGGGCGTGCCCTCGTTCATGCAGGTACTGGAGGTGGTGACCGCGGAAATGCAGGTTGAGACGGCCATTCTCGCCGCGGAAATCAAACAACATAATCCGCAACTCCACGAAACGTTGCTCAGCCACATTGAGCAACTGCAACAACGCCAGGGAAACACCATAGAAATTCGTTACACAACGCACGAGCAGTTCAAACAACAAACCGCAGACAGTCAGGCGGTGATTCGCAGCGGGGAGTGTTCCCCGTATGCGAATATCATTCTCTGTGCTGGCGTCACCTTCTGAGGCCATCATGGACGCATTACTCCAACTCAAAGGGATCGATAAGTCGTTCCCGGGCGTTAAAGCCCTCTCCGGCGCGGCGCTGAACGTCTATTCCGGGCGCGTAATGGCGCTGGTGGGCGAAAACGGCGCCGGCAAATCTACCATGATGAAAGTGCTGACCGGTATCTACCAACGCGATGCCGGTTCGCTCTTATGGCTGGGTAAAGAGACCACCTTCAGCGGCCCGAAATCCTCACAGGAAGCGGGCATCGGCATTATTCACCAGGAGTTAAACCTGATCCCGCAGTTGACCATTGCGGAGAACATCTTCCTGGGCCGCGAGTTCGTGAACCGGTTTGGCAAAATCGACTGGAAAACCATGTATGCCGAAGCGGACAAATTGCTGGCGAAGCTGAACCTGCGCTTCAAGAGCGACCGCCTGGTGGGCGACCTCTCCATCGGCGATCAGCAGATGGTGGAAATCGCGAAGGTGCTGAGCTTTGAGTCGAAGGTCATCATTATGGATGAACCGACCGACGCCCTGACCGATACCGAAACCGAATCCCTGTTCCGCGTGATCCGCGAGCTGAAAGCGCAGGGGCGCGGCATTGTCTATATCTCTCACCGCATGAAAGAGATCTTCGAAATTTGCGACGACGTGACCGTCTTCCGCGACGGGCAGTTTATCGCCGAGCGCGAAGTGGCGACGCTGACCGAAGATACGCTGATCGAAATGATGGTGGGACGTAAGCTCGAAGATCAGTATCCGCATCTGGACAAAGCGCCGGGCGAGATCCGCCTGAAGGTAGATAACCTCTGCGGCCCGGGCGTTAACGATGTGACCTTTACCCTGCGCCAGGGCGAGATCCTGGGCGTCGCGGGCCTGATGGGCGCGGGCCGTACCGAACTGATGAAAGTGCTGTATGGCGCACTGCCACGCACCAGCGGTTACGTTACCCTTGACGGTCATGAAGTGGTCACCCGCTCGCCGCAGGACGGGCTGGCGAACGGCATCGTCTATATCTCCGAAGACCGCAAGCGCGACGGCTTAGTGCTGGGCATGTCGGTGAAAGAGAACATGTCCCTGACCGCGCTGCGCTATTTCAGCCGCAGCGGCGGCAGCCTCAAGCACAAAGACGAACAGCAGGCGGTCAGCGATTTTATCCGTCTCTTTAACGTTAAAACGCCGTCGATGGAGCAGGCGATTGGCCTGCTGTCCGGCGGGAATCAGCAGAAAGTGGCGATTGCCCGCGGGCTGATGACGCGCCCGAAAGTGCTGATCCTCGACGAGCCAACCCGCGGCGTGGACGTGGGCGCGAAAAAAGAGATCTATCAGCTGATTAACCAGTTCAAGGCCGACGGTCTGAGCATCATTCTGGTCTCTTCCGAGATGCCAGAAGTATTAGGCATGAGCGATCGCATTATCGTCATGCATGAAGGGCATCTCGGCGGTGAATTCACTCGCGAGCAGGCCACCCAGGAAGTTCTGATGGCTGCCGCTGTGGGCAAGCTTAATCGCGTGAATCAGGAGTAAGAAGATGACTACCCAGGCTGTTTCTGGTCGCCGCTATTTCACAAAGGCATGGCTGATGGAACAAAAATCGCTGATTGCCCTGCTGGTGCTGATCGCGATTGTCTCGACCATGAGCCCGAACTTTTTTACCGTCAATAACCTGTTCAATATTCTTCAGCAGACTTCCGTCAACGCCATTATGGCGGTGGGGATGACGCTGGTGATTCTGACCTCGGGTATCGATCTGTCCGTCGGTTCCCTGCTGGCGCTCACCGGTGCGATCGCCGCGTCGATTGTCGGCATTGAAGTTAACGCGCTGGTGGCCGTTGCCGCTGCCCTGGCGGCAGGCGCAGCGATTGGCGCCGTCACCGGTGTGATAGTAGCGAAAGGTCGCGTTCAGGCGTTTATCGCCACGCTGGTGATGATGTTGCTGCTGCGCGGCGTGACCATGGTGTACACCAACGGCAGCCCGGTGAATACCGGGTTTACGGATAACGCCGATCTGTTTGGCTGGTTCGGTATCGGTCGCCCGCTGGGCATCCCGACGCCGGTCTGGATCATGGCTATCGTCTTCCTGGCGGCGTGGTACATGCTGCACCATACCCGCCTGGGTCGTTATATTTATGCGCTGGGCGGTAATGAAGCGGCCACGCGTCTGTCCGGCATCAGCGTCAATAAAGTCAAAATTATCGTTTACTCCCTGTGCGGCCTGCTGGCCTCTCTGGCGGGCATCATCGAAGTGGCGCGCCTCTCTTCCGCACAGCCAACGGCGGGAACGGGGTACGAGCTGGATGCCATCGCGGCGGTGGTTCTGGGCGGTACGAGCCTTGCGGGCGGTAAAGGTCGCATTGTTGGGACATTGATCGGCGCACTGATCCTCGGTTTCCTGAATAATGGTTTGAATTTGTTAGGTGTTTCCTCCTATTACCAGATGATCGTTAAGGCAGTGGTGATTTTGCTGGCGGTACTGGTAGACAACAAAAAACAGTAACTGACGACACTACAGGACATCTTAGATATGAACATGAAAAAACTGGCTACCCTGGTTTCTGCTGTCGCGCTGAGCGCAACCGTAAGTGCTAACGCCATGGCGAAAGATACCATCGCGCTGGTTGTCTCTACCCTGAACAACCCGTTCTTCGTCTCTCTGAAGGACGGTGCGCAGAAAGAAGCAGACAAACTGGGCTACAACCTGGTGGTGCTGGATTCACAGAACAACCCGGCGAAAGAGCTGGCTAACGTTCAGGACTTAACCGTACGCGGTACGAAAATCCTGCTGATCAACCCAACGGATTCCGACGCGGTCGGTAACGCCGTGAAGATGGCAAACCAGGCGAAGATCCCGGTGATCACCCTGGACCGTCAGGCGACGAAAGGCGACGTGGTCAGCCACATTGCGTCTGATAACGTACTGGGCGGAAAAATCGCCGGTGACTACATCGCGAAGAAAGCCGGTGAAGGCGCGAAAGTGATCGAATTGCAGGGTATCGCCGGGACTTCCGCGGCCCGTGAACGTGGTGAAGGCTTCCAGCAGGCTGTCGCGGCGCATAAATTTAACGTACTGGCGAGCCAGCCGGCAGACTTCGACCGTACTAAGGGTCTGAACGTTATGCAGAACCTGCTGACCGCGCATCCTGATGTGCAGGCGGTATTTGCACAGAACGACGAAATGGCGCTCGGTGCGCTGCGTGCGCTCCAGACTGCGGGTAAATCAGATGTGATGGTTGTCGGATTTGACGGCACGCCGGATGGTGAAAAAGCAGTAAATGATGGCAAACTGGCTGCGACCATCGCTCAGCTGCCTGAGCAGATTGGCGCGACTGGCGTGCAAACTGCCGATAAAGTGCTGAAGGGCGAAAAAGTTCAGGCCAAATACCCTGTTGACCTGAAGCTGGTCATTAAGCAGTAAAGGCGATTCAGGCAGTCGCTGGCTGCCTGAGGGACACCAAATAAAAGAAAAGTGTGGCATACGCCACCGGGTAATACCGGTGGCGCTCTCAGATGGACACCTCAATACATGAAAACCGCAGGCAACCTCGTCGTCCTTGGCAGTATCAATGCCGATCACATTCTTAACCTTGAAACGTTCCCCACGCCGGGCGAAACCGTCACCGGCAATCAGTATCAGGTCGCGTTCGGCGGTAAGGGCGCAAACCAGGCGGTTGCCGCCGGGCGCAGCGGGGCGAATATCGCGTTTATCGCCTGTACGGGTGATGACGATACCGGCGAGCGCGTACGTAAACAGCTGGCAAGCGACAACATCGATACTGCACCCGTCAGCGTTGTTGAAGGGGAATCTACCGGCGTGGCGCTGATCTTCGTCAATGCGGAAGGTGAGAATGTCATCGGTATTCATGCGGGGGCTAACGCCGCGTTAACGACTGAACGCGTCGAAGCGCAGCGTGGGATCATCGCCGGAGCGGAAGCCCTGCTGATGCAGCTGGAGTCTCCGGTTGAAAGCGTGCTGGCCGCCGCGAAAATTGCGCATGAAAATCATACCACTGTCGTACTTAACCCTGCGCCTGCCCGTGTATTAACAGACGAACTGCTGGCGCTGGTGGATATCATCACCCCGAACGAAACCGAAGCGGAAAAGCTGACGGGTATCCGTGTCGAAAATGATGACGATGCGGCGCGTGCGGCGCGTGCGCTGCACGAAAAAGGCATTGGAACCGTGATAATCACCCTCGGCAGCCGTGGGGTGTGGGCTAGCGTCAATGGCGAAGGCCGTCGCGTACCGGGCTTTAAGGTCAAAGCCATTGATACCATCGCCGCAGGCGACACCTTCAACGGTGCGCTGGTAACGGCATTGCTGGAAGGAAAAGCAATGGATGACGCGATCCGCTTTGCGCATGCCGCCGCCGCGATTGCAGTGACGCGTAAAGGCGCTCAGCCTTCTGTTCCATGGCGTAAAGAGATTGATGAATTCTTAAGTCAGCAGGGGTAATGCTTGGCCACAATGAAAGATGTCGCCCGTATGGCGGGCGTTTCTACCTCGACCGTCTCCCACGTTATCAATAACGATCGCTTCGTCAGCGAGGCGATTCGGGAGAAAGTTGACGCTGCAATTAAAGAACTCAACTATGCACCGTCCGCGCTGGCGCGCAGCCTGAAGCTTAACCAGACGCGCACCATCGGCATGCTGATCACGGCCAGTACCAATCCTTTCTATTCTGAACTGGTGCGCGGCGTGGAGCGCAGCTGCTTCGAGCGCGGCTATAGCCTGGTGCTGTGCAATACCGAAGGGGATGAGCAGCGCATGAACCGTAACCTGGAGACGCTCATGCAAAAACGCGTCGACGGATTGCTGCTTCTCTGTACCGAAACGCATCAGCCCTCGAAAGAGATCATTCAGCGCTACCCTTCTATTCCCACGGTAATGATGGACTGGGCGCCGTTCGACGGGACCAGCGATCTGATTCAGGATAACTCCCTGCTGGGCGGCGATATGGCGACCCAGCACCTGATTGATAAAGGTCATACCCGCATTGCCTGTATTACCGGCCCGCTGGATAAAACCCCGGCGCGCCTGCGTCTGGAAGGCTATCTTTCGGCAATGGAGCGGGCAGGGCTTGCCATTCCTGATGGCTATCGCATCACCGGCGATTTCGAATTTAATGGTGGATTTGAAGCAATGCAGAAACTGCTGGCGCAAGAGCCGCGCCCGCAGGCCGTGTTTATTGGTAACGATGCGATGGCATTCGGAGCTTACCAGGCGCTGTATCAGGCGGGGTTACGTGTTCCGGACGATATGGCGATCGTCGGTTACGATGATATCGAACTGGCGCGCTACATGACGCCGCCGCTGACCACAATCCATCAGCCGAAGGATGAGCTGGGTGAGCTGGCCATCGACGTGTTGATCCACCGTATGGCGCAGCCCACGCTGCAACAGCAACGTTTGCAACTTACTCCTGTTCTGATGGAACGCGGTTCGGTTTAGCCTTTTCTTTGTGACGCTCTTTAATCAGGTTCCGGCCGTCTTTCGGCTTTAACAACATAAAGACCACCGCCGATACCACGGTAAGTGCGCCCATGGTGATAAAGGTATAGTGGAACTGCTCAACGGTATTCGTACCGTCAAACCCTTCATAAAACCGCAGCACCGCCGCGCTCACGGCTACCCCGAGGCTGATCGACAGCTGTTGGGTCACCGCCAGTACGCTGTTGCCGCTGCTGGCGTTCTCATCGGTGAGATCCGCAAGCGTAATCGTGTTCATCGACGTGAACTGCGTCGACATAGCCATCCCCAGCACAAACAGCGGCAGGATCAGCATCCATATCGGTAACGCCGCAGATTGCAGGGAGAACTGCGCAATCATCAATCCGATAAATACCGTCACGCCAACCAGCGTCTTACGATAGCCAAACCAGCGCAGCACCTGCGTGACCGTCGATTTTGCCAGGATAGAGCCCATCGCCGTGGGGGCCATCATGCAGCCGGCAATCAGCGCCGGATAGCCAAAACCGACCTGAAGCATCAGCGGCATCAGGAAAGGCACACAGCCCGTGCCGAGACGTGAAGCTATATTGCCCGCGATCCCGACGGAGAACGTTCGGGTGTTAAAGAGAGATAAAGAGATAAGCGGCGTCGGGTGGCGACGCGCATGGCGTATATAAAGAAGGAACAGCAGTATACCGCTGAGGATGACGGCCAGCGCCAGCCACGTCGCTACGATTTTCTCGCCAAACAGCTCCATCCCGCTGGAGAACAGGACCAGGCTCAGGCCAAACAGGAAGAAGCCGCCCATATCGAAGCTGCGCCGTGGCGTGGTGAAGTTTGGCATATATTTGCGGGCGTAAATCAGCCCTGCCACACCAATCGGAATGTTAATCAGGAAGATCCAGTGCCAGCTTGCCCAGGTCACCAGTACCCCGCCGAGTACCGGGCCAAGTATCGGCCCAACCAGCCCCGGCATGGTCACAAAGTTGAGCACCGGGAGCAGTTCGCTGCGCGGATAGGCGCGTAAGAGCGCCAGACGCGCGACGGGCATCATCATCGCGCCGCCTATCCCCTGTAGGACGCGGAAGATAACCAGTTCCGTCAGAGAAGTGGAGAGGGCGCACGCCAGAGAACCGAGGGTGAACAGCGTCACCGCCAGCATGAACACTTTACGCGTGCCGAAACGATCGGCCAGCCAGCCGCTGACCGGAATAAGCATCGCCACCGTCAGGGTATAGCTGATGATGGCGGATTGCATCGCCAGCGGGGAGCGGTTAAGGCTTTGGGCTATGGCGGGAAGGGCGGTGTTGAGGATAGTGGCATCCAGTGCCTGCATAAAGAACGCCATGGCTGCAATCCACGGCAATCCGGCCATACTGCGTGCTTTTTTCTCAGTCATTTATTTACCTGCTGGTGGGTTGGCGCGGCCAGCAACGCCTGGCACGCACTCAGGGCTCGCTGCCCGTCGCTCTCCTGAATGGCATCGACTATCGCCTGATGCAGATCCAGCTTCACCACCTCATCTTGTGTGATAGAGGTAAAGTAAGTGTGGTACACAGAATGGAATAAAGAAGCAAAGGAGGTCAGGAAAGGATTTCCACTCATATTATAGATATGTTCGTGCCAGGCCATATCGACCTCTATCCAGCGTTCGCGGTTAAAGTGCTTTTTCAGAAACACCATCTCTTCCATTAATGTATTGAGCTGCGCTTTTTGCTCTGCCGTGCCGAGCGTGGCGGCAAGCAGGCAGGCCTGAGGCTCAAGACTGCTGCGCATGACCAGAAAGTGATCAACGACCTGATTAAAGTTATCTTCGGTCATCCACCAGGTGAGTAATTCCTGATCGAGAAAGTTCCAGTTCCCCTGAGGCATAACGCGGGTGCCAATGCGCGGGCGTGGAAGCACCATTCCTTTCGCCGTTAATGTTTTTACCGCTTCGCGAACGGCGGTACGGCTTACGCCAAACCGATCCCCCAGTTCCATCTCGCTGGGCAGGATGCTCCCTGGGGCATATTTACCCGCTAAGATCAGCTGGGCCAGCTTTTCTGCCAGCACATACGACAGGTTTTTTTGAGCTGCCAACTGTTGTGCGCTTAATGGCATCGCTTTTATTCCTTAAATATTGATGCGGCTAATTATGCCATCTCAGGTGTGATTGTGGTTGCAGATACATCAAATAGAACAATTTGTAGCTTGATCTCATCGCTTTTGGTGAAAAAAAACACGGTCAGAAACTTTTTTTAAATTTCCT
>NZ_JAOBZC010000021.1:0-28815 GCF_029838645.1 Enterobacter sp. GD03975
TCCGCAGGCCGCAACCGCTAAATGACAGAAAAATGACTGACTGCTGCATTCCCCAGCAAAAACCCGCCTTATACCCTTTTACACACAGAGTTATCCACAGCGCTTCGAAAAAGTGAAAATATGCGAGCGTTGCGCAAACGTTTTCGTTAAAATGCTCGCGCTTAACAAGGAGGCCTCGTCAGGTGTGTTAGATGAGTTTTTCGCTGGAAAATTCATCTAACGCTCTCTGTAATCGTGAAATCCAGGGGATTTACCATGCAACAACGTCGTCCAGTCCGCCGCGCTCTGCTCAGTGTTTCTGATAAAGCCGGTATCGTCGAATTCGCTCAGGCACTTTCCGCACGGGGTGTGGAGCTGCTTTCTACAGGCGGTACCGCTCGCCTGTTAGCAGATAAAGGTCTGCCGGTAACCGAAGTGTCCGACTACACCGGTTTCCCGGAAATGATGGATGGACGCGTCAAAACCCTTCACCCGAAAGTACACGGCGGCATACTGGGCCGTCGCGGTCAGGACGACGGTATTATGGAACAGCACGACATCGCGCCTATCGATATGGTCGTTGTTAACCTCTATCCGTTTGCCCAAACCGTCGCCCGCGAAGGCTGCTCTCTGGAAGATGCGGTTGAGAATATTGATATCGGCGGCCCAACCATGGTGCGCTCCGCGGCGAAGAACCATAAAGATGTGGCCATCGTGGTGAAGAGCAGCGACTACAGCGCCATTATTAATGAGATGGATGCTAACGACGGCTCCCTCACTCTCGAAACCCGCTTCGACCTTGCGATTAAGGCGTTCGAACACACTGCCGCGTACGACAGCATGATCGCCAACTACTTCGGTAGCCTGGTGCCTGCCTACCACGGTGAAAGCAAAGATCCCTCTGGCCGCTTCCCGCGCACCCTGAACCTGAACTTCATTAAGAAGCAGGATATGCGTTACGGTGAGAACAGCCATCAGCAGGCTGCCTTCTATATAGAAGAAGATGTAAAAGAAGCCTCCGTTGCGACCGCCCAGCAGGTTCAGGGCAAAGCCCTTTCCTATAACAACATTGCCGACACCGACGCCGCGCTGGAATGCGTGAAAGCGTTCAGCGAGCCGGCCTGCGTTATCGTCAAGCACGCCAACCCGTGCGGCGTTGCGGTAAGCACTTCTATTCTGGATGCCTACGATCGCGCCTACAAAACCGACCCGACCTCCGCGTTCGGCGGCATTATCGCCTTCAACCGCGAGCTGGATGCCGAAACCGCTCAGGCCATCATCTCCCGCCAGTTTGTCGAAGTGATCATCGCGCCGTCCGCATCAGAAGAAGCGTTGAAAATCACTGCGGCAAAACAGAACGTGCGCGTGCTGGTTTGCGGTCAGTGGGCGGAACGCGTGCCGGGCCTGGACTTCAAGCGCGTGAACGGCGGTCTGCTGGTTCAGGATCGCGATTTGGGTATGGTTAAAGAAGCCGACCTGCGCGTGGTGACCAAACGTCAGCCAACCGAACAGGAGCTGCGCGACGCGCTGTTCTGCTGGAAAGTGGCGAAGTTCGTGAAGTCTAACGCCATTGTCTACGCCAAAGAGAACATGACCATCGGGATAGGCGCAGGCCAGATGAGCCGCGTTTACTCTGCGAAAATTGCCGGTATCAAAGCAGGCGACGAAGGCCTGGAAGTGAAAGGCTCCGCCATGGCCTCTGACGCCTTCTTCCCGTTCCGTGACGGTATCGACGCTGCGGCTGCGGTGGGCATCACCTGTGTGATCCAGCCTGGCGGCTCTATCCGCGACGACGAAGTGATTGGCGCTGCCGACGAACACGGCATCGCAATGATCTTTACCGACATGCGCCACTTCCGCCATTAATTCCCGGAGCAGAAAATGAAAGTATTAGTGATTGGTAACGGCGGGCGCGAGCACGCGCTGGCGTGGAAAGCGGCGCAGTCCCCGCAGGTGGAAACCGTCTTTGTGGCACCGGGTAACGCCGGTACGGCGCTGGAACCCGCGCTGCAAAACGTCGCCATCGGCGTAACGGATATCCCGGCGCTGCTGAGCTTTGCCCAGACCGAGAAGATCGATCTGACCATCGTTGGCCCGGAAGCGCCGCTGGTGATTGGCGTCGTAGACGCCTTCCGCGCCGCTGGCCTGAAAATCTTCGGCCCAACGGAAGGTGCCGCGCAGCTGGAAGGCTCAAAAGCCTTCACCAAAGATTTCCTCGCGCGTCATAACATTCCGACGGCGGAGTATCAGAACTTCACCGACGTCGAGCCCGCGCTGGCTTACCTGCGTGAAAAAGGCGCGCCGATTGTCATCAAAGCCGACGGTCTGGCCGCCGGGAAAGGCGTTATCGTGGCGATGACGCTCGAAGAAGCCGAAGCGGCAGTCCAGGATATGCTGGCAGGCAACGCCTTTGGCGATGCGGGCCACCGCATCGTGATCGAAGAATTCCTCGACGGCGAAGAGGCGAGCTTTATCGTGATGGTAGACGGCGAGCACGTTCTGCCGATGGCCACCAGCCAGGATCACAAGCGCGTGGGCAATGGCGATACCGGCCCCAACACCGGCGGGATGGGCGCTTACTCCCCTGCTCCCGTTGTTACCGATGAGGTGCATCAGCGCACCATGGACCGCATCATCTGGCCTACCGTGAAAGGGATGGCGGCGGAAGGTAACACCTATACCGGCTTCCTCTACGCAGGCCTGATGATCGACAAGCAGGGCAACCCGAAGGTGATCGAATTCAACTGCCGCTTTGGCGATCCGGAAACCCAGCCGATCATGCTGCGCATGAAATCCGACCTGGTAGATCTGTGCCTGGCGGCCTGCGAAGGCAAGCTGGACGAGAAAACCTCAGAGTGGGACGAGCGCGCGTCTCTGGGCGTAGTGATTGCTGCGGGTGGCTATCCGGGGAACTACAGCACCGGAGATGAGATCCACGGCCTGCCGCTGGAAGAGATTGACGGCGCGAAGGTGTTCCACGCCGGAACAAAGCTGGCTGAAGACGACCGCGTGCTGACCAACGGCGGTCGCGTGCTGTGTGCGACCGCGCTGGGCCAGACCGTGGCAGAAGCGCAGAAACGCGCCTATGCGCTGATGGCGGATATTCACTGGAACGGCAGCTTCAGCCGTCAGGATATCGGTTATCGTGCCATTGCGCGGGAGCAGGGGGAGTAATTACCCCCTCACCCTAACCCTCTCCCTCAAGGGAGAGGGAACTTAAATCAAAAACTTTTCTCTGTCGGCTGCCAGGTGCAGAAGTCTTCGTTCGCCACCAGCAGCAGCTGAGAGCCTTCCGGTGCCTCAAGCCACGCCACGCTCACTTCCATAGACGAATGCCGCTGACGGCGCTGAATGTGTTCGGTTGCCCAAGATTCAAGCTCAGGCTTCACCGTCTGCCCTTCGCAGGTGGTCACCGTGCCATCGGCATGCCAGCGCCCCTGGCGCAGCACAACGCGGCCCTGACGCAGCGCGTCGCTGGTCTGACGGAGCTGTTCGGCGCGGTAGCGGTAAAGGGCGACCTGATCGCTGGAAAGCTGCTGTTTCAACCCGCTGACTTCATGCTGCATAAAGCTCAGCTCGCCGTGGTCGTCGAAACGCACCTTCACGTGTTCGGGGGTCTTGCTGTAGATGTTCAGTTCAATCAGCGACAGCGCATCGCCCTGCCAGCGGTACTCTGCGGTCGAGGTGTTGCCGTTATGCCACGGGCTGAACGCGGTAAGCATATGGACTTCATCGCTGGAATCTTTGCGCCAGATCCTGACCGCGCCCTGGTTGTCAGCGTAGCCGCTGGCGGTAAACGGGGGGAGTGAGGAATCATGGCTACAGGCAGACAGCAACAGTACGCCTGCCAGCGCGAGCGTTCCACGCCAGAATGACAAAAGGGGCGTTGCCGCCCCTTCGTTAAAACTGTTCACTGCCACGCGTCTTACTTAACTGCGTCTTTCAGTGCTTTACCAGAAACAAATGCCGGCACGTTAGCTGCGGCGATTTTGATTTCTTTACCGGTCTGCGGGTTGCGGCCAGTACGCTCAGCGCGGTGGTTCACTTTGAAGGTACCGAAACCAACCAGTTGTACAGCATCGCCTTCTTTCAGAGACTCAGTAATAGCAGCCAGGGTAGATTCCAGAGCAGCTTTAGCCTGCACTTTAGACAGATCAGCCTTGTCCGCAATTACATCAATCAGTTGAGTCTTGTTCATAAGTTATCCTTTCAATGTGTTTATCGCTTGCTAAGCATCGAGTGCGACGAAAATGCCAAAAAAGCACTCTCCTGCATACACGCACCGATAGCCACTTTTTTTCGCCCCCCAAATGTAGACCAGACGGGGGGCGAAAGGGAAGAGTCGAGGAGTGACAAAACAGGCGTTAAATCACGTTTTGTTGTCTCATTGGTTAAAAATTATACCAATATTGCTCTCACCGGCCTCACGCAGGTCCGCGCGCAGCCCTTTGATCAGCTCAATATCACGCTCTTCACACTCTGCCAGCAGGCGGAAAATCTCCCACTGAATGTCCCATTCCTGTTCAACCGCCGGGTTAGCACGCAGCTCTTCGTCGGTCATTTCGCGGCCTTCCTGCGTCATTTCCAGCATCGCAACGGTCGTGATGGACGCCTTACTGACTTCAATGGCGTGCTCCAGCGTTTCACCGCTCAGACGGGAGTGGATCAGCTCGCTCAACGCCACGCAGGCATCGATAGCCGGATAAACGCCATACAGGTCGTAATCGTCCGCCGCCGGGATCGCCTCTTCCAGCTTTTCGAGCTGTGAATCGAAGTTCACCTTTGCGTCTTTCACCGTCAGCGTCTCCCAGATCAAATCCAGGATACGTCGATAAATCTGGCCTTCGCCAAACTCCGTTTGCTTACAGAACGCGGCATAGTTGGGATACATGCGCTCGCACAAGCAAGCCATAAACGTCACGTGCTGCCAGCTTTCCAGCTTCTCAAGGCGCAGATGAATCGGGTTTTGTAACATGATGATGTCTCGAATCGAAAATTAGCCGCAGTTTACCTGAATCACGGCTGAATTTCCTGCCAACGAATGAATGCCGGACGTGAAGAGGCAACGGCGTCAGCCCAGCGGGTTGGCTCCGGTAATCGATAGCCCTTCATGCAGCGCTGCACCCACGCCAGCGCGCTGTCCATGCTCACCCGATGCCCGGTGGCGATAAACAGCGGATTACAGCGCGCTTTACTGCGCCAGACCCACGCCAGCTGCTCGCCTTTATGGATAAGCGGCGCCAGCGCGCCCGGTTCGGCAGAGAGCGGCTCAAACGCGCCGCACAGGCGTTTTTTCGCTACGCCGATGGTTGGCACGTCCACCAGCAGACCAAAGTGGCTGGCGACGCCTAAGCGGCGCGGATGGGAGATACCGTGTCCATCGACAAACAGCAGGTCAGGTTTTTGCGAGAGTTGCTCCCACGCGGCCAGCAGCGCGGGGTATTCGCGGAAGGAGAGAAAGCCGGGAATATAGGGCATGGTGGTGGCGATACGCGCCACCTTGTACTCCACCAGCTCCAGCGACGGGTATTTCAGCACCACCATCGCCGCCCGCGTCACTTCACCGCCCTGCTCAAACCCGACGTCCGCCCCGCCAATGTACTGCGGGGGATCCTTATCCAGACGATCCTCGCGGATCACCGATGAAGCCAGTTCGATTTGCTGAGCGCGTAGCGACGCGAGATCCATAACCACTCCTTACTTGTGATACTGGGCAGAAAGCCGATGCACCGCCTCCACAAATACGCCTGCGTGTTCAGGCGGCACATCCTGATGAATACCGTGGCCGAGGTTGAAGACGTGGCCTTCCCCCTGGCCGAAACCAGACAGTATAGTCGACACTTCCTCTTCGATGCGGGCAGGCTGAGCATAGAGCATGGACGGGTCCATGTTGCCCTGTAGCGCCACTTTGTCGCCCACGCGACGGCGCGCATCAGCAATATCGGTGGTCCAGTCGAGGCCCAGCGCGTCGCAGCCGGTGGCCGCCATCGCTTCCAGCCATTGGCCGCCGCCTTTCGTGAACAGCGTTACCGGCACGCGGCGACCATCGTTTTCACGCAGCAGGCCATCGACGATTTTGTGCATGTAGTACAGGGAGAACTGCTGATAATCACGCCCGGTCAGCACGCCGCCCCAGGTGTCGAAAATCATCACCGACTGCGCGCCCGCTTTAATCTGCGCGTTGAGGTAGAGGGTGACGCTCTTCGCCAGCTTGTCGAGCAGCGCATGCAGCGCCAGCGGTTCGGCGTACATCATCTTTTTAATCATGGTGAAGGCTTTGCTGCTGCCGCCTTCAACCATGTAGGTGGCCAGCGTCCACGGGCTGCCGGAGAAACCAATCAGCGGCACTTCGCCCTTCAGCTCGCGGCGAATGGTGCGCACGGCGTTCATCACGTAGCCCAGCTCGCCTTCCGGATCGGGGATCGGCAGCTTATCGACGTCGGCTTTGCTTTTGATTGGGGAGGTGAAGCGCGGGCCCTCGCCGGTTTCGAAATAGAGCCCCAGGCCCATCGCGTCCGGAATGGTAAGAATGTCCGAAAAGAGAATGGCGGCATCCAGCGGGAAGCGGCGCAGCGGCTGGAGCGTCACCTCACAGGCCAGCTCGGCGTTTTTGCACAGCGACATAAAATCGCCCGCCTGCGCGCGCGTGGCTTTGTACTCTGGCAGATAGCGTCCCGCCTGGCGCATCATCCACACCGGGGTGACATCAACGGGCTGGCGCAGCAGCGCACGCAGATAACGATCGTTCTTCAGTTCGGTCATTTTGCAGTTCCTTATTGCGTCAGGCCGTCAGTGTAACACTACTCATACTCGGCCCGACACATTGCCACGGTATCTTCTATCAGGCGACGCGCCACCGTTCCCGGCGGGGGTAACAGCGGTAAATTGTCGTAGCGGTACCAGTTCGCCTCCAGCAGCTCTTTCGGGTCGATAACGATCTCGCCGCTGTCGTATTCCGCCATAAACGCGGTCATCAGGGACATCGGGAACGGCCACGGCTGGGAGGTCACGTAGCGCAGGTTTTTCACCTTGATGCTGCTCTCCTCCATCACCTCGCGCGCCACCGCCTGCTCCAGCGTTTCGCCTACTTCCACGAACCCGGCGAGGACGGTATGAATGCCGTTGCGATGACGGGTATGCTGCGCCAGCAGGATGGAATCATCACGGCGGATGGCAACGATGATGCACGGCGCGATTTGCGGATAGTAGCGTTCACGGCAGTGGCCGCAGAGCAGCGCCCATTCGGTTTTGCTTGGGTGCATGGTGTGGCCGCAGTAACCGCAGTATTTGTGCGAGCGGTAAAACTCCGCCAGCTGTACGCCGCGCCCCGCCAGCTGGAACAGGCCGACGTCCAGATCTAATACCTGACGTACGGATCCCATATCCTGACGGCGCGCCTGCTGGATCAACCACACGGGATCGCCCTGCCACTCGCCGATCTTCAGCGCGGACTGGCCCACCAGATCGAACGTTTCTGCGGCACCGTAGGGCAACTCTCCTGAGGGCAGCCATAATTTTTGTTCGTGGCTGACGATCCACCAACCCAGATCTGATTTTTCAATAATACGATCCATATCTATTGCACTACCTTCGCTTCACTGACATGTTGTTAGCATTGTGGTTACATTTTGGATAAGTAGATCCCATTCTAAACCTTATGGAGTCGACCATGTTAAACCAGCTGGAAAGCCTGACTGAGCGCGTTGGAGGAAGTAACACCCTGGTGGATCGCTGGCTACATGTGCGCAAGCATCTCCTTGTGGCGTATTACAATCTGGTCGGTCTTAAGCCTGGCAAAGAATCCTTTATGCGGCTGAATGAAAAAGCGCTGGATGATTTTTGTCAGAGCCTGGTCGACTACCTCTCCGACGGCCATTTCAACATTTATGAACGCATTATCCGCGAAATGGAAGGGACAACGCCGTATTTAGCGGCCAGCAAACTCTGTCCGCAGCTGGAAGCCAACACCCAGAAGATCATGGACTACTACGATTCCACGCTTGAGAACGCTATCGATCACGATAACTATCTTGAGTTCCAGCAGGCGCTGTCCGACCTGGGCGAAGCGCTGGAAGAGCGATTCACGCTGGAAGACAAGCTCATCGCCCTCGTGCTGGATAACAACCTGAATATCAGCAACAGCGATAACGTTGTGCGCCCTGCTTGAGTTCTTAATCGTTAACGAGTAATTTACAACCAGTCGCCCCTCTGCGGAGGGGGATTTTTCTTGTCGGAGTGCCCAGTGTGTAAGCACGGGCTGAGACCGTTAATTCGGGATCCGCGGAACCTGATCAGGTTAATACCTGCGAAGGGAACAAGAGTCACGCTGCTGTTGTTTCGCCCCTGGGGCGATCTCCTCTTGCTTCATCCGTCGTCTGACAAGCCATGTCCTTCACTTCTGGAATGAGCTATGTCTACAACAAAACTGACCCGCCGCGAACAGCGCGAACACGCGCAACGCTTCATCGACACCCTGGAAGGCACCGCTTTCCCGAACTCGAAACGCATCTACATCACCGGTTCACAGGCCGATATTCGCGTGCCAATGCGCGAAATCCAGCTCAGCCCGACGCTTATCGGCGGCAGCAAAGAGAACCCGCAGTATGAAGACAACGAAGCCGTGCCGGTGTATGACACCTCCGGCCCGTACGGCGATCCCTCTGTCGCCATCAACGTCCAGCAGGGTCTGGCAAAGCTGCGCCAGCCGTGGATTGACGCGCGTAACGACTGCGAAGAGCTGAGCGTGCGCAGCTCTGCGTACACCAACGAACGTCTGGCCGACGACGGCCTGGACGAGCTGCGCTTTACCGGCCTGCTGACGCCAAAACGCGCCAGGGCGGGCAAATGCGTAACCCAGCTGCACTACGCGCGCCAGGGGATCGTCACGCCGGAGATGGAGTTCATCGCCATTCGTGAAAACATGGGCCGCGAGCGCATCCGCAGTGAAGTACTGCGCCACCAGCACCCGGGCGAAGGCTTTGGTGCCCGCCTGCCGGAAAACATCACGCCGGAATTTGTGCGTGATGAAGTGGCTGCCGGGCGCGCC
The DNA here is from genome assembly GCF_029838645.1 of Enterobacter sp. GD03975. Taxonomy (NCBI): domain Bacteria; kingdom Pseudomonadati; phylum Pseudomonadota; class Gammaproteobacteria; order Enterobacterales; family Enterobacteriaceae; genus Enterobacter; species Enterobacter sp. GD03975. Next base: position 9,026 of record NZ_JAOBZC010000021.1, read on the forward strand.
ATTATCCCCGCCAACATCAACCACCCGGAATCGGAGCCGATGATTATCGGCCGCAACTTCCTGGTGAAGGTTAACGCCAACATCGGCAACTCTGCCGTCACCTCGTCCATCGAAGAAGAGGTGGAAAAGCTGGTCTGGTCGACGCGCTGGGGGGCGGACACGGTGATGGATCTCTCCACGGGGCGTTACATCCACGAAACCCGCGAATGGATCCTGCGTAACAGCCCGGTGCCGATTGGCACCGTCCCGATTTACCAGGCGCTGGAGAAGGTCAACGGCATTGCCGAAAATCTCACCTGGGAAGCGTTCCGCGACACGCTGCTGGAGCAGGCGGAACAGGGCGTGGACTACTTCACCATCCACGCGGGCGTGCTGCTGCGCTACGTGCCGATGACGGCGAAACGTCTGACCGGCATCGTCTCACGCGGTGGCTCCATCATGGCGAAGTGGTGCCTGTCTCATCATCAGGAAAACTTCCTCTACGAGCACTTCCGCGAAATCTGCGAAATCTGCGCCGCGTACGACGTCTCCCTGTCGCTGGGCGACGGCCTGCGTCCTGGCTCCATCCGCGACGCCAACGACGAGGCGCAGTTTGCCGAGCTGCACACCCTGGGCGAGCTGACCAAAATCGCCTGGGAGTATGACGTGCAGGTGATGATTGAAGGCCCGGGCCACGTGCCGATGCAGATGATCCGCCGCAACATGACCGAGGAGCTGGAGCACTGCCACGAAGCGCCGTTCTACACCCTAGGGCCGTTGACCACGGACATCGCACCGGGCTACGACCACTTCACCTCCGGGATCGGCGCGGCGATGATCGGCTGGTTCGGCTGCGCCATGCTCTGCTACGTGACGCCGAAAGAGCACCTCGGCCTGCCCAACAAAGAGGACGTGAAGCAGGGGCTGATTACCTACAAGATTGCCGCCCACGCGGCGGATCTGGCGAAAGGCCATCCGGGCGCGCAAATCCGCGATAACGCCATGTCCAAAGCGCGCTTTGAATTCCGCTGGGAAGACCAGTTTAACCTGGCGCTGGATCCGTTTACCGCCCGCGCCTATCACGATGAAACCCTGCCCCAGGAGTCGGGCAAGGTGGCGCACTTCTGCTCCATGTGCGGGCCAAAATTCTGCTCGATGAAAATCAGCCAGGAGGTGCGGGACTACGCCGCTGCGCAGACCATTGAAGTCGGTATGGCGGACATGTCGGAAACCTTCCGCGCCAGAGGCGGCGAAATTTACCTCAAAAAAGAGGAGGCGTAATGTACCAGCCCGATTTCCCCTCTGTGCCCTTCCGCTTAGGGCTTTACCCGGTGGTGGACAGCGTGGAGTGGATCGCCCGCCTGCTGGAGGCCGGCGTTCGCACCCTCCAGCTGCGCATCAAGGATAAGCGCGATGAAGAGGTGGAGGCCGACGTCGCCGCCGCCATCGCGCTGGGGCATCGCTACACTGCTCGCCTGTTTATCAACGACTACTGGCGGCTGGCCATCAAGCACCGGGCGTACGGCGTCCATCTGGGTCAGGAAGATCTGGAAACCACCGATTTGAACGCCATCCGCCAGGCTGGCCTGCGCCTTGGCGTTTCAACACACGATGACATGGAGATCGACGTGGCGCTGGCAGCCCGTCCCTCTTACATCGCCCTCGGTCACGTTTTCCCGACGCAAACCAAGCAGATGCCGTCTGCCCCGCAGGGTTTGACGCAGCTGGCGGCGCACGTGAAGCGCCTTGCCGATTATCCTACCGTCGCCATCGGCGGGATCAGCCTTGAACGTGCGCCCGCCGTACTGGAAACCGGCGTCGGCAGTATCGCCGTCGTCAGCGCTATCACCCAGGCGGCAGACTGGCAGGCCGCCACCGCACGGCTTTTACAACTGGCAGGAGCAGGCGATGAAAGATCGTGATTTTATGCGCTACAGCCGCCAGATCCTGCTGGAGGATATCGCCATTGACGGGCAGCAAAAGCTGCTCGCCAGCCGGGTACTGATTGTCGGCCTGGGCGGATTAGGCGCCCCCGCCGCGCTGTATCTGGCCGGTGCGGGCGTGGGTACGCTGGTACTGGCCGATGACGATGAAGTACACCTCAGCAACCTGCAACGGCAAATCCTCTTCACGACAGAAGATGTTAACCAGCCTAAGGCGCATGTTACGCGCCAGCGGCTGAACCAGCTTAACCCCGATATCGAACTGGTTGCGCTCCAGACGCGGCTTAGCGGGGACGAGCTGCAACGCGAAGTTGCCCTTGCCGACGCGGTGCTGGACTGCACGGACAACATGGCAACGCGTCAGGCCATCAACGCGGCCTGTGTTGCACAGAACACGCCGCTGATCACCGCGAGCGCGGTCGGTTTCGGCGGGCAGATAATGGTGCTTACGCCGCCGTGGGCGCAGGGCTGCTACCGCTGCCTGTGGCCGGACGAGGCTGAACCGGAGCGTAACTGCCGCACGGCAGGCATTCTTGGCCCGGTGGTGGGCGTGATGGGCACCCTCCAGGCGCTGGAGGCCATCAAGCTGCTCAGCGGCATGGAGACAGCGCGCAACACGCTCCGGCTGTTCGACGCCCGTTCCGGCGGCTGGCGCCATCTGGCGTTAAGCCGCGCCAGCCACTGCCCGGTATGCGGAGGCCGCAATGCGCATTCTGTTTAACGATGAGCCGATGACGTGCGACGACGGTCTCACCGTTGCCGCCCTGCTCGACACGCTGCGCCAGCTGAAGCCGGGAACGGCGCTGGCGCTCAATCAACAGATCCTGCCGCGCGAGCAGTGGGAACGTCAGCAGGTCAATGAAGGCGACCAGATCCTGCTGTTTCAGGTTATCGCAGGGGGCTGAGATGTTACGTATTGCCGATAAAGTCTTTGATTCACATCTGTTTACCGGAACCGGAAAGTTCGCCTCCCCGCAGCTGATGGTGGATGCCATCCGAGAAAGCGGCAGCCAGCTGGTGACGCTGGCGATGAAGCGCGTGGACCTTCGCCAGCACAACGATGCCATTCTTGTACCGTTGTTGGAAGCCGGCGTCACGCTGCTGCCTAACACCTCCGGTGCGAAAACGGCCGAGGAGGCGATTTTCGCCGCACAGCTGGCCTGGGAAGCGCTCGGCACCCGCTGGCTGAAGCTGGAAATTCACCCGGATGCGCGCTGGCTGCTGCCGGACCCGATAGAGACCCTGAAAGCCGCAGAAAAGCTGGTACAGCAGGGTTTTACCGTTCTGCCTTACTGCGGCGCAGACCCCGTGCTGTGCAAGCGTCTGGAAGAGGTCGGCTGCGCCGCCGTTATGCCGCTGGGGGCGCCCATTGGCTCTAATCAGGGGCTGGAAACCCGCGCGATGCTGGAGATCATTATTGAGCAGGCTACCGTGCCCGTGGTGGTGGATGCGGGCATCGGCGTACCCAGCCACGCCGCGCAGGCGCTGGAAATGGGTGCCGATGCGGTGCTGGTTAATACCGCGATTGCGGTGGCCGACGATCCGGTGATGATGGCGCGCGCGTTCCGCCTTGCGGTGGAGTCCGGTCTGCTGGCACGGCAGTCCGGTCCTGGCTCGCGCAGCCTTCATGCACAGGCCACCAGCCCGCTGACCGGTTTTCTGGAGGCGCTCTGATGGCTACCTTTACCGATCGCTGGCGTCAGCTTCACTGGGACGATATTGCCTTACGCATCAACAGTAAAACCTCTGCGGACGTAGAGCGGGCGTTAACAGCCCGTCATCTGACCCGCGAGGATTTGATGGCTCTGCTTTCTCCGGCAGCCAGCGCATATCTGGAACCGATGGCGCAGCGCGCTCAACGCCTTACCCGCCAGCGCTTTGGCAACACGGTGAGCTTTTACGTGCCGCTCTATCTTTCTAACCTGTGCGCCAACGACTGTACCTACTGTGGCTTCTCCATGAGCAACCGCATTAAGCGTAAAACGCTGGATGAGCATGAGATCGCCCGCGAGTGTGGCGCTATTCGTGAGATGGGATTTGAACATCTTTTGCTGGTGACGGGTGAACATCAGAGCAAAGTGGGGATGGACTATTTTCGCCAGCATCTTCCGGCCATTCGCCGCGAATTTGCCTCATTGCAGATGGAAGTACAGCCGCTGTCGCAGGAGGAGTATGCGGAGCTGAAAACCCTCGGGCTGGACGGCGTAATGGTTTATCAGGAAACCTACCATGAGGCGACTTATGCCCGGCATCACCTGAAAGGGAAGAAGCAGGATTTCTTTTTCCGGCTGGAAACCCCGGACAGGCTGGGGCGCGCCGGCATCGACAAAATTGGGCTGGGCGCGCTTATCGGTCTGTCTGACAGCTGGCGGGTGGATTGCTATATGGTGGCGGAGCATCTGCTGTGGCTACAGCAGCACTACTGGCAAAGCCGCTATTCCATCTCGTTCCCGCGGCTGCGTCCGTGTACGGGAGGCGTTGAACCTGCCTCGATAATGGATGAGCGCCAGCTGGTGCAAACAATATGCGCCTTTCGCCTGTTCGCGCCGGAAGTGGAACTGTCGCTCTCCACGCGTGAATCCCCGGCGTTTCGCGACCGCGCGATCCCACTGGCGATCAACAATGTCAGCGCCTTTTCCAAAACGCAGCCAGGCGGTTACGCGGACGATCGCCCGGAACTGGAACAGTTTACGCCTCACGACGGACGACGGCCCGAAGCGGTGGCGGAAGCACTGGCTGCACAGGGCCTACAGCCGGTGTGGAAAGACTGGGACAGCTGGCTGGGAAGAGCCTCGCATTTGCGCTGAAACTGCCTGCAAAATCGCGAAAAGGTTACGAGGCGGCTCGTGAGATCAAAACCGGGCGATTGAGGAAATCCGTCCGGTTTTCTTATGATTAACCCCGTCAGCAACGGACGCTGACCAGGGTGAAAATGCTTCTTCCTCGTTTCGCCCTGCCCTCCGCCTCTTAAAAAAAATTTCAATCGTTAAAATAAATGCGACTTTTCTTAGCTACTCTTAAGATAAATCATCTCGTTGGAAGTCGCCTTCTGTATAATTTACTACCAGCAACCGGACAGCGACTATGCTGAGGATATCGACAGACGCAACGCGCCTACCATCTGGACTGATGTACAACTCATGGCACTCCACAGTAAAAAGCTCTCTTTTACCCGCCCCATTATGGTCAGCTTCGCGGGGATCCTCTTCAGCTTCGTGCTGATCGCGATCCTGGTCATCCTTTCACAACGAAAGGATTTTCTTGAGGATTATCATAAAATTAATGGTAACTTCACCCATAATCTGGCGGTGAACTATACCGAGTCCATTCTGCGGGAAAATGACTATATTCTTGGTCGCGCGGCGATGTACTACGCCCGTAATGACAGAGTGAATCAGACGTTAAATATCGATCCGGCACACGGTTTGCAGATGTTAATGCATTTGCAGAATCTGATGCCGACGGTGTCGTCTATCTCTCTGGCGGACACGGAGGGTCGCCATCTGCGCGCGCCGGAAGTCCTGCCAACGGAGAAGAGTCAGACGTTCGATGCACGCACCCGCCCGTGGTTTATCGGGCAAGCGGAAGCCAGTAACTTTCCGCACTACACCCGCCCCTATCTGGACTATTTCACCCAACATCCCACCGTCACCCTCTATAAGCCGGTCATTTCACCGGAAGGCCGTCTGAAGGGCACGCTCGCTTTCCATCTTGATTTAACCTCCATGGGATATACCCTGCGCCAGATGGTAGCTCCCGTACAGGGTGAGTTTTTCGTCGTCGAACGTGACGGCGCCGTTGTGCTTCATCCGGACACGGGGGCGCTCTTTAAGCAGTACGTCAGCGAAGCGCTGATGGACAAAATGACCAGCGGCGAAGGCTATCTCTTCGATTCCAAAAGCAAGACCTGGTATTACTACTACTCGTTCACCAATCCGGACTGGTTTGTAATTTATCGGGTTTCCGATGCCACGCTATCCGTCATCACCCGGCATGAAACCACCGTCGTCGGCTGGGGATTTGCGCTGGCGGCAATCATCATCATTCTGTTCGGACTGTATCTTCGTCATGCCTCACGTTCAGTGCTGATAAACATTATCAACGCCATCAAAACCGGCGACGTCAACCAGGCGCCACGTCTTGAGGCGATGCTCAGCCATACCATTCGAACCAATAAAGAACGGGAGCTGGCCTATGTCCGTCAGGCCACCCATGATGCGCTGACAGGCTGTAAAAACCGCCGAGCCTTCGACAACGATGTGGATGCGTTGATGGCCGCTCATCAACCCTTCGCTCTGGCGCTGGTCGACATTGATAACTTCAAATCCATTAACGACACCTGGGGCCACCTGAGCGGGGATATCGTTCTGCGTAACGTCGCGCGCGAAGGCATTCAGATCATGCAGCCGCACCACGTCTCGGTTTATCGCTACGGTGGAGAAGAGTTCGGGGTGATTTTCCCGGCCGAGCTGATGAACTCCGCGCACGCGCTACTGGAAGCCTGGCGCACCGCCGTGGAAAAACGGACCTGGCGGGAAGAGAACCTGCGGGTGACCTTCAGCGCGGGGTTGGGTGAATGGCACTTCGAACCGCTGGAACAATTTGTCGGTAGCGTAGATGAAGCGCTGTATACCGCTAAACAACAGGGTAAAAACCGCATCATAAGCACGGCCAGCCGATAATCTCCTCCTGAAATTCTGCCCGTTCTGACGGGCAGAATGCTCTCCTGCGTTAAATTGTAACCGGTTTCAGAAAAATGCCGATTTCTTTGTGATGCCTGACACACAATCGCGGTAAAGCGGTTGTTGAAGCGCTCTGCACGGGATAATTATCAATAAACACATGTAGATCGAGGCTGACTATGAAGAACATCGTTTTATGCTGTGCAGCGGGAATGTCAACCAGCATGCTGGTTCAACGTATGAAAGATGCCGCGCAGAAAAAAGGAGTCGAAGTAACCATTAAAGCCGTTCCGGTCGCGGAATTTAAAGACAACATCGCGACGGCTGATATCGTATTACTGGGGCCACAGGTGAAATACGAACAGGCAAAACTCCAGGCGCAGGCCGATCCGCTCGGGAAAAAGGTCGCGGTTATCGACATGATGGATTACGGCATGATGAAAGGTGATGCCGTACTGGAAAAAGCGCTTAAACTGCTGGAGTCATAATGGAAGACTTAGAAACCACCATCATGGAGCTATTGGTCAATGCAGGTGCGGCGCGCAGTGCGGCCCTGACAGCGTTGCAAATGGCACGAAAAGGCGACTTTGACGAAGCCGAAAAAGCGATGGAAGAGTCGCGCGAGTATGTGAAACATGCGCATACGATCCAGACGCAGCTCATCGGGCTCGATGAAGGGACAGGAAAACTTCCGGTTAACCTGATCACCGTTCACTCTCAGGACCACCTGATGAACGCGATGGTTATCCAGGATCTGGCGGGCGACATGATTGAGCTTTATCGACGCATCCCGCTGGTAAACTGAAAATGCAGATATAAAAAAACCCGCCGAGGCGGGTTTTTTATTTACGGCATCAACGATTACTCGTTGTCGGAACCGCCCAGACCTGCGTTCAGCAGTTCTGCAAGGCTCGCGGATGCATCTTCGGCAGTTACCTGCGGTGCAGCTGGCAGTTCGCCCGCTGCGCGACGACGCATACGATCCTGGTGGTACGCATAACCGGTACCGGCCGGGATCAGACGACCCACGATAACGTTCTCTTTCAGACCGCGCAGTTCATCACGTTTACCTGCAACAGCCGCTTCGGTCAGGACACGCGTGGTTTCCTGGAACGATGCTGCGGAGATGAAGGACTCGGTTGCCAGAGACGCTTTGGTGATACCCAGCAGATCGCGTGCGAAGGTCGCACCGATTTTGCCGTTCGCTTCCAGATCGCGGTTAGCGATCTTAACGCGTGAGTATTCAACCTGCTCGCCTTCCAGGAAGTCGGAGCTGCCCGCGTTTTCGATGGTGGCTTTACGCAGCATCTGACGAACGATAACTTCGATGTGTTTATCGTTAATCTTAACGCCTTGCAGACGGTATACGTCCTGTACTTCGTTAACGATGTAACGAGTAACAGCATGCACACCACGCAGACGCAGGATGTCGTGCGGCGCTTCTGGACCGTCGGAAACCACGTCACCACGTTCTACGCGTTCACCTTCGAACACGTTGAGCTGACGCCACTTAGGAATCATCTCTTCGTACGGCTCGCTGCCATCTACAGGCGTGATAACCAGACGGCGCTTACCTTTGGTCTCTTTGCCGAAGGAGATGATACCGCTGATTTCAGCCAGGATTGCAGGCTCTTTCGGACGACGTGCTTCGAACAGGTCCGCAACGCGTGGCAGACCACCGGTGATGTCCTTGGTACCGCCGGATTCCTGAGGAATACGCGCCAGGGTGTCACCAGAGCTGATCTGTACGCCATCTTCCAGCTGTACAATCGCTTTACCCGGCAGGAAGTACTGCGCAGGCATATCGGTACCAGGGATCAGAACGTCGTTACCCTGAGCATCAACGATTTTCAGTGCAGGACGCAGATCTTTACCGCCGGTAGTACGTTCAGCAGAATCCAGAACCACCAGAGAAGACAGACCGGTCAGCTCGTCGGTCTGACGAGTAATGGTCTGGCCGTCAATCATGTCAGTAAAGCGGATGAAACCACTTACTTCGGTGATTACCGGCATGGTGTGCGGATCCCAGTTTGCAACGGTTTCACCGCCGGCAACCTGCTCGCCATCACCTTTCGCCATAACCGCACCGTAAGGCACTTTATAGCTCTCTTTGGTACGACCGAATTCGTCGATCAGCTTCAGCTCGGTGTTACGAGAGGTCACAACCAGCTTGCCTGCGGAGTTAACAACAGACTTCGCGTTGCTGAGCTTGATGCTACCTTTGTTTTTCACCTGGATGCTGGATTCAGCAGCCGCACGAGATGCCGCACCACCGATGTGGAACGTACGCATCGTCAGCTGTGTACCCGGCTCACCGATGGACTGTGCCGCGATAACGCCGATGGCTTCACCTTTGTTGATGATGTGGCCACGCGCCAGGTCACGACCGTAGCAGTGCGCACACACACCAAAGTCGGTGTCACAGGATACAACGGAACGTACCTTCACGGAGTCAACAGAGTTCGCTTCCAGCAGGTCACACCACTGTTCGTGCAGCAGGGTGTTGCGTGGAACCAGAATGTCTGCGGTGCCCGGCTTCAGAATGTCTTCCGCGGTCACACGACCCAGTACGCGATCGCGCAGCGGCTCTTTAACATCACCACCCTCGATAACCGGGGTCATGGTGATACCTTCGAGGGTGCCACAATCGTCTTCGGTCACAACCAGATCCTGCGCAACGTCAACCAGACGACGCGTCAGATAACCGGAGTTCGCAGTTTTCAGTGCGGTATCCGCCAGACCTTTACGCGCACCGTGCGTGGAGATGAAGTACTGGAGTACGTTCAGACCTTCACGGAAGTTCGCGGTGATTGGCGTTTCGATGATGGAGCCATCTGGCTTCGCCATCAGACCACGCATACCTGCCAGCTGACGAATCTGTGCCGCAGAACCACGCGCACCGGAGTCGGCCATCATGTAGATGCTGTTGAAGGAAACCTGCTGCTCTTCGACGCCGTCACGGTTAATCACGGTTTCGGTTTGCAGGTTGTCCATCATCGCTTTGGATACACGATCGTTCGCCGCTGCCCAGATATCGATAACTTTGTTGTAACGTTCGCCTGCGGTTACCAGACCAGACTGGAACTGCTCCTGGATTTCAGCAACTTCAGCTTCCGCTTCAGAGATGATCTCGTGTTTCTTCTCTGGGATGACCATGTCATCGATACCAACAGATGCACCTGAACGCGCTGCATAAGCAAAGCCGGTGTACATTGTCTGGTCAGCGAAGATAACGGTCGGCTTCAGACCCAAAATGCGGTAACAGGTGTTCAGCATTTTGGAGATCGCTTTCTTGCCCAGCGCCTGGTTGACGATGGAGAAAGGCAGACCTTTCGGTACGATCATCCACAGAATCGCACGACCAACGGTCGTGTCTTTCAGGCTGGTGTGCGCAACGAATTCGCCGTTTTCATCTTTTTCGTATTCGGTGATACGCACTTTAACGCGCGCATGCAGAGAGGCCAGGCCAGCGCGATAAATACGCTCAGCTTCTTTAGGGCCAGTCAGCACCATGCCTTCGCCTTTGGCGTTAACACAGTCACGGGTCATGTAGTACAGACCCAGTACAACGTCCTGAGAAGGAACGATGATTGGTTCACCGTTCGCTGGAGACAGAATGTTGTTGGTAGACATCATCAGCGCACGCGCTTCGAGCTGGGCTTCCAGCGTCAGCGGTACGTGAACAGCCATCTGGTCACCATCGAAGTCGGCGTTATAAGCCGCACAAACCAGCGGGTGCAGCTGGATAGCTTTACCTTCGATCAGTACCGGCTCAAATGCCTGGATACCCAGACGGTGCAGGGTTGGTGCACGGTTCAGCAGTACCGGGTGTTCGCGGATCACTTCGTCCAGGATATCCCAAACGACAGCTTCTTCACGCTCAACCATTTTCTTAGCGGCTTTGATGGTGGTGGCGAGGCCACGCAGCTCCAGCTTGCCGTAGATGAACGGTTTGAACAGCTCCAGTGCCATTTTCTTCGGCAGACCGCACTGATGCAGACGCAGGTATGGACCTACGGTGATTACAGAACGACCGGAGTAGTCAACACGCTTACCGAGCAGGTTCTGACGGAAACGACCCTGCTTACCTTTGATCATGTCGGCCAAAGATTTCAGAGGACGTTTGTTCGAACCGGTGATCGCACGACCGCGACGACCGTTATCCAACAGGGCATCGACTGCTTCCTGAAGCATACGTTTTTCGTTGCGTACGATGATGTCCGGCGCAGCCAGATCCAGCAGACGTTTCAGACGGTTGTTACGGTTGATTACGCGACGGTACAGATCGTTCAGATCTGACGTTGCGAAACGACCACCATCCAGCGGAACCAGCGGACGCAGATCTGGCGGCAGAACCGGCAGAACGGTCAGGATCATCCACTCTGGCTTGTTACCAGACTGAACGAACGCTTCCAGCAGTTTGATACGCTTGGTCAGCTTTTTACGCTTGGTTTCGGAGTTGGTTTCATTCAGCTCTTCGCGCAGCGTTTCACACTCTTGCTCCAGATCCATGCTCTTCAGCAGGGCCTGAATAGCTTCCGCACCCATCTTCGCGTCAAATTCGTCACCGAACTCTTCCAGCGCGTCCAGATACTGTTCTTCGGTCAGGATCTGGTTACGTTCCAGATTCGTCATCCCGCCTTCGATAACCACGTAAGATTCGAAGTACAGAACACGTTCGATATCGCGCAGCGGCATATCCAGCAGCAGGCCGATACGGGACGGCAGAGATTTCAGGAACCAGATGTGAGCGGTCGGAGACGCCAGCTCGATGTGGCCCATACGCTCACGGCGTACTTTGGTCTGGGTCACTTCAACGCCGCACTTCTCACAGATCACACCACGGTGTTTCAGGCGCTTGTACTTACCGCACAGGCACTCGTAGTCTTTTACTGGCCCGAAAATACGCGCACAGAAAAGGCCGTCACGCTCAGGTTTGAACGTACGGTAGTTAATGGTTTCCGGCTTTTTAACTTCACCGAAAGACCATGAACGGATCATGTCTGGCGAAGCCAGAGCAATTTTGATCGCATCAAACTCTTCGGTTTTAGTTTGCGCTTTCAGAAACTTTAATAAGTCTTTCACGGATTTGCTCCCGTCGGAGTTAGCACACTCTGCTGTCGGGCGTTAGCCCGACAGCAGTGACCTGTTTGAGCGAGAATTACTCGTCTTCCAGTTCGATGTTGATACCCAGCGAACGAATCTCTTTCAACAGTACGTTGAAGGATTCTGGCATGCCCGGCTCCATCTGATGGTTGCCGTCTACGATGTTTTTATACATCTTAGTACGACCGTTCACGTCATCAGACTTAACGGTGAGCATTTCCTGCAAGGTGTATGCTGCGCCGTATGCTTCCAGCGCCCACACTTCCATCTCCCCGAAGCGCTGACCACCGAACTGAGCCTTACCACCCAGCGGCTGCTGAGTAACCAGGCTGTAAGAACCGGTAGAACGAGCGTGCATCTTGTCGTCGACCAGGTGGTTCAGTTTCAGCATGTACATGTAACCTACGGTTACCGGACGCTCGAACTGTTCACCGGTACGGCCGTCAAACAGCGTAATCTGACCAGACGTTGGCAGACCACCCAGTTGCAGCAGCTCTTTAATTTCAGCTTCTTTTGCACCGTCGAATACCGGCGTTGCAATTGGCATACCTTTGCGCAGGTTCTCTGCCAGACGCAGCACTTCTTCATCGCTGAAGGTGTTCAGGTCGACTTTCTGACGAACGTCGGTACCCAGATCGTAGGCACGCTGGATGAATTCGCGCAGTTTCGCGACTTCCTGCTGCTGTTTCAGCATGGCGTTGATCTTGTCGCCGATACCTTTCGCAGCCATACCCAGGTGGGTTTCCAGAATCTGACCGATGTTCATACGAGACGGTACGCCCAGTGGGTTCAGTACGATATCTACCGGCGTACCGTTAGCATCGTGCGGCATATCTTCGATCGGGTTGATCTTAGAGATAACACCCTTGTTACCGTGACGACCTGCCATCTTATCACCAGGCTGGATCTGACGTTTAACAGCCAGATAGACCTTAACAATCTTCAGCACGCCTGGTGCCAGATCGTCGCCCTGAGTGATTTTACGGCGTTTCGCTTCGAGTTTTTTCTCGAACTCGTGTTTCAGTTCGTCATACTGCTCAGCCAGCTGTTCCAGCTGATTTTGTTTCTCTTCGTCGGTCAGGCCCAGTTCCAGCCAGCGATCGCGTGGCAGTTTGTCGAGCTTCTCAGCTTCAACGCCACCGGCAACCAGCACCGCATAGATACGGCTGAACAGACCTGCTTCGAGGATCTGCAATTCTTCAGACAGGTCTTTCTTCGCCTGTTTGAGCTGCATCTCTTCGATTTCCAGCGCACGCTTATCTTTCTCAACGCCATCACGAGTGAAGACCTGAACGTCGATAACCGTACCGGAAACACCGTTTGGTACGCGCAGAGAAGAGTCTTTAACGTCAGACGCTTTCTCACCGAAGATTGCACGCAGCAGTTTCTCTTCTGGGGTCAGCTGGGTTTCACCTTTCGGCGTCACCTTACCTACCAGAATGTCACCGCCGGTGACTTCCGCACCGATGTAAACAATACCGGATTCATCCAGTTTGGAGAGCGCAGCTTCACCCACGTTAGGGATGTCGGCAGTGATCTCTTCTGGCCCCAGCTTGGTGTCACGGGACACACAGGCCAGTTCCTGAATGTGGATGGTGGTGAAACGATCTTCCTGAACCACACGCTCGGAGACGAGGATGGAGTCTTCGAAGTTGTAACCGTTCCACGGCATGAACGCTACGCGCATGTTCTGACCGAGCGCCAGTTCACCGAGGTCGGTGGACGGACCGTCTGCCAGCACGTCGCCGCGCTCAACTGGCTCACCCAGAGATACGCAAGGCATCTGGTTGATACAGGTGTTCTGGTTAGAACGGGTGTATTTGGTCAGGTTGTAGATATCGATACCCGCTTCGCCCGGATACATCTCGTCTTCGTTAACTTTGATAACGATACGGGATGCGTCAACGTACTGAACGGTACCGCCACGCTTAGCGACTGCCGTAACACCGGAGTCAACGGCAACAGCACGTTCCATACCGGTACCAACCAGCGGCTTATCAGCACGCAGAGTTGGAACGGCCTGACGTTGCATGTTCGCACCCATCAATGCACGGTTGGCGTCATCGTGTTCCAGGAACGGGATCAGGGACGCACCGACGGATACCACCTGCTGGGTGGATACGTCCATGTAGTCAACCTGGTCGCGGCTGAACAAGCTGGATTCGCCTTTGCTACGGCAGGTAACCAGATCTTCTACAAAGTGGCCTTCGTCATCCAGGTTGGAGTTCGCCTGAGCGATAACGTAGTTGCCTTCTTCGATAGCAGACAGGTAATGAATTTCGTCGGTAACCACACCGTCGGTCACTTTACGATACGGGGTCTCAAGGAAACCGTATTCGTTTGTCTGTGCATACACGGACAGGGAGTTGATCAGACCGATGTTTGGACCTTCAGGCGTTTCGATTGGACATACGCGACCGTAGTGAGTCGGGTGTACGTCTCGAACTTCAAAGCCTGCACGTTCACGGGTCAGACCGCCTGGGCCGAGTGCAGAGATACGACGTTTGTGCGTAATCTCAGACAGCGGGTTGTTCTGGTCCATGAATTGAGACAGCTGGCTGGAACCAAAGAACTCTTTCACTGCCGCGGAAATCGGCTTGGCGTTGATCATATCCTGAGGCATCAGGGTATCCAGATCGCCCAGAGACAGACGCTCTTTCACCGCACGCTCTACACGTACCAGGCCAACGCGGAACTGGTTTTCCGCCATTTCGCCAACGGAACGGATACGACGGTTGCCGAGGTGGTCGATATCGTCCACTTCGCCTTTGCCGTTACGGATATCGATGAGCTTCTTCATCACTTCGATGATGTCGTCTTTGCTCAGGATACCGGAACCTTCGATCTCGTCGCGCAGCAGAGAACGGTTGAACTTCATACGACCTACCGCGGACAGATCGTAGCGGTCTTCGGAGAAGAACAGGTTCTCGAACAGGCTTTCAGCCGCTTCGCGAGTTGGTGGCTCACCAGGACGCATCATGCGGTAGATTTCTACCAGCGCGCTCAGACGATCGTTGGTTGGGTCGACGCGTACAGTCTCAGAGATGTACGGACCGTGGTCCAGATCGTTGGTGAACAGCGTTTCGATACGTTTGTGGCCAGACTGGCTCAGCTTAGCCAGCAGATCCAGGCTCAGCTCCATGTTCGCTGGGCAGATCAGCTCGCCAGTTGATTCATCAACGTAATCTTTCGCGGCTACTTTTCCTGCAATGTATTCAACCGGAACTTCGATGTGTTTGATATCATCTTTTTCCAGCTGGCGGATGTGGCGCGCGGTGATACGGCGACCTTTTTCCACATACACTTTGCCGTCGGCTTCGATGTCGAACGACGCGGTCTCACCACGCAGACGTTCCGGCACCAATTCCATCTGCAACTTGTTGTCGCGGATTTCAAAGATCACTTTCTCAAAGAACAGGTCCAGGATCTGCTCAGTGGTATAGTTCAGTGCACGCAGAATGATGGTTGCAGGCAGTTTACGACGACGGTCGATACGGACAAACAGGTTGTCTTTTGGATCGAATTCGAAGTCCAGCCATGAACCACGGTAAGGAATGATACGTGCGTTATACAGTACTTTACCGGAAGAGTGCGTTTTACCTTTATCGCTGTCGAAGAAGACGCCCGGGCTACGGTGCAGCTGGGAAACGATAACACGCTCAGTACCGTTGATAACGAAAGTACCGTTGTCCGTCATGAGTGGAATTTCACCCATGTAGACTTCTTGTTCTTTAATGTCTTTTACGGTGCCTTCCGGCGCTTCGCGCTCGTAGATCACCAGACGCAGTTTTACGCGCAGCGGTGCGGAATAGGTCACGCCACGGATCTGACATTCCTGAACGTCAAACACCGGTTCGCCAAGGCGGTAGCTGACGTACTGCAGCTCGGAGTTACCGCTGTAGCTCTGAATCGGGAACACGGAACGGAAGGCTGCTTCCAGGCCGTACTGCCCTTCAGGATCTTGCTCGATAAACTTCTGGAACGAGTCAAGCTGGATAGAAAGGAGATATGGAATGTCCAGAACTTGTGGACGTTTACCAAAATCCTTACGAATACGTTTTTTCTCGGTATAGGAGTAAACCATAGGGTTCCTCAGCTCGCTGACAAGTCGACCCATCTGTCCGACGAAGGGACAGTTTGTGCAACACCATTTTGTGGACCGGAAAATTGAATACTTTCCGCAATACCTGTTGCTATCACGCTTAAACCATTTCATTGCGATTTACACAGAGCGAGCACCCTGTCGCAGTATATTAAGTCGTCGATAGAAACAAGCATTGTCAGGACAAC
This sequence comes from Enterobacter sp. GD03975, assembly GCF_029838645.1. Taxonomy (NCBI): domain Bacteria; kingdom Pseudomonadati; phylum Pseudomonadota; class Gammaproteobacteria; order Enterobacterales; family Enterobacteriaceae; genus Enterobacter; species Enterobacter sp. GD03975. Next base: position 25,026 of record NZ_JAOBZC010000021.1, read on the forward strand.
CAGCAGTCAAACAGTGTGAAATGCTGCTGATGCCTTACAGCGCAAAAAGGCTGGTGACTAAAAAGTCACCAGCCATCAGCCTAATTGCTTAGGCTGCAACCAGAAAAGTTGGCTTATTTAACTTCAACTTCAGCGCCAGCTTCTTCCAGAGATTTTTTCAGTGCTTCTGCGTCGTCTTTGCTCACGCCTTCTTTCAGCGCAGCTGGAGCAGATTCTACCAGGTCTTTAGCTTCTTTCAGACCCAGGCCAGTTGCGCCACGTACTGCTTTGATTACAGCAACTTTGTTCGCGCCAGCAGCTTTCAGAATTACGTCGAATTCAGTTTTTTCTTCAGCAGCTTCAGCCGGGCCCGCAGCTACAGCTACAGCAGCAGCAGCAGAAACACCGAATTTTTCTTCCATTGCAGATACCAGCTCTACAACGTCCATTACGGACATAGCTGCAACTGCTTCAATGATTTGATCTTTAGTGATAGACATTTAAATTGTTCCTGAAAATCAGAATAAGTTTATACGTAAGCAAATGCTTTATAAAGATAACTGCGATTAAGCAGCTTCTTTCGCATCGCGTACAGCAGCCAGAGTGCGAACCAGTTTGCCAGCCGCAGCTTCTTTCATGGTTGCCATCAGGCGTGCAATTGCTTCTTCGTAGGTCGGCAGGGTTGCCAGGCGATCGATTTGCGATGCCGGGATCAACTCACCTTCAAAGGCTGCAGCTTTGACCTCAAATTTTGCATTCGCTTTCGCGAACTCTTTGAACAGACGAGCAGCAGCGCCCGGGTGTTCCATAGAGTATGCAATCAGGGTCGGACCAACAAACGTGTCTTTCAGGCACTCGAACTGAGTACCTTCAACTACGCGACGCAGCAGGGTGTTACGAACAACACGCATGTATACGCCAGCTTCACGACCTGCTTTACGCAGTTCAGTCATTTTGTCTACAGTAACGCCACGGGAATCCGCAACTACTGCAGACAGCGCGCCTTTGGCTACTTCGCTGACTTCAGCAACAATCGCTTGTTTGTCTTGAAGATTTAAAGCCATTAGCTTTGCTCCTGGATGTTTGCCGGAACTCATGTTCCGGAACTCACTTCACTCAACCCAACGGGAAGAGCGTCTTAATACGGTGAGCAGAAACAAGCCAGAGTATTTAAAATAATCTTAGCGTTCTGTCACCGTCTACGCAGGGGATTAAGTTTCTTGCGAAACACCTGCGGTCTTCGACGGAGGCCTGGATAGGCCAGGCTCCAACGAACAATTCTTTTAGCCGCCAACTTTTGTTAGCAAACGTGGGGGTAAGATTGTAGACAAAATCACCGCCCACGTAAAGGCATTAGTTTGCAGCAGCGCTCAGGCCAGCCTGGTCAACTGCAACACCTGCACCCATGGTGGTGGAGATGCTAACTTTCTTGATGTACACGCCTTTCGCCTGAGTTGGTTTAGCTTTTTTCAGCGCAACCAGCAGAGCTTCCAGGTTTTCTTTCAGTTTGTCAGCGTCAAAGTCCACTTTACCGATGGTGGTGTGGATGATGCCGTTTTTGTCGTTACGGTAACGAACCTGACCTGCTTTAGCGTTCTTAACCGCTTCAGCAACGTTAGGAGTTACAGTACCCACTTTCGGGTTTGGCATCAGGCCGCGTGGACCCAGAACCTGGCCCAGCTGGCCAACAACGCGCATTGCATCTGGAGAAGCAATAACAACGTCAAAGTTCATTTCGCCTTTCTTGATCTGATCAGCCAGATCTTCCATACCTACCAGTTCAGCGCCGGCAGCTTTAGCAGCTTCAGCGTTTGCACCCTGAGCAAATACAGCTACGCGAACGGAACGGCCAGTACCGTGTGGCAGTACAGTTGCGCCACGAACGTTCTGATCGGATTTACGAGCGTCGATGCCCAGGTTAACGGCAACGTCAACGCTTTCAACGAACTTAGCAGTAGCCAGTTCTTTCAGCAGAGCGATAGCTTCGTTGATGTCGTACTGTTTGGTCGCATCAACTTTGTCACGGATCACGGACATGCGCTTGGTCAGTTTAGCCATTTCTTAGTCCTCCACTACCAGGCCCATGGAACGTGCAGTACCTTCGATGGAGCGAGTCATCGCTTCAATGTCGGAACCAGTCATGTCGGCAGCTTTGGTCTGCGCGATTTCCTGCAACTGAGCGCGGGAAATTTTACCCACTTTGTCTTTGTTCGGCTTACCGGAACCAGACTTGATACCAGCCGCTTTCTTCAGCAGAACTGCTGCTGGAGGGGTTTTGGTAACGAAAGTGAAAGAACGGTCAGCGTAAACAGTGATTACAACTGGAATTGGCAGACCTTTTTCCATGGATTCGGTTTTGGCGTTGAACGCTTTACAGAATTCCATGATGTTCACACCCTGCTGACCCAGAGCTGGACCAACTGGTGGACTTGGGTTCGCCATACCTGCTGCAACCTGCAGCTTGACGTAGGCTTGTACTTTCTTAGCCATTCTAAAATCCTCTGATTGGGTGATAACGCCTCGGAGAGGCTCCCCGTGAATAAAATTCGTTTTACGGGCCAGGGCCCATAAAAACAAAAGGCGCGAAATTGTATTCCAATCTCGCGCCCTGTGCAACGATTAAATCGTCGCTTTTTTGATCGCTGCTTAGGCTTTTTCTACCTGGGCGAAGTCCAGTTCTACCGGGGTCGCACGACCGAAGATAGAAACGGAAACTTTCAGGCGGGACTTCTCGTAGTCCACTTCTTCGACGACGCCGTTAAAGTCAGCAAACGGACCGTCGTTAACACGAACCATCTCACCCGGTTCAAACAGCGTTTTCGGACGCGGCTTATCACCAACCTGCTGGAGGCGGTTCATAATCGCATCAACTTCTTTGTCGCTGATTGGCGCCGGACGGTCAGATGTGCCGCCGATAAAGCCCATCACGCGCGGTACGCTGCGCACCAGGTGCCAGCTCGCGTCGTTCATCACCATCTGAACCAGCACGTAACCCGGGAAGAATTTACGCTCGCTTTTGCGACGTTGGCCGCCACGGATCTCGACCACTTCTTCGGTCGGCACCATGACTTCGCCAAATAACTCTTCCATATTGTGTAATTTGATATGCTCACGCAGCGACGTAGCTACGCGGCCTTCAAAACCGGAAAACGCCTGAACGACGTACCAGCGCTTTTTAGGGGCTTCAGACATCTCAGAACCTCAGGCCAGTGATAAAGGATACCAGGCGAACCAGAATACCATCCAGTCCCCACAGGATCAGTGACATTACAGCGGTTACCGCCGCTACAATCAGCGTGGTGTGCAATGTTTCCTGGCGAGTCGGCCAAATGACCTTGCGGACTTCGGTACGCGCTTCGCGGGCAAACGCAACGGTCGCTTTGCCTTTTGTCGTCAACAGCGCGACACCACCCGCCGCAGCAATCAGAATTACCACTGCAAGCGCGCGTAGCGGCAGCATCATGTCACGATAAAGATAGTTGCCGACAATCGCCACAATCAGCAGCACGGCTACAACTACCCATTTCATCGCTTCCAGGCCGCGCCCGCTCCCTTGAGCTTCGGTATTCGCACTCATAAACCAACCTGTCAGAAGTATTCTACAAACATTTTCACCCCGCGAGTGCGAGGCAAACCAATCGAAATGCTATTCGCTTTTCGTATTATACGCTCTCCGCAGAGCCTGTCTCAGCAATGATTATGACAAAATTAATCACTGATGAGCCAGGTTCTGATGTGAAAGCGTGCAAAAAGGGCATCAAATGATGCCCTTTTATTGCGCATTGCGTCAAATGTTATCAGCGATTAGCCG
>NZ_JAOBZC010000022.1:0-26041 GCF_029838645.1 Enterobacter sp. GD03975
CGTTGTCTGTGAAGTGATTCACATCCGCCGTGTCGATGGAGGCGCATTATAGGGATCCCAGTTTTTAGCACAAGTATTTTTTAGATCTTTTTTTCCAACTGCTGATTTTCCGTGCTTTTCGCTGAAAACCCACCCGATCCGCTTAAAAATTGACGCATTTTGCCTTGCCTCGATCCCCGATTACGATCAAAGTCTTCTTTATAGCGCTCATTTATATCGAGGTAGATATGTTTGCAGTATTACGCCCTTATAAAGATCTGTACCCCCAACAAGGCGATCGCGTGATGATCGATGCCAGCAGCGTGGTTGTGGGTGATGTCCGCATGGCCGATGATGTCAGCATCTGGCCACTCGTCGCGATCCGGGGCGATGTTAACTACGTTGCAATCGGTGCACGCACCAATATTCAGGACGGCAGCGTGCTGCATGTGACGCATAAATCATCTTACAACCCTGAAGGCAATCCGCTCATCATTGGGGAAGATGTTACCGTCGGTCATAAGGTGATGCTCCACGGCTGCACGATCGGTAACAGGGTTCTCGTTGGGATGGGATCGATTTTGCTGGATGGCGTCATAGTAGAAGATGACGTAATGATCGGCGCAGGGAGCCTTGTTCCACAAAACAAACGCCTGGAAAGTGGCTATCTCTATTTAGGCAGCCCGGTTAAACAGATCCGCCCCTTAAAAGAGGCGGAAATCGAAGGGTTGAAATACTCCGCGAACAATTACGTTAAATGGAAGAATGACTATCTGGATCAGGATAACCAGACCCAGCCCTGATCGTCTTCCTGCTGATCGCGGATCAAATCGCTGGCTTCCTCTTCCAGATCCCAGCGATTTTCGCTAAAGACCGCTAACGCATCTGATCCCCCAAAGCGCTGGTGCAGCGTTTCCCCTTTAATCGCACAGGTTAACTGCATTCCATGCACCAGTACCGGGAAGCAAACCGCTTGCCTGTTCTCATCCCAGATTTCTCTGTCGGGAAAATGAATCGCCTGATTCACGCCATCATTTCCTGTTTCAGTTTTTCAATCACTGGCTCTACAGAAGGTAACACGCCATGCCAGAGTAACACCGCATGAGCCGCCTGCCCCACCAGCATGCCCAGACCATCAGCCATATGTTTTGCTCCCTGTTGTTCGCACCAGTTCAGAAAAGGCGTCTTCCCTTTTTGATAAAACATGTCATAGGCATAGATATGGGAATGAATCAGGGACGCGGGAATTGCAGGGATCTCTCCATTAATACCGCTGGAGGTGGCATTAATCACAAGGTCAAATTCGTGACCCGCGAGCTCATCAAGCGCCAGCGCAGTGACGCTGCCAGTATGTGCGAACAACGCCGCCAGCTCTTCTGCTCTGGAGAAAGTCCGGTTGGTAATCGTCACCGCACAATCCAGAGAAAGGAGAGGAAGCAATACGCCGCGCGAGGCGCCACCCGCACCGATCAGCAGGATCCGAAAGCCTGGTTTAATAAACGACAGTCGCTCCAGATCGCTGAGCAAACCAATGCCGTCGGTGTTATCGCCCAGAAGGCGGCCATCTTCGAGCCGCTTTAGCGTATTAACGGCACCGGCGAGCGACGCACGCTCGGTCAGCTCATCCGCACGCCCGAAAGCCTCTTCTTTAAAAGGCACCGTCACATTCGCACCTTTACCACCCGCATCAAAAAAGCCATTCAGCGTCGGTATAAATGCATCAACAGGCGCAAGGACCCGACCATACGGATGATCTATCTGCAATTGATCCGCAAACAGCTGATGGATCAGAGGCGACTTGCTGTGCGCGATCGGGTTACCAAATACAGCGTAGGTTTCCATCACATTATCCCTGGCGAAAACGTTCGCCGGTCAAGGCATCGCGAATTTCTGACGGGTTAAGACGACCACCGGTTTCACCGACGGCTACCGGGAAATCATTCCCGAATTGCGCCAGAACTTCTTCGGTTGTCCGACAAGGCGGAAGCCCGGTCAGGTTGGCGCTGGTAGAAACCAAAGGTTTACCAAATGCCTGGCATAGCTCCACCACCAGCGGATGGTCGGTGACACGTACCGCAAGTGAATCGAAACGCCCGGTTAACCAGCGCGGCGTTGTCGGCTGTGCAGGAAAAACAAACGTCACGGGACCAGGCCACGCAGAAAAAATGGTTTCCCGCTGTGCAGGTGTCAGCATGGAATCATCAATATAGGGTTTAAGCTGCTCGTAACTCGCAGCGATCAGAATCAATCCTTTTTCGACAGGCCGCTGTTTAAGCGCCAGCAGCCGGCTAACGGCAACCTCGCTGTCAGGATCGCACCCGACCCCAAAAACGGCTTCTGTTGGATAGGCGATGACTTCTTCTTTTTTCAGGGTTTCCACCGCCTGAGCGATGGAGCCTGATGGCAGGTTATTATTCACTGATTTGATCCGCCGAAACCGGCTTTCCACATTGTTTACTGGCGCAAAAGCGCTTCATGCCTTGCGCGGTTTTCTTCTCTATAAGTAACGGATAATCGCAATGAGAGCAGACGCCCGCTACTGGTTTGAAATTGATAACGAACTGGCATTCAGGATAGCGATCGCATGAATGGAAGGTCTTGCCATAACGAGAGCGGCGCTGCACCAGTTGACCACGCTGGCACTGAGGGCAGGCAATTGCCGTTTCATCTGGCTTATCAATTTGTTCCGTATGCTCACATTCCGGGTAGCGGCTGCATCCGATAAACATTCCGAAACGCCCCTGCCGCAGCGCCAGTTCACCGCCACAGAGAGGGCAAAGCTGCCCCTCCAGAATTTTTACAATATGTCCGTCCGCCTGGCTTTTCAGGGGACGGACATAATCACATTCCGGATAGTGTGAACAACCGAGAAACGGACCGTGTTTCCCGGACCGAATAACAAGTTCAGCCCCGCACTGTGGGCAGGGCTCGTTTTTATGCACCGTAAAGAGTGCTGATTTGGCCATAACAACTCTTGTTGCTGCACGTAGAATTAATGCAGCATACCTTCATTCACTTCAAAGAGTAATTCTTCCATTTGCTGATAGGCGTTTTCACAGCCCGGAATGTTGAACAGAACCATCAGGATCACCCATTTCAGATCTTCCAGTTCAAACTCAGCAGTATCCAGCGCCATGACGCGCTCTATCACCATCTCTCTCGTTTCGAGGTTTAGCACCTGAATCTGCTCGAGGAATAAGATGAATCCCCGGCAGCTGGCATCCAGCCTTTCACACTCTTCAGCTGTATAGATGCGCACAGACAATGGGTCAGAAGCAAGCTGCATCGGTTCGGCGAGGCCGTCCTGATAATCAGCCAACTTATCCAGCCACATCAACGCATTATAGATATCTTCCCGCTCAAAACCTGCGTCGGTCAGATCCCGTGTTAATTTGTCCTGATCCACCTGCATTTCTGCTTCGTTGTGGATGTAAGTCTCAAACAAATACATCAGTACGTCGAACATGGCATGCCCTCCTTATTCGGACATAGCCGCCGGGTACAGCTGCGATCCACCCTGCTAACTCCAGTTCGAGTAGCTGTGCTACCGTTACTGGCACAGGTTGGCCGGCACGTTCAGCGACAACGTCAACAGGTGTTACCTCATCTCCTACGTTAGCCAGGAGCTTGGGAAATGGCAATGCTACGGCCTCCTGATCCGATGAAATATGTCGCTTTTGGCGATTATCCTGCAACCAATGCAATCCATACTGCAAATTTTCCAGGATATCCTCTTTACAGGTCACCAGCGTTGCCCCCTGTTTTATCAGCCAGTGAGGGCCTTCGCAGCCGGGGTTCCCCAACGGGCCGGGCAGCGCAAAAACTTCACGCCCCTGCTCCAGCGCGCACCTGGCGGTCACCAGCGATCCACTTCGAATCGCAGCTTCGACCACCAGCACGCCCTGGCTTAACCCGCTGATGATCCGGTTACGCCGTGGAAAGTTACCCGGCCTGGGCGATGTTGAGAGTGAAAACTCAGACACTATCGCCCCCTCTGAAGCGATAAGTTGCTCAGCCAGAACGTGATGACGACGCGGGTAGAGACTAAAAAGACCATTGCCAAGCACGGCGACACTTCGCCCTTTTGCTGTCAACGCCGCATGATGTGCGACACCGTCGATGCCGCAAGCCAGGCCACTGGTGATCGTAAAGCCACATTGAGAGAGCTGTTCACTGAGAATTTTTCCCCACCGCACGCCATACCATGAGGGCGCACGGCTGCCCACAACCGCAAGCTGCATGCTGTTAAGCACGTCAACGCGGCCTCGCACAAATAGCGCCCCGGGAAAATCAGGGATCAAACGCAACAATGGCGGGAAGCGAGGATCGTCAGCCGTGAGAAGATGGTTGCCTGCATGCTCCAGCCATTCCAGGCTACGTTCAAGTTCACTCTCACTGAATGAAAAAAACTTTGCGACATGTTTGGCCGAAAGCCCTGCCTCTTTGACAGCGTCAGCATCAACGATAGCCTTGCGAAGCAACCGCTGCGCGGTTTCCAGCATCGCATCACCGTATAACGATCCGATGTTTATAAGCCGTAACCATATCTCTGTGGACGTCATCCTTTTCCCTGCCATAAGCAGCCTCAGCAATCTTTGCGATTGGTCACTGATGCTGTCAATCGACCGGGGATTTGTCTAGAATAGAAGTAATATTCTTTTCAACTCCTGAACACGACTCTGGAAATTTATGGCAGTTTTGCAAGTGTTACATATTCCTGACGAGCGCCTTCGCATCGTCGCGGAACCGGTTAAAGAAGTGAATGCAGAAATTCAGCGTATCGTCGATGATATGTTCGATACCATGTACGCTGAAGAAGGCATTGGCCTGGCGGCGACCCAGGTAGACATTCACAAGCGTATTATCGTGATCGACGTTTCTGAAAATCGCGATGAGCGCCTGGTGCTGATCAACCCTGAACTGCTTGAAAAAAGCGGCGAAACAGGTATTGAGGAAGGCTGTCTGTCCATCCCTGAACAGCGCGCTTTGGTGCCTCGTGCCGAAAAAGTTAAAATTCGCGCACTGGATCGTGACGGCAATCCGTTTGAACTGGAAGCCGACGATCTGCTGGCGATTTGCATTCAGCATGAGATGGATCACCTGGTCGGTAAACTGTTTATCGATTACCTCTCACCACTGAAACAACAGCGTATTCGTCAGAAAGTAGAGAAACTGGATCGTTTGCGTTCTCGCGCATAACGCCCCCGGATACAAGGAATAACGTGTCTACATCACTACGTATAATCTTCGCGGGTACCCCTGATTTTGCAGCGCGTCATCTCGACGCGCTGTTATCGTCTGGTCATCAGATCGTTGGCGTATTCACTCAGCCGGACCGTCCGGCTGGCCGCGGTAAAAAACTGATGCCTGGCCCGGTTAAAGTACTGGCAGAAACGCATGGTTTACCGGTATTCCAGCCAGCGTCATTACGACCTCAGGAAAACCAGCAGTTAGTGGCAGACCTGAATGCCGACGTGATGGTGGTTGTGGCTTATGGCCTCATTCTGCCGAAAGCGGTTCTCGATATGCCCCGTCTGGGCTGTATTAACGTCCATGGTTCCTTGCTCCCACGCTGGCGTGGCGCGGCCCCAATTCAGCGCGCTCTGTGGGCAGGCGATGCTGAAACAGGCGTTACAATCATGAAGATGGACGTAGGTTTAGACACTGGCGACATGCTGTATAAACTGGCGTGCCCCATTACCGCAGAAGATACCAGCGCCACGCTGTATGACAAGCTGGCGGATCTCGGCCCACAGGGACTGATTGAGACGTTGCAACAGCTTGCTGACAATACGGCGAAACCTGACGTTCAGGATGAGGCGCAGGTGACCTATGCTGAAAAGCTGAGTAAAGAAGAAGCCCGGATCGACTGGTCCCTGTCAGCAGCTCAACTCGAACGCTGCATCCGCGCCTTTAATCCGTGGCCGATGAGCTGGTTAATGATTGATGAGCAGCCAGTGAAAGTCTGGAAAGCTTCCGTTATTAACGGCAATACCTCGGCAGAGCCCGGTACGATTATCGACGCCAGTAAAAACGGTATTCAGGTTGCGACCAGAGAAGGGATCCTGAATCTTGAATCGCTGCAACCGGCCGGTAAAAAGGCGATGAGCGCGCAGGACCTGTTAAATTCCCGTCGTGAATGGTTCATTCCTGGCAATCGCCTTGCCTGAACGCATTTACTCTTAAAGCCCGGTGTGTCCGGGCATTTTTATTTTTACGGTTATGAAAAGACAAAATCTACGCACCATGGCGGCTCAGGCCGTTGAGCAGGTTATCGAGCAGGGCCAGTCACTGAGTAATGTTCTGCCTCCACTGCAACAAAAGGTTTCCGATAAAGACAAAGCCCTGCTCCAGGAGCTTTGCTTTGGCGTTCTGCGCACCCTTTCTCAGCTTGAATGGTTAATCAACAAGCTGATGTCACGCCCGATGAGCGGCAAGCAGCGCACCGTGCATTATTTAATCATGGTCGGTTTCTATCAGCTTCTTCATACTCGCATTCCTCCTCATGCTGCGCTGGCTGAGACAGTGGAGGGTGCCGTTGCGATTAAACGTCCTCAGTTGAAAGGACTGATCAACGGCGTGCTGCGTCAGTTTCAGCGTCAGCAGGACGAACTGCTGGCAGAATTTGCGCAAAGCGAAGCGCGCTTCCTGCACCCTGAATGGCTGCTGAATCGCCTTAAAAAAGCCTACCCACAGCAATGGCAAGAGATCGCTGATGCCAATAATCAACGTCCACCGATGTGGTTACGCGTCAATCGTAACCATCACACGCGCGACGCATGGCTGGCCCTGCTGGAAGACGCCGGGATGAGTGGCTTCACTCACGCTGCTTATCCTGATGCGGTTCGTTTAGCCTCCCCTGCTCCGGTACACGCATTACCCGGCTTTGACGAAGGCTGGGTAACGGTACAGGATGCATCCGCTCAGGGCTGCATGACCTGGCTTGAACCGAAGGACGGGGAGCACATCCTCGATCTCTGTGCAGCACCAGGGGGTAAAACAACGCACATTCTGGAAGTGGCGCCGCAGGCCAGCGTGATGGCCGTAGATGTTGACGAGCAGCGCCTGTCACGCGTCTACGACAACCTCAAACGTCTGGGTATGAAAGCACAGGTTAAGCAAGGCGATGGACGCAAACCCGCAGACTGGTGTGGCGATACCCGGTTCGATCGCATTTTGCTCGACGCCCCCTGCTCTGCAACCGGCGTTATTCGTCGTCATCCCGATATCAAATGGCTGCGTCGCGATCGTGATATCAAGGAGCTTGCCCAGCTGCAATCCGATATTCTGGATGCCATCTGGCCGCACCTCAAACCCGGCGGAACCCTGGTGTATGCAACCTGTTCCGTTCTGCCGGAAGAGAACAGTCAGCAAATTGCGGCTTTCCTGAAACGCACCCCGGACGCCGCGCTGCACGCTACAGGTACCCCTGAGCAACCGGGTCTGCAAAACCTGCCTGGCGCAGAAGAGGGTGATGGCTTCTTTTACGCTAAGCTAATCAAAGAGTGATGTTGAGAACAGGTCACGAACGATGAAAATTATCATTCTGGGCGCAGGGCAAGTTGGCGGAACGCTGGCGGAAAACCTCGTGGGTGAAAACAACGATATCACCATTGTGGATACCAATGGCGATCGTCTGCGCGTTTTGCAGGACAAGTTTGACCTCCGCGTTGTTCAGGGGCACGGCTCTCATCCACGTGTACTCCGTGAAGCGGGCGCGGACGATGCCGACATGCTGGTTGCAGTAACCAGTTCTGATGAAACCAACATGGTTGCTTGTCAGGTGGCCTACTCGCTTTTCAACACCCCGAACCGCATCGCCCGCATTCGTTCCCCGGACTATGTCCGGGATGCGGAGAAGCTGTTTAATTCCGAAGCGGTACCCATCGACCATCTTATTGCGCCAGAACAGCTGGTTATCGACAGTATTTATCGTCTGATTGAGTATCCGGGCGCGTTGCAGGTTGTGAACTTTGCTGAAGGAAAAGTAAGCCTGGCGGTCGTGAAGGCCTATTACGGCGGCCCGCTGATTGGTAATGCTCTGTCGACAATGCGCGAGCATATGCCCCATATCGATACGCGTGTTGCGGCTATTTTCCGTCACGACAGGCCTATCCGTCCGCAAGGTTCCACCATTGTCGAAGCCGGAGATGAAGTCTTCTTTATTGCGGCGTCTCAGCATATCCGCGCGGTGATGAGTGAGCTACAGCGTCTCGAAAAACCGTATAAACGTATTATGCTGGTCGGCGGCGGAAATATTGGCGCAGGCCTGGCGAGACGACTGGAAAAAGACTATAGCGTGAAGCTGATCGAACGAGATCAGCAGCGCGCGTCGGAGCTGGCTGAAAAACTCCAGAATACCATCGTGTTTTATGGCGATGCTTCGGATCAGGAATTGCTGGCCGAAGAGCATATCGATCAGGTCGATCTTTTTATTGCCGTCACCAACGACGACGAAGCGAATATTATGTCCGCCATGCTCGCCAAGCGTATGGGAGCCAAAAAAGTGATGGTGCTTATTCAGCGTAAGGCTTATGTCGATCTGGTACAGGGAAGCGTGATTGATATTGCTATTTCACCTCAGCAAGCCACCATTTCTGCCCTGTTAAGCCACGTGCGTAAAGCGGATATCGTCGGCGTTTCGTCCCTTCGTCGTGGTGTTGCTGAAGCCATTGAAGCCGTTGCGCACGGGGATGAAACGACGTCGCGCGTTGTGGGTCGTGCGATCGACGAAATTAAACTTCCACCTGGCACCATTATCGGCGCCGTAGTGCGAGGTAACGATGTCATGATCGCCAATGATAATTTACGTATCGAGCAGGGGGACCACGTTATTATGTTCCTAACCGATAAAAAGTTTATTACCGACGTCGAGCGTTTATTCCAGCCAAGTCCATTCTTCCTGTAAGGATCCGGGTGCTCCTTCAAGAGCACCCGAATATTAACCTTTTAATTTCCATGCCTTTTATTTTGCATAACGATTATTTATCCCCAATGGCAATTAGCTAATCATTTGTTAAACTTATAGGCGTCAGCTGGCACAAGGAGAACATAATGAGTTTTATTAAAGAATTTCGCGAATTTGCGATGCGCGGGAATGTGGTGGATTTGGCTGTGGGTGTCATTATTGGTGCGGCGTTCGGTAAGATCGTTTCATCGTTAGTCGCCGACATTATTATGCCGCCGTTAGGGCTGTTGATTGGAGGCATTGATTTCAAACAATTCGCCTTCACCCTGCGGGAAGCCCAGGGCGATATCCCTGCGGTTGTAATGCACTATGGCGTATTCATTCAGAACGTTTTTGATTTCGTGATTGTGGCATTTGCCATTTTCATGGCCATCAAACTTATCAACAGACTTAACCGTAAAAAAGAAGAACCGGCTGCTGCCCCGCCAGCACCCACTAAAGAAGAAGTCTTGCTGACTGAAATTCGCGATCTGTTAAAAGAACAGAATAATCGCGTTTAATCAGGCGAGAAAAACAGAAAGGCCAGTGGTAAAAAAGCGATTCGCTTGCTTGCCACTGGCCTCCCAGTTACCCCGTTGTGCATGTTTACCTTTACGCAAATAACTGCCTTTCCCTTTTTTGTTCTTCTCAACACGCTGTCTGAAAAGCGGGTCGTGAAGCAATGCCTCAATGGCGTTATCCTTAATTTGTCCCTTAGTATGCTGATAGCGGCTCATCATTTCTCCTGAGCATAGTTAATGTCGGCTGGAGTCTAGACCCTGCCTGATAAAAAATCAACAACCCTGAGTTTCACTACTTGCCCCCTGCTCAAGTGCTTCCAGAATTGAGCAATAAACGCTGCTGTGAGCAGTACCGCAGCACGCGTCGTTCAGCCTTTGCAGAGACCGCTGCATGGCTTGCAGCTCCTGAATTCGTGCTTCAACTTCATCCAGCCTTGCCTTCACGATGCTTTTCGATTCCTGACACGTGTGATGTTCAGGATCGATACGGATCGACAGCAGTTCACGGATCGACTCCAGCGTGAAGCCGAGCTGCCGTGCATAGCGGATAAAACGCAGGCGTTGCAGGTCGTTATCCGTATAAAGGCGAAATCCGCCTTCCGTTCTGACCTCATGATCGATCATCTGCTGCTTTTCGTAATAGCGGATAGTATCCGGCGTTACGTTAGCAAGTTTCGCAAGTTCTCCTATGCGGTACATGGCTACTCCTCGTTTATTTTTTGCCTTAACCTTTCACTGTATTCGCCATGCAAAAAGTCGGTGTTCATTCCCGTCTGGCGAAGCTTTAGCTCAATAAGCGCTAAACGACGACTGATTTCGGAGTACCGGGGGTCGTCCTTATGAATGCCTTTAAGCAGATCGGCAAGCTCGACGGCTTCATTGCGTTGCTGAAGTTCAGGAGGTAAACAGCCTGCATTTTTCAGTAAGCGATAGCCGGCGCGTAAGTCGGTTGGAACATGTGAATCATCATCCAGCATCAGCGGTTCACCGCTACCGGGAAGATTGTCGAACTCGCCTTTGTTTTGGGCATCGGAAATATGGCATTCAGCCCACTGATCGAGCAACCACATAATGAACTCCAGGGGATGAGCAGAAAAGATACAGACATTGTAGATAAGTGGTGATTCTGTGGATATAAAAAAACCCGCCGAGGCGGGTTTTTTTACGTTACTACAGATTACTCTGCAGCAGCTTCTGCTTTCTCTGAACGATCAACCAGCTCGATGTAAGCCATCGGCGCGTTGTCGCCTGCACGGAAGCCACACTTCAGAATGCGAGTGTAACCACCGGCACGGCTCGCGAAACGCGGGCCCAGTTCGTTAAACAGTTTTGCCACGATCTCGTTATCACGAGTACGGGCGAATGCCAGACGACGATTAGCAACGCTGTCAGTCTTGGCAAGAGTAATCAGCGGCTCAACTACGCGACGCAGCTCTTTCGCTTTAGGCAGGGTCGTCTTGATGATTTCATGACGAACCAGTGAACCTGCCATGTTGCGGAACATAGCCTGGCGATGGCTGCTGTTGCGGTTCAGTTGACGACCACTCTTACGATGGCGCATGACCTTATCCTTCTCAGTAAAACCTTAACCTGTGATCCGGTTACTCGTCAGCAATGCTTGCCGGTGGCCAGTTTTCCAGGCGCATGCCCAGAGACAGACCACGTGAAGCCAGCACGTCTTTAATCTCGGTAAGAGATTTTTTACCCAGGTTCGGCGTTTTCAGCAACTCAACCTCGGTACGCTGTACCAGATCACCGATATAGTGGATAGCTTCTGCCTTGAGGCAGTTAGCAGAGCGGACAGTCAATTCCAGATCGTCAACAGGGCGCAGCAGGATCGGATCGAATTCTGGTTTCTCTTCTTTCACTTCCGGCTGACGTACATCACGTAAGTCAACGAAAGCTTCCAGTTGTTCTGCCAGGATGGTTGCCGCACGACGAATCGCCTCTTCAGGATCGATTGTGCCATTGGTTTCCATTTCGATGACCAGCTTGTCCAGGTCGGTACGCTGTTCTACACGCGCTGCTTCAACATTGTAGGCAATACGCTCTACAGGGCTGTAGCACGCGTCGACCAGCAGACGGCCGATTGGGCGCTCATCTTCTTCCGAATGAATTCGGGCAGAAGCCGGCACATAACCACGACCGCGCTGAACTTTGATACGCATGCTAATCGCTGCGTTCTCATCGGTCAGGTGGCAGATCACGTGCTGCGGCTTGACGATTTCAACATCACCGTCGTGGGTGATGTCGGCTGCAGTCACAGGGCCAATGCCAGATTTATTCAGAGTAAGAATAACTTCATCTTTACCCTGAACTCTCACCGCCAGCCCTTTCAGGTTGAGCAGGATTTCAAGGATATCTTCCTGAACGCCTTCTTTGGTGCTGTACTCATGAAGTACACCATCAATCTCAACCTCGGTCACCGCGCAACCCGGCATCGATGAGAGCAGAATACGGCGCAGTGCGTTACCCAGAGTATGGCCAAAGCCACGCTCTAAAGGCTCAAGGGTCACCTTGGCGTGCGTCGAACTCACTTGCTCGATATCTACCAGGCGCGGTTTTAGAAACTCTGTCACAGAACCCTGCATTGTGTCCTCTCTTTGGTACTAAGCTTTACTTGGAGTAAAGCTCGACGATCAGGTGTTCGTTAATGTCCGCAGACAGATCAGAACGTTCTGGCTGACGCTTGAACGTACCTTCCATCTTGCCAGCATCAACTTCCAGCCAGGTTGGCTTTTCACGCTGCTCAGCCAGCTCCAGAGCGGCTTTCACGCGAGATTGCTTTTTCGCTTTCTCACGAATGCTAACAACGTCATTCGCTTTAACCTGATAAGAAGCGATGTTAACAACACGACCGTTTACCATGATTGCTTTATGGCTAACCAGCTGGCGTGATTCAGCACGAGTCGCGCCGAAGCCCATACGGTATACAACGTTGTCCAGACGACCTTCCAGCAGAGCCAGCAGGTTTTCACCTGTGTTGCCTTTCAGACGTGCTGCTTCTTTATAGTAGTTACGGAACTGACGCTCCAGCACACCGTAGATACGGCGAACTTTTTGCTTTTCACGCAACTGCACACCATAGTCAGACAGACGCGGTTTACGCGCACCGTGCTGGCCAGGAGCTTGTTCAATTTTACACTTGGTATCGATCGCGCGAACGCCAGACTTAAGGAATAAGTCGGTGCCCTCACGACGGCTCAGCTTGAGCTTAGGACCCAAATATCTTGCCATTTTCTATCTCCAACTAACCTAAAAAACGAGCGTTATACGCGACGTTTTTTCGGCGGACGACAACCGTTATGAGGGATCGGAGTCACATCAGTAATATTCGTGATGCGGAAACCAGCGGCGTTCAGAGCGCGAACAGTAGATTCACGACCCGGACCCGGACCTTTAACCATAACTTCCAGATTCTTGATGCCGTATTCTTTTACGGCTTCAGCGCAACGCTCTGCTGCAACCTGAGCTGCGAACGGAGTGGATTTGCGAGAACCACGGAAACCGGAACCACCGGCTGTTGCCCAACCCAATGCGTTACCCTGACGATCAGTAATAGTAACGATGGTGTTGTTGAAAGAAGCATGGATATGAGCCACGCCGTCAGAGACTTGTTTTCTTACACGTTTACGTGCACGAACTGGTGCCTTTGCCATTATTCAATCACCCCGATTATTTCTTGATCGGTTTGCGCGGACCCTTACGGGTACGTGCGTTGGTCTTAGTACGCTGACCGCGCACTGGCAGACCACGACGATGACGCAAACCGCGATAGCAACCAAGATCCATCAGGCGCTTGATGCTCATGCTGATTTCACGGCGCAGATCACCTTCAACGACAAATTTGGCAACTTCGTCACGCAGCGTGTCGATTTGTTCTTCAGACAGCTCACTGATCTTAACATCTTCAGCGATACCCGCTGCAGCCAGAATGGCTTTAGAACGGGTCTTGCCGACGCCGTAGATCGAAGTTAATGCGATCACAGCATGTTTCTGATCAGGAATGTTAATGCCTGCTATACGGGCCACTATGCACTCCTACTATTTAATATGTACGCACCATGCTGAAAAGCCCGTTTTCAGGATACTCAAATGGAAACGTACAGACATACAAAAGATTGGCTGGCTAATCTAGCCAGCTCAACCCAACTTTGCAAGAAAAATATGCGAAATAATCAGCCTTGGCGCTGTTTATGCTTCGGCTCGGCACTGCAAATCACACGGATGACACCATCACGCTTAACGATTTTGCAGTTACGGCATAATTTCTTGACGGAAGCACGAACTTTCATTTTTACTCTCCGTAACTTCTCAGGCGACCAGTTAGCGGCCGTAGCCTTTCAGGTTCGCCTTCTTCAATGCAGACTCATACTGACTGGACATCATCAGAGTTTGCACTTGAGCCATAAAGTCCATAATCACGACAACAACGATAAGCAGTGAGGTCCCACCGAAGTAGAACGGTACTTTCATTGCATCACGCATGAACTCCGGGATCAGGCAGATAAAAGTAATATAAAGCGCACCAACCAAAGTCAGGCGAGTCATTACTTTATCGATATACTTCGCCGTTTGCTCTCCCGGACGAATTCCTGGTACAAATGCACCGGACTTCTTCAGGTTATCTGCTGTTTCACGCGGGTTGAAGACCAACGCCGTGTAGAAGAAACAGAAGAAGATGATCGCAGACGCATAGAGTAACACATAAAGTGGTTGCCCAGGCTGCAAATACAGCGAAATTGTTGTCAGCCAGTTCCAACCAGTACCGCCCCCGAACCATGACGCGATGGTTGCCGGGAACAGAATAATACTGGAAGCAAAGATAGCCGGGATAACCCCCGCCATATTCACTTTCAGCGGTAAATGTGTGCTCTGTGCAGCATAGACACGACGACCCTGTTGACGCTTAGCGTAGTTCACCACAATGCGGCGTTGACCACGTTCAACGAAGACAACAAAGAACGTCACTGCAAATACTAATACTGCAACCAACAGCAACAGGAGGAAGTGCAGGTCGCCTTGACGCGCTTGCTCGATAGTATGGGCGATGGCCGGCGGGAGACCCGCAACGATACCGGCGAAGATAATGATTGAGATACCGTTACCGATACCTCGTTCAGTAATCTGTTCGCCGAGCCACATCAGGAACATGGTCCCTGTGACCAGACTAACAACAGCGGTGAAATAGAATGCAAAGCCTGGGTTTAATACCAAGCCCTGCATACCAGGCATATTCGGAAGACCGGTAGCAATACCGATCGACTGGAATATTGCCAGCACCAGAGTGCCGTAACGGGTGTACTGGCTAATCTTACGACGTCCAGACTCCCCTTCTTTCTTCAGCTCTGCCAGGGCCGGATGAACGACCGTCAGCAGTTGGATAATAATCGATGCCGAAATGTACGGCATAATACCCAGTGCGAAGATAGAAGCACGGCTGAGAGCACCACCAGAGAACATGTTGAACATTTCAATGATGGTGCCTCGCTGTTGCTCAAGCAGTTTGGCAAGTACAGCGGCATCAATACCAGGGATCGGAATAAAAGAGCCAATACGGAACACAATCAGCGCGCCGATTACAAACAGCAGTCTGCGTTTCAGCTCGCCAAATCCACCTTTGGCACTTTGAAAATCTAATCCCGGTTGCTTAGCCATCTGCTACTTATTCCTCAATTTTACCGCCAGCAGCTTCGATAGCAGCACGAGCACCTTTAGTAACACGCAGGCCACGAACAGTTACCGGAGTAGAAACTTCACCAGCCAGGATCACTTTCGCGAACTCGATCTGGATACCGATAATGTTAGCCGCTTTCAGCGTGTTCAGGTCTACAACGCCGCCTTCAACTTTCGCCAGGTCAGACAGACGGATTTCCGCTGTGATCGCTGCTTTGCGAGAGGTGAAGCCGAACTTCGGCAGACGACGGTACAGTGGCATCTGGCCACCCTCGAAACCGCGACGTACGCCACCGCCAGAACGAGAGTTCTGACCTTTGTGACCACGACCACCGGTTTTGCCGAGGCCAGAACCGATACCACGACCCAGGCGTTTACCCGCCTTTTTAGAGCCTTCGGCCGGAGACAGAGTATTTAAACGCATCTCTTACTCCTCAACTTTAACCATGAAGTAAACCGCGTTGACCATACCACGAACAGCAGGAGTATCCTCGCGCTCAACGGTATGACCAATACGACGCAGACCCAGGCCAAGCAGCGTTGCCTTGTGTTTCGGCAGACGACCGATTGCACTGCGGGTTTGAGTGATTTTAATAGTCTTTGCCATGGTCAATTACCCCAGAATTTCTTCAACGGATTTACCACGCTTGGCAGCGACCATTTCTGGAGAATTCATATTTTCCAGGCCATCAATAGTTGCACGAACCACGTTGATCGGGTTGGTGGAACCATATGCTTTAGCCAGAACGTTATGAACTCCAGCAACTTCCAGAACGGCGCGCATTGCACCACCGGCGATGATACCGGTACCTTCGGAAGCTGGCTGCATGAATACACGAGAACCCGTGTGAACACCTTTAACTGGGTGTTGCAGGGTACCGTTGTTCAGCGCGACGTTAATCATATTGCGACGGGCTTTTTCCATCGCTTTCTGGATCGCTGCTGGAACTTCACGCGCTTTACCGTAACCAAAACCAACGCGACCGTTACCATCACCAACTACAGTCAGAGCTGTGAAGGAGAAAATACGACCACCTTTAACGGTTTTAGATACGCGGTTTACCGCGATCAGCTTTTCCTGCAGTTCGCCAGCCTGTTTTTCGATGTGAGCCATCTTACACCTCTACCTTAGAACTGAAGGCCAGCTTCACGGGCAGCATCTGCCAGTGCCTGGACACGACCATGATATTGGAACCCGGAACGGTCAAAGGAAACATTGCTGATGCCTTTTTCCAGAGCGCGTTCTGCAACAGCTTTACCTACAGCTGCAGCGGCGTCTTTGTTACCGGTATACTTCAATTGTTCTGAGATAGCTTTTTCTACAGTAGAAGCAGCTACCAGAACTTCAGAACCGTTCGGTGCAATTACCTGTGCGTAAATATGACGCGGGGTACGATGTACCACCAGGCGAGTTGCACCCAGCTCTTTGAGCTTGCGGCGTGCGCGGGTCGCACGACGGATACGAGCAGATTTCTTATCCATAGTGTTACCTTACTTCTTCTTAGCCTCTTTGGTACGCACGACTTCGTCGGCGTAACGAACACCCTTGCCTTTATAAGGCTCAGGACGACGGTAGGCGCGCAGATCTGCTGCAACCTGACCGATCAGCTGTTTATCAGCGCCTTTCAGCACGATTTCAGTCTGAGTCGGACATTCTGCAGTGATACCGGCCGGCAGCGGATGCTCAACAGGGTGTGAGAAGCCCAGAGACAGGCCTACTGCATTCCCTTTGATAGCTGCACGATAACCTACACCAACCAGCTGAAGCTTTTTAGTGAAGCCTTCGGTAACACCAACAACCATTGAGTTCAGCAGGGCACGCGCGGTACCAGCCTGAGCCCATCCATCCACGAAACCATCACGTGGACCGAAGGTCAGAGCGTTATCTGCATGTTTAACTTCAACAGCTTTGTTGAGGGTACGAGTCAGCTCGCCGTTTTTACCTTTGATCGTAATAACCTGACCGTCGATTTTTACATCAACGCCGGCAGGAATAACGACCGGTGCTTTAGCAACACGAGACATTCTTTCCTCCGATTAGGCTACGTAGCAGATAATTTCGCCACCAAGACCAGCCTGGCGCGCTGCACGATCAGTCATAACACCTTTAGAGGTAGAAACAACTGCGATACCAAGACCAGCCATTACTTTTGGCAGCTCATCTTTTTTCTTATAGATGCGCAGGCCTGGGCGGCTGACACGCTGAATGCTTTCTACAACAGCTTTACCCTGGAAATACTTGAGAGTAAGTTCCAGTTCCGGCTTGGTGTCGCCTTCAACTTTAAAATCTTCGATAAAACCTTCTTCCTTCAGCACGTTGGCAATTGCCACTTTCAGCTTGGCGGAAGGCATGGTGACCGCAACTTTGTTCGCGGCCTGACCGTTACGGATACGGGTCAGCATATCCGCGATCGGATCTTGCATGCTCATCTGTCTTTACTCCCGTGATTCAATTGGTAATTACCAGCTAGCCTTTTTCAAGCCTGGTACTTCACCGCGCATGGCGGCTTCACGCAGTTTGATACGGCTCAACCCAAACTTGCCCACATAACCATGTGGACGACCTGTTTGACGACAGCGGTTACGCTGACGAGACGGGCTGGAATCACGCGGCAGAGACTGCAGCTTGAGAACCGCATTCCAACGATCTTCGTCGGAAGCGTTCACATCAGAAATGATCGCTTTCAGTTCAGCGCGTTTAGCGAAGAATTTATCAGCTAAAGCTACGCGCTTTACTTCGCGTGCTTTCATTGATTGCTTAGCCATTCAGTAACCCTACCTTACTTGCGGAACGGGAAGTCAAAGGCAGCCAGCAGAGCACGGCCTTCTTCGTCAGATTTCGCAGTAGTGGTAATGGTAATATCCAAACCACGCACGCGGTCGACTTTATCGTAGTCGATTTCTGGGAAGATGATCTGCTCACGGACACCCATGCTGTAGTTACCACGACCGTCGAAAGACTTAGCGGACAAGCCACGGAAGTCACGGATACGTGGAACAGCAATAGTGATCAGGCGCTCAAGGAACTCCCACATGCGTTCGCCACGCAGAGTTACTTTACAGCCGATCGGATAGCCCTGACGGATTTTGAAGCCTGCAACAGATTTGCGTGCTTTGGTGATCAGCGGTTTTTGACCGGAGATTGCTGTCAGGTCAGCTGCTGCGTTATCCAGCAGTTTCTTGTCAGCGATCGCTTCACCAACACCCATGTTCAGGGTGATCTTCTCGACCCGAGGGACTTGCATGACAGAATTGTAGCTAAACTCAGTCATGAGTTTGTTAACTACTTCGTCTTTGTAGTAATCATGCAGTTTCGCCATCGTACTACTCCAAATTACTTGATAGTTTCGCTGTTAGACTTGAAGAAACGGACTTTTTTGCCGTCTTCGAATCTAAAGCCTACACGGTCAGCCTTACCGGTAGCCGCATTGAAGATTGCAACGTTAGAAACCTGAATAGCAGCTTCTTTTTCAACGATGCCGCCTGGTTGGTTCAGGGCCGGAACCGGCTTCTGATGTTTCTTAACCAGGTTGATACCTTCAACGACAAGTTTGCCGGAAGACAGAACATTTTTTACTTTACCGCGTTTACCTTTATCTTTACCGGTTAACACGATAACTTCGTCATCACGACGGATTTTCGCTGCCATGATTCGCTCCTTAGAGTACTTCTGGTGCCAGAGAGATAATTTTCATGAACTTCTCAGTACGAAGTTCACGAGTTACCGGCCCAAAGATACGCGTGCCGATAGGCTGCTCGCTGTTATTGTTTAAAATAACGCATGCATTACCATCGAAGCGAATGACAGAACCGTCAGGGCGACGAACACCCTTCTTGGTGCGCACCACTACCGCCTTCAGCACATCACCTTTTTTGACCTTACCACGTGGAATTGCTTCCTTGATGGTGATCTTGATGATGTCGCCTACGCCTGCGTAGCGACGGTGCGAGCCACCCAGAACCTTGATACACATTACGCGACGTGCACCGGAGTTGTCGGCGACGTTCAGCATAGTCTGTTCTTGGATCATTTTAGTGCTCCGCTAATGTCAACTACTACCTGAGACTCTAAAATCAGAGCCGTTAAAAAGCCCCATATCGAGGGCGCGGCATTATAACACCGCTTCTGCAATATGGGTAGAAAAAATAAACGGCTCATCGCTGAGCCGTTTATTCGTATTGAGAATGCGTACTCTATTACAGAACCGCTTTCTCTACAACGCGAACCAGCGTCCAGGACTTAGTCTTGGACAGTGGACGGCATTCACGGATTTCAACCTTGTCGCCGATACCACATTCGTTGTTCTCGTCATGTACGTGCAGTTTGGTCGTACGCTTGATGAATTTACCGTAGATCGGATGTTTCACAAAACGTTCGATAGCTACAACAATGGATTTCTCCATTTTATCGCTAACAACACGACCTTGCAGAGTACGGATTTTATCGGTCATTACGCACCCGCCTTCTGAGTCAGTAAAGTCTTAACGCGCGCAACATTGCGACGCACTTGCTTCAGCAGGTGAGTCTGTTGCAGCTGGCCACTTGCAGCCTGCATACGCAGGTTGAACTGCTCACGCAGCAGGTTCAGCAGCTCAGCGTTCAGCTCTTCAACGCTTTTTTCACGCAGCTCTTTTGCTTTCATTACATCACCGTCTTAGTTACAAAGGTGGTTTTGATAGGCAGTTTCGCTGCTGCCAGGCCGAAGGCTTCACGGGCCAGCTCTTCCGGAACACCGTCCATTTCATAAAGGACTTTGCCCGGTTGGATCAAGGCAACCCAGTACTCCACGTTACCTTTACCTTTACCCATACGAACTTCCAGTGGCTTCTCGGTGATCGGTTTGTCCGGGAATACACGGATCCAGATCTTACCTTGACGCTTAACTGCACGGGTCATTGCACGACGTGCTGCTTCGATCTGACGTGCAGTCAGACGACCACGGCCAACAGCTTTCAGACCGAAAGTGCCGAAGCTAACATCCGTACCCTGCGCCAGACCACGGTTGCGGCCTTTGTGCACTTTACGGAATTTTGTACGCTTTGGTTGTAACATCAGCGACGCTCCTTATTTACGGCCTTTACGCTGCTGCTTTTTAGGTTGAGCAGCCGGTTTTTCCGGTTGTTCAACAGCAGCCATACCACCCAGGATCTCACCTTTGAAGATCCATACCTTAACGCCGATTACACCGTAAGTGGTGTGCGCTTCAGAGGTGTTGTAGTCGATGTCAGCACGCAGAGTGTGCAGCGGTACGCGACCTTCGCGGTACCATTCGGTACGTGCGATTTCCGCGCCGCCCAGACGGCCGCTAACTTCAACTTTGATACCTTTAGCGCCCAGACGCATTGCGTTCTGTACAGCACGCTTCATAGCACGACGGAACATAACGCGACGTTCCAGCTGAGAAGTGATGCTGTCAGCAACCAATTTAGCGTCCAGTTCAGGCTTACGAACTTCAGCGATATTGATCTGTGCAGGAACGCCAGCGATATCCGCTACGACCTTGCGCAGTTTTTCTACGTCTTCGCCTTTCTTACCGATAACGATGCCAGGGCGAGCAGTGTGAATAGTCACACGGATGCTCTTAGCTGGACGCTCGATAACGATACGAGATACAGACGCTTTAGCCAGTTCCTTAGTCAGGTACTGACGTACTTTAAAATCGCTGTCCAGGTTGTCAGCGAATTCTTTGGTGTTCGCAAACCAGGTAGAGTTCCATGGTTTTACAATACCCAGGCGAATACCATTAGGATGTACTTTCTGACCCATTGCTAGTCTCCAGAGTCTCAGCGATCGGACACAACCACAGTAATGTGGCTGGTGCGCTTCAGGATGCGATCTGCACGACCTTTCGCACGCGGCATAATGCGCTTCATGCTTGGGCCTTCATCTACGAAAATTTTCGCGACTTTCAGATCGTCGATGTCAGCGCCATCGTTGTGTTCAGCGTTAGCAATGGCAGATTCCAGTACTTTCTTGACCAATACCGCAGCTTTCTTGTTGGTATAGGTCAGGATGTCCAGGGCCTGCGACACTTTCTTACCGCGAATCAGGTCAGCAACAAGGCGAACCTTCTGTGCAGAAGAACGAGCATGGCGATGTTGAGCTAAAGTTTCCATCTCTTCCTCCTACCTTATTTCTTCTTCGCTTTTTTATCAGCAGCGTGGCCGCGATAAGTACGAGTCGGTGCGAATTCACCCAGTTTGTGACCAACCATTTCGTCGGTAACAAAGACTGGAACGTGCTGACGACCATTATGGACAGCGATGGTCAAACCGATCATGTTAGGAAAGATCGTTGAACGACGGGACCAAGTGCGCAGGGGCTTCTTGTCTCCGCTTTCCACCGCTTTCTCTACCTTCTTCAGCAAGTGCAGGTCAATAAAAGGACCTTTCTTGAGAGAACGTGGCATGGCTTATCCTCTAAAATTATTTGCTACGGCGACGTACGATAAATTTATCAGTACGCTTGTTGCTGCGGGTCTTCTTACCTTTGGTCTGAACGCCCCACGGAGTTACCGGGTGCTTACCAAAGTTACGACCTTCACCACCACCATGTGGGTGATCGACTGGGTTCATCGCAGTACCGCGAACGGTAGGACGAACACCACGCCAGCGTGCAGCACCAGCTTTACCCAGAACGCGCAGCATATGCTCAGCATTGCCAACTTCGCCCAGAGTAGCGCGGCAGTCTGCTTCGACTTTACGCATTTCACCAGAACGCAGACGCAGGGTGACATAAGCACCGTCACGCGCAACGATCTGAACGTAAGTACCCGCGGAACGCGCCAGCTGACCGCCTTTACCTGGTTTCATTTCTACGTTATGAACGGTAGAACCAACCGGGATATTGCGCATCGGCAGGGTGTTGCCTGCTTTGATTGCAGCATCAACGCCAGACTGAATCTGGTCGCCAGCTTTCAGGCCTTTAGGGGCCAGGATGTAACGGCGTTCGCCATCTTTGTACAGAACCAGCGCGATGTTCGCGGAACGGTTCGGATCGTACTCAAGACGCTCAACAACTGCTGGGATACCGTCTTTGTTGCGTTTGAAGTCAACAATACGATAAGCCTGCTTGTGGCCACCACCGATGTGACGAGTGGTGATACGGCCATTGTTGTTACGACCACCGGATTTGCTGTTTTTTTCCAGCAACGGAGCAAAAGGTTTGCCCTTGTGCAGCTCAGGGTTAACCACTTTAACTACGTGGCGACGACCCGGAGATGTCGGTTTACATTTAACAACTGCCATTGTATTACTCCTCCGACTTACTCAGCGCCGCCAACGAAGTCCAGGTTCTGGCCTTCTTTCAGGGTGACGTAAGCTTTTTTCCAGTCGCTACGACGACCGATACGCTGTCCGTGACGTTTAACTTTCCCTTTAACTACCAGGGTGTTAACGACTTCGACTTCGACTTCAAACAGTTTCTGCACAGCAGCTTTGATTTCTGCTTTGGTCGCGTCTTTAGCAACTTTGAGAACGATGGTGTTTGTTTTTTCCATCGCAGTAGACGCTTTTTCAGAAACGTGCGGTGCGCGCAGCACCTTCAGCAGACGTTCTTCACGAATCATGCCAGCATCTCCTCAACTTGCTTAACAGCATCAGCAGTCATTACGACTTTGTCGAAGGCGATCAGGCTAACCGGGTCGATACCAGTCGCGTCGCGTACGTCAACCTTGTGCAGGTTACGCGCGGCCAGGAACAGGTTCTCGTCCAGCTCACCGGTGATGATCAGCACATCTTCCAGAGCCATGTCTTTCAGTTTCTGTGCCAGCAGCTTAGTTTTAGGCGCTTCAACAGAGAACTTCTCGACAACGATCAGACGATCCTGACGTACCAGTTCGGACAGAATGCTTTTCAGCGCGCCGCGGTACATCTTTTTGTTAACTTTTTGACTGTGGTCCTGTGGACGCGCAGCGAAGGTCACGCCACCTGAACGCCAGATCGGGCTCTTGATAGAACCTGAACGCGCACGGCCGGTACCTTTCTGGCGCCATGGCTTTTTGCCAGAACCAGTTACTTCAGCACGAGTCTTCTGAGCACGAGTACCCTGACGAGCACCAGCTGCATAAGCAACAACAACCTGGTGAACCAGCGCTTCGTTGAAATCACGACCGAAGGTAGTTTCGGAAACAGTCAGCGCGCTCTGCGCGTCTTTCAATACTAATTCCATTGCTATCCCCTTACGCCTTCACAGCTGGTTTAACGATCAGGTCGCTACCGGTTGCACCCGGGACCGCACCTTTAACCAGCAGCAGGTTGCGCTCAGCGTCAACACGTACTACGTCCAGGCTCTGAACGGTTACACGTTCGTTACCCAGCTGACCTGCCATTTTCTTGCCTTTGAACACTTTGCCCGGAGTCTGGTTCTGACCGATAGAACCCGGAACGCGGTGAGACAAGGAGTTACCGTGGGTAGCGTCCTGGGTACGGAAGTTCCAGCGCTTAACGGTACCAGCAAAACCTTTACCTTTAGAGGTACCGGTTACGTCAACTTTTTTAACGTCAGCAAACAGCTCAACGCTAATGTCCTGACCTACGGTGAACTCTTCGCCTTCAGCAAGACGGAATTCCCACAGACCACGGCCAGCTTCAACGCCAGCTTTAGCGAAGTGACCCGCTTCTGGTTTGGTTACACGGTTAGCTTTTTTAGCACCAGTGGTAACCTGAATAGCGCGGTAGCCATCGTTAGCCAGATCTTTAACCTGAGTAACGCGGTTTGCTTCAACTTCGATTACGGTTACTGGGATAGAAACGCCATCTTCAGTGAAGATGCGGGTCATACCCACTTTTTTACCGACTAAACCAATCATTGTTTCAACCTCTCAATCGCTCGATGACCTGATTAACCCAGGCTGATCTGCACGTCTACACCGGCAGCCAGATCCAGACGCATCAGAGCATCAACGGTTTTCTCAGTTGGCTCAACGATGTCAACCAGACGCTTGTGAGTGCGGATTTCGTACTGATCACGCGCATCTTTGTTAACGTGCGGAGAGATCAGAACGGTAAAGCGCTCTTTGCGGGTCGGCAGCGGGATCGGACCACGGACTTGCGCACCAGTGCGCTTAGCAGTCTCGACGATTTCCGCGGTTGATTGATCGATCAGACGATGATCAAACGCTTTAAGGCGGATACGGATTCTTTGGTTCTGCATGAGACCAGAGCTCCAATTATTTTATAAACGAAAATGATTACTCCTCAAACCCATTACGATTGATGGGAGAGTGTAACCGTTCTTACGTAGCTCCCCAATTGGGAGCATTGTTGAGTAACAAAGTGAGCTACTCTGGTTCAGATTGAACCCGCCGTCAATTACGACAAGCCCGCGCATTATACGTAAATCTGGGCAAGACGCAAGTGCCGTTTAGAAATTAAGCGCTAAAGGCATAGTGTGCGTGTGGCCACGCAACCTTTTCTGCAATAGCTCTTGTCTCACCGCTTTTCCTGAAGCGGCTACGCAACTGCGGATTTTGCACATTGCCGGGCACAGGAATTAGAAAGAATATGCGCTCAAATCCTTTTGAGGCCTGTACCATGTTAATGACCCTCCCCTTTCTGCTGATCTATTTTTCTCTGTCGGCCTTGCTGATACGCGCAGATATTCGCGATGGACTCCTTCCCGACCGCTTGCTCTGCCCGCTGCTCTGGACGGGCCTGCTTTACCAGCTTTGTCTCCATCCTGATTTTTTACCGAGCGCGGTGGTGGGTGCGATGACAGGCTATGTTGGATTCGCCGCCATCTATTGGGGCTATCGGCTTGTCTGCCAACGTGAAGGGATGGG
The DNA here is from genome assembly GCF_029838645.1 of Enterobacter sp. GD03975. Classification (NCBI taxonomy): domain Bacteria; kingdom Pseudomonadati; phylum Pseudomonadota; class Gammaproteobacteria; order Enterobacterales; family Enterobacteriaceae; genus Enterobacter; species Enterobacter sp. GD03975. The sequence continues at coordinate 24,906 of NZ_JAOBZC010000022.1, forward strand.
GTATGGCGATGTAAAATATCTGGCCGCGCTGGGGGCATGGCACGGCTGGTGTGTGCTGCCAATGCTGGCGTTAGTGGCCGCATTGATGGCGCTGCTATACCTGACGGGTTTCTCGTTAATCACCCCAGATAAAGGGGCATTAAAAAACCCACTGCCTTTTGGGCCATTTCTGGCGGCAGCGGGTTTATGCGTTGGCTGGGAAAGCCTGATTAACTTTCCACTTTGATCTGAGACTGGAGATAGTTCTGTAGGCCAATTTTGCTGATGAGATCCAGTTCGGTTTCCAGCCAGTCGATATGCCCTTCTTCATCGGCCAGGATCTGGATCATCATATCGCGGCTGACGTAGTCATGTACGCTATCCGCATAGGCAATGGCTTCACGCAGGTCTTTTGCGCCCTCCAGCTCCAGCCGGAGATCGGAACGCAGCATCTCTTCGACATCCTCGCCGATGCCCAGTTTTCCCAGATCCTGTAGGTTAGGGATGCCTTCAAGGAATAAAATACGCTCAATGTATTTATCGGCGTGTTTCATTTCATCAATGGACTCATGGTATTCCACATCGTTGAGGCGAGTCAGTCCCCAGTTCTTGAACATTCTTGCATGGAGAAAATACTGATTGATTGCGACAAGCTCATTTCCCAATAATTTATTGAGATAACTTATGATTTTAACATCACCTTTCATTATATAGTCCCTCCGCTTCCACTCATTGAAGCGTAGAACGGGCTACGGGGATGTCAAAAAAAAGATAGAGGCTTACGCGATCTCTTTGAATTCCGGGATCTGCATCAGTTCGTCCTGCATGATCTCACGCGCTGCGCGAACGCATTTACCGCATTGATTTCCCACCGGAACAAACTTGCGAAGCTGCTGGAATGATTGTGGCTGAAACTGGCGAACGGCCTGACGAATTTTTTTGTCGCTTACACCATTACATAAACAAACGTACATAAAGACTCCCGTTCAAAATATGCGCAAAGTGTAAGTGAGAATGGTTATGATTACAATAGCACATACGCCAGGATACGGGCCGGGTGCGGTTAAAAAATGCGAAAGTTTGTGACAGGGAAAGGGTCAAAAAATAAAAAAGGACGCCGAAGCGTCCTTTTTATTTCAGGGATAATTAATTAGCCC
>NZ_JAOBZC010000023.1:0-13537 GCF_029838645.1 Enterobacter sp. GD03975
GTTTGTCGGGTGGCGGCTGCGCCTTACCCGACCTACGGTCCTGTTTGCCCGGTAAGCGCAGCGCCACCGGGCATAGCAAGCCTCACCGGCATCCCCGACCGCCGTTCCAGCTCAGCGGCTGCACCCTCGCTCACGAGCTGCGACCGCAGTGCAGCCGTAATGGGCAGCGGCACCTTGTTTGTCGATTCAAATTCTGCGCGATTACGTGATAATGGCTCATGAATTTCCACCCAGCGGCTGCCATCCGGCTCGGTGGTCACTTTTACGGGCTGATCGATAAGCTGTACCCGCGTCCCCACCGAAACGTTATCAAACAGGTATTTGATATCGTTATTACGCAGGCGAATGCAGCCCTGGCTGACGCGCAGGCCGATGCCGAAATTCGAGTTGGTACCGTGAATCGCGTACAGCCTGCCGATATAGAGAGCATACAGCCCCATCGGGTTATCCGGCCCGGCGGGGACGAACGCGGGCAACGTTTTCCCCTCTTTCGCGTAAGCGCGCCGCGTGTTGGGCGTTGGTGACCAGGTTGGGCCTTCCTGCTTGCGCTCAACGGCGGTTACCCAGTTACGCGGCGTCTCGCGCCCGGCCTGACCAATGCCAATAGGCAGCACCTCAACCGTATTGCTGCCGGGTGGATAATAGTAAAGACGCATTTCCGCGACGTTCACCACAATCCCCTCGCGCACCGTTGGTGGCAATATTAACTGCTGCGGCACCACCAGCTGGGTACCGGCACGCGGTAAAAACGGATCTACCCCCGGGTTAGCTTCCAGCATATTGCTCAACCCCTGCCCGTGCTGCGCTGCAAACGCTTCGAGCGGCAGGGTATTGCCTTCAGGTACGGTGACGGTTATCGACGCTCCCACCAGGCGGCTCCCCTCGGGAGGCAACGGGTAAGTGACAGCAGATGCAGCGGGAACCAGCATACAAAGCGTAAAAACGAACGCGACAAATCGAATCATAGTGTTCTGTACTCATCCAAAAGAGAAAGCCTGCCGGTGGGCAGGCTTATCATACTCACGCAATCACTTTTTCGTCGTGCGCCATCTCCGGGTAAGGACTTTTTCCGCTTCAACGATCATGAACATCGCGAACCCGACCAGGAAAGTAATGATCCAGTAGCGGAACGGCAGTGCTTCGGTACCGAACAGCATTTGCATGAACGGCGCATAGACGATCAGAAGCTGAAGCGCCAGCAGCACGCCGCTCACAATCCATATCCCCTTGTTAGCCAGCAGACCTTTACTCAGGGAGAAGCCGTCGGTGACGCGGCAGTTGAGCATGTAAAACCACTGGGCAGTCACCAGCATTTGCAGCAACACGGTGCGGATGAACTCCGGCGAGTAGCCGCGCGGTTGTAGCCAGGCCTCCAGCACAAAGGCGCTGATGGCAATCATCAGGCCGACAAACACCACGCGCCAGATGGCGTAACCGTCCATCACGTGCAGGTTAGACTTACGCGGCGGCCGGTTCATGATGTCCTTCTCACCCGCTTCAAACGCCAGACCAAACGACAGCGTTGCCGAGGTTGCCATGTTCATCCACAGGATCAGTACCGGTGTTAGCGGGATCAGGTTCCCCGCCAGCAGGGCGATAATGATCAGCAGAGCCTGGGCGATGTTGCTGGGGATCACGAACAGAATGGTCTTTTTCAGGTTGTCGTAGACCCGACGCCCTTCATGGACCGCCCGGGCAATGGTGGCAAAGTTATCGTCCGTTAACACCATGTCGGCGGCTTCTTTGGTGACTTCAGTACCTTTGATCCCCATCGCGATGCCGACATCTGCCCGCTTCAGCGCTGGCGCATCGTTCACCCCGTCCCCGGTCATCCCGACCACTTCCTGTTTACTTTGCAGCGCCTGCACCAGGCGGAATTTATCTTCCGGGCTGGTTCGGGCAAAGATATCGTATTTTTGCGCCGCCTCGCTCAGCTGATGGTCGTCCATCGCCTCCAGCTCGCGCCCGGTGATGGCGCTCGCCGCGTTGCCAATACCCAGCATCTGCCCGATGCTCATCGCCGTTTGCGGATGATCCCCGGTGATCATTTTCACGCGAATGCCCGCCTGTAGGCAGTCGGCAATGGCCGTAATGGCTTCCGGGCGCGGGGGATCCATCATGCCCGCGATGCCGAGCAGAATAACGCCCTCTTGCAGATCGGCATGGGTCAGCTCGTGCTGGCCGCTGGCGGCTGGCTTCCAGGCCGCAGCCACCATGCGTAATCCTTCGCGCGCATACTCTTCAATCTTCTCTTCCCAGTAGTGCAGGTTGAACGGCTCGAGCCCGCTGTGGGTCTGCTGGTGCTGACAAAGACGGAAAAGGACGTCCGGCGCACCGGTGATTAACATTACCTCTTCGTCGCCCAGACGATACAGGGTGGACATGTATTTGTACTGCGAATCAAAGGGGATTTTACTGCGCAACTCGGCATCAACTGCTGGCAGCGGAATTTTGGCCGCCAACACCTTCAGCGCGCCTTCGGTGGGGCCGCCGGTGATTTTCCATAACCCCTGCTCATCTTTGATCAGCTGGCTGTCATTACAGAGATCGACGGTGCGCAGATAGCGCTCCAGCACAGATCCCTGGGTCACGCTGACTGGCGTTGGATCGTCAACAGGGTGAATAGTGCCCACCGGCTCGTAGCTGTCGCCCTCCACGCGGTAGGTGGTATCCGCGGTGATCACCGCTTTTACCGTCATCTCATTCATGGTCAGGGTGCCGGTTTTATCCGAGCAGATAACCGTCATCGCCCCCAGGGTTTCCACGGTAGGCAGCTTGCGAATAATCGCCTTGCGGCGCGCCATCGCCTGCACGCCCAGCGAGAGGATGATCGAGATAATGGCCGGTAATCCTTCCGGCACCGCCGCCACCGCCAGGCTAATCAGCGACAGTACCAGCTCTGAAACGGGCATATCGCGGAAGATGAGGCTGAAAACAAACAGCGCCAGCATCATGACCAGAATGGTGATGAAAATGGTCTTGCCGAGCTTGTCCATTTGCACCATCAGCGGGGTACGGTGTTTTTCAATGTCCGACATCATCTGGTTGATATGGCCGAGCTCGGTCTCGCCGCCGGTCGCCACCACCAGCCCTTTTCCCCCGCCGGAGCTGACCGTGGTGCCGGAATACAGCAGGTTGTAACGGTCGCCTAACGGCAGTTCGCCGCTGAGCGCATCGCTGCTTTTCTCCACCACGGTGGATTCGCCGGTGAGGATAGCCTCTTCCACCCGCAGGTTGTGCGCCTCTATCACGCGAAGGTCGGCAGGAATGCGATCTCCGGCGCGTATAACCACGATGTCTCCCGGCACCAGCGCCGTGGTGGGGATGGTTTCATGGCTGCCCTGCCGGATGACCACCGCCTCGCTGGAGAGCATATTGCGAATACTTTGCAGCGATTTCTCAGCATTGCTCTCCTGAATATGGCCAATCAGGGCGTTAATGACGGCCACCCCGAGAATGACAAACATATCCACCCAGTGTCCCATTATCAGCTTCAGCAGCGCCGCCACCAGCAGAACGTAAATGAGAACATCGTTGAAATGGGCCAGAAAGCGCAGCCAGCCGGGTTTACCCGGTTTTTGCGGTAAGGCATTTTCACCATATTTGTCCAGCCTGACGGTGGCTTCCGCACTGCTAAGTCCGTCCAGGCTGGATTGGATATTTGTCAGGGTTTCATCAACGGTCTGTTGATAATACGGACGGTGAGGCTTTTCTGTTATCATCGTTCCTTCCTCGGGTTCTTTTCAGAAATCACCTTGCTTTCATGCAATTAACGAATAACGAAAACAGGAACATGCGCATAACGTACGATACTCGCCGCCTCTGAACCTAATAAGTGGGTTTGAATATTTGGATTGCGCGACCCCACAATAATTGCGCCGGCGTTAAGTTCATCCGCCAGTTTGATCGCCTCATCACGTATATTCCCGCTGCGAACGTGAAGATGAACATTTTCTTCCGGCAGGTTGATTTTTTTTACCAGCGCGGCAAGTTTTTCTTTAGCATTATTAACCATATATTCATCCATCTTTCTCGCGTCTGCAATAAAACCGCGGGTCAGTTCAGCCGAGAACTTTGGCATAACGTACAGCAGATGAACGTCACCCGATGCGCTTTGCGCGAGGAACTGGGCATGCTGTAGCGCTTTATCTGACAGCGCTGTTTCGTAAACATCCACCGGCACCAGAATCGTTTTATACATATCAAGCATCCTTTTTATAACCAACACAGTTGTGAGTGAATCAGGAGAGATCGCATCAAACCAGGGGGTATATGCGCGAAGGCCTTTTACGGAAAAAAGGGATGAATGCTATTAAACGTAGCACAGGAATATCAGGTTGTTATTCAAAGCGAATACGCTATCGTCACACGTGTTTCGCCTTAGCCTGCCACGCCACTAATAATGGTTATTTAACATTTATTTATTCACCGACTATGCTCATAGTCAGGCATGCAATACGTTTATTCATATTTACCCTGCGCCACCTTCTACCTCATGGAGGAATGCATGTACGGTTTAAGCCTGATTCGCCTTGGTTTGTTTATCGCGCTTGCCATTATCGCCAGCACAGCAATCGGTTTATTTACCTATGTGGTCGTCTCGGCCCTGGCAGAATAGCGCCACCCCAGCATTGATGACGAAATAAATAAAACAATTATTATCAGGGGAATACTGTGAAGCGCTACGTCTCTCTTCTGCCCGCTGTGTTATTACTGCTGACGGCGTGCGATCCTAAACCCGATCGCGCCGCGCCCCTGCCGAAAATGGTAAAAGTCGCAGAGGTGGTGAAGGCCGGCAACGCGCAGCAGCGCGTCTTTCCCGCCCGCATCGAATCCGGCGACGCTACGGATCTCGCATTCAAACGTGCCGGGCAGATTGAGACCCTGGACATTCGCCAGGGCGCCGTTGTCAAACAGGGGCAACGGCTCGCCAGTCTTAACGATCGCGAAGCCCGGCAGCGTCTGAACGACAGGCAAACGGCGGCAACCCTGGCGCAAAGGCAATTTGACCGCTTCCAGACGCTGGCGGGACGTCAGGCCGTGTCGAAGGCCGAGATGGATGTCCAGCGCGCAAACCGCGATTCTGCAAACGCCGCGCTACAGATTGCGCGAGAAGAATTGAGCCAGATGACGCTCGTCGCCCCCTTTAGCGGGACAGCGGCCAGCGTCCATGTGCGAAATCATCAGGTCGTGTCAGCCGGCCAGCCCGTCGTCACATTGACCCGTACAGACCTGCTGGACGTGGTGTTCAGCCTTCCGGAAAATCTGTTTAAAACCTTCGACATCCGCAATGCGCAGTACAGGCCGGTGGTGAGGATCAATGCCCTGCCCGGGCGCGAGTTCACCGCAGTGTACAAAGAACACTCGGGCAGTAGCGACAGCAACACGCTGACCTGGCAGGTGATTTTAACCATGCCCCGCCCGGATGATTTTCCCGTAGTGGGCGGCGTCAGCGGGACGGTCACGGTCAATTTAACCGACCTTCCGGCGGGCGTGGGCAGCGAGGCGCTGGTGGTGCCGGTTGAGGCGGTCTTTAGCCCGGATAACCGCCCGCGCAATGAGCCGCACGTCTGGGTGGTAACGGGCGAAGGCGAAACGTTGCACCTGGAAGATCGAAAGGTCAGCGTGGGGCAAGTTAGCGCTGAGGGCATCGTCGTCGTCGACGGGCTTAAGGCCGGTGAACGCGTGGTGGCCGCAGGCGTGGGCGAGCTACACGCCAACCAGCCGGTACGCATCTGGATGCGTGAACGGGGACTGTAATGGATATCTCTCGTCAGTTTATCAGTAATCCGGTTCGCGTCTGGCTGACTATTCTGCTGCTGGGCGTGGGCGGCATTATTGCCCTGCTGAACATCGGCAGGCTGGAAGATCCGGCGTTTACCATCAAAACTGCGGTGGTGATCGCCCATTATCCGGGCGCGTCGGCGCAGCAGGTTGAGGAAGAGGTCACCCTGCCGCTGGAAAACGCGCTTCAGCAGCTCCCTTACCTCGATAACGTCAGCTCCATCTCCTCCAACGGCCTGTCGCAGATCACGGTCAATATTGCCTCGCGCTACCACTCAGATGAGCTACCGCAGATCTGGGATGAGCTGCGTCGCCGGGTGGGAGATGCCGCCCGACAGTTTCCGCCGGGCGTAGTCGCCCCGTTTGTGAATGACGATTTTGGCGACGTGTTCGGCTTTTTCTTTGCCATTTCCGGCGATGAATTCAGCAATCCGGAACTGGTGCGGTATGCCGAGCAGCTGCGCCGGGAGCTGGTCCTTGTACCGGGCGTGGGCAAAGTTGCCATTGGCGGTGCCATCACTCAGCAGATTAACGTGGACATCTCTCTGACCAAAATGGCCGCCCGCGGGATAACGCTGAACCAGCTTTCCGCCCTGTTAAGCAGGCTGAACGTGGTCTCCAGTGCCGGAGACATCCCCGCCGGGACCGAGTCCATTCGCCTGCATCCTACCGGGGAATTCGAGAGTATTGACGAGCTTGCCGATCTGATCGTAACCCCGCCCGGCGCTGGGGCGGCTACCCGCTTGCGGGATATTGCCACCCTGTCGCGCGGGCTGGATGCCTCCCCCTCCAGCATCTACCATGCCAACGGCAGAAAAGCCGTCACCATGGGCGTCTCCTTTATCCCCGGCGTAAACGTGATCGACGTGGGACATGCGCTGGAGGCGAAGCTTGAGCAGATGTCAGCCGAAAAGCCGGCAGGCATCCATATTGACCTGTTTTACGATCAGGCGGCGGAAGTCGGTGATTCCGTTAACGGATTTATCATTAATTTCCTGATGGCGCTGGCGATTGTCGTCGGTGTGTTGCTGATCTTTATGGGCGTACGCAGCGGGATCATTATCGCCTTTTCCCTCGCGCTCAACGTGCTGGGCACGCTGCTGATCATGTATCTCTGGGGCATTGAACTTCAGCGCATCTCGCTGGGGGCGCTGATCATCGCCCTCAGCATGCTGGTGGACAATGCCATCGTGGTTGTCGAAGGGGTACTGATCGCCCGGCAGCAGGGCTCACCCCTGCTGAGCGCCATTAACCACATTATTCGCCGTTCTGCGCTGCCGCTGCTGGGGGCGACGGTCATCGCCATTCTGGCCTTCGCGCCCGTCGGGCTGTCGCAGGACTCCACTGGCGAATACTGTAAGTCGCTGTTTCAGGTTCTGCTGATTTCGCTCATGCTGAGCTGGTTCTCTGCCCTCACCATTACGCCGGTGCTGATCAAATGGTGGCTGTTTAAACACGAGGCTGCGCCGCCAGAGGCCGACAAAACGGACCCCTACGACAAACGCATCTATCGCATTTACCAGGGTTTGCTCAGGGCGCTGTTGCGGCGTAAAGCGCCAACGCTGGTGGTGATGGCAGCGCTGCTGGCAGCCGCCATCTGGGGCTTTGGCTCGGTGCGGCAGAATTTCTTCCCCTCCTCCAGCACGCCGATTTTCTTCGTCGACCTCTGGCTCCCTTACGGTACCGACATTAAATGGACCGAGAAGATGACCGGCGATATCGAGAAAACCATCAACGGCCAGCCAGGCGTGGAAACCACGGTCTCGACGATCGGTCAGGGAAGTATGCGTTTTATTTTGACCTACAGCGGACAGCGCCAGTACAGCAACTATGCGCAAATCATGGTGCGGATGGATGACCAGCGTAACATCTCTGCCCTGACCCGCCACGTTGATGAGTACATCGCCCGGAACTATCCGCAGGTTAACGCCAGCACGAAACGGGTGATGTTTGGTCCTTCCGGCGACAGCGCTATAGAAGTGCGTATTAAAGGCCCTGACCCGGACAGGCTGCGCCTGATCGCCAGCCAGGTAGACAACATCCTCACGCGCGATCCGGCCACGGATAGCGTCAGGAACGACTGGCAAAACCGCAGCAAAGTGATCCGCCCGCAGTACGTTATCGCGCTGGGCCGCGAGCTTGGCGTGGATAAGCAGGACGTGGATAACGCACTGGAGATGAATTTCTCCGGCAGCCGGGCGGGGCTGTACCGTGAAGGCAGCGATCTGCTGCCCGTGGTGGTGCGCCCGCCGGAAAGCGAGCGGCTGGACGCCAATCACCTGAATAACGTCCTGGTCTGGAGCCAGACCCGGCAGCAGTATATCCCGCTGAGCAACGTCGTCAGCGGCTTCGCGCTGGAGTGGGAAGATCCGCTAATCCTGCGTCGCGACCGCTCCCGCGTGCTGACCGTGCAGACCGATCCCGACCCGCTAAGCCAGCAAACCTCCGGCGATATTCTCGCCCGGGTGAAGCCGCAAATTGATGCGCTCCCCCTGCCCCACGGCTACAGCATCGAGTGGGGCGGGGACGCGGAGAACTCCAGCGAAGCGCAGCAGGGGCTGTTCACCACGCTGCCGCTCGGTTATCTGGTGATGTTTGTGATCACGGTGCTGATGTTCAGCTCGGTGAAAAACGCCGTCGCTATATGGCTAACCGTGCCGCTGGCGCTGATCGGCGTGACGCCGGGTTTTTTACTGACCGGGATCCCCTTTGGCTTTATGGCGCTGATTGGCCTGCTCAGCCTGAGCGGGATGCTGATCCGCAACGGCATTGTGCTGGTAGAGGAGATTGAACAGCAGAAAGCGCAGCAGGATCAGCACAGCGCGATCGTTTACGCCGCCACCTCGCGCCTGCGCCCCATCCTGCTCACCGCCTTTACCACCGTGCTCGGGCTCGCTCCTCTGCTGCTGGATGTGTTCTTCCAGAGCATGGCCGTTGTGATTATGTTTGGACTTGGGTTTGCTACAATCCTGACGCTGCTGGTACTCCCGGTAATTTACGCGTGTTTCCATCGTAAGGACGAAGCTGAACAACAATGAATGCGACAGGGCTGAACATCATCAAGACGCTGGGCTGTATGACGGCGGTGACTTTCTTCACCATCTACAATACCTGGGATCGGTACGATTATGACTATCACTGGATCCTCGGCTTTTTAACGTTTATCTCGACCATCGCCACGCCGCTGTTTTTTGTGGTGGCGGGCTATCTGGATGGGCAATCCCGCCACGGCACCCGCTGGCAGCTTGATAAGATCAAAAGCCTGGTGATCGTCTTTCTGTTCTGGGTGACCATTTACTACCTGTGGGAGCCCTATCAGCGCGGGTATCTGATCCAGCCCTGGTTCGTGTTCGCGTTTATCGTAATTTACACATTTCATCCTGTGGTGGAGTGGCTCAGCCAGCGGCGAACGCTTTTCGTTGGGGTAATTGCCGCCCTGCTGCTTTTCTCCTACGGGTACGATTTGCTGTCAGCGCTCTATCCTGACGTTCATGTCCTTTCGCTGTCGCCGCAGTATCGCCTGTGGACGTGGCTGCTGTTTTATCTGACGGGACAACTCTTTTGCGATCCGCACATCGCGGCGTGGATCGGCCGCAAAAACGTGGTCAGGGCAGCGGTGATTGCCATCCCGTTTATCTATCTGTTCACGTGGTTTTACGAGCGGCACTTCTTTTTTGCCCTGTTTAAAGCGGACAGAAACGCCTTTATCCTCACCGGATCGCAAATCTACATTCTGATTATCGCCCTGGTAATCGCGGCCAACGGCGTGCGCTTTCGCCGCAATGCGGAGTTTAAAGAGTCCGTGCTGGCCGCCATTAGCAAAACGATGACCGGGGTCTATATTATGCACTACTCGGTGTTTCACCTGCTGACGGCGCTCATTCCGGTGACCTCTCTGAGCATCAAGCTGGCCCTGATTGTGCTCACCTTTATTACGTCGGTCCTGTTTTCGCTGCTCATCCTCTCCAACGCGGTGGCCAAAAAGGTCATTACCCTTTAAAAGCCCAGGCGCAGCCAGGCAAACAGCACGTTACCGTTGTTGTAGGTGCCGGGAATATAGGTGAACTGGACGGTAACGCGCTTGTATCCGGCTGAGAACAGGGGAAAGATAAACGGCAGCGGTACGTAGTTAGCAAAGTCGTCGCGCGCGGTGATCCCCGCCGCGGCGCCCAGACCCAGACGGAAATCTTTCGCGTTATCCAGATACCAGCCCTTCTCCCAGCCGTAGCCCATCGCGGGCTGCCACTCGTTGTGGGAATCTTTAAACATCATGGCGAAGAGCGCGCTCCAGTTGCCCTCGTCGTTGTAACGAGACACGCCCAGCCCACCGCCCCACGGCATTTCGTTGTAGTTGTCTGTTTTCTCTTTGTCATACATGAAGCGGGCGTGCCAGCTCAGAAACGGCAGGTAGAGATCGTAACGCTCCGGCTGTTCCCAGGTCTGGGAAATATCGTCCGTGACCGCATCCCACCAGCGGTGAATGCGCTGTTCACCATAGACTTTCGGCTCCGCATACAGCGGCGAAGCCACCAAAAACAGGACTACCCAGAGTGCAGGAAAGAGGCGTTGCATCGTTATTCCCTCAGCTTACGTCACGCAGCGATCACTATTACTGTAAACCATTCAGCCCTAACCGGAGCCAAACAGGCTGATTTATATTGGGCCCGGGTAAGATGAAATTTATTTATTCAGCGCTTTCAGGAAAGATAAAAACGTTTTCTCTGGCCGCCCGTCGCGGTAGTCTCATACCTTCCGTCACGATGACGGCCGCAATGTGAGTGACCTTTTCTTATACCAATAATTAAAAATCAGTACAGACAGGACAACTATGGACTCCACCCTCATCTCCGCTCGCCGCAGCGAGGAGACGCCTTCGCTGAACCGCGCCCGCCGCGCCGCTTTAGGTAGCTTCGCAGGCGCCGTCGTCGACTGGTATGACTTTCTGCTCTACGGTATTACCGCTGCGCTGGTATTTAACCGCGAATTTTTCCCCCAGATTAGCCCCGCCATGGGCACGCTCGCCGCATTTGCCACCTTTGGCGTCGGTTTTCTGTTTCGTCCGCTGGGCGGCATCATTTTCGGCCACTTCGGTGACCGCCTTGGCCGGAAACGGATGCTGATGCTCACCGTCTGGATGATGGGCATTGCCACCGCGCTTATCGGTATTTTGCCTTCCTTTGCGTCGATTGGCTGGTGGGCCCCGGTGTTGCTGGTGACATTGCGCGCCATTCAGGGCTTTGCCGTCGGCGGTGAATGGGGCGGCGCGGCATTGCTGTCCGTGGAAAGCGCGCCGAAGCACAGGAAGGCGTTTTACAGCAGCGGCGTGCAGGTGGGTTATGGCGTGGGGCTACTGCTTTCCACCGGGCTGGTGTCGCTCATTAGCCAGCTCACGACAGACGAGCAGTTCCTGAGCTGGGGCTGGCGCATTCCGTTTATCTTCAGCATTGTGCTGGTCATCGCGGCCCTGTGGATCCGCAACGGCATGGAAGAGTCGGCTGAGTTTGAGCAGCAGCAGCGCGAAAAACCGGTCGCGAAAAAAAGGCTGCCGGTGATGGAAGCGCTGGTGCAGCACCCTGGCGCTTTTCTGAAAATCATCGCCCTGCGCCTGTGCGAACTGCTGACCATGTATATCGTCACCGCCTTCGCCCTGAACTACTCCACCCAGAACCTCGGCCTGCCGCGTGAGCTGTTTCTGAACATTGGCCTGGTGGTGGGCGGGATCAGCTGCCTGACCATCCCCTGCTTCGCCTGGCTCGCAGACCGGTTTGGCCGCCGCCGGGTTTACATCACGGGCGCGCTTATCGGCACGCTCAGCGCCTGGCCGTTCTTTATGGCGCTGGAGGCGCAGTCGGTGTTCTGGATCGTCTTCTTCGCCATCATGCTCGCCAACATCGCCCACGATATGGTGGTGTGCGTGCAGCAGCCGATGTTTACCGAGCTGTTCGGCGCCAGCTACCGCTACAGCGGCGCGGGCGTGGGATATCAGGTGGCGAGCGTGGTCGGCGGCGGGTTTACGCCGTTTATCGCCGCCGCGCTGGTGACCTTCTCCGGCGGGAACTGGCACAGCGTGGCGATTTATCTGCTGGCAGGCTGCCTGCTCTCCGCCGCGACCGCCCTGTTCATGAAGGAAACGCGCTAGGCCGATCTCCTCACTTTAGTTTCACGGGCGTGTGACATACTATCGGGTATTGCCGCACACCTGTGGAACAAGGAGACAGACATGAATAATAAGGGCTCCAGCCTGACCCCGGCTCAGGCGCTGGAAAAACTCGACGCGTTGTATGAGCAATCCGTCAACGCACTGCGCAGCGCCATCAGTGACTATATCGAAACAGGGAAACTTCCCGATGAAAAGGCCAGAACTCAGGGCCTTTTTGTTTATCCATCGCTCTCTGTCACCTGGGACGGCAGCGCCAGCAGCAATCCGAAAACCCGCGCCTATGCACGTTTTACCCACTCCGGCTGTTACAGCACGACCATCACCCGCCCTGCGCTGTTCCGCCCCTACCTGGAAGAACAGCTCACGTTGCTGTATCAGGATTACGGTGCGCATATATCCGTGGAACCGTCGCTGCACGAAATCCCTTACCCGTACGTGATTGACGGCTCGGCGCTAACGCTGGACCGCTCCATGAGCGCGGGGCTGACGCGCCACTTCCCAACCACCGAGCTTTCGCAGATTGGCGACGAGACGGCGGACGGAATTTATCACCCGGCAGAATTTTCACCGCTCTCGCACTTTGACGCCCGTCGCGTGGATTTTTCGCTGGCGCGCCTGCGCCACTACACCGGCACCCCAGCCGAGCATTTCCAGCCGTTCGTGCTGTTTACCAACTACACCCGCTACGTGGACGAGTTTGTTCGCTGGGGCTGTAGCCAGATCCTCGATCCGGATAGCCCTTACGTCGCCCTCTCCTGCGCGGGCGGGATCTGGATCACCGCTGAAACCGAAGCGCCGGAGCAGGCCATTTCCGACCTGGCGTGGAAAAAGCACCAGATGCCGGCCTGGCACCTGATCACCGCCGACGGCCAGGGCATTACGCTGATTAATATTGGCGTTGGGCCGTCGAACGCGAAAACCATCTGCGACCACCTGGCGGTTCTGCGCCCGGACGTCTGGCTGATGATTGGCCACTGCGGCGGCCTGCGCGAAAGCCAGCTGATTGGGGATTACGTTCTCGCCCACGCGTACCTGCGCGACGACCACGTCCTTGACGCGGTTCTGCCGCCGGACATTCCTATCCCGAGCATCGCGGAAGTCCAGCGCGCCCTGTATGACGCCACTAAAGAGGTGAGCGGTATGCCGGGTGAAGAGGTGAAGCAGCGCCTGCGCACCGGCACGGTGGTCACTACCGACGATCGTAACTGGGAACTGCGTTATTCCGCCTCCGCGCTGCGCTTTAACCTCAGCCGCGCGGTGGCGATCGATATGGAAAGTGCCACCATTGCGGCGCAGGGCTACCGCTTCCGCGTGCCTTACGGCACGCTGCTGTGCGTGTCCGATAAACCGCTGCACGGCGAGATCAAGCTGCCGGGCCAGGCGAACCGTTTTTACGAAGGGGCGATCTCAGAGCATCTTCAGATTGGTATTCGCGCTATAGATTTACTGCGTGCCGAGGGGGATAAACTGCACTCCCGCAAGCTGCGCACCTTTAATGAGCCACCGTTCCGCTGATAACAAGGACACATCACGCACACCACTCACCCGGCCTGGGATTCGTAGGTCGGGTAAGCGGAGCGCCACCCGACAAGT
>NZ_JAOBZC010000024.1:0-3485 GCF_029838645.1 Enterobacter sp. GD03975
CCTATCGGGTCCTGCGTGATATACCGCCCCTGCTGCGGGTCGTAATACCGGTGCCGGTTATAGTACAGCCCCGTCTCTGCATCATACTGCTGCCCCGGCAGGCGGATGAGCTGTGCCAGATTGTGCGGGTTCTGCTCGCGCAGCACATTCCCCCACGCATCGTATTCTGCCGACCAGTCTGTTTTTCCGTCACTGTTCACAAGCGCCAGCGGCAGCCCCCGGTGGTCGCAGTGGTACAGGTGAATTTTTCTCTGCGGCGCGTAGTCCGGCTCCATCTGGTTGCGTATCTGCTCCGGCGTCAGGCCGCACTGCGCCAGCCACGCCCGGTTTGCCTCGCTGAGCTCCCCGCGCTGTAGCTCCGCTTCCAGGTTATCCACCCGCGCCACCAGTTCCGGCGGGAAGATGACGCCGGCCTCCTGCTGAAATTTCTCCGCCAGCGTGCGGCGTACTGCTTTTGCCAGCTCTGCGCTTTGCGTTTCGGTTCTGACCAGCGGCGTGAAGCTGCCCGGCAGGTAAATGGTCTGGATGCGCCGGGTCTCCGTCTGCGTGGTGGTCAGCCTGTCGCCGTCCCAGCCGTACCATGTCACGTCAGGCGCATCCTGGCCGCACCGGCTTTGCCACACCCGTTTCCCGATGCGGCGGCCCGACGGGTCATACAGGTACCGGCTTTCCCGCAGCGTCTGCCCCTGCTGCGTGAGGCGGTAGTGCGCCAGACGGTGCTGGCTGTCGTAGTGATAATGGTGTACGTAACTGCCGCCGTCGCGTATCTGACGTTCAGCCTTTTCCGTCAGCCGTCCGTGCTCATCGTGGCGGTAAAAAAAGTGTGCGTCTTCGCCGATGCGGTTATCCCGCCACATCGCAGGCAGTGCCGGGTACTGTTCCCGGTCTGTAATACGGTTGCCCGCCGGGTCGGTGGCGTGGTGTTGCAGCAGGTCGTGGTGCCGGGCGCGGATGAGACGGCCCGCATCGTCATAGCGATACTCTTCCTCCACCCGTGCGCCACGGATATTTACAAGATGCCCGCTGTCGTGATAACCGTATTCCCGGTTCAGCGCCGGGTCGCTGAAGGTGTGGCTCAGCAGCTGCCCGGTGGCGCTGTGGAGCGTGTTCTGCTCATACGCACCGGAGGTTCGCTGCGTCTCCCGGTGCAGCCGGTCGCGGGTGAACTCCACCAGCGGCGTGCCGCCGAGCTTCACCCCGGCGATATAGCCGGAGCCGTAAGTGAGCCATTCCACCGGAGGAAGGTGGTCGGGAACCGTTTTATTCGCCAGCCCGTTCTGATAACCGTGCTTCGTGACGTGCTGCCACAGCCGTTCATCAGTCCGTGGGGCGTGGACGGTCTGTGTCTCACTGACCATCCGGCCTTTGTCATCATAGCCGTAGTGAACAGCGACGCGGTGCCCGTCGCTGAGATGGCTGACTGCCGTCAGCCAGCCGCGCTCACAGTACTGCCAGCGCTCCGCCTCTTCGCCGTTCACCGTTCTGTATACCAGACGGTCTGACACATCGTAGTGCCACAGGGTGACGAGGCTTTCATCCTCACTGCGGATGAGCTGCCCGGTGGCGCTGTAGTGGTGGCGCTGCGTCCTGCCGTCAAAGCCGCACTCCTGTACCAGCCTGTCCAGCAGGTCGTAAGCAAAAGTGGTCCCGGCCCCGTTCTCATTAACCAGCCGGGTGACGCGGCCTGCCGGGTCATACTCCATCCGTCGCGTCAGGCCGCCTCCGGTGGTGCTGACCGGGTGCCCGGCGGCGTCATACTCTGTGGTCAGCCTGCTGCCGTCCGGGTGAACCACGGCAGTCAGGTCGCCCGCCAGGCTGTACTCATAACGGGTTTCGTGGCCGGCGGCATCTTTCTGGCTGACCAGCCAGCCCCGTTCATCGTAAGTGCGGTACTGGCTGAGGCCTTCTTCCCGGTGAATGGCCGTCACCTGCCCGAAGCGGTTGTATTCATACCGGGTCCGGTAGCCGGAGCAGTCGGTCAGGGTCAGCAGCTGCCCGTAGCGGCTCCACGTCATATGCCTCCGGCTGCCGGTGGCGTCTTCGGTGGCAGAGGGGCGTTCACTGTCCGGGCTGTCGTAAAAATAGCGGGTGATATCGCCGTGACGGGACGTTTCCTGCGTCAGTCTGCCCTGACGGTCAAATTCCTGCCGGCTGCGCAGGCCGTCAGTACCGGTGGTGGCGATAAGCTGGAGCTGGTCGTTGTAGCTGAACCGTACGGACCGGCCGTCCGGCAGGACAATTTCCGTCACATTCCCGGCGCCGGCATTCAGCCGGTATCCGGTTCTGCGCCCGGCCGCATCCGTCATCGCCACCATGCGGCCCGCGTTATCAAATTCCCGCGTAACCGCACTGCCGTCGGCTTTTTCTTCCCGCACGACACGCTTAAGCCCGCCTTCGCCTGCGGTGTGCAGCACCTCCCGGCGGTTCAGGCTGTCGGTAATGACGACGGCATTTTTTTGATAGTCGTAGGTATAACTTAACCCCGCCGGGTTAAGCTGCTCCGTCACCCGCCCGCCGGCATCATAGCGGTAGGTGGTCTGCGGGCGTCCGGCGTGCCGGTGCGCGGTCATGCGCCCCGGATGGTTATCATCGTAAGTGAAGCTGCGCACCGGTGTGTCGCTGCGGTCATACACGGTGGCAAGCTCGCCGCGCGGGGTGTACGTGTAGCGGGCCAGGGGACGCGCCGGGAGGTTATCCGGGAACTCCGGGTCGTGCGTCAGCCACACCGCCTCAAGGCGAATGCCGCCGTCTGCGCCGTAGCCGGAGACCGGCATCGTCTGCGGCCAGTCCGGTGCGCGGATACCGGAGGCGGTCGCCTGTTTACGCGCGGCCTCTGCCCGCTGCGCCTGCGTCGTCAGCGCCAGCCGGAAGCACCTGCCTGCACCGTCGGTGACGGCGGTGATGTTGCCGGCAAATTCCCCGTCCGCATCCCGGTGAAAGCGTTGCGTGCGCCCGAAGCGGTCAGCCAGCCCGGTCAGCACCCGGTACGGTGGTAACGGCGCAGGAAGCGCTTCATCCTCACCCGGTACGCGCTCAGGCCAGCCGAGTATCCACCACGGCCCCTGCGCGCTGCCGGTCGCCAGGTAAATATGCGGACTCAGGCGCAGGTCTTCCGGCAGGGTCTGCCACAGCAGATGCAGCGCATTGCTCTCATGCAGCCTGGCCACGCCACCGCGGGCCAGCCACAGGGACTCGCTGCGGCTGAAGGCGGTTTCACCGGGCAGCAGCGGCTCAAAGTGAATGCTGCGCCCGCCGGTGTCGCTGAGGATAAGTTCCTCATCGCGAAGCTGTAAGCGGATATCGAAGGGGGCTTTCCAGCCGGGGCCGAAAACACTCACCGGCGCGGGGGGTCCGGTCCGGTAGCTGCTGTATGCGCGGGAGAGGACAAACGGCAGCGGACCGGGCAGGGCGATATCGGTCTCGCCGGGCAGGACCTTGGCCCCCAGCAGCGGGTTCACCGGGTTGCCGGAGGTTCTGCCGCCGGG
>NZ_JAOBZC010000025.1:0-3109 GCF_029838645.1 Enterobacter sp. GD03975
GAAACATCTTCGGGTTGTGAGGTTAAGCGACTAAGCGTACACGGTGGATGCCCTGGCAGTCAGAGGCGATGAAGGACGTGCTAATCTGCGAAAAGCGACGGCGAGGTGATATGAACCTTTGACCCGTCGATGTCCGAATGGGGAAACCCAGTGCAATCCGTTGCACTATCGTTAACTGAATACATAGGTTAACGAGGCGAACCGGGGGAACTGAAACATCTAAGTACCCCGAGGAAAAGAAATCAACCGAGATTCCCCCAGTAGCGGCGAGCGAACGGGGAGCAGCCCGGAGTCTGAATCAGCTTGTGTGTTAGTGGAACGGTCTGGAAAGTCCGACGGTACAGGGTGATAGTCCCGTACACGAAAACACACTTGTTGTGAACTCGAAGAGTAGGGCGGGACACGTGGTATCCTGTCTGAATATGGGGGGACCATCCTCCAAGGCTAAATACTCCTGACTGACCGATAGTGAACCAGTACCGTGAGGGAAAGGCGAAAAGAACCCCGGCGAGGGGAGTGAAAAAGAACCTGAAACCGTGTACGTACAAGCAGTGGGAGCCTCTTTATGGGGTGACTGCGTACCTTTTGTATAATGGGTCAGCGACTTATATTCTGTAGCAAGGTTAACCGTATAGGGGAGCCGAAGGGAAACCGAGTCTTAACTGGGCGTTAAGTTGCAGGGTATAGACCCGAAACCCGGTGATCTAGCCATGGGCAGGTTGAAGGTTGGGTAACACTAACTGGAGGACCGAACCGACTAATGTTGAAAAATTAGCGGATGACCTGTGGCTGGGGGTGAAAGGCCAATCAAACCGGGAGATAGCTGGTTCTCCCCGAAAGCTATTTAGGTAGCGCCTCGTGAACTCATCTTCGGGGGTAGAGCACTGTTTCGGCTAGGGGGCCATCCCGGCTTACCAACCCGATGCAAACTACGAATACCGAAGAATGTTATCACGGGAGACACACGGCGGGTGCTAACGTCCGTCGTGAAGAGGGAAACAACCCAGACCGCCAGCTAAGGTCCCAAAGTCATGGTTAAGTGGGAAACGATGTGGGAAGGCACAGACAGCCAGGATGTTGGCTTAGAAGCAGCCATCATTTAAAGAAAGCGTAATAGCTCACTGGTCGAGTCGGCCTGCGCGGAAGATGTAACGGGGCTAAACCATGCACCGAAGCTGCGGCAGCGACACTATGTGTTGTTGGGTAGGGGAGCGTTCTGTAAGCCGTTGAAGGTGGCCTGTGAGGGTTGCTGGAGGTATCAGAAGTGCGAATGCTGACATAAGTAACGATAAAGCGGGTGAAAAGCCCGCTCGCCGGAAGACCAAGGGTTCCTGTCCAACGTTAATCGGGGCAGGGTGAGTCGACCCCTAAGGCGAGGCCGAAAGGCGTAGTCGATGGGAAACAGGTTAATATTCCTGTACTTGGTGTTACTGCGAAGGGGGGACGGAGAAGGCTATGTCAGCCGGGCGACGGTTGTCCCGGTTTAAGCATGTAGGCGGAGGTTCCAGGTAAATCCGGTACCTTTTAACGCTGAGGTGTGATGACGAGGCACTACGGTGCTGAAGTGATAAATGCCCTGCTTCCAGGAAAAGCCTCTAAGCATCAGGTAACACGAAATCGTACCCCAAACCGACACAGGTGGTCAGGTAGAGAATACCAAGGCGCTTGAGAGAACTCGGGTGAAGGAACTAGGCAAAATGGTGCCGTAACTTCGGGAGAAGGCACGCTGATATGTAGGTGAAGTCCCTGCGGACGGAGCTGAAATCAGTCGAAGATACCAGCTGGCTGCAACTGTTTATTAAAAACACAGCACTGTGCAAACACGAAAGTGGACGTATACGGTGTGACGCCTGCCCGGTGCCGGAAGGTTAATTGATGGGGTTAGCGGCAACGCGAAGCTCTTGATCGAAGCCCCGGTAAACGGCGGCCGTAACTATAACGGTCCTAAGGTAGCGAAATTCCTTGTCGGGTAAGTTCCGACCTGCACGAATGGCGTAATGATGGCCAGGCTGTCTCCACCCGAGACTCAGTGAAATTGAACTCGCTGTGAAGATGCAGTGTACCCGCGGCAAGACGGAAAGACCCCGTGAACCTTTACTATAGCTTGACACTGAACACTGGTCCTTGATGTGTAGGATAGGTGGGAGGCTTTGAAGCGTGGACGCCAGTCTGCGTGGAGCCGACCTTGAAATACCACCCTTTAATGGCTGGTGTTCTAACGTAGACCCGTAATCCGGGTTGCGGACAGTGTCTGGTGGGTAGTTTGACTGGGGCGGTCTCCTCCCAAAGAGTAACGGAGGAGCACGAAGGTTGGCTAATCCTGGTCGGACATCAGGAGGTTAGTGCAATGGCATAAGCCAGCTTGACTGCGAGCGTGACGGCGCGAGCAGGTGCGAAAGCAGGTCATAGTGATCCGGTGGTTCTGAATGGAAGGGCCATCGCTCAACGGATAAAAGGTACTCCGGGGATAACAGGCTGATACCGCCCAAGAGTTCATATCGACGGCGGTGTTTGGCACCTCGATGTCGGCTCATCACATCCTGGGGCTGAAGTAGGTCCCAAGGGTATGGCTGTTCGCCATTTAAAGTGGTACGCGAGCTGGGTTTAGAACGTCGTGAGACAGTTCGGTCCCTATCTGCCGTGGGCGCTGGAGAATTGAGGGGGGCTGCTCCTAGTACGAGAGGACCGGAGTGGACGCATCACTGGTGTTCGGGTTGTCATGCCAATGGCACTGCCCGGTAGCTAAATGCGGAAGAGATAAGTGCTGAAAGCATCTAAGCACGAAACTTGCCCCGAGATGAGTTCTCCCTGAGACTTTAAGTCTCCTGAAGGAACGTTGAAGACGACGACGTTGATAGGTCGGGTGTGTAAGCGCAGCGATGCGTTGAGCTAACCGATACTAATGAACCGTGAGGCTTAACCTTACAACGCCGAAGATGTTTTGGCGAAGAGACACGATTTTCAGCCTGATACAGATAACAGAATTTGCCTGGCGGCTTTAGCGCGGTGGTCCCACCTGACCCCATGCCGAACTCAGAAGTGAAACGCCGTAGCGCCGATGGTAGTGTGGGGTCTCCCCATGTGAGAGTAGGGAACTGCCAGGCATCAA
>NZ_JAOBZC010000027.1:0-1091 GCF_029838645.1 Enterobacter sp. GD03975
GCTGCAATCACTACCGTACTGGCTAAAACCTACGGCGGTGCTGCTCGTGCTTTCGACCAGATCGATAACGCACCAGAAGAAAAAGCTCGTGGTATCACCATCAACACCTCTCACGTTGAGTATGACACCCCGACTCGCCACTACGCACACGTAGACTGCCCAGGCCACGCCGACTATGTTAAAAACATGATCACCGGTGCTGCGCAGATGGACGGCGCGATCCTGGTTGTTGCTGCGACTGACGGCCCTATGCCTCAGACCCGTGAGCACATCCTGCTGGGTCGTCAGGTAGGCGTTCCTTTCATCATCGTGTTCCTGAACAAGTGCGACATGGTTGATGACGAAGAGCTGCTGGAACTGGTAGAGATGGAAGTTCGTGAACTGCTGTCTCAGTACGATTTCCCAGGCGACGACACTCCAATCGTTCGTGGTTCCGCGCTGAAAGCGCTGGAAGGCGACGCAGAGTGGGAAGCGAAAATCATCGAACTGGCTGGCTTCCTGGATTCTTACATCCCAGAACCAGAGCGTGCGATTGACAAGCCATTCCTGCTGCCAATCGAAGACGTATTCTCCATCTCCGGTCGTGGTACCGTTGTTACCGGTCGTGTAGAGCGCGGTATCATCAAAGTGGGTGAAGAAGTTGAAATCGTTGGTATCAAAGAGACTGCGAAGTCTACCTGTACTGGCGTTGAAATGTTCCGCAAACTGCTGGACGAAGGCCGTGCTGGTGAGAACGTTGGTGTTCTGCTGCGTGGTATCAAACGTGAAGAAATCGAACGTGGTCAGGTTCTGGCGAAGCCAGGCTCAATCAAGCCACACACCAAGTTCGAATCTGAAGTGTACATTCTGTCCAAAGACGAAGGCGGCCGTCATACTCCGTTCTTCAAAGGCTACCGTCCACAGTTCTACTTCCGTACAACTGACGTGACCGGTACCATCGAACTGCCAGAAGGCGTAGAGATGGTAATGCCAGGCGACAACATCAAGATGGTTGTGACTCTGATCCACCCAATCGCGATGGACGACGGTCTGCGTTTCGCAATCCGTGAAGGCGGCCGTACCGTTGGCGCGGGCGTTGTTGCTAAAGTTCT